>JAZOMB010000045.1:0-134622 GCA_045653515.1 Victivallaceae bacterium | reverse complement strand
CCCCTCCCCACACCCCACCCCTTCCGAGAAAAGCGGAGTATTTTTTGCTCCCGTTGGTCGCAAAAAGCTTATCAAATTATCTCCCCCCAATGTATCACGCCCCGGGAAAGCGGATCACCATATATAATTCGGCGGGGGTGGAAGCGGAATTTTCCAAAGTGTGCTCCACATCGGCTTGAAAAACGATGACATCACCGGCATTTAGTTGAGCGTGATTTTCGCCTGCCCGAACGGTAATACTTCCGGAAAGTATGGTGAGATACTCTTCAGTGCCGGGGGTGTGCGGATGCGAAGCGTGGATACATCCGGCGGGCAGAGTCACCAGATGCAGTTCAAGATAATCCGCCATACTCAAAGGTGAAAGCACCCGGAAAACGGCATTTGATTGCCCTGTCTTAAGTGAAGTGATATTTTCGGAGCGGGTGATATCGAATTTTTTGCTCTGATTCTGTTCAACGCTCAAAACGGCGTCAAAATCGATATTGAGCGCCTTGACCACCTTCCACAAAGTACCTATGGTGGGATTTACTTTATTGGCTTCGATCTGCGAAAGCATTGCCTTGGACACTCCGCTTGCCAAAGCCAGCGCATCCAGAGTCAAATGCTGTTTACGCCGCTCGCGTTTCAAATTATCGCCGACGGCCGGAACTTCGGAAAATTGCTCTTTTTTGTTCATAATATTAAAAAAAAGTAAAATATATTGAATTTTTCATTTGTAAAAACCGTGCTGTTGTTGTATAATATAATGAACATCATTCAAAATATCAAACAAAAAGGATCAGAATCGTGGTAAAATTTTTAATGTTGACACTGCATATATTGATATTGCTTAATCCGTCGGCGGTACTTTCGACCTTTTTGGCGCTGACGGCAAACGAAGATGAACGCACCCGGAAGAATATCGTATTGCGAAGCGCAGTTGCGGTGCTGGCGGCAGGGATAATATTGTATTTTTCCGGAACGGTGATATTCAATCTGTTCGGAATCAATATTGATGTATTCCGGATCGGCGGCGGCGTGATATTGATGGTGTGTGCGATAAAGCTTGTTCTGGGCGATAATGGAAAAAAAGAAGAAAAGAGCGAAGCGCAGAGCGGAGATATTGCGGTAGTACCGTTGGCGATACCGATGGCAGTCGGCCCGGGAACCAGTGCCGGATTGATCGTCATCGGTATGGAGAAGAAAACTTTCGCATCAATAGTATTCAATCTGGGGGCGATCGCGCTTGCGGCAGTACTGTTGACCGCGCTGCTGCTGGCGGGAACAAAAGCGGAGCGGACTCTGGGCAAGCGTGGGATCGCCATAATCACCAAGCTGACCGGGCTTTTTCTGTCAGCGTTAGCGGCGGGAATGATATTGGAAGGGGTCAAAAATTTCTTTTCATAAGAGATGTTTAAAAAAATCTCAAGTTTTTTTCATTTTTTTCCGCAACTTTGCTTGACAATATACTCCTGAGATGATATATTATGTTTATTCCTTGAGCGAGTGTAACTCAGCTGGTAGAGTATCACGTTGCCAACGTGACTGTCGCCGGTTCGAATCCGGTCACTCGCTCCATTTTTTTTGTCTGAAAAGGTAGCTGTTCAATGAATGACCCCCGTTCCGCCTTTCGCGAAGCGCGCAAAAATGCCGTTGAAAAATTCACGATAGCATATCCGGAACATCTGCCGATAAGCTCCAAGGTCGATGAAATAAAATCTTTGTGGCGAGATTCCCAACTGCTCATCCTCGGCGGTGCCACCGGTTCAGGCAAAACCACCCAGCTTCCCAAGATCGCCCTCGAACTCGGCCGCGGTATCGACGGCCGCATCGGCTGTACCCAGCCGCGCCGTATCGCCGCCACCGCGATGGCGCGCCGCCTGTCTAATGAATTGAAGTGCGAATACGGTTGCGGTGTCGGCAGTCAGGTGCGTTTTGAAGACCGCACCACACAGGAGACGGTGCTGAAATTTATGACCGACGGTATTTTGCTGGCGGAATTCAGGGACGATCCCCTGTTGCGGCAGTATGATACATTGATAATTGACGAAGCGCACGAGCGGACACTCAATATCGACTTTCTTCTGGGATTGCTGAAAAATCTGCTGCGCAGACGGAAAGATTTGAAGATCGCCATATCGTCAGCGACCTTGGATCTGGAGAAGTTTCAGGAATTTTTCCCGGAAGCACCTGTCGTTGAGATCGAGGGGCGCACCTTTCCTGTGGAAGATATTTTCCTTACCCCTGAAATTGATGAAGAGCTGCCCGAACAGGTCGCCCGCGCGGTGGAACTGCTTTCCGGCTTTGATTCCCGCGGCAATATACTGGTCTTTCTGCCCGGAGAACGCGAGATCCGCGACTGCACCGATATGCTCAACGGCCGCAACTACCGCAATACCGAGATCCTGCCGCTCTACGCCCGGTTGAGCAATGCCGATCAGCAGAAGGTGTTCCAATCCAGCACCAAGCGCCGCATCATCCTCAGTACCAACGTTGCGGAGACCAGTTTGACCATACCTGATGTAAAATTCTGTATCGACTCCGGTCTGGCTCGCATAAGCCGTTACAATCCGCGTACCCGCATTCAGGAACTGCAGATCGAGATGATCTCTCAAGCTTCGGTGCGCCAGCGGCGCGGCCGCTGCGGACGAACTGCGGATGGTATTTGTGTGCATCTTTATTCAGAGGATGATTACAACCGTTTTGCGCCCTTTACTGATCCTGAAATCAAACGCAGTTCGCTTGCGGGGGTCATTTTGCAGATGGCGGCGCTGAAAATGCCGGATATCTTCCGTTTTCCCTTTATCGACCCGCCGAAAAGCCAGCTGATAAGAGAGGGTATGCGCACCTTGTGCGACCTCAAAGCGTTTGATGACAACCATCGGCTCACACCCGACGGCAGAATGCTTGCCCGCTTGCCGCTTGATCCGGCGCTGGGAAAAATGCTCCTTGAATCAAGTTCGCGCAAGGTGGTACCGCAGCTTCTGGTGCTCACCTCCGCGCTGACCGTCGGCGATGTCCGCGAACGCCCCGCTGAAAAAACGCAGGCCGCCGATGAAGCCCACCGCCGTTACAAGGATGAAAACAGCGATTTTATCGCATTGCTCAATTTGTGGAACGCGATCGCGCAATGCGAATCCAACAGCATCCTCCGCAAGTTCTGCACCCGGAATTTTCTCAATTTGAAGCGGGTACGCGAATGGCGCAATCTCGTGATCGAACTTGCCGATGCGATCCGTTTCAGAGAAGATGTTTCTGAAGTTGACACGACCCCTGCCCTGCACATCCACGAAGCAATACTGTGCGGCATTCCGCGCAATATTGCTGTATTGGATAAAGAAAACCGCATCTACCGCGGCACCGACGGCAAAAAGTTCCATATCTTCCCCGGCAGCGGACTTGCCGGAAAAAAACGGCCGCTTCCGGAGTGGATAATCACCTTTCATCTGGTGGAAACGAGCCGGGTGTTCGGGCGGACGGCAGCGGCGATCGATCCGCTGGCGGTGGAGCGGTGCGCCGGACACTTGTGCAGCAGGATATACGATTCCGAACACTATGAAAAGCGCAGCGGTTTTGTCCGTGCGCGGGAAAAAGTGGTTTTGGGCGGATTGATCGTAAATGCCGGACGGAGCGTTGATTTCGGCCGCTGCAATCCGGCCGCGGCGCGGGAGATCTTTATCCGCGAAGGCATTTTAAGCGGCGAAGTATATCTTCCCGGCACACCGCTGGAAAACTTTACCGATGCCAAAGCCGAACTGCAGACCCTCGAACTGCGGATGCGCCGCCCCGGGCAGCTTTATGATGAAGTCAGTGCGGAGAAATTTTTCTGCGCCGCCATCCCGCCCGAAGTCAATTCGGTAAAATCGCTGAAGCTTTTTATGAAACAGCATCCCAAAGCGCTTGATCTCGATCCCCATGAGCTTATGCTTGAACAATTCATCAAGTTCGATGCCAAAGACTACCCCGCCCATCTGGAGTTCAACAAGGTCAGATTCAAACTCTCCTACACCTTTGAACCGGGCAGTGAATTTGACGGCATCACGCTGCTGGTCAAAGAGTCTATGCTCAATATCCTCCCCGACCGCGCGCTGGATTACCCGATACCGGGCTACTATGCCGAATTCGGCGAAGCGCTGCTGCGCACTCTGCCCAAAGAGTTGCGGCGCAAATTTGACGGCGGCATACCGGAAACCGCCCGCCGTTTTGCCGATTATCTGAAAAACGATCTCTCAGCCCGTCAGCTTCCGCCCGAAGAGGCGATGGCGGAATTTCTTCTCTATGACAGCGAAACTGAACTGCCGCCGCGCAGTTTCAACTTTGATAAACTGCCGGAATATCTGAAACTGAAACTCGGCGTATTGAATGAACACGGTCAGCTGAAAGAACGTCTGCACGAACTTCCGGGGCGCATCAAGAGCAACTCCAAACTTTCCGTTTCGCTCCCGGGAGCCGCGCGTCACATTGCCGAAAAACTCACCTCGTGGCCAAGCGATGCCGGTATCATTCCGGAATCAGTGGAGATCCCGCCGCGTTCCGGAAGAATAAGCTATCCTGCATTGAGTGTCGAAAACGGCGCCGTTTCCAAACAGCTATTTCTCAAGCTCAATGAAGCCCGCCGCCGTCACCGCAAAGGGGTATTGAAACTCTTTGTGCTTGCCAACGAACAGCAGATGAAGTTTCTCAAGCGCAGTCTGCGCTTCTCCAATGAGTTGAAAATGTCATTTCTGCTCAATACCAGCGCATCCGATTTTGAAAACGATCTGCTTATGGCCGCGCTCGAAAATGCCGCAGGGTGCGACTTGTGGGAGGTACGTTCCAGCGAAAAGTTTGAAGAGATTTGCGAAACGATGAAGATGAATTGGAGCGACCATATCAATGAACTTATTGCCGCGCTGGAAAAATATGCTTCAGAAGCAAGTGCCATCCGCGCCGTCGCCCGCCGCGCCAAAGACAATGCCGTTCCCATTACCGAACATCTTGATCTGCTCTTTTCGCCCGGATTCCTGCGCCGCCCGGCAGTATCGACCGACTACCCGCGCTATCTGCGTGCGCTGAAAATGCGTGCCGAGCGCTTGGTCAACGCCCCTGCCCGCGATGCCGAAAAAGGTGAAATTCTGGAAGAGTATCTGGACAAATTTTATGCGGCGTGGGAGACCGTCGGTTCTCTGGCGGACTCCGACGGTCTCTACGAATTCTGGCAGCTTCTGGAAGAGTGCCGCATTGCGATTTTCGCTCCTGAAGTGCGATGCTCCATCAAATCTCCGGTCGCAAAGCTCCCGGATTTCTGGAAAAATCTGCGTTTTTGAACTGCGTTATCAACGCATCGCGCTCAAATTGGCAAACTCCGCTTCGCTTCCGGCAACGGTGTACAACGTTATTCTGCCCTGCGCCGGAATGCCGCCCTGTCCCTGTGCGGGGACGGTAAAGGTGAACTCTTTTTCCGCATCGCAATCAGCAAACTTTTCCGCCGCACCCAACCGGATGTAACGGCTGTTGGAATCGTAAAAGTTGATGCCGACGGAACCTGATTTACCTTTGATATGGAGTCGGACGGTGATTTTTTCGCCCGGCTTGACCGCAAACGGTGCGCTGTAAATCTGCATAGCGCTGCTTGCGGACGGGGTGAGTTTCACCGCGTTGCCGACGGTGCTTTTACTCACCGAGGTCGAACCGAGCGGCTTCATACCGCGGTTGACATACCATTGACGGGGGAGCTTGCCGCCGAGGAATTTGCCGTTGATATTGATTTTTCGGGCATCTTCAGCTTTTTTGGCTTCCATCAGGGCTTTTTCCTCCGGAGTCAAGCCGGGGGTTGCGGTGTGGATGATCTCCAAACTGCGCAATTCGCCGTGGAAAAACTTCAAATCGCGGCCGATGCAGTTTTTATCCAGCTGATTGAAGCCGCCGAAACAGGCAGTAGAGTAGTTGCCGGGACGTTTGTTGAAGGGAATGATCGCCGCCTTGCCGTTGACATAAGCTTTGAGATACTGGTAATTATAACTGATCTCAATATCGTTCCACTCATTGAGCTTCACATCAAGTCCGGTATCAAATTCGTGGCTGAAGTTGCGGTAATTGTGGCCCATAGAGGTATAGCCGAGCTTGAGCTTGCCGCCTTCGATCCAGCTTTCGATGGAGGTCGGAATATATTTGGCGTGGCGGAAGAGCACCATATTGGTTTTGCTTGCCGGTTTGCAGCTGAATCTGACTGTAAATGCGCCTGCCGGGAGCGCATCCACCGGAAGCACGATATAGTTGCCTTTGCCGTCAAACTTCAATACGTTATCAGCGATCACGGGGGCACATTCAGCTGCTCCTTTGGGCAATCTTCCGTGCCACATCGGATAGACGTAACGGAACCCTGCACCAAGGCGGCCGTCAAAATCGGGATAATTGCACTTGAAAACAGTACCGTATTCATTACTGAAACTGTATTTAAGGTGCTTTATTTCATTGCGCGGTACCGAAACATTGCAGAATTTGCTATCTTTGACTGAATACCCCGGATGTATTGCAACAGTTTTGGCGGTTTTCGGAACAAACGGCGCCGAACGGAAAACCTTGCCGCTCGCCGTAACCGCGCGAATATGGTAAACGCCTGACAGATCTTTGATCGAATGAGCCAATTCAGCGATACGGCTGTTCAATGCGCGGGGATGGTCGGGCAGATATTGACGTTTTTCCAGATAGACGTGACAGAGCGTTCCCATTTCAGCGCCGTAATTGCCGTTTTTGCGGATGCGGGCAACGGGGACACTGACCTTTTTATTTTCGACATCAATATCTATCACAGCATTTTCCGCCGTTCTGGGCACGGCGATAAGCAGCGCTGCACCGTCATGCCAGAAGAGCAGATCACCTTTAAGCGTCAAGCCGTTCTGGATAAATCTTCCAAATCCGGAATAGGGTGCGCCCCACGGTTGGAATTTCAAGCTGTCGGCATTTCTGAGGGTGATCTCCACCGGATGTTCCGCCTGTTTGCGGGCACCGAATTTGATCAGGATGGTATCATATTTGACCGGATCGATATTGTATTTGTTGTCAACTGCCAGCAGTTCTTTGTCATTTTTCAAGAGTTCGACCGATTGCAAAACTTCATCACCGCCATCGAATGCGGCAGAAATTTTTCCGCCGTCAAAACTGACTTTCGCTTTGGCAAACACCGGAATATCCCGCAGTGCCGTGCGGATCTCTTTGAGATCCCAGCCTTCGGAAGGTTCCAGACGGGTAAAGCGGAGATTGTCATACTTTAAAGTTTTGCCCTGATATCTGATCTCCAGCTGCGGAGTCAGGGTGCGGCAGAGCGACAGCATTTCGCTCGGAACTTTAAAGGTGACGCTTGCCAACGTGCTGCGGTCAAATGTTTCCTGCGGGAAGCTGACGACCGTCCGTCCACACTCATCGACCAGCTTGGCGCTTACGGAATATTTTTCACTTTTGTCGGTATCGGGAATATTGAGCAACTCAATGCGATACATCTCGCCAAGTTTCACCGTACGGCGCACCGAAACGGCAAGCGGCGGGATGGCGGTGTTGTCTCCGGCAAGCGGCGCAGTTTTTTCACCTTTGAAAAATCTGGCATAATAACGGATAAGCCGCAGCAGCACTTTGCCATTGAGAACCGAAGGCTGGAACGAGGTATTTTCGTTGGCTTCGTTCCACTCCACCAGCGAAATTATATCGGGGTTGTAGAGCATCGCCGTATCAATCGCTTCGCGCAGCTGCAGCGTTCCCTGTTCAGCTTCGACCACGCCGCTCATATGTCCGACGTAGCAATGACGGACATTGAAACCGAGCATTTTGCCTTTGAAGCGGGGATCGGAATAGACCTTTTCAAACATCGGCGCCAGATATTTTTCATCCAGTTCCGGATAAAATTTCACCGACAGGAAGTAATCTTTCAACGGATTGCGGTGCATGTGGTTGTTGGTCAAAATGACACCGTCCATATATGAAAGCCGGTTTTCCAGAGCTTTGCGGGCATTGGCAAGATGTTCAGCAGGCAGGATGCCGTTGCGGTATTTATTGTAGACATCGAGCCACAAGCCGCCGAAGAGCAAGGAATCTTCATAGCCGTGTTCTTTCATAAATTCACGGTAATTTTTCACCCCGGAAGGTGTAGCATTGCCGTAGCTGAAAAACGGCACTTTGCCGTTGATGCGCGGAGTGAGTTTGCTTTCAAACGCCCACTTGAAGTTGTTCAGATCGCGCTCCCCGGGAGCGGGCCGCCAGCTCATACCCGGCATAAAGGTAAACCCGGGGATCTCACCCCCACGGCGCAGAAGACTCAACGCATCACGGTAACGCGTGGCATAGGAGTTTCCCAGCATAGTAAAGCCTTCGATCTCATACTCCATCGCCGCTTTTGCATCGCGGTTGAACGCGGTAACGGCGCCGTCTTTTTCGGTACGCCATGCGGCATTGTGATAAAGCGGACGGTCGATCCACTTGTCCATATAGTTGCCGTAAAGATTGTACGGCTGGATACGGGCATAGATCAACGTATGTTTGGTCTGGCGCGGGCGGTTGCCGACAACCATTTTGCTCTGATAAAACTGCCGTTCAAATGGAACAGCGGCGGCAGACAACGATGCGATAACGCCGAGAAAAAGCGACAATGCGGCTTGAAATTTCATTTTTTGCAACTCCTGAAAAATTCTGTAAAACGCTTGAAAACAACTGACAAAAATCAGGGCAGGTGCTTCTGGTCGTGAACCTTTTCACGTTTTCCGGTTTTGACCAGTTCATCGGTTGTTACAACATGACCGTCCATCGCCAGAGCGTTGATTTTACGGCTGTGGCGCCACTGGAGGCGCAAACTGGTTCCATTGCGATAGAACTGCTGGATATTGTTGGAGTCATAATTTGTGTTGGCATTGGAGTCGACCGCCTGCACAACTTTGGAAAAGTGTTTGAACATACCGCGCTTTTTGCACCATCCGGGCGTATCCGGAACGTTGGCATAATAGGCGCTGTGACTTGAACCCCACGGCATTGCGTACTGTTTGTAACTCATCGTAGTTGCTATCACCGACGGACATGTGAGCGCCTGGGGATAATTTTTGCTGGTAGCGCCCTTATTGAGCTGATGGACGAACCAGCTGTCGATCGGGTCGAGCCAATGAGCGGAGTTGCCGCTTCCGGTACTTCCGGCGGGACGCTTCCATTCATACGGCGGCACGATGTCGTCAAAGGTATCGCTGTAAGAATTGAACAATCCGCTGATCTGTTTCAGGTTATTGATACAACTGGCGCTTCTGCCGCGTTCACGTGCGCTCTGCAGAGCCGGCAGAAGTATGGCCGCCAGAATGGCGATGATCGCAATAACGACCAGCAATTCAATGAGAGTAAAAAACTTGCGATCAACCGATGATTTCCGTGCCTGCTTCATAAATATCTCCTTATTTACTGACGTTAAATTCAGCACTCTGCATAGTTGCGATTCAACTTTTTTTACCGGAAGCGATATTCTCCAATGCTTCAACCGTCCGGTCTACCGCGCCGCGGTTGGAACCGATGACTTTATACGCCTTCTCTCCGAGAGCATCACGGAACACTTTATCATTCAGAAGCTTGCGCAAGGTGGAAGTCAACTCTTCATCACTTGCGGTCAAAACTGCTTCATTGGCGGTCAAAACTTTGAGCAGATAACGGAAGTTGCGCAACACGGGGCCGGTCACGACCGCTTTGGAAAGCAGCGCAGGTTCGATCAGATTATGCCCTTCGTCATGTCCGGCAAAACTTTTGCCCATAATGATGATATCGGCATCTTTCATCAGCTGCAGCATCTCTCCAGTAGTATCGGCAAGCAGTACATCGACCTTCTCTTCCGGAAACGATTTCACACTGCGGCAGGCATAGGTACAGCCGGATTTTTCCAATATCGAAGCAATATCTCTGCCGCGCTCGGCGTGGCGCGGAACCAATACCAGTTTCAACTGCGGAAATTCCGCTTTAAGCTCCTGAAAGCAGCGGACGATAAGCTCCTCTTCACCGGGATGAGTGCTTCCGGCGAGAATGACCTCTCCTTCGCCGAGATAACCGGTCAAAATATTATCATTGACAAGTTCGGGGATCTTCTGATCGAACTTCATATTGCCGCCGGTGACGACATTGGCATCGGGCGCAACCGACAGAAAACGTTCCGTATCAGCATCGGTTTGAGTCAGAATAAGCGAAAACTTCCGCAATAACGAAGCGAAAAAGCACCGCAATTTACGGTAGCCGCGAGCGGATTTATCCGACAATCTGCCGTTGACCAGCGAAACCGGAATGCCGCGTTTGGCACTCAAGGCGATCAAGTTGGGCCACAATTCAGTTTCAAAAATCACCATCTGTGACGGACAGAGCAAATCCAGAGTTCTGGAGATCATCCACGGAAAATCCAGCGGGCAGAAAATCACAGTCGTATTTTCCGGAACATTGGCACGCGCCACATCCTGTCCGGTGGTGGTGGTCGTGGAAAGGATGAATTTCCGTTCCGGATGGAGTTCCAGATAACGGCGGATCATCGACAATGCCACAATGGTTTCGCCGACGCTCACCGCGTGGATCCAAATCGCGCCCCGAAACTTTTTCAGCTCTTCGGCGCGGCTGCCGAAGCGGGCAAAACGTTCACCATAAGTATCTTTCCATCCGCCGCGCGAACGGTATTTGAATATCAGCCGCGGCAGAAATGCCAGAAATACCGCCGGCATAAGCAAATTGTATATCAAACGCCCCATTTTATTTTTTCCTTTTCATCATCAATTCACTGAAAATTTCAGTGATCGAGCATCTCCGGCGCGCATCTGCCGACCATAGCCCGGGTCAATTCCATTACTTCATTGGCATTGCTGCACTGAAGAGCCTTTTCGACCAGCTGTTCACACTCCGCCAGTTCCAGACTGCGCACCATACGGCGCTGGGCGGGAACGGAAGCAACCGGCATACTGAGTTCATTTACTCCAAGTCCGAGCAGCAGCGGAGTAAGCATCGTGCTTTCCGCCATCTGTCCGCAGACACTCACATACAAATTATGCTCCCTTGCCGCTTCAACGGTGTTGCGGATAAGGTGCAATATCGCAGGATGCGACGGCCGGTACAAATATGCCACGCGTTCATTGCTGCGGTCGACCGCCATCGTATACTGGATAAGATCGTTGGTTCCGATACTGAAAAAGTCCACTTCCGGGGCAAAAATCCTGGCGATGATCGCCGCCACCGGAGTTTCGATCATAATACCGAGCTTCATCTTCTGGGTGAACGGCACGCCTTCAGCGGCAAGTTCCTGCTGCAATCCGGCGATGATCTCTTTCGTTTCCTGCAGTTCAAAAATACTGCTGACCATCGGCAGCATCACCCGCAGGTCGCCGTGGATGCCCGCCCGCAGCAGCGCACGCAGCTGGGTGGCGAACAGCTCCTGCTGTTCGTGCAGACACAACCGTATTCCACGCAGACCGAGGAAGGGGTTCTGTTCCGTGGAACGCTGGATGGCACTGCTGAATTTATCACCGCCGACATCAATGGTCCGGATCGTGACGGGTTTGCTCCCGGCGGCAATGAGCAGATCTTTGTAGATCTGGTACTGACACTCTTCATCCGGCAATTTTTCCGGATCCATAAAAATAAATTCGGTACGGAACAAACCGACACCGTAAGCGCCCGATTGATGCACCTCCTGATAATCCTGATCGGCATCGAGATTGGCGGCAAGCTGAAGCTGGAAGCCGTCAAGCGTTTCCGGCGGCAGATCGCGTTCTTCGCTGAGTTCAAAATAGAACTGCATTTCCTGCTGCTGTTTGAGCCGGTAGCTCTCTTCGGTGCGGTGATCGGGATTGACGATCACTTTTCCGCTGAAGCCGTCGATAATAAGTTTGTCGGCGATCGTCAATCTGTCCAGAAGTTCGCGCGGTACACCGACCACAGCCGGAAGCTTGAGCGAACGGGCAAGGATCGCGGTATGACTGGTGGCGCTGCCGGTTTCAATGGCAAAACCGAGGACAAGATCCCGCTCCAGATCGACCGTCTCCGACGGTGTAAGGTTGGAAGCGATAATGATGCGCGGCTCATTGTAGGCGATTTTCACCACATCTGCTCCGGAAAGATTATCCAGGATCCGGTTGCCGACATCGCGCAGGTCGACCGCACGCTCTTTCAAATATTCATCGTTTACGGCGTTGAACACCTCGGAAAATTTTTCTATGGTCGCATAAACCGCATATTCCGCGCTGTAATGATCCTGTTGAATACCCTTAAGCACTTCGGCGATAAGCAGTTGATCCTCTAAAATCAATATATGGGCATCGAAGATACCTGCCTCATTATCATTGAGTTTCTTCTGCAGCTGGGTACGCAGATCGGTAAGTTCGGTACGGGTTTTTGCCAAGGCAGTATTGAAACGCGCCAGCTCCGGCTCCGCCATTTCAGGTGCAAGCACTACGGGTTCCGGCAATTCACGCGGGGTTGCACCGAAACGCATAACTCTGCCGATCGCAATGCCCGGAGCAACTGCGATCGCCTGAACAGTACAACTTGGAGTAAGCATAGATTTTTCTCCGCAAGGGGAATATCAGTTTTCACCGAACTTTTCTTTAAAATACGCACCGATAGCGTCCAGCGCCTCGCGGGCATCGCAGCCGGTGGCTTGAATTTCCAACTCGGTTCCGCAGCTCGCCGCCAGCATCAGAAGCGCCAGCACACTGCGGCAATCCGCCCACGCCCCGCCGATTTTACGCAGAGCAACGGAAGATTGGAACTTTCCGGCAATATGAACCAACTGCGCAGCCGGACGGGCATGAAGTCCCATCGCGTTGCACACTGTCACCTTTTCCAAAATGGTAGTTTCCATAAAAAAACGATCCACCTGCAAGCCGGATATTCCGGAAATTAACTTTTCCTGATCACACCTGACGTCAACTCATTTCTGACATAACGCCAACCATCATTATAATATAGCACATAATATAAGATTTTTCAATCACAAAAGCTTGAGAACTCTTGTTTTTCGCTTATATTTTCCTTCAGGGGGAAATTGGGGAGATTTTGCCGGAAATACAAAAATAAGGAGAATTTTTCAATGGTAAGAGATGTATGCAGGATCGTTACGATTTCCGCCGTCGCCGCCGCTTTCGCCGCGGTGATCCACTTCAGTATCAGCAATGCAAAAGCCGACGACAGCACCACCCAGAACTACTCCCCAAACCGCTTCGCTCTGCTCGCAGGCGAAATCAATGTTTCATCCAATGAAGGCGGCGCCCCTTCCACCCGCCGGGTCATGCTCCGCACCGACACCGCGACCGGGCAATGCTGGATATTGGTGCTGCAGGTTTACGGCTACCAGAACTTCAAAGTGGCAAACGCATCTTGGCAGCCGATACAACTGGCATCATTACAGCAGCAGCAACAGCAATAAACGCTTGAAAAAAGTTGTTTCCGGCAGTATATTAAACAGCATTCCGTTTTCCACACCGGGAGACGGAGTGTTTTGTTTTCAACCCCGGAGATAAATATTATGTCCACCGACATCTCATCGGCAATTGCCATTATCATCAAACTCTTTCTTCTGCTCACACCGTTCTTTATTCTCTCTGTCTTCGTGACCACCTGCGCCAGTCTGGATGCCAGGGCGCAGAAAAAACTGGCGATCCGCGTGGCGACCGCAGTTACAGTTGCAACGGTGGTCATCTATCTGTTCGGCGCACTTATATTCAAATATCTCGGCATCTCGCTGGATGCTTTCCGCATCGGCGCCGGTCTGGTGCTGATGTTGAGCGGCATCGATATGGTGCGCGGCGGCGACACGCCCAAGGCACGCGACCTCGGCGAATACAGCAGCGACCCCGCCGTGGTCCCGCTGGCGATCCCCACCACTGTCGGCCCCGGCACGATCGGTACTCTGCTGGTGATGGGACAGGGGGCTTTCGATCGGCCTCTGACCTGCATTTACGAAGTTTGCGCCATCATCATCGCCAGCATTCTGGTCGGTGCGATGCTCTATTTCGGCCGCCACTTGAAACAGCTTCTCAAAGACAAAGGTCTCAATATTCTGAGCAAACTCACCGGAATGTACATCGTCGCGCTTGCGGCGCAGATAATTTTCACCGGTGCCGGAAATATGATCGCCGCCGCGATTTCCGCTATGAAAGGATGATGTCTTATGAATACTGCATGGCTGTTACCGATACTCTTTTCGGCTTTGGCTCTCGGCTTTTATGATATCTGCAAAAAAGATGCCGTAAAAAACAACTCCGTGATGCCGACACTTTTTCTGGCGACCGCTTGCGGAAGCATATTCTTCCTGCTCGGTACCGCCGTTTCCGGCAATCTGGCTTCAGCGGTGAAGTGTTCATTGTCCCACTATCTTCTGACTGTACTCAAGTCCATCATTGTTTCCGCCAGCTGGGTCTGTGTTTTTTACGCTATGCGGGAACTGCCGATAACGCTCGCCTCTCCTCTCCGCGCCACCGGTCCCTTGTGGACGATGATCGGCGGTCTGCTGATTTACCACGAAACGCCGACCAAAATCCAGGCCGCCGGAATGTTTGTGATTTTTGTCGGTTATCTCTTCTTCAACCTGATCGGCAAAACTGAAGGCTTCAACTGGAAAAGCAAGGGAATCGTCCTGATCGTCGCAGGAACCTTGCTCGGTGCCGTATCGGCACTCTTTGATAAATATCTGCTCTATGTCGCCCGCATCGACCGCCAGGTGCTGCAGTTTTACTTTTCGGTGAACCTTGTTGCGGTGCTGGGCATCGCCCTTATTCTGCGGAGCTGTTTCGGGCAGAAACATCCTTTCAAATGGAAATGGACGATTCCGCTGACCGGTGTTCTGCTCATCATCGCCGATTACGCTTACTTTTATGCTTTGAGTACTGACAATGCGCCAATCTCAATGGTCTCTATGGTGCGGCGCTGCAGCTGTATCGTAACCTTTGCCGTCGGCGCCAAACTTTTCAAAGATTCCAGACTGAAAAGCAAAGCCGCCGCATTGCTGCTGATTCTGCTCGGCGTTGCCCTGATCGCAATGGGATAACTTTTTCCCTCCCCCCATCCTTTTTCAAGAAAAGCGAAGCTTTTTGTCATTATGAGACAATAATCGCGGGAGGCAGCACAAAGCACAGCCTGAACTCAACGGCAAAATACTCCATCGGCAAAAGCAAGTTCGCCTTTGCCGCGCGGGGCGCGGACTTTCAATCCGAAAACGCCGCAGGGATTTTCAACTTCAACAGCGATATCAGCGTTGCCGTCAAGTTGGATGCTCCGCACCGCCACACCATCATTGATGACTTCAACGGTGGTGTTTTCCACCTCTCCGGCAATGATCCGCCCGCTGAAACTACGGTAAACTGCAGGGATTTTAAAGAGCAGCCGAGCTTCAAGATTCACGCCGAAAACAAAATCATCGCCGTCAAGTTCATACCGGCGCAGCTGAAAACTGCCGCCGCCGCCGATCGGATAATAAAACGGCGCAAACTCCGACAATTTCCGCAGTTTTTCCGCAACCGCCCTGCCCTCTGATATCGCCATCAATGTGGCGATGCAATCGGCAGAAAGTTGAACCGCCGACAAGAACATTATCCGCTGGTTTTCAGCAAGAGAATTTTCACTTTTTCCAGTCAGGTATTCCAATGCCATATCAAACACCGCCTGCCGGGAAACCGCCGTCGCTTCGACATAGCGGCAATAGAGCCGCGACACAAACTCTTCAGCATCAGCAGCAATCACCTGCGGTTCAACGGTCAGCTCCACCACCGCTTCATCCAGCGGGACAGAACAGATGTATTTGGCAATATTTTTCCCGGACATCCTGTCCAACACATAAATATCCGTGCCGTCCGGCCCTTCAAGCGCATGGATGCCGAATGCGGAATCTTCAAGAAAATGGAGCAGACACCCGAGAAACTTCCACGCCTCCTCCTCATTACCGCTCCGCAATTCATCCATACAATGGTCTATGTAAAATTTGAACCCTGCTTCGGCAAAAGAGATATTGCTGTTCTCCTCCCGATCGACCATAAATGTCCCCTGCCCCGGAGCGCAGTTCCAATAGCGGTAAAACTGATCGACCGGCGTGTGCGGCGGATAATGAAATTCAATATTGTCTTTTATAAACAAATACGGCGCGATTTCGTCATAACGGCGGTGAAAATGATCGGGATAACTGCTGTACTCTTCGATCAACAGCGGCGAACCGCTTACCCCGGCACTCTTAAGCGCCTGCCGCGTAATCATTTGATGGTGGTATTTCCCCGGCATAATCTTCTCTCCGTATTTTCTGCTGTTCCTGACAAACGGCGGTGATGCGGGAGAAAAGAAGTTTTCCACTTCCCCCTCCCCCATTCCTTTTCAAGAAAAGCGAAGTATATTGCTCCCGTTGGTCGCCGAACGATGCGGCATTGCAACAGGCTGTAAAAAAAACTCCGCGCAGAAACGCGGAGGTAATTATCAGCTTATCGCTTGCTGGCCATCTGACGCAGATCGCTGCGCTTGATTTTGCCGCTGGTAGTCTTGGGCAGATCGGTCACAAACTCGATACGGCGCGGATATTTGTACGGTGCAGTATGGGTTTTGACATAGTTCTGGATCTCTTTCTTCATCTCTTCAGTACCGACGGTACCTTTGGTGAGAACGATGAAGGCTTCGACCACCTGACCGCGGATCTCATCCGGCGCACCGACGACGGCACATTCGAGAACGTAGGGCATCTCCATAATAACGCTTTCGATCTCAAAGGGACCGATACGGTAGCCGGAAGACTTGATCACGTCATCGGTACGGCCGACATACCAGAAGTAGCCGTCTTCATCACGCCACGCGGTATCGCCGGTGTGATAAAGTCCATCGTGCCAGGACTCTTCGGTCTTGTCCGGAGCCATATAGTAACTGCGGAACAAACCGCAAATTTCGTCGGGGTTGCAGCGCACCACGATCTCACCGGTTTCGCCGGTCTTGACCGGATTGCCGTCGGGATCGACCAGTTCGATCGGGAACGCCGGGCTGGGTTTACCCATAGAACCGGGTTTCGGGGTCATACCGCGGAAGTTCGCCAGCATAACGGTACTTTCGGACTGTCCGAAGCCTTCCATCACCTTGAGACCGGTGGCATTGTAGAACTGCTGGAACACCTCGGGGTTGAGAGCTTCACCGGCAATGGTGGCATATTTGATGCTGGAAAGATCATAATTTTCCAGATGTTCTTTGATAAAGAAGCGGTACATCGTCGGCGGCGCGCAGAAGGTGGTGATCTTATTCTGCGAGATGACAGTCATAATATCAGCCGCATCGAAACGGTCGAAGTCATAGACAAAAACCGCACTTTCATTGAGCCACTGACCATAGATCTTACCCCAGGAAGCCTTCGCCCAGCCGGTATCGCTGATGGTCATATGCAGACCGTTGGGATCAGTGTTCTGCCACCATTTGGCGGTGATGATATGTCCGATGGGATAGGAGAAGCTGTGTTCAACGATCTTGGGATAACCGGTAGTGCCGCTGCTGAAGAACATCAGCATCGGATCGGTCGCCTTGTGTTCGGGATCGCGGGGATAGCTGTCCGCGAAACTGCCGTATTCGGCATTGAAATCATTCCAGGTGTCGCGGCTGCCGTTGACAATGACCTTGACCTGCAGATCGGGATACTCTTTCACCGCCTCATCAACATAGTCGGTCACACCGTCATCGGCGGTGGCGATGATGCCCTTGACACCGGCGGATTTGAAGCGGTAGACATAATCCTTGGTCAGCAGCTGGTTGCTGGCGGGGATGGCGATAGCTCCGATACGGTGCAGAGCGTTGATGACGAACCAATACTGATAATGGCGCTTCAGCACCAGCATCACGCGGTCGCCGCGGCGGATACCGAGACTGGCAAGGTAATTGGCGGCGCGGCAGGAGTGACGGGAAATATCGGTAAAGGTGAAATCGGTGCGGTTATGCTGTTTATCGACCCACGCCATAGCCAGTTTTTCCGGATTTTTGGCGGCGATGGCGTCGACGACATCATAAGCGAAGTTGAAGTTTTCCGGGCATTTGAATTTGGCATCGATCAGATGGCCTTCGGCGTCGACAGTTTCATCGACAAACTTCTGGCAGATGCGTTCGCCGCTGTCGGCAGAAACCGACGCGACCGTGTGCGGACGTTCCAGACTGCGGGCATCGCCCTGGATGACGATCGCCAGAAATTCACATTCGTCACATTCATAGGCGACCAGGCCGTGGGGCTGGTTGCTGTCAAAATAGATGCTGTCGCCTTCAGAAAGGATCTCGCAACGGTCTTCCATCTGCACTTTGAGCTTACCGCGCAGGATGTAATCGAACTCCTGTCCGGGGTGAACTGAAAGCGGGATCGGCTGACCGGGGATCTCCGGTTTGGCCTTGACCAACAGCGGTTCAGTGAGACGTTTTTTGAAGTCAGCGGCAAGCTGCTGATAGACAAATTCATGAGAACGTTCAATGGAAACCCCGGAACCGGCACGGGTGAGCGCATAGCTGGAAAGTTTGGCACTTTCTCCGCGGACGATCGCACTCAGGTCAACGCCAAGTTTTTTGGCGCAATCATACAGAAAAGAGATATGGCTGTCCACTTCGCCGCTTTCGTGGGCGATATATTCGGCTTCGCTTACACCGGTTACCTGAGCCATAGTCGCAGTAGAAATTTCCATAACGGTGCGGATCTCCCGCAAACGTTCTCCAATCATTTTTGCCTGACTAGTCATTGAGTATACTCCCGGATTCCTTTAAATATTTAAAAATTAACAATCATCTGTTTAATATAGCACCGATGGCTGATTTTTTCAAGTTTGTATAAATGAAAAGACTGGACAACTTTTCAGTTATCCAGTCCATACTTCAAACAACGCCTTGCAACTCTTCATCAATGTTGAAGCTGGCGTTTCAGCTGGTTAACTGACCGTCGCATATCTTCATCTACATCGCAGCGGTCAGAAATCATCTTTGCGGCGTGGAGTACATTGGCGTGGGTTCTGCCGAATGCACTGCCTATTTCATTGCTCGACAAGCGGGTGAGTTCGCGGCACAGATACATCGCCACCATACGCGGTTCAGCGATCTGCCGGGTGCGGCGGGAACCGATGATATCGGGCACGGATACGCCGAAGTGACGGGCAACGACCTGCTGGATGGATTCCGGACGGATGTCGCGGGAAGAGTTCTCGTCAGCGAGCTGGGCGTGCAACAGTTCTTCGGCATCGGCGATGGAGAAGTCGTCCCGTCCGCCCATTTCCAAAGCGGTGGACAACCGCAGGAAACAGCTTTTCAACCGGCGGACATTGCTGGAAATATTTCCGGCCAGGAACTCCAGAAATTCATCAGGAAGCACAACTTTATTCAAGCTGTTGTCTCTCCACATTCTCAAAGTAACCAACCGCTCTTCAAACTCCAGCATACCGATCTCACAGGTCATACCCTGTTCAAAACGGCTGGACAACCGCTTATCCAGATCAGCAATTTCGCAGGGATGGCGGTCACTGGTCAGCACGATCTGCTTGTCCTGACGGTAGAGCAGATTGAAGATGTTGAAAAACTCTTCCTGCATCTGGGTCTTTTTGGAGAGACGGTGGATATCGTCGATAAGCAGCACATCGACATCGCGCAGATTGGAACGGAAGTCCGCAAAGCTGCGCTTGTGCAGCAACAGTTCATAGAAGTCATTGAGTATTTCGTCGCAGGTGACACTGCGGACAACCAGTTCCGGACGCATAGCGCGGATTTCGGCGGCGATGGACTGCAGCAAGTGGGTCTTGCCGACGCCGTTGGTGCCGTAGACGAAGAACGGATTGTAAACGCTGCCCGGCTCCATAGCGACCGCTTTGGCAACTGCAAAGGCCTCACGGTTGCTGGGACCGACCACGAAGTTGTTGAAAGAGTAGCTGTGAATATTGCGGCGCGGAGTGGGAATAGCGATGGTTCCGGCTGTTTTTTCGGGCGCGGCGGCTTTGGCGCTGCGTCTGGCAGGTTTCGCTTTGACCGCAGGCGCGGGAGCGGCGTGGCCCTCATGCAGCTCGAAGCGGTAGTCGATACCGTCAATATTCTGCAGAGCCTCAGTCAGCAGATCGCCGTAGTTTTCCTGAACAAAATCACGGAAGAAATCATCAGGCACACCGAGATGCAGCACGAAATCAGTCACTTCCAACGCCTGCATGCAGACGAAGTACTGACTGTAGACCGTTTCGCTTTTGGCCTGCAAGCGCGGTAGGGCTTTTTCCCAGATGGAAAGCGCCGTTCCGTTTTCAAAACTCATTCTTCCAGTTCCTCAAAAAAATTTGAATACGAAAACCACTTTTCCGCATTCATCGATTATTTTTATTTCAATCGCCCCGAACCACACTTTTTTTTCCTGTGTCCGGATGGCTCTGTCATTGCCGCACACCGTCAACACACATCGGGTCGACAGTTACATAATATATCATTCAACTTGAGTTTTGCAACCCGTCTTTTTTTCCGCCCGGAGGAATTTTCTTTCAAGCTCAGGTAAAAATCAGCGACTTACAAAACAAAAAAATTTTTTATTTTTCACCGTCAAAAATCCGGCTGAAAAGAGCTACTTATTAACCAAAAAATCCCAACTTCAGCATACATTCAAGCACTTACGAAAAAATCGCACCTTGACGTTTTTTACCGCCGTTTTCTCAACCATACCACAAAAGCGCTTTTACGCTGAAAATCCTGCCCTGCCAGAGCCTTTTTTGCTCTCTTTTATCCTAACTTCGATAACCTGCGCTGAAATTGCAAAGTTACAACTTTTTTGACATTTTTGGCAAAAGTTATTTACAAGTTATTTACAACCTGATGTTAAACAGGATTTCCTAATTTTCCCATTATCGATCAAAGATTATTTTTCAACTCATCCGGGAGCGTTCAAAGGCGATCACATCGTCGATGATCTCGGTCAGGCTCTTTTCGGCTTTCCAACCGGTGAGAGCCGCCAGCTTTCCTGTAGCGGGCATCCGGCGGCGCATATCTTCAAATCCGGCGGCATAAGCGATATGATAAGGAACCACATCGATACCTGAAGCACTCTGCGCCCTGGCGATGACCTGTTCCGCAAGCTCGCGGATCGTCACCAGATTGCGGCTGCCGATATTATATATCTGACCGATGGAAGCATCTTCGTCCAGAAGCAGAAGCAATGCTCTCACCACATCGCAGACGTGGCAGAAACAGCGCGACTGCGCTCCGTCGCCGTAGACCTGCAGATTTTTGCCTTCGAGCGCCGCACGCACGAAGCGCGGGATGACCATACCGTAACGTCCGGTCTGACCGGGGCCGACGGTGTTGAAAAATCGCACGACGGTTCCTTTCAATCCGGTGGAGCGGACATATGCCATAACATAAAATTCATCCATAAGTTTACTGCAGGCATAGCTCCAGCGGGAGTTGATGGATGAACCGATAAGCAGATCATCGTCTTCGGAAAACTCATCTTTGGAGGATTTGCCGTAAACTTCGCTGGTCGAAGCGACAAACAACCGCTTGCCGTATTCCGAAGCAAGTTTGACCACATTGGCACTGCCGTCGATATTGGTTTCGATGGTGCGGACAGGGTCATTGACCACGAGTTCCACGCCGACTGCGGCGGCGAGGTGGAAGATCACATCCGACTTGACGACCAATTCACGCAAACGCTCCTTTTCGGTAGCGACATCAAGCTCATACACTTCGGGCAATTTTCCATCGACCGCCCGGATATTGTCGCGCGAACCTGTGGAAAAATTATCTGCAATAATCACCTCATCCCCGCGCCGCATCAATGCCTGCGTGAGGTGGCTTCCGTTAAATCCGGCACCGCCGGTAATCAAAACAGTCATTCTCAATTCTCCCCTTCAACTTTCTTCTTTCCCGAACGTGCTTCAAAAATCAGCAGCACCGGTCCGGAAACGATATACGCACCGGTCAGGAACGCCAGACCGTCCATGCGGAAACAGATCAATATTGCGATCGCCACCAATACCAGCGGCATCTTCTTACGGTTGCGGCGGATGGACATCAGCCATTTTCCGGCGTGGATGTAGGGAACGGTGCTGGTCATCATCAAACCGAGGAACGCGGCGAGGAAAGGCAGATAACGACCGGCAAGTTTCAACATCTCTTCATTTGCACCGAAACGGCTCTTCAAAAACAGCACCGCCACGCAGAGTGCCGCTGCGGCACCGGGGGACGGCAGACCGGAAAAGCGGTCGGATGAACCTTTGGCACTGGTCTTGAGCGTGGCGTGGACATTGTACGTTGCCAAACGCAACGCGGCACCGCCGAGATAAACGCTGCACAAAAGATAGATCGCGATCCGCCAGGAAGTTCCGGGAGCCCAGTCGAAACAGCATTCGGCAAAGAGCGCAGTCATGATCGCCGGAGTGACACCGAAAGTCACCATATCAGAAAGTGAATCCATCTGAATACCGTGCAAGCTTGCGGCATTGAGCAGCCGTGCCGCCAGACCGTCGAAAACGTCGAAGATCATCGCAAAAAAGATCACCCACGAAGCGACACAGAAGATGCTCAGCGCCGCCGAAGGGCTTGCCTTGTAGGAGTGCAGCATATACAAAATCGCTGCAAAACCGCACAAGGAGTTGCACAAGGTCAGCGTATTGGGAATGTACTTCAAAAAATGCGCCTGCGACCGCAAAATTTTAGAACTTTTTTTCATCTTCGATCTCCATATATCATTATTATAATACTATTTCTTATTCACATAACTGCGCGCCTGGAGAGAAAGGAAGCACTCTCCGTCCCGCCGTTCCAAAAATCCGTTTTCAAAAAGATAGCGTTCGAAGTATCCATTTAAAATAGCACGCCAATCCGGATTTTTCAATCTCGGATCGCATTTGAGTACATCAAGAAATCCGGTGGTGCAATTTGAAAAGACCGAGTGGTAAAACTCCGGCTTGCGTTCCAATTGCTGAGCTTTGGCGATAACTTTTTCAAACATCTCCTGAAGCACCCTGCCCTGCGCGGTCGTCCGGTAACAATAAAGTTTTTCGCCGCGGTGGATCGAGCGGAGATCGAAAATATCCTCCGGCACACTCAAAAGCATCATCTGTCCGTACTGCTTGTAGATCCCCGGCAGGAACATTCCGCCGCGCATCCCCTTTTTCACCCGCGGTTCAAACGAGACCGCCAGCTCCTTTCCGTCTTTGAAGTTGAACTTCAACAGCATATGTTTTGCCGCTCCGAAGACGATCCCCCAGTCGGAAAAAGCGATATCCATACTCTCCAACTGCTCAGGATCAGCAACCATAAAAGAGTAGCATTTATCAAAATCTTCCACCGAACGGTATTCAAAACAGCGCAAACCGAAAATCGCTATTTTTTTACTGTTCTGCAAAGGACTGTTCTGCAAAGGCATTATTCCGGCAATCGTTTCACACTCTTCATTCCACTTGGCATCCTTGAACGCCCGTTCAGGAGTGGTCATAAAAAAGCTTGCCAGCACCGCGATCTCAATAATCAGCAGCATCCACTTCGCCTCCGTTACCGCCGGGATGCTCAACCACATCACGGTAAGCGCGAAGGCAAATGATATCCACATCCAAGTGGGAAAATGCCACATCCAGCAGGCAGCTCCGACGCACCACACGCCGCCCAACGCCAAAGCCGCAAACAGCACCGCTTTTCCAAACCGCAACGCAAAATGTTTCATCTTTCCGCCCTCACAGCGGCACTCCCTGCCCGAGAAGGTACCGGAAAAATATTTCTGTCATTCTGGCGCGGCAAAAAATTCATCAGACGGCCTCTTCGCTGCGCTTCAAACCTGCCGGACGGAGAAAATTCCGGTACAGCTGCGGAATGATATATTTGGCGACCGATGCCGCCGGCAGAGCGAAGATCATACCGGGGATACCGGCAAAGATCGCTCCGAGCAATACCACGATGATCGTTTCAAGCGTGCTCAAACCCAGCGCATCACCGATGACCGCCGGATAAAGAATGAACTGTTCCACGATACCGTTATAAATAAGGTAGGCAATGATGATGCCGAAGAAAACCGATCCGGAGCTCCCGCCCATAGCGAGAGTGACCAGCAGAGTTATCGCACAGGAGATGACAGGTCCCAGATAGGGCAGCAATATGCCGCATCCGGCAATGATTCCCAACAGCCAGAAAAACGGCAGCCGCATAAAGAAAAATATGGTGGTGTAAACAGTTGAATCGACGATGACCAGCGTGATGTAACCTTTCAGCCACACCCGCAGCCGGAAAAAGACACCTTCGATGATGCGGCGGGCTTCGCTGATAACGGCATCATCGGCCCCGGGGAGCCAGATGCCGTTGAAAATCGTCCGCACCACATATTCGCTCTTGGACTTGTCGCTGTCATCGTCGCGGCAGAACTCCGCCAGTTTGAACAAAAACAGCAAGCCGAAAAATATCGTCATCAGCAAATTGGCAAAAAATGCGGTAACTGCACTGAATATATCCGCTGTTATTTTCATCATTCCGCCGCTGCGCTTGAGCAGTTCGCCGCCCAGCTCGCGGCGGGTATCGGGGTCATTGATAACTCTTCCGGCGAACTCCAGAGTGGACTTGACCGCCGGCAGTGCTTCAAACTTCACTTTCCAGTTATCCAGATTATGACTGAACTCCGCCAATTTCTGTGACCGTTCTCCGGATGCGGTATGTTCAACGATCGTCGACCGCAGATTTCTCATATGGTGTCCGGCAAATTTTGAAATTCCCAAACCGACAGCAAAAATCACTATCACGCTGCTCAACGCCGTGACGATGACCGCTTTGCGGATCAACCGCTGTTCAGAAATCTTATTTTCATCTTTCGGGGTGTCGCCGGCAGTACGGTTCAAAAGATGCGACACCTTGTATAATGGGTAGAATATCGTGCTTCCAATGGCACTGATGATGTAAAAAACACCGCGTTTGCGGCGCAGCTGTTTTTCCGCCATCTTTTCCAGCGGCAGAAGCACACAGCCGATAATAAGACCGAAGATCACCGATTGCAGCAGTTTTGCCGTGATGACAAACAGCAATATAACTCCGATCGCGACGACGACTCCCCAGCCGGATGATACCAGAAGTTTGCGCTTGCGCGCCTCCTCTTCCAACTGCATATGGTGCTTTTCCAGCGCGTTCAGATCGACGCCCAAACCGACGGCAGTATCAAAAACGAACTTCACTTCGTCCGGAAGATTTCCCAGCGCGACCGCCAGAGCCAGCAGGAAATCTGCGATCTGCTGCCGCTGGATATCCGGCAGACTGCTCAACACCGCCACAGCCTCATCCGCCGGAGCGACTGCTGTTTCCATAAGCTCCTGCAGACGGGTCTCGGCGTAGGCGTGATCAAAATGCTCCTCCCAGAGACGGCGGCAGATATCCCGCCGCTCGGGAGCGATCCTGCCGTCCTTTTCCAAAAGACGGCGGACCAGTGTGTTGACGGCGAAACGGATACGGCGGGCATCAGAGTCTCCGGAGATATCGTATCCGACAAATCCGGCAACGAATTCAAAACTTTCTCTCAATGTTCTGCCGACATTTATCTTGCTGAACAGAAACTGTTTAAATTTACTCTGCGCCGCCATGATGAATTTTATCCATTCTGCCGTTTATATTTGCTTCAGATGACCTGAACATCCTTCTGTCCGGGAACCACTTCACCGATGACATCGGCGGTGAATCCGGCGTTGCGGATGATTTCGAGACCGGCTTCCTGCGCTTCTTTCGGCACGAACCAGACCATACCGACACCCATATTGAAGACGCGGTAGGCCTCTTCTTTACCGACGTTGCCTTCGCGGGTGAGCAGCTTGAAGATCGGCGGGACGGGGAGAGTTCCGGGACGGAAGATAACGGAAACATCTTCCGGCAGGATACGCGGAACGTTGTCATACAGACCGCCGCCGGTGATGTGAGCGATACCGTCCAGCGGCAGATTGCAGTTCATCGCAGCTTTGATGGCGGAGTAGTAGCAGATGTGCGGCTTGAGCAGCGCTTCGCCGACAGTTTCGCCGAGTTCGTCAACATAGGTGTTGACAGTGTATTTGTCTTCGCCGAACAAAATCTTGCGGGCGAGACTGTAGCCGTTGGTGTGCAGACCGTTGGAAGCGATACCCAGCGCGACGTGGCCCGGGCGGATCTTTTCGCCGGTGATGAGTTTTTTCTTTTCAACGATACCGGTGATGACACCGACCAGGTCGAAGTCATTGCCGTACATACCGGGCATTTCAGCAGTTTCGCCGCCCAGAACCGCGCAGCCGGCAGCCTTGCAGGCACCGGCGATACCGGAGAGGACCTGTTCGTACAGGGGGCTGCGGAGTTTGCCGATACCGATGTAGTCGAGGAAGTAGACAGGTTCAGCGCCCTGCACGGAAATATCGTTGATGCAGTGGTTGACGATATCGTAACCGACGGTGTCATATTTTTCCATCGCGGCGGCGATCATCAACTTGGTACCGACGCCGTCGATGCTGGAAACCATCACCGGTTCTTCATACTTGGAGAGGTCGATCTGGAACAATCCGCCGAATCCGCCGATGGGAGAGAGCATTTCCGGGCGGCGGGTGGAAGCCAGATCGGCTTTCACTTTGCCCAGCAGATTGGTTGCGAGGTCGATATCGACACCGGCGGCTTTGTAAAGTTCACTTTTTGCCATGATAAACTATTCCTGTTTAAAGATTAAAGATTCCAGAATTTCTTGGTTCCGCTGAACGCCATACGTTCGACCAGTTCCATTGCGATCTCTTCGGGGATCTGACCGCGTTCGACGTGGGCGCCGATGACGTCGGCAAGCACGCGGCGGAACATTTCAAAGCGGGAACCGTAGCTCAAAAGTTTGCGGGAGTCGGAAACCATACCGGCGAAGTTGCGGAAGGTGTCCGCAGAACCGATGTATTCCAGCTGACGTCGCATACCGACGGGGGTATCAAGCAGCCACCACGCAGAACCGAGGGAGACCTTTTCGCCGAAGGCGCGGGAGATGGTCGCCAGCGTTCCCTGATGGGACTGTTCGAGGCAGTACAACACAGTTTTGAGACGGCCGTCGAAACGGTTGAGGAAGCTGCACAGCGCCGGAGCGTAATCCAGATAGTGATCGCTGATATCGCCGCCGACATCGGGACCGAGGTTGTCGAACAAGGTGGTGCGGACGTCGCGGACGGCACCGAGGTGGAGCTGGGTGACCCAGTCGCTCTTGCTGTTGAGTTCAGCGGCTTCGGCGAGGAAGCAGCCCATAAAGCAGTTTTCCTCTTCTTTGGTCAGCGCTTCACCGGCCATAGCCTTTTTGAAGACTTTGTCGGCATCGGCGATCGCATAATCAGCGCGGAGCGGGATCTCGATACCGTGGTCGCTGGCGCGGCAGCCGCGGGCTTCAAAGTATTCATGGCTCATCTTGACCGCATCGAGCAAGTCGGTGATGCTGTTGAGTTTGATGTTGAAACGGGCGGCGACCTGATCCATATAGGCTCTCCAGCCGGGGGCGAAGATCTTCATCGCCTTGTCCGGACGCCAGGTCGGACGGATGACGGTTCTGCCGAACGCCTTGTTGGCGCGGTCGTGGTCTTCCAGAGTGTCGATAAGGTCGTCGGTGGAGCACATTACTTCGACATTCAACGGTCCGGCGAGCAGCGCCTGCGGACGGTAGGCATCGGTGGCGAGCTTGGCGGTAACAGTATCATAGATCATTTCACCCGTCTTTTCACAAAGCAGTTCTTCAATGCCGAAGTAGCGCTTCAGATCGAGATGGATCCATTCATAAACAGGGTTGCCGGCGATTTCCGGGAAAATCTTCGCCAGAGCGAGGAATTTTTCTTTCGGAGAAGCGTTTTTGCCGGTGATGAGGGTTTCGGGAACGCCGCGTTTGCGCATCATTTCCCAAACGTAGTGGTCGGTGGCGGCGAAGAGCTGCCACGCATCGCTGTAACAGTTATTGTCAGCGATCTCTTTGACGTTGGCGTGGTTATGCGGGTCAACGACCGGCAGATCTTTGATCGCATTAAACAGCCGCATACCCGCGGCGTTGCTGATGAGATAATTTTCACCCATGAAAGCCATGATAAATACTCCTGATATTTACAAGTTTTTATTGTTACACATTCACAGCATCGCCGCTGCCGAGTTCGCTGGCGTGGGCTGCCAGCAGCGGACGGACAGTTTCAGCGAGAAACGCTTCGACCTGCTGCGGCGCGCGGCCGATAAAGGCGGCAGGATCGATAAGGCTGTCAAAATCTTCTTTGATCGCGGCAAATGCCGGATCGTTGCGCAGACGGTCGAGCAGATCGTTTTCCAAACCTTCTTCCTTGACCCGGCGGCCCGCCGCCATAGAGTGTTCGCGGATGACTTCGTGCAGTTCCTGACGGTCGCCGCCGCGTTTCACCGTTTCCATAAGCAGGTTTTCGGTCGCCATAAAGGGCAGTTCAGCATTGATATGTTTGGCGATGACCTTGGGCCAGACCTGAAGTCCGTCGGTAACGTTGATCAGAATAGACAGGATAACGTCGGTCGCAAGGAAGGCTTCAGGCAGCACGATACGGCGGTTGGCGGAGTCGTCCAAGGTACGTTCAAACCACTGGGTAGCGGCGGTCATAGCGGCATTGCCGGGCAGATTCATCACATAACGCGCAAGAGAGGTGATGCGTTCGCTGCGCATCGGGTTGCGCTTGTACGCCATCGCGCTGGAACCGACCTGCTTGGCGTTGAACGGTTCTTCGATCTCTTTCATACTGGCAAGCAGACGGATGTCGGTGGCGATCTTCGCCGCGCTCTGCGCGATGCCGGAGAGCACCGCCAGCACGAAGTAGTCGACCTTACGGGTGTAGGTCTGACCGGAAAGCGCGATAACATTGTCAAAGCCCATCGCTTTGGCAACATTTTTTTCCAGCTGACGGCATTTTTCGTGGTCGCCGTTAAAAAGTTCGAGGAAGCTCGCCTGCGTTCCGGTGGTACCCTTAACGCTGCGGAACGGCAGTTCATTCATTTCACGTTCCAGACGTTCAAAGTCCAGCACGAAATCCTGCAGATAAAGCGCAAAACGCTTGCCCAGAGTGGTCAGCTGCGCCGGCTGGAAGTGGGTGAAGCCCAGCATCGACATACCTTTGTACTTGTCGCAGAAATCAGCCAGATTGGAAATAAGTTTAAGCATCTTGCCCTTGACCACGGCAAAAGCTTCGCGGATCTGGAGCAATTCGGTATTGTCGGTGACAAAACAGCTGGTGGCACCGAGGTGGATGATCGGCGCGGCATTGGGGCAGAGTTCCGCATAGGTGCGGATGTGGCTCATAACATCGTGGCGCAGCTCTTTTTCAAACTGGGCGACCCGGTCAAAATCAATATCTTCCAGATGGGCGGCAAGCTCGTCGATCTGCGCATCGCTAATCGCGATACCCAACTCCTTTTCGCACTTGGCCAGGGTCAGCCACAACTTTCTCCAGGTGGAGTGTTTGTGCTGGGGCGACCAGATAAAACTCATCTCTTTGCCCGCATAACGCTCGGTCAGCGGGTTACGGTATGAACTGTTTGCCGAATTCATGTCCACGATAATCGTTCCTCTATTTTTGGTTTTTGCCGTCAATTTACAGCAAAAAAGTTAATTGTACAATGCTACTCATATAATTTACGGCATAAATGCTGTTTTAGCAAGTTATTTTTTGCACAAAAACCATATTTTCCGCAAATACTTTCTTGACAGCGGGCAACTTGCGGTTTATATTCACTGGAAAACGTTACATCAATGGAGAAAATTATGCACCAGCAAATCATTATTCAAGTCAACTCTCTGGAACTCTGCCGTTACTTTTACCGCGAAACGCTCAAACTCGGCGAACCTTTGACCGATTCCAGCGAACTTGCAGTTTTCAAACTTGATGAAAACACCTCTCTCGTACTCGAAAGTAATCCGGCGACCTATCTCGAACACTCCTCCTCCGCCACCAGCTGGGCGCTCGAAGTTGACAATTTTGACACTCTCGCCGCCGAACTTGAAAAACACGGCGATACGGTCGGTTCCGAATTTCTCCGTCTCGGCCGCCGCACCTTAAAGATCCACGACCCCGAATCCAACGTCGTATATATCATCGAGAAAAAATAGGGAGGGCGACGGTGTCTCGCGGGCAATCTCTTGTCAAATCAGCGGACGCCACCTTCCGCCTGCCATCCCGTCCGACCTGTCCGACTGAAAGCGCCAATCCATCCTGACTGCATCATTTTTTTCTGCAAAGCTTGATTTTGGAAAAATGCCGTTTATATTAGTTGACAGAAACACAACCAAGGAGGCAGAAAAAATGGATTTTACAACTCTGACTTTTGAACGTTATTCCGTCCGCAGCTTCAAAGATGAAGCCGTTTCCACAGCGCAAATCGAAGAAATCCTCGAAGTCGCCCGCAACGCCCCGACCGCCTGCAACAAACAGCCGCAGCGGATTTTCGTCGTATTCTCCGATGATTACCGCGAAAAAATCAAACGCGCCACCGAGTGCCATTTCAACGCTCCGCTTTTCTTCGTTGTCTGCTATGACAAGACAGAATCCTGGAAACGCGCCTTTGACGGCAGAGATTACGGTATGGCGGATTGCTCGATCGTTATGACCCAGATGATGCTGAAAATCCACGAAATGGGACTTGGCAGCTGTTTTGTCGCGTGGTTTGATCCGCAAACTTTGGCACGGGAACTTCAATTGCCGCCCGAACTCGTCCCCGTCGGCATCCTGCCCTGCGGCATTCCTTCTGAAAATGCCGCCCCGATGAATCTCCACGCCGACAAAAAACCGCTGTCTGATATCACAACGTTTCTGTAAAACCGTCAGGCGATCATAAACTGCGACAGCGCAACGATATGCGCCCCTCTCCAGCCGAGTCCGTTTTCTGAACCGTTCTGCCGCGACAGCGGCACCCTCATAAAAACTACCACTCGCATGTTGCGCGTCAGCGCAACGATATGCGCAACAGCCAGTGACGCAGTTTCCGAACCGCGCCGTTTCCAGTCGGCGGGATGATCGTGCGATGATGACGAAAAAAGTGCGGGGCGACGTGAACTACGGTTCACGAGCTTCCCCGCTCTTTTAAAGTCAGCGCGCACAAGGGCCCGCCGCACATCAATCGCGAATACAGCTCAATTACAGCACAAAAAAAAGCACCCTGCCGGGTGCTTTTTTATGTGCTGTGTCGTCAGCGTTTGACGCGGGCGTTGCCGCTCCAGATGCTCCAAACCTGTTCTTCGTCAGCAGGCTGACCGTAGTCGGTAAGGAAGGTGGTGGCGAGAGCACCGGTAGCCCAGCCGAACTGGATCCATTTTTCCGGTTCCCATTCGCGGAGGATACCATAGAGGAAGCCGCCGACGAAACCGTCGCCGCCGCCGATACGGTCGAGAACGGTGATGTCGCGGGGTTCGACGACCTGCCATTCACCTTCGACGTTGGCGATAGCGCCCCAGAGGTGGTGGTTGGCATCGACGACCTGACGGAGGGTGGTGGCGAAAGCGGTGGCGTTGGGATAAGCGGCTTTGACGCGTTCGACCATTTCTTTGAAGTTGTCGATTTTGGCTTTGATATCTTTACCGCCGGCTTCGGGTCCCTTGATGTTCAAGCAGAGCTGGAAGTCTTCTTCGTTACCGATGAGGACGTCAGACAGAGAAGCGATTTCAGCGAAGATCGCGCTCAGTTCGGCTACGCGGCCCTTCCAGAAGGAAGCGCGGTAGTTGAGGTCGAAGCTGATCTTGCTGCCGTATTTCTTGGCGGCGCGGGCGATTTCCAGACAGAATTTGCTGGTCTTGGGGGAGAGGGCGGCGATCAAACCGGAGAGGTGAACGATCTGGACACCTTCTTTACCGAAGATGCGTTCGAGGTCGAAGTATTTGACATCGAGTTCGCGGCCGACTTCACCGGCGCGGTCGTTCTGAACGCGGGGACCGCGGCTGCCGTAACCGCTGTCGGCGAGGTTGAACTGGTGACGGAAACCCCAGGGGTTGTCCTGTTCAAATTCGGGACCTTCGTAGTCCATATGGCGGCTGGCGAGGTTATCTTTGATCATACGGGCAACGGGGCTGCCTTTGACGAAAGCGGTCAGAACTTTGGTCTTGAGACCGAGGTAGCTGGCGACGCTGGCGACGTTGGTTTCAGCGCTGGTGACCTGCATCTGGAAGTTGGTTCCACAATGGAAGGGCTGACCGTCGACCGGGGTCAGACGAACACCCATACTGGTAGCGACCAGCAACGAATAAGCGGCATCTTTTTTGAGTTCCAAAGCCATTTGTTGTTTTCCTTAATTTAATGGTTGTTAAAGGTACTTTAAAAAAATACTTCAATTTAATATAACACCGTTTTTCGAAAATAAAAGCGTCAAGCGGTAATTTTAACCTTTTTTCAGTGATTTGAGCAAAACTTTGACCCCCCCGAAGAAAATTCCGATCCCCGGCAGAATGAAAACCAAAGCAAAAATAACCGGAATAAAAGCATCAAGATTATTCGGAATATCGTGCAGTTTTTCAATCAGTTTTGCATCAAAGGTCTGCAAAAACATTGTACTTGATATGGAAAGCCAGATGATACTGAAGATGATCATAAAAATCCCGCCGGTTTTCAAAGCAAGGGGAGATGGCTGGCGATTTATCTCTTCGAGACCTGTGAGCGGCATATTGAGAAGTTGAGCGAGCTTTTCGGCATCTTCGGTGAATTGTTTGCGCGCGCCGTGGGAGAGCAGACGGCAGCTGTAACCGTCGCGGAAAACAAGATCGAGCATATAGGCGGTGTAGCTGGAGTTTTTGCCGCGGACACGACGGGTGGAGACCTGGATTTTGACCAGTTCGCTCAAAGGTATCCCGCCCAGAGATGAGATATTGGTCATATCGGAAGTATCATATTTGCGACGTTCAGGGTAGAACATCCGGCGCATAAGATCGATTTCCGGCAGGCGGTTGAGCTTCCAGAACATCCCGCCGAAACCGACGCCGCCGAAGATAAGTCCGAAAATGGTCATCGGAATACGGGCGCTTTCATCGCCTTCAGCAAGCCAAGCCGCCGCGATTATACCCAGACCGATCAGCCCGAAAATGGAAAAGAATATGTAGTTTCCGGCGGTTGCTTTCACCGAAACTTTGCCCTGCGTAAAAACCAGACGGTGCGCACAGAAATTGGAGGTGCTGGTAATACCGCGGCTCAATTTTCTTTCACTCATAATTTACCCCACTGATAATTTGATTGCTTCTTCAATATTGATCGTTATTTTCAAACCGAGTTCCCGTTCCGCTTTGGAAGTGTCCGGAACGTAACAGGAAACTTTTGCGCCTGGCGTTTCCGGTGTCAAAACTGAAATTTTCCCGGCGGGATGCAGAACCGCATTGACCTTCTCGGCAAGAGTTTTTATTGAAACGGCTTCAGGTGAACCGCAGTTGTAGACCTCCCCTGCCCTGCCGTGCAAAAGCATAGTCATCAGCCAGACGGCAAGATCGTTGCTGTGCATATAACTGCGGAGCGGAGTGCCGTCGCCGTTGATCAAGATCTCGCGTTCGGCAAGCGCATCGGCGATGAAATTGCCGAAAGCGAAGTGGGCATCTCGCCGCAAATGTTTTCCGGCAAAGGCGAAAGCGCGCACGATCACCGAGGGGATCCCTGAAGCAAGAACCATTTTTTCTGCTTCAAGTTTGGCTTTGCCGTAAACGGTGAGCGGCTGACAGGGGGAGTCTTCGGGAAACGGTTCAGAACCGCTGCCGTAAACGCCGCCGGAAGAGATATAGAGCAGTTTTTTCGCGCCGCATTTACGGGCAAAATCCAACATCTCCTGCGTGCCGCGAACGATGATATCGTGCAATTCGACATCGTCCGGCTGATCGATCAAGGGAGTTGCCGTATGGATGATGTAATCAAATTTCTCCTGACACGCAGAAAGGTTCCGGACATCTGTTGTCAGGAAACTGACATTGGGCAAACGGTATTCCGGATGCGCATCAAGGAACGCATCCGCCCGTCGGGACAGCATAGTAAAGCTGCATTCCTGCCAGTTGCCTGCGGCAATCATATCCAGAAGAGAACAACCGAAAAATCCGGTTCCGCCGGTGACAAGTATCTGCCGGTTATGCGTCATTTCGTCACCCTGTATTGTCCTTAAAACCGTTTTCAATGCATCACCGTGTATTCCAGCGGAGCTTCAGCCTGTATAGCCGGCGGGATTTCAGTTCCGCCGAGAGGTCTTCCCTCACAATACCGGCAAGCGCCGATCGCATTATTGCGACGAACATAAGCCGCAAGCATTTTTCTGGTCAAATCCGGATCGTTTATGTCAATACGATCCTCCGCAAAATCAGGGATCGCTCTCAGTCGGTCTGCATTTGCAGAAAATGGGCAGCGGTAGAGTTGTCCGCACATCATAGTAAACGCATTTTTCACGCAGCATAAAGCAAAAATATTTTCCACTTCATCATCATTGCGATCCCGGAGATAAATTTTGGAACAATCTGTCCATCCTCCAGCCGGTAATCTGGTAAACGGAATATTCAATTCTGCCAACTTATCACACAACCGGTCGATCTGACGCGAAAGCTCTCCATAATCAGTTATAATCAACAAGGTTTTCGGATGCTTAAGCACCTCAAACCCCTCCGGAGATGGCATTATTGTACCATTTGTATATATCACAACCCGATGCAATTTTGGCTCTTTCAACGCATAACGCATGACATCAGTCCAACGGGGATTCAAAAACGGTTCGCCGCCGATCAACCGGAATTCATTTATTTCATCAACATTTTTGCACAAATTTTCAATTGAACAAATTATATCTTCTGCGCTGTAAGTCCGGGGTTTTTGATAATACTGCATCAAATTTGAACAATCCCGGCAGCGCAAAGAACATCGTTCTGTCAAAACAACATCCACACTGCGAATAAATATTTTCTGCGGATCAATAAAACTGTCGTGTGCCAAAACACAAGTCCCGATAACATAATCGACAAAACCTGCCGGTTTGGAATATTCCCATTTGAACACATCAATATGGCGCAACAAATCTCCTGCGGGCAGATAATCAAAATACTCCAGCTTTCTCAACTGTTCAACAACATCTGCTATATCGATAACACAAATGATAAACTTTGCCTGAACAAAGCGTTCTTTCAACTCCGACACGTGAACTATATCGACACCCAACAATTTCTTGCCGCATTTTGAACGGTTGTTATCACAAACAGCTGCAACAGCAATATCCTGTTCTTTCAAGGTGTGCAAAACTGCTTCACCGGCGATGGACGCGCCAAAGATGATCAACGGAACAGAAGATTGTTTTAATTTTTCAAACATTCTTTTTTACTCCTGTTTTTTTCCAACACCACCAATCAATAAGCAATGCGGATCTCAGTTTCAATAAAAAGGGCAGGATCCGGCTTTCCCCCGGTTCAACTTTGTAATGCCGCAATCCAGCTCCGACCGCTTCATCCTTCATTACCGTTTTTATCAACTGTTTCAAATAAACACGGTCGACTTGAACCGGCGCTTTACCATTACGGAAAGCGTTATAATACAACATAAGCAGCCGCACAGCAGAATATACTGCCCCCCGCTCATATTCCTGCTTCAAAATCTCCGGAGCCATATTTTCCTCCAAAATATCACGGATGATATCAAGCACTCTCCGGAATCCCAATGGCGCGAAAAAGACCTTGCTTCCGCCTGAAGAAACATTACTGTGTATATGATAATTGTATACTTTCTCATGCAGATAATAAAAACTTGAGATCACCTTCATATATTCCAGATTGAAAACAGTATCTTCCCAAGTTTCCAGACTTTCATCAAAAACAACAGCAAACTTTTCCAATACTTCGCGGGAATAGAGTTTGCCCCATACATTCACCGGCTCTGCACATCCGCGCGGTTTATGTAAATATTCCGCCAGCAAAGCGCAAACCCCCTGCCGGTCAAGTAATCGGCTAACCGGAGCAAACCAACTGTTTTTCCGCCTGTCATCATCTGCTGTAATAATGGAAAAATCACCGACTACCATCTCCGCATTACTTTTTGACGCTGCATTATACAACATTTCCAATGCCGCGGGGGGGATTGTATCATCCGCATCTGCAAAAAAAACATACTGACCTTTGGCATGCTGTAATCCGGCATTTCTTGCAGCCGAAGGACCATACCCGGAACTGCTAATGCAACTGAAACGGCAATCATCCATCTGCTCGCGCCACAACTGAACTCCGGCATCTGTAGAATGGTCATCAACCGCAATAACCTCAAATCTGACAAAAGTCTGCTCTTTCAACGAAAGAAAAAGTGATGGTAAAAACGGTTCTGCATTTTTAAATGGCACAATGACAGAAATAATCGGAGTATCAACCATTGTCATCATTCCTTTTCCGGATTATCATCTGATGGGAAATTGATTTTTTCTTCCTCAACAACCAATGGACATTTTTTCACCTGCAACCAAATCGCGCCGATATATTCACCAAGGATACCGACAAAAATCAATTGAATCGCGGAGAAAAAAAACAATCCGATGACCAGCGGAGCCATACCGACCTGAAAACTGTTCCAATTGCAGCACTTGTAAATAAAATATCCGATTGCAACAAAAATGCTTAAAACAGCAATAAAGAACCCGGAAAAAACAGCCATTCTCAAAGGCAGGCGACTGTGATGAACAAATCCGGTCATTGCATAATCATAATAACTCAAAACATTGTACGAGCTTTTGCCATGACGGCGCTCTTCCTGAACATATGGGATACGGGCAACTTTAAAACCGATTTCACTGACCATACCACGGAAGTACGGATATGCCACATCAAATTTATGCAGAGCATCCATGACTTTTTTATCATATAAGCCGAATCCGGAATAGTCATTTATCAAAGGATCGTCAGTACAGCCGGACAATAAACGGTAAAAACTTTTTCTTACTGTCCGCATCAGCCATTTCTCCCGGTCATATTTCTTAACGGCACAAACAACATCAAAGCCAGCCTCCCAGCTTTTGATCATCTCGGAAATCACTTCCGGCGGCTCCTGCAAATCAGAGCAAATCGTGACCAATGCATCACCGGTTGCATGAAGGATCCCATTAAATGTCGAACGCACCACGCCAAAGTTTCGCGAATTGAATATACAGCGTAACCTCTTATCTTCGGCAGCCAGTTCACGCAATATATCCCGGGTTCGATCCGCAGAGCAATTCTCCGCGATGATTATCTCATAATCATAATCATCCTGATGCTGTTCCATGACCTTTCGTATGCGATTGTAAAACTCCCGGATATTCTTTTCTTCATTGTAAGCTCCGGATACAATGCTTATCACCTTTTTAGTTCTGCTCATTTATAAAATCACTTTCCTCAAAAACATCACGCCAGCTGACCGGTATTTTTTTTCCATAAAATTTACTCATATAATTATGAATAAAGTAACGGTTATGTCCCGCCAGACATTTATTCTGCCGGGTACCGAAGAATTTGATGTTCATACCGCGTTTGAGAATTGTATCCAAACTCTCTTCAAAAATATTGCCAATTGAGATATGAATAAATCCGCAAGGCAACACATCTCCATAAGCCGTTATATGCAAGTTCGAATCAACCGCAGCACATCCGCGATCGATGCCGTAAGTCGGGAATGTATCAAGATGCAATGCCGGATATTCTTCATGCACCTGCTTGAGAAAATCCATATCTTCATCATCGATCAGGACTTCGGTTTTTCCCTCCCACTTGCCAATAGCTTTGGCGAGCATAACATCAACAGCGAATCCGTTTTTCTGACCGAAATCAGCGAGCTTTACAGTTTGATCGCTCCGGCAATTCTGGTGCGATATGACAGTTTGGATAACAGCGCTCAATCCGGCTTTTTGCGCGTAAAACAACGCTTTCACCGCCTGTTCAAAACAACCTTCATTATTCCGGTTTTCATCATGTTTGGCAGGATCAAAATCATCTATTGAAATTTTTATCTTATCCAATCCGAGAGATTTAAGTTCTTTTGCCCGCGCTTCTGTGAGCAACAGGCCATTACTGCTCATTGCGAGATGAAATTTATCCGGCTGCAACGCGGTGATCACATCATTCAAATCAGGAAAAGTTAACGGTTCTCCTCCTGAAACGGTAAACTGGCACAACCCCAACATATCAGCCTGATTGCTGAGATCCCGCAATTTTTCAGGAGAAAGTCGGGTATCTTTGGGTGTCATTCTTGACACCATACAATGAGAACAATGCAAATTACAACGATAACTGTATGCCAAGTCGATCATCGGCGTTGGAATTTTATTTTCCACCCGTTCTTTTATCTTGATGACCTTATCGTAAACCAATGGCTTTTCACGGCGCAATTTTTCCCGCTTGGCATTTTCCACAGCCTTTTCTGAAGCTGAACTCATAGTACTTGTTTCCTCTTTTTTGCGTTCAACAATTTTTCGACCGGAAAACCATCAATATTGTCCCGGGTATAGTGGTCACTCAAATATATGTCACAACTGCAGCAGGATGAGTTTTCATGTTTGCGATTCTCAAGCTGCATGATTTGAAAATCCAGCCACTCACTGGAATTCCAGATATCATGCAAAGAGTTTTTCTCCATATTTCCGAGATTGGTTCCACCAATATAATCCACACAACACGGCGAAACATCACCATTACAACGCACCGCCATCGTGGTAAATACCATCGGACAAGCGATTTTAGCAGAACTGTTCCGCTTGAAGTCCGCAGCAGCTTTTTCCGTATCTGCGCCGTAAATACGATCGACAAAACTCTCCTCTCCGGTTTTTATCCAGTTATGGGGCTTGTCCAGATATAATTCATCAGCGACATCCTGATACATTAGTTTAAATGCCTGATTCTGCTTTTCGTCAAAAGTATCGAGCATTTTGGGACTGACAAACGGACGTTCGGAACCGAGTTTTCTTTTGATCTCCTGCAAAACAGCAAGATTGTGATGAATTTGCTCAGGAGTGATGGGAGAAGATGTTATTTCCCGGTGGCGATCGGTGTCAGCAGAGTAGATTGAAACCCGCAGATAATCCAGTTGATATTCGACCATTTTTTCAGCGACAGCCGGTGTAAGCAGAGAAACATTTGAAGTTGTTTCAATACGGTCAGCAATATCAGCTTCCCGGGCGATACGGAGCATTTCAGAGAAATCCGGATTTACCAGCGGTTCGCCATAAAGACTGAGTTTCAAAACTTTAAGTTTTTCGCCCTCCCACTCTTTAAGCTGCTGAATAATCTTTTTAAATCTCTCCAATGGCATATTGCCTTTGTTCCGGGTAAAATAATTATCCTGCGTCAAACTCTGAAAACATTGGACACAACGGAAGTTGCACAAACTGGTCGGCTCGATCAGAACCGTATAAGGTTTTTCAAGCGGAATAACCTCCCGCAAATCATGCCGATTGGTATTTTTCAATTCTGTATAACGTATCATATCACAAAAGGTTCCTAAAATATCCTTTTAAATCCGTATTGCAAAACAATTTTCACAATGCAATACGATCAACTGTTTACAAAAGTTCCAGTTTGTTTTCTCTTAAAATACAGATCACCAGTTGTTTTCCGAATTTTTTCCGGGCGATTTTGGCAACCTCATCAGAATATCCTCCGGCGATGACAATAAGCAAATCTAAATCCTCCGATGCAATACTTTCCGGAGAGACGACAGGAATATCCGTTGCCGGAGAAAATTTCCCCTGCTTGAAAGAAGCTGAATCTATTATACAACGGATCTTTCCATGCAGTCCGGCAAGTGCCAATACGGCAAATGCCTGATGACTTGCCCCCCATACAGCGCTGCGCTCTTTGCCGTAAAAATTGACTAAATCCTGCAATTTTCCGGTCAGCTCAGCTTTGGCGAGATCAAATTTGCTCAAATCCGGCAGCTGCCGCTTGCGAACCTCAAACGAAAGTATATAACCGTACCAGACAACATTTTCGGATATGACTTCAAAACCGTTATTCTCCAGCAATGTTTTCAAACTGGCTGCGGTAAAATAGTAAAGGTGATCTGTAGTAAACTCTGCGAATGTACTGTTTTGAAGCATCATATCAAAATTCGGAACTTCGATTAAACCGACCGCTCCATCAGCCAGATTGTTCCTGATGCCCTCCAGATATACAGTAATATCGGGAAGATGTTCCAGATAATTCAGAATAAAAAATCCGTCGAACGGAGCATTTGAAAGTTTTTCTGAACCGTTTTCAAAAAAACATTTTTCTACATTCAAAGATTTTTCCCGGCATTTGCACAGATTTTTTTCTCCGAATTCCATACCGTAAGCATCTGCTCCGGCCTGCTGCATCAATTCCAGAAACTCTCCGCCGCCGCATCCGCATTCCAAAATCTTTTTCCCGGTCAAACCATAGCGGGATAGAAAATCTTTAAACTGCCCCAGGCGAAAATCACGCATTTCGGGAGAAACGGCGGCAGCTCTTATAACTTCACGGAAATAAGGGACCGGTGGAGAATCCAACTGGATCAGTCCGCAATATTCACATTGACACACTTTGAAATCGACCGAACCGCCTGTCCCCGGAGAATCGGGCAGATGCTGTGCAACCGCGGGCATAGCCTCATAAGCCAGCAGCGGAGCGGTGCTGATCTTTCTGCCGCAGCTTCGGCAGTTTATCATATTTTGTGTCAACTCCATTTGGTTCAAACTTCTCCGTTATCGCTCAAAAGGTCCAGCAGCTCTTTGACCACTCCATCGCCGCCGCGGGTCTGCAATTTCAACATTGAAACGGCTTTGACCTCTCTTATGGCATTGGCAGGACACGCTGAATATTTTACCGCTTCCAACGCAGGAATATCGTATTTTCCATCACCAATATAACAAACTTCTGCCGGATCAAAACCATTCTCTTCCATAAGCTGTTTTACCGCTTCACCTTTGGTATGACAGCCGCAAACAAAATAATCCGGACGGAAACGCTTTTTGAAATATTCAACAATGGCCGTCTTCTCTCCGGTTATAAGTCCGATCTTCACTCCGCGCTGACGGAAACTGCCCATCGCATCCATATCGGTGAAATTGGCTGTTTTAGTTTCATTGCCCTGCGCATCAAAGGTCACTTTGCCATCGGTCAGAACGCCGTCGATATCTGAAAGCAGAACCTTGATCATTTTACTGCAAACCTCATATATTTTTTGACCTCTTCTTCCGGCAGATAGGGCCACATATCTTCCAGCGGATGCGAAATCATCCGGCCATCCGGAAGTTTTTCCGCCTGAACACGGGGTTTGGTTTTGTGATCCGGAGTGACCACAACTTTGCACAGCACCGGATCATCTCCGGACAAAGTTTCCGCAATCGCCGCGGCAAGATTGCTGTTTTCGCGCACTTCCAGCGTGCGGATACCGTACGCCGCCGCCTGTTTGCACACATCGGGCAGCGTCAAGCCGCTTCCGACATCAGAACCGACTAAAAAGCCCTGGAACATATTGCGCTGAGTATTGACGATACTGCCGTATCCGTTATTGTCCCAGATAAACATTTTCACCGGAAGTTTCAACCGCGCAACGGTTTCCAACTCCTGAACATTCATCTGAAACGCTCCGTCGCCATTGATAAGCACGGTACGCTTGCGGTCATTGGCTATCGCAGCTCCGATCGCATAAGGCAATCCGAAGCCCATTGAACCCAAACCGGCAGCATTCTTTATTTTCTGACCTTTTTTGACCTTCATTCCGTGGTAGGTGACTTCGCCTGCCGCACCGGAACTTTCCGGAACGACAACATCATCCGCAGTCAGGGCTTTGAAAAGCTCTTCGGTGAAACAATAGAGATCAACTCCATTGTCCCATTCCTGCGCCGACTCTTCAAAAACCGGATACTCCGCTTTCACTTCCCCGCAGAAATCCAGCCACTCTTTCGCGCCGGAACAAGTTGTTTCCGCCTTTTCCAACGCTTCAATAAACTTATCTGCCGGAGCAGTTATTTTCAGTTCAACGCCCTTTATTTTGCGCATTTCAGCTTCGTCGATATCCACCATTATCTTGCGGGCATTCCTGGCAAAATCAGCACTGTTGAATGCGGTCAGACTCGGATCGAGCCGGCTTCCGCAAACCAGCAGGCAATCGCAATTCTGCACAATAAAATTGGCATAACGCGTTCCCATAATTCCGGGACAACCGAAGTTGAGCGGATGTTTGTAATCCATCGCATCAATGCTTTTCCAAGTCAGGATCACCGGAATATTGTGCTTTTCTGCGAACTGAATATAACGATCGACAGATCCGGAAAGTTTGGTTCCGTTACCGACCAGCATCAATGGACGCTTTGAACCTTTCAACATCGTTTTCACTTCAGCGATATGAAGTTCAAAATCAGCCTCTTCAGGAGGAGTGAAACCTTCCAACTCATCCTCATCGACCAATGCGCCCTGCACATCCAGCGGGATATCAAGCCACACCGGCCCCATTCGTCCGGAAGTACATTCGTACCATGCCTTTTCCAAATGGTAACGGATCGATTCGGGCTCTAATATCTGAAACGCATACTTGGTCACCGGAGTTATCATCGCTACGATATCAACCTCCTGCGAACCCATCTGGCGAACTCCGGTTCCGTGCTTCAAATCGGATCGTTTCGCCTGGCCGGATAGCATAAACATCGGAGTAGAATCAATAAATCCGGCGGTAACTCCGGTGATCGCATTAGTGCTTCCGGGGCCGGAGGTAACCAGACCCACGCCCGGGAAATTGCGGTGCTGCCCATAACTTTCTGCAGCAATCGCAAGTGCCTGCTCGTGAAGAAATACGGTATATTCCAACTTTTCACAACGACCGAGCGCATCGTTGAGATGCATCGCTCCGCCGCCCGGCAGCACAAAACAATGAGAAACACCCCGTTCAGCCAGAAAATTCATCACATAGTCGGCGACCCGAATCATAGTACACTCTCCTCAACCGCGCAGCTTTTTACGAACTGCGATCTCCGGTTCAGAAAGCACCCGTTTCCCGTCGCCGAGAGCTGCTTCCATATCCCTGATCTCACGGACAAACTGGATCAATTCGGCAGTTTCAATGGAAACTTTCTGATCGGAACCATACATCGTACGATCGAGGGTGATGTGACGCTCGATCGAAGTTGCACCGAGCGCGACTGCACCAAGAGTGGCAATATTGCCGATCTCATGGCTGGAAAAACCGACTTTGCAATCGTAACGTCCGGCAAGCTCTGCAATCATCTTCAAATTGGCCAACTCCGGCGGCATCGGATAGACAGAAACACAGTGCATCAATTCAAACGGACAATTATGCTTGCGGAAAACAGCGATCGCAGCATCGATTTCCTCCCATGAACTCATACCGGTTGCAATAAAAGTGTAACGCTTTTCTTCGGCGACAGCTTCAAGAAGTTCGACATTGGTCAGCATCGCCGAAGCAATTTTATTGTACTTCAAATTGAATGCCCGCAGAAATTTTTGAGAATCCACGTCCCAACTGGATGCATACCAGGCAATATTTTTACTGCGGCAATAGGCATCTATTTCACAATAATCGGCTTCGGTAAACTCCAATCCAAGCTTCTGCTCACGCTGGGTGGACCCCCACGGACTTTCGCGGGGACTGTCAAGAAACTCTTTGGTATAAACTTTTTCAACACAGCGCTTTTGAAACTTGACAGCATCACAGCCTGCTTCGGCCGCAGCATCGATCATTTTACGAACGATATTCAAATCGCCATTATGATTTATTCCGATTTCTGCCGATATAAAAACCTTACCCATAGCACCGGACTTTCTATTCAAATTATTACAATCAAATATATTTTAAACACAAATCTGAAGTTGTCAATTTACTTACAACCGCTCTCAATATATCACCACATTGTAAAAATTGCAAGCAACTGCCATACTTTTTCTGCAACTGTTAAAAACATCATCTTATTGAACCCCCGCCTGCTCAATTTTACGATTTTTACAGCTTTGATTTTCTTTTTTTGCAATTTTTTTCCAACATACCGCCAAAAACGTATTGAAAAAACAATCAAGGGAGTATATATTAATAGGCGTATACTGATTTTGGTATACCTTTATTAATTTATGGAGATTAAGGACAGATGACTACGGCTACCGGATTGCCGCGCCGGGTGGAGAGCGCCAGAAACGCACTCATCACCTACATTCACGATCGCCAGCTCAAAACCGGCGACCGCTTGCCCGCCTATGCTACTTTGCGGGCTGAATTCGGTTTCGGCAGCCAGACTATCGCCGCCGCAGTCGATTCACTCTGCCAGCTCGGTGTCCTCGAAGTCCGCGATAAAGTCGGTCTCTTCGTCGCCAATCCCGACGGCGGACACCTCACCGGCAGAACCATCGCCGTCGCCGTCCGCCCCCTTTCCGGCAGTGCTTATTCTGCGACTCTGGCAGGCTTCATCCAGAAGCTGCTCACCGAACGCAACTGCCGCTGCGTGACCTTCTTCCAAACCTCCGACCCGCTCGACTCCCCTGCCCCCGCGCTCGATGAATTCACAGGCTTTGAACAGGCCATCATCGAAAACCGCTGCGACGGCATCATCACTCTCTGCCCGCTTGCCGCGGAGTCACAGCAGAAACTTGCCAAACTCAAACTCCCCTGCTGCTTTATCGGTGACGATGATGCCGTGACCATGCCCTTGAGCGTGGTCATCGAAGTCAACCGCTTCATCAGAGAAGCGATCACCGAACTCAAAGCTGCGGGATGCAAAAATATTGTCCAGATCTGCACCTCTCAGGAACAGCTCCTGTTGCGCCGTCAGGAAAACATCGCCTCCCTTATCGGCGTAAGTTATGACGGCGGTGCCGCTATCGCCGACAAACTTTTGAAAATGTCCGCATCTTCCCGCCCCGACGGCATCGTCTGCGACGACGATACGGTTGTAAGCGGACTGCTTGCCGGTCTGGTTTCGCGCCAGTTCCCGGCGATATCTTATCTGCCCCAGATCGCCACGATCATCCACGGCGAATTGAAAGAGCGTTATCCCTCGGACAAAATGATCCTCTTTCAGCAGAACATCGAGGAGTTCGCCACTTTAGCGGTCGATCTTCTCTTAAGCGTGCTGCGGGGCAGTTCCCCCGCTGAACAACGGTTGTCATACCGGTTTATGCCGGTTTCGTAAAAAAATAACGTTCTCAAACACACAAACCTAACCAAACAATGGAGGAAACAAAAATGAGTATTGAGAATCTCGCAATCAATGGTGGTAAGAAGGTCTTCGAAGGTGCCTTCCCGACCTGGCCGACCTTCAACGAAAACGTCTATGACAAAGTCGTCGACATCCTGAAATCCGGTAAAGTCAACTACTGGACCGGTAAAGTCGGTATGGAATTCGAAAAGAAATGGGCTGAATGGCTCGGCGTCCGCAACGCCATCAGCGTTGCCAACGGTACCTGCGCCCTGCACACCGCTCTGGCCTCCCTCGGCGTTGGCCCCGGAGACGAAGTCATCTGTACTTCCTACAGCTTCATCGCTTCCAGCTTCTGCGCCCTGCAGGCCGGTGCTCTCCCTGTCTTCGTTGACTGCGGAACCGACCACCTGATCGATCCCTCCAAGATCGAAGAAGCCATCACCGAACGCACCAAAGCCATCGTCGTCGTCCACCTCTATGGTATCGTCGCCGATATGGATCCCATCATGGACATCGCCAAAAAGCACAACCTGTACGTTGTTGAAGACTGCGCCCAGTGCTTCGGCGGTATCTACAAAGGCAAAAAAGCCGGTACCATCGGTACTGTCGGCTGCTTCAGCTTCTGCCAGAGCAAGCACTTCACCACCGGTGGTGAAGGCGGTATGGTCGTCACCAACGACGACGATCTGGCCTGGGAATGCCGTTCCTTCCGCGACCACGGCTATGACGTCAAAGCCAAACTCAACCTTCTCGAAATGGAAGGCAAACAGCTTTACATCCACCGCCGCGTCGGCTTCAACTTCCGTATGACCGAAGTCCAGAGCCAGATCGGTCTGTGCGAACTGGAACGCTTCGACAACTGGAACCTCAAAAACCGTATCCGCAACGGTAAGATGCTCGTCGCCGCCCTCAAGGATCACCCGCTGGTGAAATATGCTCCGGTCGATACCGAAGAACGTCAGAACTCCTACTGGTGGGCTCCGTTCGTCCTCGACACCGACAAGTTCAAAGATGGCGTTGACACCAAGCAGTTCATCGCCGCTATCGCTGCCGAAGGCGTCCCCGTCTACAGCATCCTGTGGCCGGAAATGTACAAGGAACAGGCCTACACCGACCGTAACGGTTTCGGTACCGCCAAGTATCCGTTCCACGATCCCAAAGCCCGCAACATCGATTACTCCAAGTTCAACTGCAAGATGGCGAACTGGATGACCGACCGTACCATCAGCTTCTTCACCCACCCGACCTACGACGAATGCCACGTTCAGGCTATGATCGATGCCTTCAAGAAGGTCGCCGAAGCTTTCATGAAGTAAGGGTTCTATTATGGCAAAAGTCAAGTATGCGATCATCGGATTCGGCGGCATCGCTGAAAACCGTATCGCCAAAGAAGGTTTCGGTTGCGACAAGAGCCGTTTCAACGGTCTCCCCAATGCGGAACTGGTCGGCGCCTTCGACGTCAACCCCGCCCGCAAAGCCGCCGCTGAAGCCCTCAATCTGAAGTGGTACGATTCCATCGACGATATCGTCGCCGATAAAGAGATCGACGCTGTCTACATTGCCACCAACAACGCTTCCCACGCTTCCATCGCTCTCAAGGCGATGGAAGCCGGCAAGCACGTCATGGCGGAAAAACCGTTGGCCACCAGCGTTGCCGACGGTACTGCCATGGTCAAAATGGCGGCAAAGAAAAAACTCAGCTTGACGGTTGACCACATGATGGTCTACAACGCCTTCAACCAGCTGGCGCGCAAATATGTCGCCGCCGGCAAACTTGGTAATGTCGGCGACAGCTGCTTCCACATGGAATTCCTCTTCGGTGCAACTCCGGAAGAAGCCGCCACCTGGCGGTGCAGCAAAATCGAAGAAATGGGCGGCCCCATCGGTGATGTCGCTTCCCACTGCGTCTATATGGCTGAATTTATCTTCAACAGCAAGATCGCTTCCGTCCAGGCAGTCTATCTGCCCAAAACCCTCGGTATCGTCGCTGAAGACGGCGCCTACATCAAATTCACCCTCGAAAACGGTCAGGTCGGCTCCTTCAAGGTCGCCTTCTCCGAAGCCCGCGGCGGTTTGATCGGTACCCTCAGCAACCTCGGTTTTGAAATCTACGGCGATTCCGCAGTTCTGCGCGGTTTCGGTACTATGTTCCAGCTCTCCGGTACTCCGGATGAACCCTACGCCCAGCGTCTGGAACTGGAAACCGCTTCCGGTGTCAAGCATCTGCGTCCCCGCAAGTTCCCCAACATCTATCAGCAGATCATCGCTAAACACGCTCAGTCGATCATCGACGGCAAGCCGGTCAATGCTGAAGACGGTCTGCGCAACTTGCGCGCCTGTATTGCCATGCACAAATCCGCCAAGAGCGGCGGCAAAGCTGTCAAAGTCAAGTAATTTGAGTTTGAATAGTTTTCTGCGGACGGCGCGCCCCCGTGCGCGCTGACTGCGTCAGCGGCAGGTCGCCTGAACACAAGTTCACGTTGCCTGCCGCTTTCTTTTCATCATCGCACGATCATCGTGCCGACAGGAAACGGCGTGGTTCGTAAACCGTGCCGGGGACCCCTCCCCTCTGCAAAAAAAGCAGCTCCCTGCCGCGTGGACAGAGAGCCGTACTGATGATGGTCAAACTTATTTGGTGGGGTTCCAGGTCTTTTCCACGGTGGAGTGAGTAGTTGAGGTGCCGAAATATGCATCGTTGTTATCCTTGACCCCGGAAACATTTCCTGCAGCGAACAGGATATTCACATTACGGTCGTGGGGGCCGGGATAAACAGCGCTCAAACTGTCTCTGATGGCGACCGCTTTATCATGTTTGACCAGCTGTTTACCTTTTGCCACATCAAATGACATGACTTTATTGGAAGGATTCCGGATTTGGGAAAATTTGGTGGTCGGTCCCTTTTTCGCAGATGAATTATCTCCATAAAGTTTGTTCCAGGCGTAACTGGTATATTGATAACCGGCATAATAACGGCCGAGATCTTTACACCAGCTCAACTCCGGCAAATTGGATGGGCAACGGTAAAATTCTGAATAGATGCGTTTATTATCAGCACGATTGTGCGGAACCATATAAACCCGATCCAGCAATCCGGCAAATGTTGACATGGAGATCGGGAAAAAATCCGAATTATCTGAACAGTATTGCTGAACACAAATACCGGTCTGTTTAAGATTGTTGGTACAGGAAGAAGCCTGCCCGCGCATACGCGCCTTCTGCAATGCCGGAAGCAGAATCGCCGCCAATATGGCGATAATGGCAATGACTACGAGCAGTTCGATAAGAGTGAAGGCGGATGATTTGGATCTGTATTTCATAACAAAACTCTCCTTATAAGGTTGATTACAAGTCAGCAAAAGCGGTTTTATGCACCGGAACATTGCCCAGCACAAAACATTGTTCTTTACCAAGCACCTCTTTGGCAGGCAACCTCCAAACCAGTGCGGCATCGCCGGCGGTGCGGGTTTCATTTCCGAACTTCACGACCGTTCCGGGAACGGCGTAGACGGAAAAGACGATGTTTTCTTTATCAACGGCATAGTTGACAAAACCGGGGGCAGCTGAAAGCTCTTTGATCTCTTTGCCGATAAGATCACGGATGCGGGTGATAAGAGCATCATCTTCGCACCGGACATTTTTGTTGCGCGCGACGGCGCGGGTGTATTGAATGGCGGAAGCGTTGGGTTTGAAGCCGGCGGCGGCAGGGATCTTTTTCTGCAGCGCGGCAACTTTGTCGGTCAGCGCTTTGAGATATTCATAATCAGTAAGACCGGCGCGGGTCGCTTCCAGACGGATGGAGTTGTCCCAGGTGCCGGCTTTGCCGGGGTTGGGCGGATAGACCCAGTAGCCCCAGTAACCGGCATTGGAAATGTCGCGCGGCGAAGCGTGGAAGTAGGCAAAGCAATAGTGGCTCATCCAGTAAAGCTCCTGCTGGAATGCCCACCAGTACAAAGCGCGTACCGTAGCGGGAGAAGCATTGATGGGATAACGGGGATTGTACAAACCGATCTTATCGCCGCGCGCTTTGGCGATGCGGACGGCATCGGAGTTGGGATTATGTTCAACTTCACCGGCTTCCAGCGGAGTGCCGAAACCGCCCATCCATGTATTCAGGTGGTCGATATACTCCTTAGTGGGACCGGGGCCGAAGATCCACGGGGAAAGATTGGGGTTGACCTTGTTGATGATACTTATGATCTCTTTGGTCTGAGCAGCGAACTGGTGTCCCGGTTCATCGGAGAAGTAGGCGAAGAAATATTTGTCCCAATTCTTTTCTTTGAGGTGTTCGCTGACCGCTTTGATGGTGGCGGCATACTTGCGGCGGAACTCATCGCTCATATGGTCACGGCCGATGGGGCCGTAAAGGCGGGTGTAGTGAGCGTTGTGTCCGGTGGAAACGGTTGCCAGCGGCATTTCGAAGCGGGGGTTCATTTTAAGATCATCGACCACCAGTTTTGTAAAGGCATCGATGGAGCTGAAGTCGATGACCGGCTTTTCATCCTGGTCAAACTTGAGCGAAACCGGAACCAATACTTTGCGCGGGGCAATGCGGTGGAACTTCAACTCACGCAGACACTTTTCCAGATCCATAGTGATGGCATTGGAGCGGTTGTTGATAGTGACTTCGTTGCCGACATCCATACCGCCGGTGGTGCCTTTGAGATTGCTGATGTAGTTGCAGGCGCGCGGCATATCGGCGAACATCACGAAGCTCGGACGTTCCGGGATGGTGAAGTCATCCACTTTTACGATCAGTTTGAAATCCTCTTTGCCTTCGGGCCACGTCAGAGTGAAGGTGGATTCATAAACTCCCGGACGGGCGGTATCAGGAACCGAAACCGTACCGTGCCATACCACCAGACGTTTTCTCAGAGACATCTTGTAATCGCCGGTGCCGCTGCCCATTTTGTAGCGGGTCAGACGGTCGGGGATAGTGGTCTTGCGGAAAAGGGTCCCGGCAGGGAAACGCAGGGCATATTTGAGCGCTTCGTCGACCGGCTCGACAAACGGAACCTCGATCACGCGGTACATCCGCAGCGGATCGGCGGAAATGACATTGGCAGTTCCGGAAAGGGGCGGCGTCCAGTTGAGGCTCATGCGCCCGGCTTTGTACCCGGTGTAATATGCGGCAAGCTGAAAGTCACCGGTTCCGTTGCGCGGGATATTCAAAGTGACACTTTTTTGTTTGTTATTATCCTTGAGCGATCTGATGTGGATGATGCCGGGAGCGATCCACGAAGTCATAGTCTTCTGTTTGGGGCGGATGGAATCGCTCTTCTTTTTGATTTCCGCCGGAGTGGGCAGAGCGGGCATTTCAGCTTCAAAAGTTTTGATGTCGGGAGAAACTTCAATGGAAGCGGTGCAGGTTTTATTGCGCCACCAGAGTGAATATCCGATCAAAGGATTGGCTTTGAAAACCTCGGCATTGATCCGGATGAGCATCCATTCGCCGATACGGAAAGCTTCGGTACTGCGCCGGAAACCTGTCTCTTTACCATCTCTGCTGTAAGCGGTCGCACTGCGTTTTTTCGGCACGATATAGTATTCATTGCCGACCTTTTTCCGTCCGGTGTTTTTATCATTATCACCGTGGATATAAATACTGTCGATAACAAGATCGGCGGGGGCATCTTTGGCAAGTTTGAACAGCATCCAGTGATGATCAGTCTCCTTGTGCAGAGCAAAACCGAGAATGAGTTTGTTTGCTTTGGTCGGCGGATAGAGCTGGATACCTGCGGCAAAAAGGCAACTTGCGGCGGCGGTCAGCACAACTGTCAAAAACTTTTTCATACTTGCATTCTTCCCATTGATGAAGTTATTTTATTTCCGGAATTGTCACTTTGCGTATTGCCTTACCCGGAGCAAGGCGGATGTGGCCCTGTTTTTTGATGCCTTTCCAGGTGAGGAGAATATCATCCAGCGGAGTTTCAAAAACACTGCTTTTAAAGCTCCAAACACACCAGTCATCGATGTGTTTCAAAGTAAAAGCATTCTTCTTACCGTGTTCTTTTCCGTTTTTGTCATAGTAGGTGACCGACCGTTTTCCGGCATTCATATAGTATTCGCAGCCGTAGTTGCGCCGCCCGGTCCTGGGATCGCGGTCGGTAGAGAGATAAATCGAAGCGTTTTCGATCTCGCGGGTCTCGCCGGGGAGTATTTTGAAATAGAAGTGAACCATATCCCCCTCTTTGACCAAAGACATCCCGGCAACAGCAGATATCTTGCTGCACAAATAAAAATCCGCCTCCTTCGCTATGGCGCAAGCCATACATAGAATACTCAACACTGTCCAAACCGCCTTTTTCATACTCCACCTGATAAAGTTGGGTAAAATGTTGTACTGTAAATAATATACTCCTGATATCAGATTTGTCAAATGGTACATATGTATAAAAAAAACGGCGTTGCTCCGTTCAGGGACAACGCCGGAAATTCGAATAAGAATTTATTTGAAAAGTTCCTTGACTTCCACAGTGCGGTTTTCTCTCCAGGAGAGTTCCGCGGCTTCACCGCAGGCGGTCGACCACATACCGTGTTCAGCGGTACTGGTGGAAGAATCGTCATTCTGCACCGCTTTGACAAACGTTTCAAGCAGCTTGGGATCGGCGCCGCCGTGACCGCCCTCGGCTTCGGCGATCTTGTAGGTGACCAGATCCTTGCTCCAGCGCGGATGGACAACGATCTCACGGTTGGTCAGGCTGACTTCAATGGTGGCAAGTTCGCCCCAGATGGTGTATTTGCGGTCGTGCATGGAACCGACAAAGCATTCGGTATGGATGGCGCGTGCGCCGTTGTCATATTCCACGATAGCGGTGCCGTTGTCGTGAACGCTCTTTTCATTGAGATAGATGCACTTGTCTTTAACGTAACCGTCGACCGCGACCGCATCATCGCCGAAGAGCTTGATCTCTCCGCCTTCGGGCAAGGCATCGGGGCATTCTGAAAGATAGGGGCATTTGCGGCAGCTGGGACCGGCTTCAACACCCGGACGGAGCGTGAAAGGCAGATGCTTGGGATCAAGCACACTCAAGGCAGAGAAACTGCTCACGCGCACCGGCTTGGGGAAATCCATCAGCCATTGGAACACATCAAAGTCGTGGCTGCCCTTGTGGATCCACAAGCCGCCGCTCTTGGTGTAATCGCAGTTCCAGCGCGCCATATAGGTACGGCCGCCGTCATAAAACTCGCGGTTTTCGATCATAAAGATTTTGCCGCAAGTTCCCTGTTCGATAAGCTTTTTGAGCTTTTTCAGCACCGGGTTGTGACGGAGATTGAAGCCCATCATAAGAATCTTGGAGCAATCTTTAGCGACTTCAATAATATCCTGACAATCGGTGACGTGAGTGGCAAGCGGCTTATCCAGCAGAACATTGCAGCCGCCTTTAAGCGCAGCGATGGCATTCTCGCAATGGGTGTAGTCGGGGCTGGTGATGACCACGGCATCGGGAGTGAAACTCTGAAGCATTTCCGCAACGCTTTTGAAGAACATCGGCTTGATGTCAAGGATCTCGGCGGCGTGAGCCGAACGGACGTGGTTGGGATCAACCAGCGCGGCGATTTCGCAATCCTTACGCTTTTTAAGCATTTTACCAAAGCAATGGACTCCGCGGTTTCCGGTACCGACGATGGCAAACTTCAATTTTTTCTGCTCAGACATATTTTCTCTCCATAAAATGAATGATGAGTTTTTAATTCAGTGCTGGCTCTTACTATACAGCAAATTCTTTGAAAAGCAAGTTTTCAAAGCAATAAAAATGTAATTTTACTTGAATAAACCGGCTTTTGCCAGTATATTACTTTCCGTATAAATATGAAAGGGATTTTTTATGTCAACACCGATACCTTACTGGGAAGAGATCAAACGCAAACTTATTCATCTTTCTTCACTGTGGATGGTCGCCGCCACCATTATTCTGCCCCGTATTTTTGCTTACGGCCGCTGGCTCTGCTCAGGAGTGTTTCTGTTCTGTTTGCTGACCACCTTGATTCTGGAACACGATTACGCCAACGGAGGAAAATATCTGGGCAGACTCTACGGAAAATTATTCAGAAATATGCTCCGCGCCGAAGCCCGCCCCGGTCAGTGGATCGTTTCCGGCGGCGCCCCGGTTCTGATGGCGGCACTGCTGCTCAATTTGATCTTCCCGCCGCTCATCGCCGCGGCTTCTATGGCGGTGATGCTCACAGGAGATGCCGCCGCGGCTCTCATCGGGCGCAAGTTCGGCAAACACCAGATCGTCAACGGCAAATCATTGGAAGGAACGTTGAGCTTTATCGCGGTCGGATATACCGTTCTGTCCATCGTCGGCATCGTCTGCGGAGCTTCCGGAATGTTCTATATCCTCGGCGCAATCGGTGTCATTGCCGGCTCCATCGTCGAACTCTTTACCAAACAGATCAAAATCGACGATAACTTCACCATCCCCCTCACCGTCGGTCTGATCTTAAGTTTGATGCTTCTGTAACATCTTTGGGGAAAGGGGAAAACTTTTTTACCCGTGAAAAAAAGTTTTCCCCTTCCCGCAAACCCCTTTCCCCTTTCAAAAAAAGCGGCGTATGGCTGCTCCAGTTTGTCGCAGCAAAGAAAAATAAATAGAAACTGGCGCAAAACAAAAAATGCCGCCGTCAGGCGGAATCACCCGCCGCGAAGCGGCTTCCTCTCGCCTGTCGGGCGGACAGCCCGACGATTGGCGCAAAACACCGTCAGACGGAATCACCCGCCGCGAAGCGGCTTCCTCTCGCCTGTCGGGCGGACAGCCCGACGATTGGCGCAAAACTCCAGCGGCATCATTTCGCCAACCGGGTTGCCGCAACCGGCGGGATGATCGTGCGATGATGACGCAGAAAAAGCGGGGCGACGTGAACTCACGTTCACGAGCTTCCCCGCTTTTTCAAGTCAGCGCGCACGAGGGCCCGCCGCCCCCCGTTTTTCTCAGACAGGCTCTATCAGGAAACACGCGCAGCGGCGGGCACTTCCGGTGGTTATCAGCTGCGGTTTTTCATTGAAACAACGCGGCATAGCATTGGGACAGCGGGGAGCGAAAGGACATCCAACTGGTGGAGTAACTTGTGAAACGGCATCGGATGCGGCGACCGCGGTAAGGAGATTCTTTTTCCGGGCAACGACCGGAACCGCCGCCAGCAGAGTTTTGGTGTAGGGATGCTGCGGCGAAGCGATAAGCTCCCGCGCAGGTCCCTCTTCCACGATGTGACCGAGATACATCACCAGAATGCGGTGAGAAATGTGTTCAACTACCGCAAGATCGTGCGCGATAAACAGGAATGCAGTTCCTTTGCGCTTTTGGATATCGCCGAGCAAGTTGACGATCGAAGCCTGCACACTCACATCAAGGGCGGAAACCGGTTCGTCGGCGACCACCAGTTCCGGTTCAAGCGCCAAGGCGCGTGCGATACCGATACGCTGGCGCTGCCCGCCGGAAAACTGGTGCGGGTAACGGTTCAGAGCTTCGGGGGGAAGTCCGACGAGTTCAAGCAGTTCAGAAGCTTTGGCATAGCGGGCGTCGCGATCAAGATCAAGATGCAAAGAGATCACCTCGTCAAGCGCATTGAAGATGGTCATACGCGGATTGAGCGAACCGTAAGGATCCTGAAAAATCATTTGAAACTTGCGGCGCATCTGCCGCAGTTCGCGGCCTTTGACCGTTGCCAGATCAACGCCGTCGAGCAGGATTGAGCCGCGAATTGGCTTTTCGAGTTTGACCAGAGCTTTGCCGACGGTGCTTTTGCCGCAGCCGGATTCACCGACCAGACCGACCGTTTCGCCGCGTTCGATATGGAAACTTACGCCATCGACAGCTTTGAGGAACTGCCGTTTGCCGAAAAGGCCTTTTTTAACGGGATAATAAACCGCGAGATCTTTTACTTCAAGCAATGCCATTTTCTTCTCCGGTATATTTGGCAGTTATTACGGTGACATTATCCCGTCCGCCGCAGAGCAATGCTTCGCGGACAAGGGCGGAAGTCAGCTTGCGAGCCGAAAGCGTGCGGTCAGATAAAACTGCGGCGATGCGTTCCTCCGGAACGTGGCCGGATAATCCATCGGAACAGAGCAGATATATCGCATCCGGATCGGGAATGACGGTGAAGATGTCCGGCATAAATTCATATCGCGTACCCAGAGAATGCAGCAGTACACGGTGTTTCAAATTGTCTTTTTTAACGTTGTAAACTTCGGAGAGCTTTTCCAGAATCTCATCGTCCGGATGGTGGTCGATGGTGATCTGTTTCAACGGCTCATCGCGGCCGGGCAGATACTCGTAAAAGCGGCTGTCTCCGACATTGAGAATGGTTATCAAACGGCGGGTGAAACAGGCGGCGACGGCGGTACAGCCCATCGGACGCAAACGGGATTCGCGGTAGTTGCGTTCAAATATTTTTTCATTGGTGCGGGTAAAAAAGTCTTTGAGAAAATCTTCGGGGTCATCTGTGAAGTGTTTTCCATCCGATGCCCATTCCAAAAGGTCGCGGCAGCAAATGGAGCTTGCCAGTTTGCCGTCGGTGTGACTGCCGATACCGTCGGCGACACAGGCCAGAGCGCTTTCGGCATCCGGGCGGCAGATCAGAAAGCTGTCTTCATTGTCCGAACGGTGCAGACCGATGTTGCTTTCAGCAGCGATTTGGATGTTTAAACCGAGTTTTTCCATAAAATCCGTAAAAAATACCATTGAAAAATATCATTTCATTTAGTATAGTATACAAAATAAATTTTTTCAAGTTTTTTCAGTGTACCGGAGCAAAATAATTTATGAAAAATATTCATTTTATCGGGATCGGCGGTATCGGGATGAGCAGTCTTGCCGCCGCCGCGTGCGATATGGGATTTATTGTCAGCGGCAGCGACCGCGGAGCTGACCGCCCGGAGAACCGCCACATCATTCAGCCGTTGAAAAATCAGGGGATAAAAATTTATCCGCAGGATGGTTCGCGCTTTGCCGATGCCCCGAAACCGGACACGATCGTATTCAGCACCGCCATCGAAGCGGACAACCCTGACTTCACCGCCGCGCCCGACACACCGCGGATGCACCGTTCGGAGCTTCTGGGCAAACTGCTGGAACTCTCCGGCAAACTCTCAATAGCCATCACGGGAAGCTGCGGCAAAAGTACCGTCTGCGGCTATCTTGCCGAAGCATTGGACAATGCAGGAGCCGAAGTTGCGATGCTTTCCGGCGCCCTTTCCAAAAAGTTCAAAAGTGAAAAATTTGCCGGTAACTACCGCTCCGGAAACGGAAAACATCTGGTCTTTGAAGCCGATGAAAGCGACAAAAGTCTGCTCAATTACGGAGCCGATTATGCGATAATCCTCAATATCGGTACCGACCACTATGACAAGAGCGAATTGTCGGCAATGTTCGCCGCATTTTTAAAACAGATCCGCAAAGGAGCGGTTCTGACGTTGGAAGTTTATGAAGCGATCAAAGATTCCATTCCGGAAAATCTGCCCATAGCGATAGCCGCCGACTCCCCTGCCCCGCAGGCGACCGAATATATCACCGCTTATCAGGCGGACATGAGCAAAGCGACTGCCAGTTTTTCAAAAGGCAGCGAACTTGTCCTGCCCAAACCGGGCAGACATATGGCAATCAATGCGCTCTGCATAAAATTGATGCTTGAAATGCTCGGATTTTCCCAAGCTCAAGCGCTTGAAGCATTGACCAGTTTCAACGGAGTCTGGCGGCGCGACGATTACGCCGGAACCACCGGCACCGGAGCAAAAGTCTTTGACGATTACGCCCACAATCCGGAAAAGATCCTCTCCTGTCTGTCGGGAATGAGAGAACGCACCAATGGTTCACTCTATGCGGTATTCCAGCCGCACGGTTACAAGCCGTTCGGTTTTATGGAACAGCAGCTCTTTGAATATATGGAAGAGTTTCTGAACGGAAACGACCGCTTTATCCTGCTTGAACCATTTTACGCCGGCGGCACCTCAAGCTTTTCGCCGTCAGCCAGAGATGTTCACGCCAAATGGCAGAGTTTGAGCAAAGCTCCTGAACGCTTCATCACTCTTGCCAGCCGCGAAGAGGTGAAAGCTTATCTCAAACAGAACACCCGTGACGGCGATATCGTCACCATTATGGGCGCAAGAGATAATTCATTGAGCGACTTTGCCATCGAATTGTGCGTTTGAAGTGATATCCAGCACCACCTTCTCTCCGAGATAGCGGGGAGAACGGCGCAAAATATTCAGATCGAGCCAAGCGGCACAGCGGGCATATTTTTCCCGCTTCCAGTTGCGCTCATTGAGCCACTTCCAAGGGGTGTCGGCGGCGGCAAACGCAATGGCATCAATGCCGTATTTTTCAGCGATATAAAGTGCGCGTTCCGCGTGGTAACGCTGGGAAATCACCGTGATTTGGTTACAGCTGAAAATCTCTCTGGCGCGGACGACCGAATCCAGAGTCCGGAAACCGGCATAATCCAGAGTCATCGCCGTTTCCGGAACACCTTTTTCCATCAGAGCTTCTTTCATATCCTGCGGTTCGTTGTAATCTTTGCGGCTGTTGTCTCCGGAGATGATTATGTGACGGATCTTGCCGGAGTGATAGAGGGCGGAAGCGGCTTCGATACGGCCTTTGAAATAGGCATTGGGTTTTCCGGACGGAGTGATTTTGGCGACTCCCAGCAGCAGAGCGACATCGCGGGCGGGGAGCTGTTCGATTTCAGAATAGCAGAGTTTTCCGCAATCGCCGACCACGCGGTTGCAGTAAACGATAAAGCCCCAAAGGCTCAGAGCTCCGGCAACTGTGACAAGCACCGCAATTCCGGCGGCAATCAGCAACTTTTTCTTCTTTGACATTTTACTTCACCTCATTTTCAAAACATCGCCTTTATCCAAGCTTCAAAGGCGAGCGCGAAGTTGCAATAGCCCTGTGAGTTGGGATGGATGGAGTTATCTTCCGGGTAATCCGCTTCGGGGTCGATGCCGTGATAGATCGGGATGATCGAATATGCGGGGGCATCCTGATAATCCAGCATCAGCTGTTTGACGTAGGTCAACTGATTATAACGGTACTGCTGATGGACGACGACACCGTGATAGTTTTCCAGATAGGCTTTGTGCCGGGAATTGGCAGGGGGAAGCGTGACCAGACCGATGACAGCTTCCGGCGCGACCGAACGGATATGCTCCAGGAGCTGACGGCGCTTGGCGCGCGACTCCTCCATCCAGATGGAGAAGTCATTCATTGAAGCGTGGGCGATATCGTTGCAGCCGAGAAAAACCAGAATGATATCAGGGGTGCGGCCCTGATAATATTTATCCAGATAAGCGCCGAAATCCAGATGGAGTTTACCCTCATCGTCCTTGCGGAGGAATTTACTCTTACAGCGGTAACTCTCTTCATCGCTGTACTTTTCAAGGAAGTGCGCCCAGCGCCAGCCGCCGTAGGCTTCGACAGCGGCTTTGTCCAATGCCAGCGGCTTGCCGACTCCGGAGTGGCTGCCGATGAGAGTGAAGTTTTTATTGCCGTGCAAGTGCATATTTTCCAAAAGGAAACCGGCGCTCTGCGCTCCGGCAAGCAGACTGTCGCCGATCATCAGCATTGAAATATTCTGCTCGTTTCCGGCGGCAACATCGGAAATGACGATCTCCGTTTCGGCGATACCGAGCTGACGGCCGGAAAGGTCGGAAACTTCGACTTGCGCGGGGTAGCGGCCGGGTTTGTCCGCGGTGTAACGCCAGACACGGTTCTCGCAGCTGCCGACTGCGCAGATAATATTGACATTGACCTGACTTTTATCGTGGAGCAAAAATAAATTCTCCAGACGGATCACCAATTCGACACCGGTAACGCCGTAAATTGCTTTGGGCAAAGTGAGGTTGACCGCACTGAATTGATCAATATTTTTCAATGCGGCATTGACCGCAAATGCTTTTCCTGCAAACGCTTTGCCGTCGCCCTGCGGCCAGAGCGGGATAAATTCATCCTGTTTGATATCGGTATCGGTGGGGCGGCCTGGAATTTCACAACTTTTTTCTTCAGCTTTCATAAATACTCTCCATATTTTATATTTCGTGGGGTAATATATTGCCGCAAGCGGCGCTTTTCAAGCGGATCAAACTTGATTTATCGCGGATTTATGCTATTTTATCCAGACGAACAAATTGCAATCAAGGAAAATATATTATGCGTTACGTTGATATCCCTGAAGGAATGCAGACCGCCGTCTTTGCTATGGACAGCGGAGCATTGAATGAACTTGGAAAATTTATTGCGGAAGTGTTCCCCGGCAAGAAACCGTGGATCATCGCCGATGAGAACACCTTCGCCGCCGCCGGTAAAAAGGCAAGCGAACAATTTGCCAATCAGTATGAACCATACATCTTCCCGGGCAAACCCCGTCTGCATCCGGAAAGTTCCATCTCCGATATGCTCGCCGAAAAGATGAAAACAATGCCCGATGTCATTCCGCTCGCCGTAGGCTCCGGAGTTATCAATGATATCGTCAAACGCGCCGCCGGTGTCGCAGGAATACATTACTGCTGCATCCCGACCGCCTCCAGTGTTGACGGTTACACCGCCGCCGGAAGCGCGATGTCCAATAACGGCTTCAAAATGACTCTCCCCTGCCCCGCGCCCTATGCGCTTTTGGTGGATACCGATGTTTTGTACACGGCGCCGCCGGAAATGTTTGCTTCCGGCTACGCAGATCTGTTTGCCAAAGTTCCCGCCGGCGGCGACTGGATCATCGCCGATGCGGTCGGAGCGGAAAAGATCCACACGGAGATCTGGAATCTGGTGCAGAAACCTTTGCGCGAACGCCTTGCCGACTCCAAAGATTTCGGCCCGGTCTTTGCCGGACTTGCCGACACCGGATACGCGATGCAGCTCTACAAAGATTCCCGTCCGGCATCCGGTGCGGAACACTTGATGAGCCACGTCTGGGAGATGGAAAAACTCTCCTTCAACGGCGAAGAGGTTTCCCACGGCTTCAAAGTCGCCATCGGTTCAATCACCACCACGCGCTTGATGGAGTTCATTATCGACACTCCGCTTGAAACCGCACGGAAACTTGCCAAACCGATCCCGACCATCGCCGGGCGTTCAGCGGAAATCGATGAACTCCTGATCAAAAACTGCTACGGTTCCGGAGTCAAAGAGCTGGCTTTGGATAAGTTTGAATCCACTCCCGAACGGAGAGAGGAACTGTTCGGACTCTGGGAATATCTGCAGGAAAAACTCCCCGCTCAGCTTATCAGTTCCAAAGAGGCGATCGCTATGCTCAAGGAGGCCAACAGCCCCGCCCTTTATCCGGAGATCGGCTTGAGCAAAGAGCAGTATATCCACGGCATCCGCACCGCCCAGCTCATCCGCAAGCGGTACACCATTCTGGATTACCTCTACACTCTCGGCTTGCTGGACGACGCCATTGATTACATCATCGGCTGACGTTCAAGCACCAATGCACTGCGCGACGGAAGATAAAGCGAAAGAAAAAGTCCGTCGCACTTTGAAATAGTAAAATATTTCTGTTCAACTGTACGGCGGGCAAAACCGCCGTATTTTTTTGTATCGCTGTCCAAAACTGTCCGGTAAATTCCGCTCGGCACTTCGATCTCATAATCGGTAAAAGAGCTTTCTGGATCGAAGTTGAAAATAAAGTAGAGTTCATTGCGTTCAAAGGCGATGAGCTTGTTTTTTTCATCAATGCGCAGCATCTGCACCCGACAGTCATAGAATCCGGGAACTGAAATCAATTTTATGATCTCTTTATCAAAGATGCTCAAAAAGCGGTAGCGCAAAGTTTCATCAGCTTCCAAACTCCATTGCCGCCGCGCGTATTGATAGCTCCAGTCATTCCCTTCACGGGGCAAGTCCACCCACTCCGGATGACCGAATTCATTGCCGATAAAGTTCAAATATCCGTGTCCGGCGGTCGCCGCCGTTATCAGACGCATCATCTTATGCAATGCCATTGCCCGATCGACAGACAGCTCCGCTTTCCGGCACTGCATAGAATCGTACACCGCCGCCCCCGCCATCCGGAAAAAAGCGGTCTGCCCGCCGACGATAGATTGATCGTGGCACTCGACATAGCTTATTGAACGCTCATCACTGCGGCGGTTGAGCAATTCGCCGTAAAGCTGGTGCATACTCCACTTTTCATCCGGGATATCCAGCAGTTTGAACCAGATATCCGACACCCCCATCGCCAGACGGTAATCGAAACCTGCCCCCTCCGTTGAAGCCAGAAGCGGCATACCGCTGACATCTTCGGCGATGGTTATCGCTCCGGGATGCAGACGGTGGATGAGTTTATTGGCTAAAGTAAGATAGGTCAAAGCATCATCATCGACATCACTTGAAAAATAGTCATCGTATGAACAAAACACCCGGTTCAAGCCGTGATGTTTGTATATCATACTGGTCACACCGTCAAAGCGGAAACCGTCGATATTGAACTCTTCCAGAAAGTAGCGGCAGTTGGAAAGCAGAAATTGAAGCACCGCCATTTTGCTGTAATCAAAACAGAGCGAATCCCACGCGCTGTGATGACCGCGTTCTCCGGAGTGAAAATAAGTTTCTCTGCTTCCGTCGATATCCCCCAACCCTTCGGCAATATTTTTTACCGCGTGCGAATGAACGAGATCTATTATCACACGCAACCCCAAACGGTGCGCTTCATCGACCAGACGTTTGAAATCTTCCGGCGTACCGAAGCGGGATGAAACGGCAAAAAAGTTGGAAACGTGATATCCGAAACTGCCGTAGTACGGGTGCTCCATTATCCCCATAAGCTGAATGGTGTTGTAACCTTTGCGGACGATCTTTTCCAACAGCGGCATAAATTCGGCAAACGTTCCGACCTTCCCCGCCTCCTGCGCGATGCCGATATGCGCTTCGTAGATTATCGGCGCACACTTTTCCGGACGCGGATAGCGGAAGGTAAAGCCGCCTTCCGTTTCCCAGACTTGAGCGGTAAAACGCAGTGTCTTGTCATCCTGCACCGCGCGGCGCAGATATGCCGGAAGCCGTTCTCCGCCGCCGCGGGGATATTTCACACGCATACAATAGTGCATACCGTGGCGGATGGAATCTTTGGGAAAACGCCCCTCCCAAATGCCGCCGCCGCAAGACTTCAGCCGGAACATTTCATCATTGTTCCAGTTGGAAAAATCTCCCGCAAGCACGATGCTTTCGGCGTGCGGCGCATATTCCCGGAACACCCATTCATCCTCTTCAAGATGCAGACCGAAAAATTTGTGCGCGCAGGCAAACGCTTCCAGCGAAGCGTATTTCTGCACGATGCGCGCTTCAAGCTCTTTCGCCCGCTGTTTCCGGGCGGCAAGCTGTGCTGAAAAACCATCGAGCAGTTTATCAGCATTTGCCGGAAGCGGAACATTGGCAATGCGGGCAAACGGAGATTTCAATCCTTTACTCAATTTACCACCAGCGGCCGCGCGAGCATAGCTTCATAGATTTTGATGTACTCCTGCGCGGTGACATCGTGGTTGAAACGCTCTTTTGCCTGACGCATAATGCGCGAAATGACACCGCTCTTCCACTCAACCGGTCTCTGATAGAAGCGTACCGCTTCATCGACCGCCCAGCGCAAAGCGTTGGTATCGTAGTTGCAAAAAACGATGCCGTTGCCCGAAGCTCCGTCAGGGGTAAGCATATTCACCGTATCGTGCAGACCGCCGGTATCGTGAACGACCGGGATCGCGCCGTAATACTGGCAGGTCATCTGCGGCAGACCGCAAGGTTCAAACCTGGACGGCATCAGCATAAAGTCAGCAGCGGCAAAACCCAGACGGGAGAGCTGTTCATCGAAATCGCAGACCGTCACGCGGTCATAGAAGTTGTGGAACGCAATGATATCTTTGAACACCTGCTGATACTGGCCGTTGGCGACAATGGCAACTTGCAGATTGCTGTCCCAATGGCGGTGGATTATATCGTAAAGGGCATCCGCCAGAAGCGTACAACCTTTCTGCGCCGGGTCGAGCCGGTGCGGCCAGAAAAAGAGCGGCGCATTCTGATCGACATGCAAACCGGTACGGGCCTGGAACGCGATCTTGTTCACCGCTTTTCCGGCGGCGTGATTGGAGTGATCGTAGCGGCATTCCAGAAATTCGTCCGTTTCCGGATTGCACTCTTCGTCGGGCGAGTTGAGGATACCGCTGGCGCATCCTGCATAGAATTTTCCGGCGATCTCATTTCTGACACTTGACGGAACGAAGCTGTGATGATTTTCCACGATCTCTTTGAGGAAGGTGGGGCTGACGGTGTTGATAAAGTGCGAAGCAAAAATACCGCTGGCAAGGAAATCAACCGGGTTGTTGCCGCGGCTCTCTTCATAGTTCAGCGGCTGCCGCTCAAAGAAGAGATTCTGCCAGAAAGGCGCGGCATCGATACCGCGGTCTTCGATCTCGGCGAGCGTCCGTTTATGGGTGTGGATATTGTGAACGGTAAACAGGCAGGGAATACCCATACGGCGCGCCGCCGCAGGGATAAGTCCTGTCATCCAGTCGTTGCAGTGAATGAGATCGGGTTTTACCACCGGGATAATATTGTTGATGACCTCGCGCTGAAATGCCAGCGCCTGAAGAAAGCTGTCGCTGTCATAACTGCTGTACACGGTGTCACGGTAATAAAATATGCGGTCTTCAGCCAGATGGATGCGGCTGTTGTGAAGATTGCTCATATAGACGCGCAATTCATCGCTGATGAGTTTGCCGACGTCGATATGGAACATTCTCCGGTAGTGGGGAAGCGCGACGTGAACATCGGCGCCCTGACGGAACAGCGCACCGACAAGAGATGCTGAAACATCCGCCAGACCGCCCGCTTTCGCCCGGAGATAACCGCCCATATTGTTCATCCCCGCGGGGATGGAGGTTATCTCTGGAGTAACGACCAGAATTCTCGGATTGGTTTTATTCTTCCGTTTCATACCCGTTTACCTTTCTGTGAAGATAAAATTATTACTTCGGCCAGCACATAAATCCGGGAACGCTGTTGTCCCAACGGTTGCCCGCCGCCTTGATGCGGGCGGTCAAACCGAAGCGGCCGGAACCGCTGCAGACGATCTGACCGGCGTAAAGATAGTTGCCGTTGCCGCGGTCTTCAACCATTTGCAAAGGAGTTGCCGCGCCGGAAACGATCTCATTGTGGGCATTGGCGACACCGCTGTAAGCATCGACTTCGACTTCACCGGGGAGCATTCCGCCGAGATAGACTTCCACCTTGATTCTGATGGTATCGCCAACGTGGAGTTTTTCCAGAGAACCCTCAACGACCGGATTGGAGATATAGAGTCTGCCGCCGTCAAAGTTTTCGACCAGCTTGCGTTTTTCAATGACCAGCTGCCGTGCGGGATCAGCGTTGTCCGCCATCAGTGAAGCGTAGGCTTCTGCGGCGGGAGTGTAGTATTTCTGATTGTAATCATCGACCATACGGGCGCTGGAGAAGACTCCCAAACCAGTGGCGATGGAAGCTTTCATCCGGGCGATCCAACGGGTGGGAAGCTCGCCGCCGATGCGTTCATAGAAGCAGGGGATGATCTCGTTTTCCAGCACGTTGAACAGCTGCTGGCTTTCAAAATTATCACGGTCTTCATCTTCGGTGTAGTATTCGTTGCCTTCGATCGCCCAGCCGTTGACGCCGTCATAGGCTTCCGCCCACCAGCCGTCAAGGATACTGCAGTTGATCACGCCATTGACGGCGGCTTTCATACCGGAAGTACCGCTGGCCTCCTGCGGGCGGCGCGGAGTGTTGAGCCAGACATCGACACCCTGCACGAGATAACGTGCCATACCGATATCGTAGTTTTCAAGGAAGAGCAGTTTATCCTGAACATTTTCCTGACGGGCAAATTCAATAAGCTCCTTGATGAGCTGTTTGCCGCCGTTGTCGGCAGGGTGCGCCTTACCGGCAAAGATGAACTGCACCGGACGGCTCTTATCACGGAGCAATGCGAGCAGACGCTCTTTATTGCGCAGCAGAAGCGTTCCGCGTTTGTAGGTGGCAAAGCGGCGGGCGAAACCGATGGTCAAGGTATCCGGCTGCAGAACGCCGCCGGCGGGGTTGCCGTTTTCGACCGTATGACGGCTGCGCTGAAGATGGCGGCGGACATAGCGGATAAGGGATTGACGGCAAAGCTCATGTGCGCCCCAGAGTTCATCATCGGGGAGCGCGGCGAGGTCGGATTCCAGCTGACTGTTGGAGGGATTGTGCATCCAGTTCCCGGTCAGATAACGGTTGTACAAACGACTGTGGCGCGGAGAGACCCACGATGCGATATGCACACCGTTGGTGATGTGTCCGATGGGGATCTCGGAAGCGGAACGCTCCGGCCAGAGATGCTTCCACATCTGGCGGGCGACTTCACCGTGAAGTTTGCTCACACCGTTGCTGTAATTGGCTGCCATACGCAAACCGAAAACGGTCATCGACATCTCGCCGGTACGGCCGCGTTCAGTGATGGGAATACCCCAGCGGATGACCCGTTCGATATCAAATCCTGCTTCGCGGGCATAAGGTTCGAGATAGGGGCGCACCAGATTGATGTCAAATACTTCGTTGCCAGCCGGAACGGGGGTGTGAGTGGTGAAAATATTGGATCTCCAGACCACCTCCAGAGCGACATCAGGTTCCAGATGGCATTCGTTGACCAGATGGTGCAGCCGCGCCAGGGAAAGGAATCCGGCGTGGCCCTCGTTCATATGGCAGACCTGCGGATCAAAGCCCATGGCAAGCAGCGCTTTCACGCCGCCGATGCCGAGCAGCAGCTCCTGATGCAGACGCATTCTCTTATCGCCGCCGTAAAGCCGCCAGGTGACTTCGCGCAGATCGGGCGGGTTCTGCGGCAGTTCAGTATCGAGCAGAAGCAGCGGCACGTTGCCGACCCACAGCACCCAGACGGCGACATAGAGATCGCGGTCGCCGAGCTTCATAGTGATCGTCACCGGATCGCCGTTGCGGTCACAGCCGCGGACGATTGGCAGTTCGTGCAGTTCGGAAACGGGATAATGTTCCGTCTGGAATCCGGTGCGGTCAAGCACCTGACGGAAATATCCCTGACGGTACAAAAGACCGACCGCGACCAGCGGCAGTTCCATATCGCTGGCGGCCTTCAGATGGTCGCCGGCAAGCACGCCCAGACCGCCGGAAAAGATGGGAATACTTTCATGAATGCCGTATTCCAGAGAGAAGTAGGCGGTGCGCCGTTTTTCAGGCGGAAGCGGAGTTCCGGTTTCCTGTTCAAAAATTTTCTTCACATTTTCGATCTGGCGCAGATAGCCGGAATCGACTGCCAGTTCTTTCAAATTTGCCGGATCGACTTTGCGCAGAAAAGCTTTTGCATTTCCGCCGACATCGCGCCACAGATTGTGATCGATACGCATAAAGAGATCCACGGCATCAGGATGCCAGCACCACCAGATATTGTCGGCGAGTTTTTCGAGAAACGCCAATTCACCGGGCAGACTCGGAGAGACATTGTAAAGTTGAAGTTCCATTTATTTCATCCCGCAAAAAGTTATTTATTTTCCACAATCAGAACACTGTTGAGCGAACCGAACTCATTGGGCTGAAAATTGGGATTGCCCGGATCGACCCGCCACATATCGTCTACAACAAATTTATACTGGTAAACTCCCGGAAACAGCATCAAGCGGCAGCGGTATATGCCGTCGCCGTTTTTGTCTTCCAGTTTTTTCACCAGTTTCCAATCATTGAATTCTCCGGCAATAAAAATCTCTCTTCCGGGCAGTTCCCGAATTTCAAAATTTACTGCCCGGCGGCCGTTTTTCACTCTGGTTTCAGCCATAATACACTTCTCCTTGATACCGAAACTTCTGTTAAGCTTCAATTCAATATAAGACAGTTGCCGGAAAATTCAATACATTCAGCGGATAAACAGACCTCCTGTCCATTCGCCGTCGGTTTCCCGTTCAACTTCGTAAAATCCAAGTTCCGTAAAACTCTTTGACACCAGATCGAAATCACGGTTGAGTATTCCCGCCAGCACCAATGTACCGCCCGGTTTGACCCAGGAGGCGATGTTGAAGCGGAACGTGATCAGCAGATGACCGAGGATATTGGCGCAGACCAGATCATATTTTTCTTCTCTGCCCGGATAGTTTCCTGCATCGCCGCACTCAAGCACCATATCTTCGCGCTTGAAGCCGTTGAGTTCAAGATTTTTCGCCGTCATCTCAACCGCATCGGGGTCAAAGTCGAATCCTTCAACATACTTCACGCCTTTGAGCAGAGCGGCAACGGAAAGAATTCCCGATCCGCAGCCGGCATCCAGCATAGAGGAGATGCGGTTTGACATATCGTCGATCTTTTTCAGACAATAGAATGTAGTAGGATGCTGTCCGGTGCCGAAGCTCATTCCGGTATCGATTTTCAATACCTTCTGATATTTTTTGGCTTCCGGAGTTATCCACGCCGGAGTGACCAGAAGTCCGGAAGATATCTCGACCGGCTTGAAATACTTTTTCCACGCATCCGCCCATTCGCTCTTTTTCAATTCAAAGAGTTCGCCGGGAAAAAGTTCGACTTCCATACTCTCTTTCCAATCCGGCAACGCCGCATTGAGCGTATCAAGTGCGGCTTTCGCTTCGTCGGCACTTTCAGCATAAACGGTGTGGACGACCGTCATATTGCCGCGTTCAAAATAGCTGGAGAACTGCAAATCCAATGCTTCGAGCAGACTTGCCGCCGGTTCAAATTCACCGGAGGGGTCCTCCACCCGGAAACAGTACAAAATCTCGTTTTCAGCCATGATCTCTCCTTTCAGTAGACAAAGAGCATTTCGCGGTATTTGGGCAGCGGCCACAGGCGGTCATCGACCATATATTCCAGAAGGTCGGCGGCCTTGCGGACTTCACTCAGAGCGGCAAGGATGTTTTCATCGCTCTCATTCATAGCAGTTTCCAATGCATTATTGGCATCTTCCAGAGCATCAAGAGCTTTGCCGAGCTTTTCCATACCGTTGCGCAGGGCATTGCTGCCGCCGCAAATACCGTTGGCGCACGCCTGATGGAGGGCATCGCCCTGACGGCGGTATTCATCGACCGCGGCGCCGTAGATCATATTGCGGGAAAGCTCCAATGCGACACCGCCTTCGATGCGGATCTTGCGGTAAAATTCTTCCAGATAAACTTCGTAACGGGAAAGCATTTCGCTTTCGGAAAGCACTCCGTAACGGCGGAACAGCTGATGGTTGACGGGATCTTTCAGCGGCATAATGGCATCGAGAGTAGTCCGCAGATTGGGCAATCCGCGGCGTTCTGCTTCCTGAACCCAGCTGTCGCTGTAGTTGTCGCCGTTGAAGACCACGCGCTTGTGGTTGCGGATGATATTCTGAAGCACCGACTGCAGATTGACATTGAAATCGCCGCCGTCAAACTTCTCAAGTTCATCGGAGATGAAGTCGATAGACTCGGCAACGATGGTATTGAGGATCATGATCGCCGTTGAAGCACTCTGGCTGGAACCCGGAGCGCGGAATTCGAACTTGTTTCCGGTAAAGGCGAAGGGGCTGGTACGGTTGCGGTCGGTGGCATCGCGGGGCAGCGGCGGAAGCATATCTGCTCCGATGCGCATAGCACCGGCTTTGCGGCTGCTTCCGGTGACGGCACCGGCTTCGATCTGTTCAATGACCTCGGTGAGCTGGTCACCGAGGAAGATGGAGATGATTGCAGGCGGCGCTTCGCTGGCGCCCAGACGGTGATCGTTACCGGGGCCTGCGGTGGCGCAGCGCAGCATATCGCTGTGCAGATCGACCGCTCGGATGACGGCGCACAAGGTGGTGAGGAAAATCGCATTGCGGTGGGGGTCGCTGCCCGGTTTGAGCAGACTCAAAGCGCCGTAGTCGATCGACCAGTTGCAATGTTTACCTGAACCATTGACTCCTGCGAAGGGCTTTTCGTGCATCAGACAGACCAGACCGAAGCGGTCGGCGACCTGACGCAAGACTTCCATAACCATCATATTGTGGTCGACAGCCAAGTTGAGCTCTTCAAAGAAGGGAGCGATTTCGAACTGCGCCGGAGCCGCTTCGTTGTGGCGGGTCTTGGCGGGGATGCCGAGCTTCCAGAGTTCGCGTTCGACTTCGTTCATAAAGTTGAGGATGCGGGGTTTGATCGCACCGAAGTAGTGATCTTCCAGCTGCTGATGGCGCGGCGGCGGGGCGCCGAAAAGGGTGCGTCCGGTCTGGAGCAGGTCAGGGCGCTGCAAATAGAACTGTTTGTCGATGAGGAAATATTCCTGTTCGGCGCCGAGGGTGACTTTGACACGCTCTTCGGACAAGCCGAAGAACTTCATCAGCCGCACAACAGAACGGGACAGCGCCTGAATCGAACGCAGAAGCGGAGTCTTTTTATCAAGAGCTTCGCCGGTGTAACTGCAGAAAGCAGTCGGAATACAGAGCGTGGCACCGTTGCTGTGGCGCTTGATGAATGCCGGGCTGGTCGGGTCCCACGCGGTATATCCGCGCGCTTCAAAGGTACAGCGCAAACCGCCGGAGGGGAAACTGGAAGCATCGGTTTCGCCGCCGATAAGATTTTTTCCTGAAAAGACCATAATCGCCTTGCCGTTGCCGTCGGGTTCGAGAAAGGCATCGTGTTTTTCAGCGGTTCCGCCGTTGAGCGGCTGGAACCAGTGAGTAAAGTGGGTGGCACCGCGTTCGATCGCCCAGCACTTCATCGCTTCGGCGACACTTCCGGCGATCTGCGGGTCGAGCGGACGGCAGAATTCGACCGTCGCCTGAAGCGCATCGGTTATTTCAGAGGGCAGATAGCGGCGCATCGCTTCAAGGGTGAATACGTCACAACCGAAGTCATCAACTGAAGCGGCACTGCACGGCATCGGCATCGGCCCCGGACGGGCGGCAATATATTCAACAGCGTTTCCACGCCGGTCATTAGTGTTCATGGTAAATATCTCCATTGATTAAACAAGTACTCTCGGTATATAATATACTCTCTTTTAGTGTCAAACGCAAACACTTCCGACAAAAAGTTTTTCACTTTCCGACGGGAATATCGTTTCCGCTGCTGAGGTTGACCATCTGACCGTCGCGGTATTCATAAAAATCCAGCCGGAAACGGGGAGCTTCTTTTTTCTTCCGATTGTAAAATCCTGACAGATGCAGAAAACGGGGGTTCTCCGATTTGAAGCGGGGCGGCAGAGCTTCAAAACCGTAATTACCGCTGAACTTCAACACCTTGAGCGTTTTGCCCTGTTCATCAAACACCGCACTCTGCATAGCAGTTTTATCACCGTAGAATGATGCAAATATCTGATCTTTCCAGACCGTTATCGCCTGCGTTCCGAAGCGGGTCGGATAACCGTGGTCGATTTTTACAAAATTTATCTTTCCGGAAAAATCCGCTTTCAATACCGCCAGCTTGTTTCCGCGATGCCCTTTGGGCGGATTGGGACCGGCGCCGAAGTAAAAAAAACCGTTCATCACCGCGATACCGTCAATGGGGAAATCCAGCTCGTAACGGCGCAGTTCTTCAAGGTCGGAACTGTATTCAACGATCGCGCCCCTTCCCTTGAGCTGTTTGCTGTAATAAGCTACTGACGAATAGACTTTGCCGTTATAAAAACAGAGATCTCCTGTATGGTTGACCGCCTTGGTGTATTTGACCAGTTCCCCTTTCCAGTTGATTTTGAAAATCCCCGTCTGACAGGCAAGATAAATGGCATCGTCTGAAGCGCAGATCCCCTGCATATGTCCATTTATCCGGTCGAACTCACCGGGGCGGGTTACTATTGGCGAAAAGCTCTCTCCGGCAGAAACGATAAAAGCGAAAACGGCAAAAAACAGTATTGAAAGGAGTTTCATAAAGTGCAGATTCTTTCTTCAGTTTTTATTTGGTGAAATGATTTGAAACAAATCTAATATAGCTTTAAAATCATCCCGCTTCAAGTTTTCGTGCGCACTCCGGCGGAAGATAACGGAAAAAAGCATATTTTTTTGCTTGAGAACTGGAAAAATCGCCTCTCAAGTGGTATTGTATAATGATGTATTGTAAGTTTTAACAATTTTAAGGATTTTATGCCAAAATGAAATACGAAGCCGTTATCGGTCTGGAAGTGCACGTTCAGATCCGCACCGCCAGCAAAATGTTCTGCTCCTGCGCCAATAAATTCGGTGCCGAACCCAATACTCTCACCTGCCCGGTCTGCCTCGGCTACCCCGGAACCCTCCCCGTTCCCAACAAGGAAGCCATCCGCGCCGCCGTCAAAGCAGGTCTCCTTATGGGCTGTGAGATCGCCCGTTTCAGCAAGTTTGACCGCAAGAGCTACTTCTACCCCGACCTGGTCAAAAACTACCAGATCTCCCAGTTCGACCTGCCCTTCTGCATCAACGGTAAAATGAACATCTCCGGAACCGGATTCTCCGGTGATCCCCTCCCCGAAAAGGTCATCGGCATCACCCGTATCCATCTGGAAGAAGACCCCGCAAAACTCACCCACTTTTCTCACGGCAGCGGCGCGGACTACAACCGTTCCGGTGTTCCGCTTCTTGAGATCGTCAGCGAACCGGATATGCGCAGCGCCGATGAAGCCTACGCCTACCTCACCAATTTGAAAGAACTTATGCGTTACAGCGAGATCAGCGACTGCGATATGGAAAAAGGTCAGCTCCGCTGCGACGTCAACATCTCCCTGCGTCCGGTCGGTGCCGAAAAGTTCGGTACCAAGATCGAGATGAAGAACCTCAACAGCTTCCGCGCCGTCCACCGCGCCATCGAGTCTGAAATCGAACGTCAGGCGGAACTTCTCGATGCCGGAACCGTCCTCAAACAGGAGACCCGCGGCTGGGATGATGAAGCAGGTTCAAGCTATCTGATGCGTACCAAAGAGTCCGCCCATGACTACCGCTACTTCCCCGATCCCGACCTGATGCCGGTGACTTTCACCGATGAAGATATCGAAGCCATCCGCGCCACGCTCCCGGAACAGCCGGAAGCCAAACGCGCCCGCTTCGTCGCTGACTTCGGTCTGACCGCCTACGATGCGGAAGTTCTCACCGCCGACCGCAAACTTGCCGCCTACTTTGACGAATGCGCCGGGAGCGCCAAGAATCCCAAGGCCGCCGCGAACTGGATCATCTCCACTCTGCTGAGCCTGACCGGTGCCGCCAAAGTTTCCGTCGATACCTGTCCGGTCACTCCGGCGATGCTCGCGGAACTGGTCAACTTCGTTGAATCCGGCAAGATCTCAGGCAAGATCGCCAAAGATCTGCTCCCTGAAATGTTTGAATGCGGCAAAACCGCCGCCGTTCTCATTGAAGAAAAGGGCCTCACCCAGATGAGCGACTCTTCAGCTATCGCCGGCATCGTCACTCAGGCGCTGGATGCCAACGCCAAACAGGTCGCCGAATACCTTGCCGGAAATGAAAGAGTCCTGCAGTACTTCGTCGGTCAGGTGATGAAGCTCTCCAAGGGCCGCGCCAACCCCGGCGTGGCGATCACTGAACTGAAAAAACAGCTCGCTGAAAGAAATTAAGGTCGGAAATTGATAATCAACTGTCAATTCATCGTTCTGGATAAACGGCCGTATCGGGAAAATGCGCTGATCTGCGGCGGCATAAGTCCCGACTACGGCAAGATATCTTTTGTCATCCACGGAGCGCAGAAGCTTTCCGAAAAGAACTTCCCGGCGGCAGACATCTTCCGCGAACTGGAGCTGGAGTTCAATGACGACGGCAGCTTCAAAGAGCTTTATACTGCCAAAAACGTGGATGTGATGTGCAGTTTTGACAGCATCGCCGACAATCCGCGCAACTTCAAAATGGCGGGAAAGATCGGTGCTTTTCTCCTGAAAAACACTCAGCCGAATCTTCCGCAATTGTACACTTATGAAACGTTGCGCTCCGTTCTGGCGAACCTTGCCGGAATGGATTGCGGCCACGAGCTCTGGACTCTCGAACAGTGCGCCGTGATCATCAAATGCGCCTACTTGTACGACAACGGACTGCTCCCGGAAGGACAGAATGAAAAACAGAACGAGTTTCTGGAAAATCTGGTATCTTCCGGTCCGGACAATTCGCCGCTTCCGGCGTGCAATCCGCAATATTGGAGTGTATTGAACAACTGGCTCAATTCACTGCTCGAATATCACCATCTGAAACGCTGAGGATTTGAACTATGAAAATTTTACTGTCCCTCGCCGCCATTATCATTACGGCAATCAGTTCCGGCTGTGTTTCCAACACTGCAGTCACCACCGACGGCAGAGAGTGCAAAGCTTTGTCCGACGATCAGATCACCTATCTCGTGGTAATGACCCGTAATGCGGTGAAGAAAAATGCAAAAAAACACAACATCTCCGATCGGGAACTGGCTTTTGTCTTGCGTACCCAACCGGAGATCGAAGTCCAATACCGCGGCGACTGCTTCGGCACAATGTCCATCACCTGGGAAACGCCGTACCACATCGTCGGAATGCGTTTCGAAGATTATCTGGATGCCCACTTTCCGCAGTGTGCGCTTATGATCCGCGGCACTGATGGCAAGAAGTTCCAGAAAGCCGCGCCGGATACCAGGGCGTGCCGCCCCGGCGGCAACATTTTACAAGAACAATACGGCACTCCGGAAAAACGCTGAATTTCCGCAGTATCAAAGAGGTACAAATATTATGATTTCAACAGCCCAATTTATTGAATGTGCCAAAACTTACGGCACCCCGCTTTTTGTTTATGATGGTTCAATGATGCTTGAACGCTACTTTGACCTTTTCAAATTCATCCGCAACCCCAATCTCAAAGTCCATTATGCGCTCAAAGCCAACTACAACCCCGCCTTGCTCACCTTGCTCCGCGATGCGGGTGCGGGAATTGATGCAGTAAGTCCTGCGGAAGTGCTTCTGGCTTTGCGCCTCGGATTTTCCCCCGACCGCATCATCTACACCGCCAACAATATGACCGATGCTGAATTTGACCGCGTTATGAAAACCGGCGTCATCATCAATATCGGCTCGCTTTCCCGCTTGAAAAAATGTGCAAAGAATTACCCCGGCACCCGGATCTGTCTGCGTTTCAACCCCGATGTCTGCGACGGCGACAACAAGATGACTATGACCGGCGGCGACCTGACCAAGTTCGGCATCCTGCTCGATGCCGTTGAAGAGGTCAAAGAGATCGTCAAATCCGGCGATCTGCACGTTGTCGGTCTCCACGAACATACCGGAAGCGGACTTCAACACGTTGAATCCGTATTGCAGAGTATGCGCAATCTGATGGCTATCGCTTCAAAAGAAAATTTCCCAGAACTTGAATTTATGGACTTCGGCGGCGGCTTCAAAGTTCCCTACCGCCCCGATGAAGCCAAGGTCGATTACGCCGCTATGGGAGCGCAGATCGATGCGCTGTTCGATGAGTTCTGCCGCAGTTACGGCAAGGATCTGGTGATGCGTTTTGAACCGGGCAAATACCTCTCCGCCGAATGCGGCACCCTGATCACCGAAGTCAACACCATCAAACACAACCGTACCCGCACCATCGCCGGATGCAACGCAGGTTTCCCCCAGCTTATCCGTCCGGTGCTGTACGATGCCTATCACCACATCGTCAATTTGAGCAACCCCGACGGCGCATTGCACACCTATGATGTCTGCGGCAACATCTGCGAAACCGGCGACCGCTTCGCCGAACAGCGCGAACTTCCGGAAATCCGGGAATATGACCTGCTGGCGATCGAAAATGCCGGTGCCTACTGCTACTCCATGGGGTCGGTGTACAATCTGCGCGCTATGCCCTCGGAAGTGGTCATCGTTGACGGAAAAGTTATCAGCGTTCACCGCAAACAGAGCGAAGATGAGTTGATCGACTCTGTGCTTGAACGTTTTACAGCGGAGGTATAAAAATGAGTGATCTTCAGGGTATTCTCGATCCGCAGCCGGGCAATCTCGCGCTGGCAGTCTTTGATGGAAATAAACTTCTGCTGCATTCAGATTGTCCGATGCACGGCCGCGATGCGGCGATACTGCCGGATTTCGTTGCCGCTGAATTGAAAAAAATTGATCTGCAAATCTCCGACATCACACGCTGGACAGTCGGTTCCGGCCCGGGAAGCTTCACCTTTCTGCGTCTGGTCGCGGCATTGGCGGCGGGATGGAAGTTTGCCAACGATGCGATGTCCTTCCGCAGCGTTCCTGGAGCATTGGCGCTGGCTGGAGCTTCCGCTATTGCCGATGGAGAAACTTGCGGCGTGCTGTATGACGGAAGAAACAAAGAGATCCTCTACTTCGGCGCAAAAAAATGCGATGGCAAATTTGAAAGCACCGGCGTAACCGCTGTGCTTAATTGTGAACAGGCAAAAGAATTTTTCGCCGCCCGCAACGGAGAAAAACAGGTTTGTTTTGAGTGCGAAAAATCAGCGATCGAAGCGATCCTGCCGGAAACGGCAACCGTTACCGCTGTTGTCCCGGAACTTTCCGCGCTTGCAGAAAACAGTACTGTTGCCTTTGACAACAATCTGGACAATCTCGTCTACATCCGCCCGGCAGTTTTCAGCTGAAAAAGAAAAAAAGGGGGAGGCTGGTTTGCGCAGTCTCCCGACAAAAAAAAACACCGCTTGATCGCGGTGTTTTTTTATTATATTTTTATTGTTCCATTTTCTGATAACGTTCAGCATCGGCTTTGCTGCCGACAAAGAAGATCTCCGTCTGACCGCGTTCCATTTTCAACTTCAGCGTTTTGGATTTTCCGGATGCCGCTTTATTGCGGAACAGATCGAACCATTCACGCGCTTCCGGCAAAATCAAAGTTTTCTCTCCGGAAGTGTTGGCGTGGATGGCGATAAATCTGCCGTCATAATAGACAGGATCATCGGTTTCGCTGAAGATGTGGATATTGTTCTTACGGAAGATATCGCGGTACATTGCCGGAGTCATTTCCGGAACCATCGTGACCACGACATTGGCGTTGCCGACCTTTTTACCGGCGACCGCAGCGAGTTTGGTGTTGGCGAAAGTGCCGCTGACGGCGGCGGATTTGTCATTGACAAAGAATGCCGGAGAGAACTTGACCGAATTGCCGAACTTGCCATACTTGGACGAAACCTGACGGGCGATTTTACCATCAGCAAGACCGAAAGATATTCCGGTCAGCTCTTTCATGGCGGCAAGATCGATTTTGCCGGAGTTTTCGCGGAAGGCGCCCGGAGCGTAACCGAAGATGACGAGTTTACCCTTTTTCAGGAGCTTTTCTTTGATCGCCTTGCGGAGCTTGTCGCTGGGGGCGTAGACATTGGGCAGGATGTAGCAATCGTATTCGGGGAAGTTGTCCTGCAGGATATCTTCCAGCAGATACTGGTCGGCGGTGATACCGCTCCAGCCGAGGTTGCGGCGCATATCCTGACGGACGGGAATGGTGATGCTGTTATTGCTTTCCGCCAGACGCTTGATCGAATCTGTACAATACAGCACCGCCGCCTGACCACGTTTGAATCCGGGAACGGTCAGGGCAAATTTGCCGATCTGATTGGTCTTGCGAAGTGCTTCCATAATTGCCGGATGATCAAACCAGCCGCCGGCAAGATCGTAGAAAACGTTGCCGACACCCTTGGTCACCTGCAGGATAAGATCGCGTTTCAGCACGCCGATGGTTTCGTGCATACTGTCAACGTGGCGATGTCCGCCGGGGGCACACAAGATGGTACGGGTATCGTTTTCATCCCACCACGAAAGATTGTAGAGCGAAGTACCGACCACCGGGCCGTGATGACCGCCGGGCCAGCCGACTTTTCGCTGGATGTAATCGTGCGGGGAACTGATGAAATCGGCAAGGCGGGAGCGGTAAAGTTTTCCGAAGTTGACGTGGGCGCTGTTCAGCAGCTGATAACCGCTGTAATAGTAAACATATCCGCCGTAAAGTCCGGCAAGTTTATTTGGAGCTTCTTCGCGCAGGATTTTGAGAAAATCCATCGCTCCGGTGACCATTGAATCAGAAAGACAATCGACAAAGTCTGCCACGTTGCGGGCTTTGTCCAGATCGCGGAACATACCGAGTTCAGCGGCTTTGCGCTCTTTTCCGGTGGGGATCTCGGCGGTTTTCAAAGTAACCGAGCTGTTGTTCCACGCTTTCTGGAGTTTGGCATCGCTGCCGTAACGGGCGGCGAGGAATTCGCGGAAATAAACCTTCATCGCCGGGCTGTAATCGGCATATTTCCTCTGCCACGTTCCGAGATACTGGAATTCACCGCCGGAACAATGCGCCTGGATACGGTAGCCGATAATGCGGGAGGCAAATTTGGATTTTTCAAAATGGCGGACAAAAGCGCGGAAGGCATCTCTACCCTCGTTGCGCCATTTTTTGGAAGCCAGACTGGTCAAACCTTCGGGGGTGGATTTGCCCTCGAACCAGACACATTCATCGGGATTGGCAAGGATCCACCAGCGCGGCGCATCAATACCGTAAGTGATGACGATTTTGGTTTCGGGATAGGTTTTGAAAAAGCGTTCAAGTCCATCTTCAATTGCAGAAAATTCATATCTGCCGGGACCGAGCCAGGTGCGGCCGGAGTTGGAACCATCGGAACCGCCCATAGATACGCCGTAGAGGATGATGCGGTAATTGCCGTCGCGGTAGGCGCGTTCGCGCTGACTGGTGCGGCGGGCGCGGAATCCGCTGAACCACAGCGGCTTACCATCGAGTTCGGCTTGCAGATAACCATTTTTCTGAACCATTTTCACTACGGCATTGGCTTCAGCTTTCTGCGGCGGAACATTGAATTTGATCAAAGTGACCTGACTTGAAATATCTGCGGGATCAGCAATAAGCTCATAATCTCCGGGCAGGAGACGGGAGGCTGCGGTATCAATATTGATTTCAGCGACCTGATTTTTTACCGGGAATTTATATTTTCCGGCAATGCCGCCGTCAAATCTGATCAGCAGCGGCACCTGTGGACGGGCAAAATCTTTCAACTGAAGTTTGCCTGAAATTTTACCGTTTTTGTAAGTCAAACCATTGTTGACAATATCCATTTTATTGCGGATGAAAAGCGTGTTGTACGCCACGCTGTGCCACGGTGCGATGGGGGGAACGCCCAGCTCCATCGCCGGAGCATTGTCATAGAGAGGAGCTTTGCCCTCGCTCTGACGGACAATGAATTCTTTCCCCGTGGTGATAAGGATCATCTTTCCGTCCGGCATATCGAAACGGAGTTCACCGATCAGAGCGGTGGGGCCGTTTTCATTCATCACGGAGATTTCGACGGTGTTTTTTCCGGTTTTGAGCTGGGAAGTGATCTCGTGCAGAGCGGTCTGCTGCCAGCCGCCGACGCGGCGGGCGATCTCTTTGCCGTTGACCACAAGGATATATCCGTCATCGGCGGTCAGCTGGATGCGGCCGTCCAGCGGCAGTTCCGGCAGTTCAAATTCGCGGGTGTAGGTAAAAACCGCCGGATCGGCAGTACGGCGGCCCTGCGGATGGCAGATCCAGGAAGCCTGCCAGTTGGCACCGGAACGTTTCCCGGTTTCGCCGAACTGGAAATTTTCAAGCGCTCCCTTACCGTCGGCGCTGACGGTGATATTGGTATAAGTTGTTCCCATCGGGATAGAAAAGGTGACAGCGCAGGCGCCGTCCTTCTGAACGGCGGAAAAGGTTCCGAGCTTTTCGTCAACATCGTTGAAACAATCGACCGTGATTTTGGCAGAATCAGCCCCCTTGCACACCTTGGAAAAACGATACTCCCTGCCCTCAAGGAGATCATAACGCTTTTCAACGAGAGTTACCGGAGAACCGTCAAGTTTGATCGCAGCATTGAAAGCTTTATTTTTGAACATCCCCGCTTCGGTTTTGGAGAACCACATCTTGCGGATGATCCATTTCTGATCCGTTTTGCCGGAAAAATCGACGCGGATGCGGTCGATGACACCTTTCCAGCTGCCGCCGGAAAGCGGAATGGAGATGAGCTGTTCTTTTTTGGCGGCAAGATTGAACGGAGCGCGTTTGCGGTTGGTATCGCGGAAAGCTTTTTCACCTTTGCGGGCGAAATAGATGCTCAAATTGCCGGAAAGATTGTTCGGGGTCTGCACAAGGCAGTTGAAAAATTTGTAGTTTTCCGGCTTGGTGATATTGACCGGAATGATGGCGGTATAGGAGTAATCGCGGCTCTGTTCAGCGATGATCTCCGTATTTCCGCACTGAAAAGTTTTGAATCCGACTTGAGCTTCAAGCTTTTTTTTCCCGGGGAAGATCACGATATCAGAGCTGAGGTTTTCAGCGGGAACCGAAGTTTTTTTGGCCTTGACGGCGGTCTTGGGTTTCGCGCCTTTGGAGAGGAGTGCATCGGATGAACCGGTGAAATAAATTCTTGAAATTTTCCATGCAAGACCTTTTTTACCGGAGATATCGAAACGGAAGCCGGTGATGATATCTTTCCAGTTACCATTTTTCAGCGGGATGGTGACCAGAACCGGCGCATTGGCTTGGGCGGTGAAGTTTTTGCGGCAGAAACTTGCTTTGTCAAAAGTTTTTTCGCCTTTGCGCCGGAAGTAGATGGTAAGTTTGCCATTGACATCTTCGGCGGCAGAAAGCACAATATTGAAAGCACTCACATTGGCGGCCTGAAGTTCGACCGGAACGACCGCGCTCCAGGAATAAGGTCTGGTCTGCACAGCGGTGATGGCATCTTTGCCGCACAGCCATTTATCAAAACCCGCCATAGGATAGAGCATCATTTCGGGGAAGATGCCGATCTCTGAAGCAGAAACGGCCTCCTCTTCAGAAGTAAAATAAATTTTGGAAACGGTCCACTTTACATCTTTTTTACCGGAGATGTCGAAGCGGAATCCGGTGATATCGCCCTTCCAGTTACCGTTTTTCATCGGAATAGAGACCAAAATAGGCGCATTGGCTTTGGCGGAGAAATTTTTGCGGCAGAAGCTTGCTTTATCAAAAGTTTTTTCGCCTTTGCGCCGGAAGTAGATGGTAAGTTTACCATTGATATCTTCACTGGCAGAGAGTTCGACATTGAACGCGCTCACCTTGGCGGCGTTGAATCCGACCGGCACCATTGCGCTCCAGGAGTAGCCCCGGCTCTGAATGGCAGTAATGGCATCAGCTCCGCATTGCCACGTCTGGAAGCCCGCCATGGAGTTGATTTTGCTTCCGGGAAAAACGGTGATATCAGCCAAAACACTTACGGAGAAGCAACAACACAAGAAAAGGAGAAATTTTTTCATTTCGGCTATTCCCTTTTAAATCATTCCCGGTAGAGCGGATTAAGGTAGATAAGGTCTGCTTTTTTATTGGAACCGGATTTAAAGGCGCGATATGTGGCATTGGCATTGCGTTCCCACGAAACATGACCGTCAACAAAACATACATTGGCACCTTTGCTGTGGCGATCCTGGATATTTCCGGAACCGGAACCCAAGCCATAAAAATATGCAAATCCGGCAGTATAAGCAGGTTTACTATTGATAGAATCTTTCAGCACGGTATCGGCAAACGCCACCGTCTTTCCCGGACTGATCGCTTTTCCGGCTTTCATCGTCGGCACGGTTTTGATCAAATTGCTGCTTTGCGTAGTTTTGATATAATCACTGGCGATACCGGCATTTATACCGTAGTGGACATAACGCATAGCTGTTGAAGTACCCCATTTTTCCGGATTTGCAGTTCTGATCGAGGACTCATATTGCCAATTATGTACCGCCGGACACAGAAACACGCCATTGTCTGTATAACCGAAAGCCAGAAATGTGGCACTCCAGTTGTGGTAATTGCCCAGACGGGATCCGACAACCACAAAATCGTCGTAATCCGGCATATAATGCGCCAATGCAGAATTGAGCTGCTTGGCATTATTGGCACAGCTGGAAGTAATACCGCGGGCGCGGGCATTCTGCAACGCCGGAAGCAGTATCGCCGCCAGAATGGCGATGATGGCAATGACGACCAGCAATTCGATCAGAGTGAAACGACCATTTTTCACTCCTGTACTGCGGATGGATATTCTACTCATTTTTCTCTCCATTTATTTGATTACAAGATATTTTAATAAAAAACACATCTGCTTGTAATACATACTTTACACTCCGGTCTATTTTTTTGCAAGCCGGGAAATAAAAATTTTCCAATGATTTCAAAAAATAGAAAACAGAGATCGATTTCAGAAAAAAAACGGAGCGCAAAACTCAAAGAAAATCAGACACCACTTACGAATTAAGTGTCCGGTTCAAAAGCTGCTGCATAGGCAGCAGAGCATCGCGCCAGCCGATTTTTTCGAAATCGACATCGAAATAGCGGCAGAGATTCAGGCCGATAAGCATATTGCCGTTTTCGTTGGTGTGCATAGGATCGCGCATAAGATTGAAGACGCGATAGTTGCGGTCGATTTTGTCAAAAAGAGCATATTGATCGACGAAATGGCAATCCAGTTTGCCGGCCAGAGTTCGTACCGCATTCATATAACGGACAAAGAATGCCGCGCGCTGGGGCTGCATAAATTCAGGGATCATCTTGTAGTAGGTCTGGAGAATTACTTCCGCACCTTTTTGGCGCAGGGTGTTGACAATGGTGGTAAGGTTGTTGACGAACTCATCTTCGGGAACGAATTTGGGCGGCGTGAGATTGCAATCATTGCCGCCGAAGGTGATGATGACCAGATCCGGCTGGTAAAAAAGGACATCGCGTTCAAACCGTGCCAGAGCTTCGCGGGTATTGTTTCCTGAAACACCGGCGTTGATGAGTTGGAACTTCCTGCCGAAACGGGAACGCAAACCGAGTTCCAGAACATCGCTCCAATGGACACTCGGCAAATGCCGTTCCGTATTGGAGGCGCCGAAAACCACCATCCGCAAATGTTCCTGCGTTTCAAAACGCTTTACGATATTTTTGAAAACAATATTTTCCATAATTTTTTGTCCTTAAATAAAAAAGGCGGGCTTTCACCCGCCGTGTTGCAATCAATTACAAGTTGCGCAAGAAATAACGTTTGAAGAAACGTTCCGGATCAAGCGAGCGCTTGGCATGACGCAGACTTTCTTCATTCATATCCTGTTCGCGGTTCATAAACTTGGCTTTGCCGCGCAACGCAATGGCGAGCTGCCAGGTAAGGGTTTGAGAAGCGCCCTTGACCGCGTGGTCGGCCTTTTCAAAGTGGACGTCCACGGTGTCAGAAGGCAGCGCGCTGAAAACCGACAATCCGGCGGGATAATCGGATTCGGCAAAGAGAATGATGCCCTGCAAACCGAGAGCTTCAAAGTGTTCCCACGCGCTTTCCAGCGCCATAGATTCCTCTTCGAGAAATTCACACCACTCCAGACGGGAGTTGAGATCGCGCGCGAGTTTGGCGGCGACGGCGATATTTTCTTTGCTGATCTTCTGCACTTCGGCATAGGGCCAGTTGGCCTGGAACTGCTTGACCAGATTGTGTTTTTTGCGCAGTTTGGAACCGTTGAAAGTGGCGATTTTCTCCACGGAAAAGAGATAGTCGATCGCGCCTTCATCGTACTCAAGATCAAAGAGCGAGTCGCAATCCGGATAGGCATCGAGAAAATCTTCCGGAACATCATAGATACCACCATCGGTCAAACCGGCTTCCACGAATGCGGCACTGATATCGTGCAGCAGCTGCGGCGGAGTCTGTTCACCAAGCGGGTAATGGATGATACGGGTCTGGCGTTCATAGACGACCAGACGGCCTTCAACTTCCACAAATTCAATACCGTAAGGCTTGCGGTACATGAAAATATTGGGGAAACAGGCCTCACAGCTCTGACTGCCCATTATTTCAAGCGCACGATCAAATCTTGCCCGGTCGGTAATTTCGACCGGACGGAGTGTACTCAAATCTACTTTTGACATTATTTTACGCTGACCAGTGTTTGGTTTCCTGAAGCATCACGCCGGTTCCATTGGCGACCGCATTGAGCGGGTCTTCTGCCGGAAACACCGGCAACCCAGTTTCCGCAGTGAGCAATTTGTCCAATCCGGCGAGCTTTGCTCCGCCGCCGGCAAGAATGATTCCGCGGTCGACCAGGTCACCTGCCAGGTCAGGCGGACATTTTTCCAGAGTGGCGCGAACCGCTTCGACGATCAATGTCACCGGTCCCTGAAGCGCGGTACGCACTTCCGCCGCTGAAACGCGGATGGTCTTGGGCACGCGGGACACCATATCCAACCCCTTGACATCCATAGTCTCCTCATCGCGAACCGGATAGGCGCTGCCAAGACGGATCTTGATCTGTTCCGCACCGAGTTCACCGATCATAAGATTGTAAGCACTGCGCAAATGCTGGATGATAGCCTTGTCCAGTTCATCGCCGCCGATACGGACACTGTTGGCATAGACGATACCGGAAAGCGAAATCACCGCAACTTCCGTCGTACCGCCGCCGATATCGACGATCATATTACCCGCAGGTTCAGCGACCGGAAGTCCGACACCGACCGCAGCCGCCATAGGTTCTTCAACCAGAACGACATCACCGGCACCGGCCTGTTTGGCGCAGTTGACCACGGCACGGCGTTCAACGTCAGTAATACCGGAGGGGACAGCGATAAGCACCCGGGGACGGAGCAGACGCTTGTACCACGGAACTGCCCGCATCGCGTGCTGAATAAAGTAACGGAGCATACTTTCAGTGGTCTCATAATTGGCGACCACACCGTCTTTCATCGGACGGGAAGCTTCGATATTGAGCGGAGTCTTACCAAGCATCTCCTTGGCTTCGCGGCCAACAGCCAGAACCTCCTGGGTGTTGACTTTTTTCGCCACTACTGACGGCTCATTTATGACCACACCGAGGTCGCGGACAAAAACCAGACAGTTAGCTGTACCGAGGTCAAGGCCGATGTGCGTAGACAATAATCTTGTCAACTGTTGTGTACCCATTTTTCACCTTTTTTAAAGTTTTGCCGCGGCGGTCAAAAAACGCCTTTGCGCAATTTAAACATCTTTACATTTATATAATAGACTGTCAAAACAGCAACTTTTCAAGTAAAACACAAAATTTTTTGCATTTTTTCCACTTTTTTTTTGAAAAAAGCCCCATTTGATGTTATTTTATACCCATTATGATTAAAAGTGCATTTTCTCAAAATATTATACATCCCGGCAATCTGCCGGAGTTCCGGATCACCAAGGTCAGGAAGTGGCGCAACGGCATTGCCGTGCGGATGCCCAACCACCTCGGCGATGCGGTTATGGCTATTCCCGCCATTATGGAATTGAAAAAAATCATTCCGGAAAATTGCGGGCTTTTCGTCATCACTCCCGCTTATATGACCGGACTTTTTGAAAGTATGCCCATCGTCGATGCCATCGTACCGCTTGCCAAACCGCACGCGATGTGGAGCAAAACTGAAAGCACCGAAATCAAACAGCTCCGCCCCGGAGCGATAATACTGTTCAACCACTCGCCGCGGGATGCGTTTTCCGCGCGTTTCGCCGGGATCCCCGAAGTTTACGGCGCCGCCAGACGCGGCAGATCGCTGCTGCTTACGCGGGCATTGAGATTTCCGCGCCGGGAACCCGGCAATCCGAAGCACTCCCACCAGACGATGCGCTATCTGGCGCTGACCTCGGCTCTGGGGGCTCCGGAGTGGAATGGCGAACTGCCGGTGATCGAACCCAAAGTAAAAATTGACGAAATCGCCCCCGAAATCAGTGCGCTCTGCCGCCATCCGCAGCTGCTGCTTTTAGCCGCCGGAGCCGCTTATGGTGCGGCCAAACGCTGGCCCGCCGAAAACTTCGCGGCGGTGGCAAAATACTGGATCCGCCACGGCGGTATCGTCGCTGTTCTCGGTTCAAAAGGCGAACGTGAGATCGGCGAAAAGGTTTGTGCGGATCTGCCGTCCAATAAAATTTTCAACCTCTGCGGCAAAACCGGAATGTGCGAACTTATACATTTATTCAAGTCCGCCGCCTACACTGTTGCCAACGATTCCGGACTTATGCACTTCGGAGCGATACTTGACACTCACGGCATCGTGCCTTTCGGTCCGACCGATTTCACCGATACCGGTCCCATCACTCCGAAGTGGAAGATCCTCAGCGACCGCGTTCATTGCGCGCCCTGTTTGAAACACAGTTGCCCCAAAGGCGAAAAGATTTGCATGACTCCGCTCACGGCGGCGCGCATCATCCGCGAAGTGCGGAAAATGGTGCGGGAATTGAATATCCCGTTTTCAGCGAAGAAAAACAATCTCTGCTGAAAACACTCCGCTTTTCTTGAAAAAGGATGGGAGGGGAGATTTACCCTAAAAAGGCGATGACGACCAAGCCGGTAACGATCATAGCGCAACCGGCAAGTTTCGGGCGGTAGGCGGGTTCTTTCAGGATGAATATACCGAGCATCAGACCGATGGGCAGACTCATCTGGCGGAAGGCCTGCAGGAAGCTCAGCTGCGTGGTGCGCAGCATCGCAAGCAGAACCAGAAGATAAGCCAGCGAACTCAAAATACCAGCCATTGCCGGATAGATCACCGTCTTGGGTGAAGATATCAGATGCTTGAAGTTTTCCCGTTCTTTTTTGCGGCTTATCACGATAAGCGCCATAGTGCAGCCGAGACCGAAGTTGATCACAAAACTGAGCAAATATGCGGCGGTAAGTGCGCTCTGGCCTGCGCCGGAAGCGCAGATTTTAACCAGTTCAGAATCATTTATTGTGTAACCTGTGGTACCGAGCGCGGCGATGACGATAAACAGCATCGACTTATTGAAATAATTTTTCAAGCTGAAATCGCTGAACTTTTTCAACGGCATAAGCAGACAACCGCAGCAGACGATCAGCAAACCGATCATACCGTAACTGTTGGGATAGCGGCCGGGGTAGATAATTGCCGTAACTCCGGCGACCAGCAGTACCGGAAGCGCCCGCGCCACCGGGTATGCCAGCGACATATCCACGCGGGAATAGGCGTTAAAAAGCCCGAAAAAGTATATCGTTTCAAAGAGCAGACTGCAGCCCCAGAGTGCCAGACCTTTGGGTTGAAGCGACTCGACCGGAATGCCGCAAACGGGGATCGCCCAGCTCCAGCAGATTGCCGCAGTAAAGCTTGAAATGCAGAAAAACGCCGCGCTGGAAGTTGATTTTTTGCTCAAAAAGTTCCACGTTGCGTGCATGGAAACTGATACAAGCACCAGAATAATTGCATCTATACCCATAATATTCCCCGTTTGAACACCGCTTCTGCGGTATAATTAAAAAAAATAAACGTTGTATAATATACACTTGCAACGGGGATTTTTCAACGCTCAAAAGAGTTTTTTATCATCATCCGCACCGGAGGTGAAGACCTTGAGTGTCTCCTTGGGGCCATTGAGCTGGTCGGAGTAATATTTCTGCAGGAAATTGTAACTGCGCAGCTGACTGCGCAAGGCGGAATACTCTTCACAGCGCGGCCGTGTGTAAGCTCCGGTCGGCAGAAGTTTGCGCCGTTTATCCTCGTCGGCGAGCTGAAATTCCAGAAGTTTGCGGATGATCATTCTGGACTCTTCATCCTGAACCGGGAACAATGTTTCAATGCGGCGGTCGAGGTTGCGGCTCATCCAGTCCGCACTGGAAAGATAATACTCCCCTTCCCCGAGATTGCCGAAGAAAAATATTCTGGTATGTTCAAGAAAACGGTCAACGATACTGTATATACGGACATTATCCTGCTTCGCCCGCGGACGGTAACAGCAGATACCGCGCACGATCAGGTCGATCTCCACCCCTGCATCGGCGGCGCGGTGCAGAAGTTCGATCATCCCGGGATCGGCAAGGCTGTTCATTTTGGCGATAATCCGCCCGGAGTGTCCGGATAAACTGTGCCGGATCTCGCGTTCGATCAATCCGGTGAATTTGTCTCTCATATCAAAGGGGGAGACCGCCAGCCGTTCCCAGCGCTCCGGCGGAGCAGAGCATCCGGAAAGGAGATTGAACAGATTCGCCACATCACAACACAAGGCCGGATTGCAGGACAGCAAACCCATATCGGTATAGAGTTTAGCGGTTTTGTCGTTGTAGTTTCCGGTACCGAGGTGGACATAACGGCGGATGCGCCCGGATTCTTTGCGGACGATGAGCAAGGCTTTGCTGTGGACTTTCAATCCGGCAATACCGTAAATGACGTGCGCTCCGGAGCTGTCCAGAAGCTTCGCCCAGGCGATGTTGTTGCTCTCATCAAAACGCGCTTTCAATTCCAACACCACCGTCACCTGCTTGCCGTTTTCGGCGGCTTTCTGCAATGCGCGGACGATGGGGCTGTTGCCGCTGACCCGATATAACGTTTGCTTGATCGCCAGCACATCCGGGTCGCTGGCGGCCTGTTCAAGCATATCTACCACCGGAGAAAAGGTACAATACGGCAGAGACAGCAGAATATTCGCTTTGGGGCGGACGGCATCAAATACGGTCGGGTACTGTTTGAATACCGCAGGAACCAGCGGCTTGAGCGACTCTTCCATAAGCTCCGGACGGCCGGCGAGCTGACAAACTTCCATAAACTGTTTCAAATGCAGCGGCCCGGGGAGCAGATAACAGAATTCCGGGGAAAGTCCCAATTCCCGCATCAGATAGCGGGCAAGTTTACTGCGGCTGGATTCGCCGGATATCTCCAAACGGATGGCACCGCGCTGACGGCGCTGAAGCAGTTTGCCGCTGATGGTGGCAAGAAGATTGTCCATAACATCATCTTCCACCGAAAAATCCATATCGCGGGTGATGCGGAAAAGCAGTTTGTCCGAAATTTCACAGCCCGGGAAAAGATCGGTGATAAAGCAGGAGATCAGATCTTCAAGCAGAATAAGCTCCACCGAAGCATCTCCGTGAGCTGAAAGCGGCAGCTCGTCTTCCAGTTCAGGTTCCAGTTCGGATATTCTGGCAAGCTCAATAAAACGCGGCAGCACCTCAGGCACCTCCACAAAAGCCCGGAGCAGCTCTTTGCGCTCTTTGCTTTTTTTACGTTTGAGTTCGAGTGCGATCTCGATGGCACCGGAGTTGAGCAGCGGGAACGGGTGCGCAGGGTCGACCGCAAGCGGCGTTAAAACCGGCAATATCTGCGAACGGAAATAACGGTGCAGAAGTTCGATTTTATCTTCCGGCAAATCTGTCGGGCGCCGAATGAAGACGCCATAATTTTCCAGTTCAGGCAGGATGTGGAGCATAAGCAGATTGTACTGCCGCCGGAGCATACGGGAAATTTTCACCTTTGCCAGCTGAAGCTGGCGGTCGGGGCGGTTTCCGGCGGGATCGGGGCGGTTTTCCCCGGCATCAGCCAACTGTCTCAAACCGGCGATACGCACCATAAAAAACTCGTCAAGATTACTGCTGACTATCGAGATGAACTTCAAACGGTCAAGCAGTTTATTGCCGGAAAATGCCGCTTCATCCAGCACTCTGGAGTTGAAGTCGATCCACGAAAGCTCGCGGCTGATAAAATCCTTCGGTTCAAATACCGTTTCCCGCTGTTTCATGATTCACCGTTCAAAAGTTTGAGTTCAAGCCCGAACACATGTTCAAAAAGTCCGCCTTTTATTTTCAGCGTATTGCGGCGGGAAGCAAGTTCCGGCACATCCGCGATGAGATTGAGCGTGCGGCCGCGCAAAACAACTTTCATTTCAGGGAAAGCTTCACCTGAACGCAAATCGAGCGCATCCGCCACACGCAATACTGCGGCAAGTTTCAGCACCGCCACCTTTTCATCCGCCGAAAGCGCCGCATATTCGGGGTGGCTGTCGCGCGGCAGCGTTTTGCCGTGGAACCGCACCGCCGCCGCCACGATACGCTGTTCAGAGGCGGTCAATCCCGGAAGCTCGGTGTGCGTGATAAGATACCACGAATGGCGCTGATGGCGGCGGGCATCGATAAATCTGCCGATATCGTGCAGATAAGATGCCGCTTCAAGAAGCAGTCCGGAGTGTTCCGGAAAACTCTGGAACGCCCGCAGTTTGTTGAATATAAGCGCACTTGCCGTTGCCACATTTCTGGCGTGGAGTTCATCAAAATCATACTTGCGCCCGATCGAAGCGCAAACCGCCGCCAGATCGGCACGGAACGGGTCGACTCCGGGAGCGCGCAGCTGGCGCACCCGGTCACGCAGCACGGCACCGCGGGTAGTCATACCGGGACAGAAGATATCTTTGCAGGACAGCGTATTGAAAAAGTGACGGATGATGACCGCCGCTCCGCTCAACTCAAGCGCTTCGTCAGGTTCAATTTTTTTCAACAGCTTTTTACTGCCGTTTTCACAATCTTCAAGGATGCGGGAAAAATCTTTGGTATTGAGTTTTGCCCAGACACTTTCATTATCAGGAGTGCGGTCGGCAAGCGCCGCAAGTTTGCGGGCGGAGTTTCCGACCAGCACTAAAGATACCGGGGTGTCGGAATTAAGCTGCATACCCTCTTCCAGACGCCTGGAAATGCGCTGTGACTTCAGAAGCTGGCGGATATCCTCCAGAGGCGGCTCGGAACTGCCGAGGGTGTCGTTCATCCGCAACGTTCCGGTGGGCATCTCTTCACAAAAACGCATAAGTCCGCAGCTCACACCGATAACAAAGAGTGAACCGGAACCCATAATAAGCATTACCGCATTGTCGAGCGCGGAAGAAAACTTTTCCGGCAGAGTATCGCGGACCGCGAGATAGGACAAGGTGGCTTCGGTCGATCCTTCAAGAATCTCCAGAGTCATCCCCGCATCGCGGAAACGGTCGACGATAAGCTCTTTATTGTAGGCTTCGCGCACAGCGCTGGTGGCGATGATGCGGTAATTGTCGGTGCCGTATTCCTCAATTTTTTTCCGGTATTTATCGACCGTTTCGACCAGTTTGACAATATTTTCCACCGGGACATAACCGTTGCGGAAAACGTCAGCGCCGAGGTTGAAAGGGCGCGACATACTTTCAAGTTTTTCCGGCTGCCACGAGCGGTCGAGTTCATAGACATCCATACGCACCATATGGGCACCGATGTCGATGACTCCAGTCTGGAACGGCGGTTTGAGTCCGCCGCTTTCCCTGGTGTTTTTCGCTTTTTCCTTACTCACCGGAGAGTGCCTTCTTTACAGGAAGCGGAAGAAGTTTCCGGCATCGGGATTGTAGTGGATATGGTTCTTGTTGGCAAAACGCACCACACCTTTAGCGGTGTAGGCATCGATTCCCGCCCGGAGACGCACCCAGTCGATGCGGTCGCTGCCGTTATTGGGCATTTCCGGAACAAAGGTGGCGACACAACGCTGGTCGATAAGCAAAGCGACCTCCCTGCCCTGCGCAGAAGCCACGAGCATCTGCCAATGGGTCTTGCCGAGCGGATCGAGTTTGAGTTCCAGATCGCAGACATCCGGGTTGCCGGGGCGGGGGATGGCGCGGGCCTTTTCCACCCGTTTGCTGTCAAAGAGCTGATTTTTATTGATCCAGAAAGTTGTACCGTTGAGTTCGACCTGCTGTTCGATCATCTGGGCACGGGGGAAATTGACGATCGAACAGACCGCCAGCACGAAGCGGGGGCGGAAGTCTTCACTGCTTCCCATATCGGATGTACCGTACTCCATCTCCGCCTGAAGCGCTTCAGTAAAAACTTCACAGCCGCAGAACACAGAAATCATCATTGCCGCCAGAGCAAAAACGGCGGACTTTGCCGAAAAAACCTGTTTCATAACAGAAAAATCTCCATTTATTATTACTTTTTCACAGTTTCACTTCTTGCAAAGATGGTGAACTTTATGTATATTAACTCCAAAACGATAATTTTTCAACCTCCGGACGTAAAGAAATGATAAAATATTTGGTAATTGGCGACCCCGTGGCACACAGCCGCTCGCCAAAAATGCAGAATTCCGCCTTTGAAGCGTGCGGTATGGGTTCGCCCTACGGCATCCGCCATGTCAAACCGGAAGAGCTTCCGGAATTTTTTGAATACGCCCGGAAAAACTTCCTCGGAGTCAATCTGACCGTCCCGCACAAACTTATGGCTGCCGAACTTGCCGACGAACTGACTTTGCGCGCCAAACAGTGCAGAAGTGTCAATACATTGATCATTGAAAACGGCCGCATCACCGGAGACTCCACCGACGGCATCGGTCTGGAAAAAGCTCTGATGTACAACTTCGGTCTCCCGATAAAAGAAAAAAGCTTTATCTTTCTCGGTGCCGGAGGTGCGGCACGGGCGACCGCGATCCACTTCGCCTGCAACGGTGCCAAACGGATACTTTTTGTCAACCGCACCGCCGCGAAAGCGTTTGAAATCATCAACGATATCGACGATTTGCAGACCGGCTGTTTCTGCAGTTACGCCGCACCGGAAGAAAAAGATGTTATTTCTGCTGAATTGAAAATTTGCGACTGCATCATTCAGGCGACCAGCCTGGGGTTGAAAGATGATGATCCGGCCCCGATAGATTTGAGTTTGCTTGAAGCAAACAGAGATCTGGTGATCTTTGACACCATCTACAAGAAAACCAAACTCCTGCAGAAAGCAGAAGAACTCGGCATCCGTTGTTCCGGCGGCAAAGAGATGCTCATTCAGCAGGGCGCGGAAAGCTTCCGGCTCTGGACCCAAAAAGAACCTGATCTGGATGCCATGCGCACCGGATTTGAATTGCCGCCCGGCGGCGTGGAGGTGTAAAGATGTTTCCGGCATTGGCTGAATACAACTGGTTTTACCGCATCGGGGCGGGTTATCCGCAGCTGTGGACGATCATTCTGGTCTGGGTGTTTATTTTCGGTTCCTGTCTGGGCAGTTTTCTCAATGTCTGCATCTGGCGCATCCCGCGCGGCGAATCGCTTTCCAAAGCCGCCAGCCATTGCGGCAGCTGCAACACCCCGATAAAGTGGTATGACAACCTCCCCCTGATAAGCTACATCGTCCTCGGCGGCAAGTGCCGCGCGTGCAAACAGCACTATTCGATGCGCTACTTTACGGTGGAGCTGATTTGCGGTCTGCTCTTTACTCTGGCGGTACTGTCCGCCGGACTCCAGCAGCTTCCCCGCGCCTTCATCCTGCTCTCGTGGATCGCGATTTTTTACGGGATCGGCATCAGCTGGATCGATGCGGAACACCGTTTGATCCCGGATAAAATGAGTTACCCCTGCGCGATCGCAGGATTGCTGACCGCCGGATTTTTCCCCGAAGTATGGGGAACAAATGTGGTGTGGTACAATGCGGTGCTTTCCAGTTTTCTTTCCGGAGCGATCCCGGCGGCGTTTCTCGCGCTCTTCGCCATTGCCGGAAAGATCATCACTAAAAAAGAGGTTCTCGGCTGGGGCGATGTAAAATATATCCTCACCGCCGGAATACTCACCGGATTTCCCGGGGCATTCTTCTCACTCTTTTTCGCCTCACTCTCCGGAACTCTTTACGGTGCAGTCATCTCGCTCATTTTGAAGCGCCCGTTTGCCAGGGTAAAAATCCCCCTCGGCCCGTTCCTTACTGCGGGAACATTGATTTGGATTTTTGCCGGCAAATTTATCTGGCATATGTTTTGGATGTTAAAAATCAATTAATATTTTGTGGAGCCATTATGGAAACTGAAAAAAGACAACGCCCGTCATGGGACCGCTATTTTATGGACATCGCCCATGTTGCCGCTTCGCGGAGCAACTGTTCCCGCCGTCAGGTCGCCGCTGTATTGGTGCGCGACCGTCAGGTGGTTTCGACCGGCTACAACGGCACGCCGCGCGGAGTGAAAAACTGTTCCGACGGCGGCTGTCCGCGCTGTAATTCCAATGTTCCCTCCGGTGAAGGTCTGCATCAATGTCTGTGCAGTCACGCCGAAGAAAATGCCATCGTGCAGGCAGCATACAACGGCATCGCAGTCAAAGGATGCACCTTGTACACCACCTTCAGCCCCTGTCTGCTCTGTGCCAAAATGATCATCAATGCCGGGATCGTTGAAGTGGTCTACCACGCCCGCTATTCCATTGACGATGTTTCAATGCAACTGCTTAATGAGGCCGGAGTCAAGATCCGTCCGGTTCAGGAGTAAAGAATCATGCAAGATCCCGCCTCCGCACTGCTCACTCTCGATGAAGCTGTCGCTCTCCGCGCCGAACTGAAAAAAGCCAAACGTTCTCTGGTCGTGACCAATGGATGCTTCGATCTGCTCCATATGGGACACGCCAGCTACCTTTATGAAGCGGCAAAAGAGGGCGATGAACTCTGGGTATTGATCAACTCCGATGCTTCAGTTTCTGCGCTCAAGGGCCCCACCCGCCCGCTGGTTCCGCAGATCCCGCGAGCCTATATGCTCGGAGCATTGGAATCGGTTGCCCGCGTGATCGTTTTTGACTCCCAACGCTGTGATAAAGAGCTTGCCGCGTTGGAGCCGGATGTTTATGTCAAGGCCGGAGATTACACGCTGGAAACCCTTGATGCTTCTGAACGCGCCGCGTTGGAAAAGGGAAAAACAAAAATCGTCTTTATGCCGTTTGTCGAAGGTTTTTCAACGACAAACATTGTGGAAAAAATCCGTAAATCAATGCAGTAAATCCTTATGTCTATCGCCGTAATATGCACCGGTACTGAACTGCTTAAAGGCAGTGCCGTCAATACCAATCTTGCCTTCCTCGGCCGGGAACTTGCCGCCGCCGGATTGCCGCCCTCACTCGAAATCACCGTCGGCGACCACGCTTCAGAACTTATTCAGGCCGTGTCAGATGCGCTGGTCGTCGCGGACACGCTGATCATTTCCGGCGGTCTGGGGCCGACGACCGACGATCTAACGCTTGACACCATTGCCCGCTTCTTTGATAAAAAGCTGGTGGAAGATGCCGGACTCAAAGAGAAAGTCCAGACCTTCTGGAACTTCCACCACCCCGGCCGCTGTCCCAGAAACCAGTTCCGTCAGGCGCGCATCCCCGAAGGCGGCTTTATCCTGCCCAATCCGGTCGGAAGCGCCTCCGGCATCGGTTTTGAAGCCTTTTTCGGCGGCAAGCTGCGCAAACTCTATCTGCTCCCGGGCCCGCCGCACGAATTTGAACAGATGGCAAAAGATTTTCTGCTCCCCCATCTGCTTTCAAACAATCCGCAGAAACTTATCACGGCAGGATTTCTCTGCTGTGCCGGAGAATCGATGGTCTTCAATCCGGTGGAAAAAGCCCTTGCCGGAGTTCCGGTCGAAGTCGCCTGCGCCGCCGGAGCCGGCGGAACCAGAATTTTCCTCTCCGGAACCGATGAAGAAACGGTCAATGCCGCACTCGAAACTGCCCGTGCCGCGCTGGATTGTCCGGCGCTTCCCGTGGGTGAATACGATATGGCGGAATATTTGATCAAACTGCTCAAATCCCGCAACTTGACCGTCAGCTGTGCGGAATCCTGCACCGGCGGTCTGGTTGCCAACCGCTTTGTGACTCTCCCCGGAGCTTCGGCGGTATTCTCAGGCAGCATCACCGCCTACGCCAATGAAATAAAAGCCAAACTGCTCAATGTACCGCAGGATATTCTGGATAATTACGGCGCCGTAAGTGCCGAATGTGCCGAAGCTATGGCAAAAGGCTGTGCCGAAGCTATGGGAACAGATTGCGCCGTCAGCACCACAGGTATCGCAGGCCCAGACGGCGGCACTCCTGAAAAACCGGTCGGTCTGGTCTACGTCTGCGCCTGTGTCAATGGCAGAACCGCCGTTGAAGAGCTTCATCTGCGCGGCGGACGGCGGGCGATCAGAGAGCGGTCGGTGGAAAAAGCGTTGACCTTGCTCTATACGTTGCTCACTTCTGCGGAGTAAACAAAATACGATGTTAAGTTATCTTAAAATAACCAACTACGCGCTTATCGAGAGCAGTGAAATCGAATTTTCCGGCGGCTTCACCGTCGTCACCGGCGAATCCGGTGCAGGTAAATCGATCGTAATGTCCGCCATCGAACTGCTCTGCGGCGGCCGCGGCGGCAAAGGCAGTATCCGTACCGGATGCGACCGCTGTACGCTTTCGGGAATATTCACCGTCCCCCCTGCCCTGAAAGAGCAAATGGAAGCTGTTCTCGAAGCCGGCGGGCTGGATATCCCGGAAAACTTCACCGAAATCACCTTGCGCCGGGTCATCACCCAGAGTGCGACCCGCAACTTTATCGATGATACCCCTGTCAGCAGTAAACTGCTTTCTCAAATCGGCGCCTTTCTGGTCGACCGCCACGGAGCAAATGAACAGATTTCGCTCACCGTTCCGGCGCGGCAGCTGGAACTTCTGGACAACTATGCCGATTGTGCAAAAGAGAAAGCCGCTTGCGCCGACATCTGCAAACAGATATCTGAGCTGGCAGGTGAACGCACCGCCTTTGAAGCTCAGCTGCCGTCCGAAACCGAAGCCGACCGGCTTCAATTGATGCTTGAAGAGATCGACCGCATCGATCCACAGCCCAATGAAGATGAAGAGCTTGCCGGACGACAGCGGCGCGGTGCCAATTCACGACAGATACTGGAGTATGCCGCCCAACTCACAAATTTGCTCACCGAGGGCGATCAGAGCATTGCCGATAAACTCGGTGATGTATTCCGGATGCTCTCCGAACTTGAACGCATAGATGCGGCGCTGACGGGAGATTTGACGATCCAATGTTCCGATCTGCAGAACCGTCTGGTCGACTTGTCCAATGCGGTATCGCTGTTGCCGGACAAAGTTGAACTCGATCCCGAAGCACTCAACGCCGTCGAAGCACGTTTGAGCGAGATATACACCTTGAAACGCCGCTACGGGCCGACGCTGGAACAGCTTCTGGAAGCCAGAGATGCGGCGCGGGAAAAACTGGCGGAATTTATGCGTTCCAAACAGAAGCGCGATGAATTTGATGCCAGACAGAAAGAGTTGGAAAATTCTCTCCTGGCCGCCGCCAGAAAACTTTCTGAAGTCCGTAAAAGTTCCGCCGATAAATTCCTTTCTCTGGCGGTAAAAAAACTGCGGGCGATCGGCTTTGCTTCCGCTGAAATCAAACCGGAATTCACCGCCGTTGCACCATCGGCCAACGGTATGGATCATCTGGAGCTTATGTTCTCCGCCAATAAAGGTGAAAATCTGCGCCCGCTGCGCAAAATCGCCAGCAGCGGTGAACTTTCCCGTTTGATGCTGGCATTGAAAACAGTTCTCGCGGATGCCGATGCGGTTCCGACGGTCATCTTTGATGAGATCGATATGAATATCGGCGGAGAAACTGCTAACAAGGTCGGCAACGAACTCTGCAATCTCGGCAGAAACCGCCAGATCATCTGCATATCCCACCTTGCTCAAGTTGCCGCCAGAGCCGATGAACACTTCAAAGTTGAAAAGTCCACCATCGACGGCCGTACCGTTTCCAAGATCCGCAAACTTGCCGACCCCTCCGAAGAGCTCGGCAGAATGCTCGGCGGCGGCGCTTCCGCTCTGCGCCACGCACAGGAGCTGCTTGACACATTGAAATCCAATTGAAAAGGAGTTTTTCCCATGGCTGAAATCATCTTCCAAACTCCGGGCAAGTCCCCCGAAACACTTCAGGTGTTCAAAGCCAATTTGCACACCCACTCCACCACCAGCGACGGAAAATTCACTCCGCAGCAGCAAATCGACCAATACGCTGAACGCGGTTACAATGTGCTTTCTCTCACCGACCACGGCAAGCACAACGACCTTGATGCGCTTGACCACCGCGGTATGACGCTGATCCCCGGTATGGAAGTCCACCCGATGGGGCCGCGCGGCATAAAGTGGCATTTGCTGGCGCTCAATGTGAGCAAACGTGTCCCCGAAGGCATTCCGGAAAATGCGCAGGAGATCATTGATATCGTCAATCGTGAAGGCGGTATGGTCTTCGCCGCCCACCCCTACTGGTGCGGATTTACCTCGGCAGAACTGCTGACCTTGAATGACCTTGCCGGTATCGAAGTGAGCAACACTTCCACCCGCTATATCGGCAAGGAGCTTAATATGCAGATCTGGGATGAGCTTCTCGATGCCGGGAAACTTTATCCGGCGCTGTCGGTCGATGATTCCCACCGTCCCCGCGACCTCTTCCGCAACTGGACGATGATCTGCGCCAAAGACAACTCGGTCGAAGCTCTCTCTGCCGCCTTGAAAGCGGGCAGTTTCTACTCCACACAGGGGCCGGACTTTTACAAGATAAGTTTTGACGGCAAAACCTTTGAAGCGGAATTTTCGCCCTGCACCTCAGCTATATTGGTCAGCAAGCGTTCAGGGGGCGTACTGGGTATGGTTCCGGCATTTGAGGGCGAAGGCACCGGATGCGAAGTCACCACGCTCAAAGCCGATCTTTCAGAATTTGCCGAAGATACCTACTTCCGCTGTCAGATCACCGATGCTTCTGGCAAAATGGCGTGGAGTATGCCTTTTTGTTTCCCCAAAAAATAAAGGTGGCTGAAGTGAAAGATTTCCGTTACATTCTGCGCTATTACATCGACCCGGGGTATGATGAAGATACCCGCATAAGTGAATTGGTCGATTTCTGCAACAGTTCATATATCAAAGAGGTTATGCTGTTTTTCAATCCGGAGGAGGTAAATAACGGCCATATCACGATTGAAGAGCTTGCCAACTTTATTCCTATGGCCAAAAAGATCAAAGCCGCCCTCGCTGAAAACGGTATCGCCTTGAGCTTGAACCCCTGGGCAACCACGCTTCACAGCCCGCGCGGGCGGAAATTGAAACCCGGTCAGAACTTCCGTTTGATGGTCGGCGAAACCGGAATGAACAACGGAGTAACCGTCTGCCCGCTGTGCGAAAACTGGCTCAGATATATCTGCGATTTGTGGTCATATGCCGTAAAAGAGTTGACCCCCGATGCCATCTGGATCGAAGACGATTGGCGGCTGCACAACCACGGCCGCATTCTCGGCTGGGGCGGCTGTTTCTGCGAAGAACATCTGCGGCTTTTCAGTGAAAGGGCCGGAGTGAAAGTTACCCGCGAAGAGCTTATCGCCAAAGTCTACAGCTCAGGTCCCGTCCATCCGTGGCGCAAGATCTGGCTGGAACTCAATGGCGAATTGATGCTGGAACCGGTAAAAGCGATCAAAGCGGCAGTTCAGAAAGCTTCTCCGCGCACCCGGACAGCATTGATGTGCGGCGGCACCGATATTATGTCCTTGGAAGGAAGAGACTGGCACGCGCTTCAGGATGCGGCTGGATTTGAACCGGCATTTCAGGTACGCCCGACTATGTCGCCTTACACGGAAGTCCGCGCGATGATGCAGTACCCTGTTCCCGCCCGCATGATCGTTGCCGCGCTCAAACGGCCGCTGGAGATCTGCCCCGAACTGGAAACCGGCCCCCGACACGGTGCCTACTCAAAGAGCAATGCCTTTGCAGGCTGGGAACTTGAGCAATGTATGACTTTCGGCGCTCACGCCATCACCATAAACCACTTTGATATGCTCGGCTGCGGCACTTGCACCGCCCCCGGCTTCGGCAAAATGCTCAAAGAAAAATTCCCACGGCTCCAGGCTGTCCATACATTGGGTCTGGACGATGACAACTCTTTGGGCGCCAACATTCTCTTTTCACCCGAAGCGGCAAAATTCGTTGAAGCCGAAAAGCACGGCATCGGCAAAATCAATCCCCGCAGTTCCGAATGGGGCAACGTTGCCGAAATCCTCGGTTTTTCCCACCGTTACACCACGAAAATCGAAGAAAACTCCAAACAGGCATTTCTGGTTTCGGGTCAGGTGTTGAACGCATTCAGCGATACGGATATCAGAAAACTGCTCTCCGGGAAAGTCATCCTTGACGGCGTTGCCGCCGCCGGACTTGTCAAACGCGGTTTCGGTGAAATGCTCGGATTGAAAGATCCGGTTCGACATTTCCACAATGTTTCAGCCTTCAGTTACGAAGAGATTTTTGAAAGTGATCCCGCCGTTTACGGTGTGAAAAATCCCCGGCTCACGCTCCAGCGCGCCTGCCGTCAGCTGTGGCAGTTCACTCCGGCAGATGAGAAAGTTGAAGTGCTGTCGATGGTGAAAAAATTTGATCACAGCGATATGTTCGGCTGTACCTTCTGCTATGACAATGCCATTGGCGGCAGAGTAGCGGTGCTGTCGATGCCGATGGGCGATCAGGGTGATTCGGAATGGTTCTATATGGGCTACTTCTCCGCGTTCCGCCGGATTTTCATGCAAAAACTTCTGCGTTATGTTGCTCCTGAAATGGCGGGCGCATTTACCGAAGATTTCCCCTGCCAGACTGCGAGAGTGAAGTTTGACGGCGGAGAATTTTTCGCCGCACTCAACTCCACCAGCGACACCGCTGAAAAGATCGTGATGCGCATAACTCAAATGCCCCAAGGCGAAGTTTCGGTGCTTTCAAGTACGGGTGTTTGGGAAACGTCGCCCGCCATTACCCTTGAAGCACAGAATGACGGCAGTACGCTTGTAACTTATAATTCTCCGCTGCCGCCGTTGTCAAGTTTGATGTTCACCGTACGGCATTGAGCCGGAACAGTTTCTGCGGACAAAATCTCCTGTCCGCAGAAATTGCACATCTGTTCTATTTTTTTATTGACAAAGCAGATAAATTGTGTTATATTAATTATGCGAAATAGTTCGCATAGGGAATAAATATGGCTCGCGTAACGTTAAAAATGATTTCAGAACACACCGGACTTGCGGTATCGACCATCTCGGAGATACTCAATGGCAAGCCCAATTTCTGCTCGCAGGAAACCAGGCAGTATGTTCTGAACACCGCAAGAGACCTCGGCTACACCCCCAATCTCGGCTTTAAACTTATGACCGGACGCGACACCGGCACCGCCGCCATACTCTACTCCCAGCGGCGCATATCGTTTGAAGAACACAACCGCGCACTGGCGATGCTGCTGCTGGAGGAATTGGACAAACTCGGCCGCAGCGCCTACACCGTCGTTTTGAGTGTTGATGCAAAGCAGAACTTACAACGCATAAGAGAACTTATCAGCCGGGGATGCCGGGAATTTTTCTTCCTCGGCGCCCCTATGGGCGACCGGGAGATATATAACCTGATCGACAATGAAAAACTCAACCGCAGTCACTTCAACAGCTATGGCGCTATTTTCAACAGTATTCTCATCGACTACAATTTTGTCACCGGCAGTTTCCTTGACTACTATCTTGAGCGCAGCATAAAACCCTATCTTCTTTACACGGGACGCCACTTTGAACGCTACGCCAAAGATGAACTGCTCCGGCGGGATCTCGTACCGGAACAGCACTTTATCGAGATAAGCGACCACGGTCATTTGCAGAAAGATTGCTTTATGCTGGCGTATGAACGCACCCGCGATGCGATAAAAACGCATATCGGAAACTTTCCGACTCCTGCCGGATTCATATGTATGACCGACTGCGATGCAATGGGAGCGCTTGCCGCTTTGAACCAGGCAGCGCTTCCGGCGGCATACAACGACATTCCGCTGGTCTGCGGCTTCGGCAACAGTTCGTACAGCAAGCTGTCAGTTCAAGCGGTCAACAGCGTCGATCTCAAGTTGAAATATGTGGTAGAACAGATGCTCTTCCCTGATGGGAACTGCCGCAAATATTGTCCGGAAATCATTTTCAAATAAGGTATATTGTTATGAGCGAAGTAAAATTTTCAGTTTTTGCAGATATCCACCACTACCCCGGTGTATTCTGCACCGATGCGTGCAGGCGGTTGAAAAATATCATCGACCGCGCCGCTGCCGAAAAGGTCGATTTCATCATCAGTCTGGGTGACTTCAACCATTCGGCACCGCAATTCACCGATATCTTTGAAGTCGCCGCGACTTCTCATATGCCGATCTATCACGTTATGGGCAACCACGACACCGACGGTGCTTCGCTGGAAGATGTTTTGAAATATTACAATATGCCCGCAGAATACTATTACCTTGACTTGAAGGGATTCCGTTTCATTATGCTGGACACCGACTACTACCGTCACCGCAACGGTTGTACTCACTACCAGTTCCGCAATTACTTCGACTTCCCGCAGACCAGAGAGACTATGCCGGATGAGGAGCTGGAATTCCTTGAATCCGCCATCGCCACTTCTCCTTATCCATGTATTCTGTGCAGTCACGCTTCACTTGAACGCCATCGCTTCGGCGGCGGCGGCCTCACCAATCAGGCAGAGGTGCGGGAGATCATCCGCCGCGCCAATGAAAAAGAACGCAAAGTGCTGATGTCGCTCAACGGCCACCACCATCGGGACAATCTGCGGATAGTGGACAATGTCGCCTACTTCGATGTCAATTCCGCCAGTTTCGACTGGTTGAGCAAGCCGCAGGAACTTTTCCCCGAAGAGCTGCGCAGCGCCTATGAAATGGTCGATCATCAGGCGATATTCAGCGATGCGTTGAGTGCCATCGTCACCGTCAATGATGACGGCACCATCAAAATCGACGGCTGTAAATCAGACTTCCTCCACGGTGTCACCCGCGAAATGAGCCCCAATCCGCCCTGTGACGGTGCCGGAAGACCGTGTACCGCCGAAATATTGTCCGCAAACTTCAAACTCTTATAAAAAATGGAGATTTCTATGAATAAAAAATTCACCCTTATTGAACTGCTGGTGGTCATAGCCATCATCGCTATTCTGGCGGCGATAATGCTGCCCGCGCTGCAAAGTGCCCGCGAACGGGGACGGAACGCGTCCTGTACCAACAATATCAAACAGCTCGGTACCCTGGTGCAATTCTATGTTGATGCCTACGACGGCTATCTGCCGGCGGCTAAATCACACAAAGACGGTTACAACCGCTGGCAGTACAACATCAATGCCATACTGCGCAAAGTTCAGAACAACCATTGGGAAACCAAATATTTCCCGGAACTTTTCCGCTGTCCCTCTCTGCAGAATCTGAAGTTCTCCAGCAATTTCCCCGAACGCGTCAATCACGTCACCTACGGGCTGAATGCGGCGACCGGCAGCAGCAACGCGCTGGCGGCATCCGCTTTCGTCAAGCAGAACCGGGTGGCAAAACCCTCACAGCGGCCGCTGCTGGCGGACTACTACCGTCTGAACTGGGACAGCGATCTCACTCACGCCAGCGAAACCGGATTCAACTTCTATTCGCTTTCCGGCGACACGCTTGAATACCGTCCTGCGCACGAAGTCCACCGCCGTATGGCAAATGTCGGTTTTGTCGACGGCCACGTTACCGGACCGGAACCGCTGACCGTTCAGCGCTGGCCCAAGAAGATGGTTCAATTCCAAAGTTATGATAATTGGTGATATTACGATCAAAGGATGATAAAAAATGAAAAAACTGCTTTTACTCTCAACTTTCGCAGCCTTGAGCTGCTGTCTTGCCGCTCAGGCCCAATTGCCTGATCCGCTGCTTTCCGGCTACACCGGATTGAACTTCAAGCGCCCGAAAAATATGGCGCACATCGAAAAAATGATCCGGGAAATGGGCAAAAACAACTTCAACTCCTTAGATCTTAAAGTCCAGCACCTTTTGCGCAGCGTGGAGTTCACCCCGCAGAATGTGGCAAAGATGCAGAAGATCTATGACCTCTGCAAAGCCAATAATATGGTTCTGCAAATCTATCTTTATCCCCTCCCCTATGACGGCTTGCGCCGCGCGGACTGGGAAGAACACAGCGTTCTGCCCGCCCCCGTCGATGCCAAAGGGAAAGAGATCTCCAACTCCTTTCTGCTCACCGACATCCGGGTCTGGCAGAGCTTGTTCCGCCACGCCCCGCAATGGCTGGAACTGCGGAAACAGATCCCCTTTGTTTCACTCAAATTCGACATTGAAACCATCAGCATCCAGTACAGCTATGACGATGTTAACTGGAAAAAATTCTGCCAACAGTACCCCCGTTTTTCTGCTGACACCCCGGCAGCCAAACGCGGAAGCGTCATCAAAAAAGCCCGCTTCGTCGGCAAATACTACACCTTCTTCCAGAATGAAGTGGAAAAAACCATCAAGCAGTGGTTTGCTTCCCTGCGCGCGCTGGATGCCGATGTGATGTTCGGCTATATGCCCGCCAGACGGGATAAGTGGATCGCCCAGATTTTTGAACGCAGTATGGCGACCGATACCGTTCCGGCGATCTGCGACGGCTGGGATATGTACAATGGTTCCGGCTACACCGAATGGATCAAAGAACACGCAAAAGCTGTAAAGAAAAATCACAAAAACAACATCCTTATCACCTGGATCCGTCCCAACAGTTACGAACCGGAAGATATTTCAATCAGCGTCTATCACACCGCCGCCAATACCCCGGGATATTCGATCTGGACCCTTTACATGCTCGATGATGCTCTCAATAAAAAGCATTACGCCCTCCCCGGCAAGTGGAAAGCAGCTGATTACTTCAAGGCCTTCGGCAAAGCCAATGCCGCCACTTGCGCCGACATCAAAGCCGGAACCCGCCTGCCCGCCAAACGCATCCCCTACCGCGCCACCAAACCGCTGGTCGCCCCGCTGAATTTGGATATCATCAAATGTCCGGAATTCCTGCCCGACGGCAACGGCACTGGAGAAAATAAAGAGTTCCTGATGCGCAATCAGCAGATCATCCGCCTCTACGCCCAGGCGGGAGAAAAGCTGGAAATTTCCCTGCGCCACTTGTCGACCAAACACAAACTTTCACTGCAGTACGCCCTCTTTGACCAGCAGAAAAACATCCTGCACAATGAAGCGGTCAACCCGGGACGCACCACCAAAATCTCCATCGTCGCCCCCCACACCGGATGTTATACATTCACCGTTTCCGGCGGCACCAGTCAGGCGTGGTACGGCATTACGGTGCATACTAAATATTATGCCTTTGATGCCGAAAATCAAGCCTACTTCTTCCGTCCGCAGACCGTCTATATGCCGGGCAGAGATATGGGCAACCCCAAGCTCAAAATCGATATGCGGGTATTCGCCCAGAGCCACACCCGCAAAATAAATGATGGTACTCCCGTCAGCACCGTCCGCAATCCGCTTACGGAGACCGATTTGCCTGACGGCCTCGTCAAAGTGGAATTTTCCGAGTACAAGGCTTCCGGAACCTATACACAGGACTTCTTTTTGAGCTTCCCGGGCGGAAAAAATCACCTGATTTTCGGACACCCGGAACGCCGTTTGAAAATGAAGTGAAGCATCTCTCTTCCCTGAGCGCCTGACAGCTTGAAAAAACAATGCTTTGGTGATATGTTACATCAAAAGCAAAGGTTCAAGGATGTTTATTCTCAAAAATACTGCTTCAGCCGAAACGCGGGTGAAAAACTCCCGCTTTCTAGCTGAAGTTTTTACTGTAAATTCTCCGGAGGAGGCCAAAACCGCGTGGAAATTCCGCAAGGACACCTACGACAACGGCGGCCACATCGTCTACGCATTCACCGTCGGCAATCAGCAGAATATTTCAGGCTGTTCCGATGACGGCGAACCCTCCGGCACCGCAGGGAAACCGGTTCTGGCGGTATTGCTCGGCAGTCAGCTCACCAATGCGATGATCACCATTGCCCGCTGGTTCGGCGGCACAAAACTCGGCACCGGCGGTCTCGTTCACGCCTACAGCGATGCTGCGAAAGCGGCGCTGGAAAACGCCGAATTTACTGAACTTGTCCCGATGACCACGATGGAGATCACCCTTGCCTACAATTTATACAACCAATTCATAAGCAAGAGTGCGCCACTGGGATTTGCAGTCACGGCCGAAGATTTTGCGACCGACATAAAAATCACCGGAACGATCGTAACAGAGAATGTTCCGGCGTTGGAAGCTATGCTTCAGGAGATCGGCAACGGCAGGATCGCCGTTACAATCCGGCAATAAATTCCAATCCGGCGGCGACCTCTTCCGATGTGCAGCGCTGTTCCAGCAGCTTCTGCGCAGGATGATTCAATATCGCCTGATGAAATTCTCTGGGCAGATCCCCCTGCCCCGGCACCAGATGCATATCTCTGAACAATGATTCTCCGCCGGTGATCCGGGAATCTGACCAATGGAAACGCCCGATAAGTTCGGGGTGTTCCAGATATTTCCACAATGCGGCAAGCCGCTTTTCATCAGTCGCCTCTTCTGCGGCACAACTGGCGGCGTGGCTGCTGTCAAAACAGAGCTTCACATTCGGGCGGTCGATATCGTAATAAAGCTGGAACCATTCGTCGCTGTGACAGGCGAAAACCACCCGCACTTCCGGCTTTTTGTAAAGCTGATTTTCCAGACAGACGGTCAAACCTTTCTGCGCCAGATAATCGGCGATCTCGCGGAGAGAATCGATCAGGAAACCGTATTCGCCGCTCTTTTCACCATTGAAACTCATTATGCCGCAGGGGTGCATCACCACACGGTCGACCGGATAACGCACCGCTTCATCGGCGGCACATTTGACAAACTCCAGCCCCTTGCGGCGAATCGTTTCGTCATGAGAAGCAAAGTTCATCTCCTTATACGGCAGATGAACGCCATACACATAGGGCAGATATTTTTCATACCCCTCTTTGACATCATCTCTGGTGATGTGAGTTTCAACTCCGAGATGGTGTTTACTCAAAAAATCCGGTTCGTGTATCGGTCGGACCAAAAGCATTTTTTCACCTCAAAAATAGATTGGATTGAGCAGGAACACGGGTTCAAATTCGCCTTCGGTATATTTGCGTTTCTGCATTTTCCCGGTACCGCGCACCCGGTAATATTTGCCGTCGGGAACTGCGAAATCGGCTTCAAAATGTTCCGGGATATCGGTAAATTCAGCAATGACTTTACCTTCGGAAACGACTTCGACCTTTTCCATCTCTCCATTGAGGTCAAACGCCAGATGGCATTGCCGGATCGCGCTGTCCGACGAAACCGAAAACTCAGGATCGGAAATCAGATTGCCGCACATAGTGTAGAAATTGCCGTTGCGGTAGGCGTTGAGAATGGATTTGTAATCGTTTTTCTCAACTTGCAGACAATCCTGGACAAATTCTCCGGGGAAGTAATCATGCCCGCCGGTTGTGAAGTGACCGTGAAAATCTGAACCGCACCGTGCAGAAATGCGGTGTCCGGCACAGAGAAGTTCATCCCACGCGCCGCCGATATCCCACGTTTGGGGAGCGCGGCGTTCCCCGCGGTCAATGCAAGCCAGACAACGGAACACCGGACTGGCTGCCAAAGCGAGCAGATGTTCAGTTGCGACATCGGGAGCATTGGGGTGGTTGAAGATCATAAAGCAGTTCTCATTCCAATTCTCTTCAACAAATTTCAGCTCCGCCAGCGCCGCTTCAAGTCCTTCAACTCCGGAGCGGCGGCAGAATTTCTCCACCAGCACCCGTAAAAGTTCCAGTTCGCGGTCATCGGGGGTGGTGATAAACATAACGTGCCGGGGAATGGGGAATTCGACTTCACCTGTGCAGAAGATCGGCATATCAAATTTTTTACGCGCTTCAAGCACCTCGTTGTACTGATTTTCCGTCCGCCAGAATTCCGGAGTACGGCAATGCCCCGATATGGCAATAAAATCGCTGAATTCTCTTGAGTGCTCCACGATATCCATCACCGACATCGTGCCGTCTCCGCAGCAATGCGAATGAACGTGCAAATCACCCTTTATCCACATAAAAAACCTCCGTTATTTAAAACATTCTGTTATTGCCGCACCGCAGTTCAGGCAGAGTTCAACAAAGAGCGCGGCATAAAATTCCGCACCGTTCTGTTTGAGGTGGCAAAAATCGTTTTCCGTATTTTCCACGCCGCTGGTCGCCATATGATATTGATGAATGTCCGCAATCGGGAGCAAAGACAATTTTTCATAAGCGGCACGGTTCAAGTCAATTACTTCAACATTACATTCTCTGGCGACCGAAAGAGTTGCATCGTTGTACTGTGCCAGAAGCGGAGCGCGCTCATTCAAACCGTCAACAGCCCATTCAATGGTGGTCGTAGACAAAATCGGGATCGCACCGCGTTCGCGGACCTGCGCGATAAATGAACGCAAGTTGGAAGCAAATTCATCAATTTCAGTGTGAGCAAGCGGACGGTAATCGGCAGGGTGTTTATCATTGTGACCGAATTGAATAATGACGTGATCGCCCTGCCGGAGAAGAGAGAGCAGATGAGCAAACCAGCCGCTATTTTGAAAAGTTCTGGTGGAGTGTCCGCTTTGAGCGAAGTTGTGAACACGGACATTGGAGCGGCAGAATTGCAAAAGTTCCATACCCCACCCGGTACGCGGCGCGCGGTCGGTGGTGTAAAAACACATCGTTGAATCGCCGGCAAGAAAAATATCGACTCTTTTATCGTCCATAATAGAAAACACTTTAAAACAGAAAATATAATTTTTGTAAATATACACCCTGAAGTGTCTCCTGACAATGGTGAAACGAAAAAAAAGCTGGGGTATACTTGAAATTTAGCATTAGCGGGTATATATTAAGCATTAACACGATATGCGTGCACCCGTAGCTCAGCTGGATAGAGCGTCTGCCTCCGGAGTAGAAGGTCGTGGGTTCGAATCCCGCCGGGTGTACCAATTTAAACACTTAGCTGCAATAGTTTATGACTTTTGCGGATTTTTTGTTATATGCTGCAAAACAGTGCAAAAACACGCTCATCGCACTTGAGCTTAATTCAGCCTATTTTACAGGCATAATACCCCGGACGGAATAGTTCCATTCTGTAAAACATCAAAGTATGGAGGTATTATGCAAGATTACCCGAAAGAGTCCGGCAGAGGTTGTTTCTTTGCCGGACTTCTCTTTGCCCTTGTTCTGGGGGCGTGCGGCTACTGGATGCTGCACAGAGGAACGCTCACCGTGGAGAAGACTGCGCCACGGAAGCCTGACATTGCCGTACTGGTATGGTAACTCTGACTGGTATATTCGCCCTCAGCAGGGACTTTCTTTGAGTAGGATGCATTGAGTTTCAACATAATATTTTCTCCTTGAAATGACAAAGCCCCGGCAGTCCGGGGCTCTATGGGGTTATTGTCGGTTTAGATCGCCATGCGGATGCGTTCAATGCCACGGCGGGCTTGGATGAAGTCACGCTCCTTCTGCTTCTGGATGGGTGCGGCCTCCTTGACCTTACGGCTCAACGCGGTTGATTCTTCAAACATCGCTTTGATCTTGAGTTTGAATTCCTCGACAGCGGCACCGAGTTCATCCAGAGGATTGACGACCGGAATTGAGGCACAGCTGTCAAAATTTCCGACTTGTTTTTGCGTGCCTTGCGAAAGTGCAACACCGGTTATTTTTCGTTGGTTACCATTAAAGGTAGCCGCCTCAAAATTCCCGGTATTGCCTTTTTCGCAATTCATTGCAAATCCGGTGTCGTTACTTTTGACAGTTGCGCCTGTCTGTTCCACAACATTGGTGTTTTCAGTTTCCATTTCTTTGTTCTCCTTATTGGTTGGAATGGGATTCTTACTGATAGTACGAATAGGCATGGCGATATACTGACCGGATCCGCCACTGGCGATAACCGGCACCAGACCGTCCGAATGAGCAGAGAAAGTATTGTATCCCTGCAGCAGCATCCGCAAAATGATTTCACGGTCAAGAGTCAGAACCGCTCTGGGCTGAACACCGGAAACGGTCGCTTGGGTGTTCAGTTCAAAGTTCGGCTGAATGCACGAAACAAGCGTAACTGAACCATCGGGCATCACGTTCAATTCCACGCCATTGGTAGTCTTCTGACTGGGTATCATCTTCATCCATGCGATCACTTTTTCGGTGTCGAGTAGGGTGATACTGTAATCGTGACTTTCAGGTGATGGAATTACGCCACGCCAGTTCGGATACTGACCTTCCAACAGTTTACCATACCAGCAGAAGTTGCCGATCTCGATCTGAAAGAACTTGTCCCAGACCTGAAGCACCCCCATTTCAGAAGTCTTGGCTGCCAGCAACGCTGACGGGAACGGAATAGTCACATCTTTCGTCAGCGACAAAATACAAGGAAGATGAAGCAACTGTTTCCCATCCGTCACCGTCACACCTGCGTTGGAAAGGTTGATACCATGCAGCACTCGCCGATATCCGGTACGGTCAACGATCGGCGCCGCCTGTGTCAGCAGTTCTCCAAAGTTCACTGGCAGTATTGCTGAAACAGCATCCGCTGACGGCTCTTCCAGTTCCGGAAACTCGATGAACTTTCCAGTCAATTCGATCGTTTCAGAACGGCCCATACGAACCTGATCTTTCAGCTCCTTGAACGGCACACAGAAGTCGATTTCAGTTTCCGCGAATGCATCCAGAATCACCGAAACCGTCTCCACTCCGTCCGTAGCCATAGCCATAACGCCATCGACATCACCGACAAACCGCACCGACCGGTACAGCTCCACCGGTGAAGTCTGGCACACCACCTTGCCCAGCACCCGCAGGGCATCATTCAACGTCTTCTTTTCAATTCTCATATTTACCTCCATAAGTTTGTTAAAGTTTCAAAAACAGTTCAGCCCCACCGATCAAAAGACCGATGAGGCTGTATTCGTGAAGGTAATATATAATTGAAGATTATTGAATTACAGTAGGTCGCTGCACCCTTATGTATTTGAGTTTATCTGAACTCCATCTTGAATTTGCCGTCTGTCTGTTTAGACCAAACGGCTTTCTTCGGGATAAATACACCATCAGAGCGTCTTAAGCCAAAGTGTTTGTACATTTGAGTAATTCCACCAACATATCTTCGGTCAGCTGAAAGATTGAATGTTTTGCAAGGCAAATTCCCAAACTGGATTTCTATAGTGGAGGCATTTTCAGGCAATATATCCCGTATAATACGAGGCAAGACTAAAATGTATGCTCGGATGTCGTTTGTCGTTACTGTTCGTTCCACTTCAAAAGTTGGTTCGGACTCTGCTTGAGGCTCATTTCTCATAATGTTATCAAGAGCACTTTGACTGAATACAGGCTTGAATATAAATCCTATTTCATTATCTATGCAACTGCGAACCAGTTCTTCTCCATCCACGACAATAATCGGTCTGGCGGGATCAACATTTTTTGCATCCGCTTTAGCTTGATCTGAAACTTTACCGGTCGTAATAAAAATACCGGTGCCACTGCTGAATGATCCACGCAATTCACGAATAAATTTGGGAGGAGTACAGAGCTCCGGAACATGTCTTTTTGCTTGAATAAAATAAGGTTGATCAATCGCATTGGATAAACCACCAAGACCTTTACGAACAGCAGTCAGGTCAATACCTCCGTCACCGGATCTTCTGGTTACAACAATTTCTTCCAAGCCTATTCTTTCCAAGTAAGTTTTCAGGAAGTCTTCAAATTTGTAACCATTCTCAAAGTAAGAATAAAATTTTTGTATATTCTCTTTACATTCATCTTCAGACAATTCAATGCTTCTTCTCATCAATTACCTCATAGCCATAATTCTTTACTTGTCTTCTTCGTTGAACAATTCCATCTGCTTGTCGAAGTCTGATTTGAAAAGGCGGTCTTGGATGACACGGTATTTCTCAAACTCGTTTTCGGCGTGTTCTTTGGCGATTTCAGCAGTGATTTTACCGGCATCTTTCAGGATTTCCATATCATCGGCAATCAGGATACGGTCAAGGTGCTTCGCCCAGTCTGCCATAGTCATGGGAATTTTACGTTTGGCACGTCGTTCAGCCAAGTCCAAATAAGCGTTTACGATCCGTCCCAAGTCTTCAAGTTCAGATTCGTTGAGATAGTTTTTTGCAATGGAAACATCGGTTTTGACGATCTTGCCATCAGGAGCGTTCTCCCAAGTAGTCAAGCCCATGTGTTCTTTCTCTGCATCAGCGCGCTCGTAAATCAATTCCGCGGCAGTATGTCCGTGAACCGCATAATGGAGCTTATTCTGCACTTTGGCAAAGAACTCAATGGTCGTCGGAGCGTTGGGGTTGTAGTCCATACTGGTAGCGTAAATGTCGGTGATCTTCTGATAAAAGCGGCGTTCGCTCAAGCGGATTTCCCGGATTTCAGCCAGTAAGTGTTCAAAATAATCCTCATTAAGAAATGTTCCGTTTTCCATCCGCTTGCGGTCAATCACATAGCCGCGAATCGCAAAATCCCGCAGCACAGCTGTTGCCCATTGCCGAAACTCGGTCGCTCTCTTGCTGTTGACACGGTAGCCAACAGCGATGATCATATCCAGATTGTAGTATTCAAGTTTACGATTGACCTGACGGTTGCCCTCTTGGCGAACTGTTAAGAAATTCTTAAGAGTTGCCTCTGCTTCAAGTTCCTTGTCCTCGTAAATGCTTTTGATATGCATACTTATATTTGGAACGGAAGTTTGGAACAAGTCGGCAATAAGCTGCTGAGTCAGCCATAAAGTATTGTCCTCAAAACGGACTTCAATAGAATTACCTTCGTTTTGAGAAGCAAAGGTCAAAAATTCAGCCGTGCTGTTACGAATTTGAATTTTTTTATTCATTGAAAATATCCTCTTGCGATTCTCTCCATGCCATTAAAAACAGTCTTTTCCATAAGTTAGACCAACTATCAAAAATTGCAAGCAATATTTTAACTTTTCAAAAGAAAAAAACAGTTCAACCCCGCTGATTCCGCAGAACCGGCGAGGCTTATATTCTGGGAGGTGATATATAAGTAAAAACAGATGAGTATCACAAATACTGACCGGGGAATCCGCATGAGCATCATCGGCAGCTTTCTGCCATTTGGTGCAAAGTTCATTTATGCTGCGTAATTCAAGAGCCCGCAAATCCTGATTGGCGGCCAAAGCCCTCCTAGAACCTGGCTAATCCCCCTCTGACATTTTGTGTCCCAGCCTGAGAAAATAGTGCATATTTCTGATTTTTTTCTTGAAAAATCTAAAAAAACACAATATAGTAAAAAGTCGCCATAGGTTTAAGTATTGTAATACAGATTGGAAAATTATGGAATTTTTACAAACGCTGCTTGACGAGTTCAAATTTGCTTTTTTATGTGACCTTGAATGCTGCTCTCAACTCGAAAATGAAATCAGACAACAAGCTGCAGCTAAAACCGAAACAATAATCAATGCTATTAAAGAAAATGCTGCTACTAACAAGCCGCTGCTTCATAAAGCATTTGAACTGGGATGCAATGGAGTAATTAAGGAATCCCTGGATTTTCAGATTTTGATTTCGGAATGCAAAAAACTCTCGGATCCGATTCTTATAGAAGCTCTTTGCTGTGTCTATAACCGTGGACTTTCGGAATACACTCCGCCTATTATCATTGATAGCGATATGCGCTCCGATACCCTTATGGAAAACGCCGTTGAAAACAATAACGATCCCGTTTCAGACAAGGCTAAAATCGCATTATTACTTAAAGAAATTCATGAATACAGAACGTGGACCAATGAATTTGAAAAAGTGCGCAAGCTTGAGGAAAATGTTGCTGCCATACGAGCCATAGATCCAATCAAAGGCGACAAGGCTCAAAAGTTATTGGAAGAAGGAGCAAAAATTGCCGCTTTATTCCAGAAAGCTTACAAGGCAGGATTGAGACGGGATAAAGATGAGCTTGTCCGTATTAAAAAAGGAGCCCGATCATATAGTGCATCAAATCAGGAAATCGGTAAAATATGCATGAATTTCCAAAAAGGCAGGAAAAAGGCAAAACTCAACACGTCAGAAATAAAGGACAGAAAAAAAATTCTGGAAAAAACGGCTTATCTGATACCTTCTTACGATTTGAATACACCCCATCCTTTTTTTATCGGTAATCTTGCACAGGAAAAACATTGGCGGATATTCATTGACGAAACCGGAGAAATATTTGACAAAACAGCTTTGGATTCAACTCTTCCTAAACGCAAAAAAGGTAAACTGGTTGCTCTGTTTGTTCCGGAAGAATCTCCTTTGCCGCCGTTGGAATTCTATCATGCAACAGGCAAAACCAGCGCAGACAATCAGCAGGTTCTCATCGATTTATTCAACAAAGGAGAGGGGGAATGCGGTATTCTGGGCATCACCCTTGACGGTATGGCTTCGGTTGATCTCGACTACTATTATACCGGCTTGGAACGCCTTATTGATATTACGTTGCGCTTTCTCGCTCCTCATGAAGATGGGTCAACTTTAGAATTTTATGTAGAAAATCGGGGCGAAATAAGCAAAGTTGAAAAAACTCAAGCAATGCTTCAACGAACTGCCGATGCCTGTTTGTACCATTATGCCAAAAGCTTTCCGGAAGCAGCAGATAAATTCACATTGAAAATGCACTGCATTGCCAAAACGATGACTGATGAAAAAGTTTTCCTCGCGCATAATGGTTATGTAGACACCATTGCCTGCAGTTGGAACGGAGCTCGGGATGTTCTGCTCGGCATACTTAAGAAATCCAATTTGATCAACCGCTGTCTGCTGGAAGGGAATGTTCAGGAGTTGCCACTTGTTATGGATCAGATCGCCAGGGGGGAAATCATTTCAGTCCAGCAGTGGAACTCGCTTATTGATTCACCGGACAGAGCTGTTGTGGATTCTCCGGTAAATGCCCTGCTCAACTCATTGGGAACCATAATCCGGCATGATAGTAAAAGTTGGAATATTTTTGTCAATGAACTTCTTGCCCATCTTGACTCAAAAGCAATCAATATGCGGCTTCTTTCGAGGCAGGTAAATTACCTTGCGGTCAATATGCCGTTTAACGCAGAACTGCCCCCACGTTTGAAGATGGTTTGGATGACCGCACAACTTGCAGAAAAAAACCATCGCGGGGTTATTTCGCAAGATGATCTGAAAGAACTCAGCATACTCATTGACAAATTGTACATCGAAGACGCTCCTTTGTGCTGCTGGAGTACCCTCCATATGGCGGTTGAAGAAACCAACGCCTTCAGGTTTGAAAAAGCCAAACAGATTATATTGGAGTTTGCCGGTCGATTCAATTTGTTTGATGAAACATTGAACTTTGAAAATCTTTTCCCTGACGGTGTTCATATTGCAACAGAATGGATTTCCAAGGCAGCTCTTCCCGGAGTACGTTATTACGGCCAAATGTTCTCTTCGCTCGGACAGCACGAAGCTTTTATGGGCAACTTTGCCAAAGCAGATGATCACTTCAAAAAGGCTATTGCTTGTTTTAAACTTCTCAGCGACGGCGGCTCAAAAGATATTGGACAGACCATGAGTTATCTGGTCATTAACCGCATGGATTTTGAAAAAGAACCGGAAAAAATGCTTCCCTTGATAGAGGCATATCTTGGCGGAAAACTTGAAGAAAAAGCCAGAAAATTTGCAGTTTCTTCTGATGCAAATGAAAAATACTATCATGCCATCATGCTGCGTTATTTTATGGAACTCGGGGCTACCCATCCGGCAGTAAAAGCATACCTTGAACTCAAGAAAAAATGGAAGCTGGAAGAAGGGCATCCCTGGGAAATGATTGAATTCTATCGGGCCTTACTCATCAATAATCCTCTCGAACGGATTGAGCACCTCAAGCAAGCCTATAATATGGCTTTGAAAGGCGGTGCCACGTTGTATATTATAGCAAGTGCTATATTGGGTGGACTTTACTGCTTTATGCCTGAAGTAAAAGAAAAATTTGAAAAGCTCAGCGAAATAATCATCAGAGAAATTCCCGACATTGGTGATGCCCGTCGCAATGCCTTACGAGAACAGTTGAACCATCCCATTCCACCTTTGGAATTTGTCAAAAAAATTCTGCCGTTCAATTTCAGATGACAAATTAATTCGCAAAATGATTGAAATATAAAGATATTTCGTATGAGGGAAAGTGATGATGAATTTAGAAGACAGGTTAACGTATATTTGGAAATATATACATTCAGAGAAACATGATGATGCTGAGAAAGAAAAACAATGTGCCAAAAATTGGCAATTCATACAAGAGAAGTTGAAGGAGTGTCTTAAAGCAAATCCACCTCCGGGTATAAGAAGTAAAATAGAAAGAGAAGATGCCGTCTCGGATTTTCTTTGTTCTTTTTTTAATGAGGAATTTCCTGGAAGAATTAAGAGTTTTGCTCTGTTGAAATCTAAACTAAAAAAATACTTGGCAAAAAAATATAATCCAGTTCAATATGAGTTAGATTGCATTTTGCGAAATGCATTGCTATCCTTGGAAAAAGATGAAAAAGTAAAACGAGATAGTAGTAGATTGGGAAAAAAGATTTCTCCAGATACCTGCTTCGCTTTAATCAACGAAACTGGGAGTGAACGTCTCATAGCAGATTTTGCGACTTATGAATATAATGCGCATTTGGTATCAAATGTTACATGCAAAATCAGAAATAATGATCCAATGGCTACTAAAATAATTACTCCAACGATAGCATGTGAACTAGTTCTAAATTTATTGAGTGTGTTTAATGGGTGGACTCGTGAATCTGATTTGCTTAAAGCTATGATGCGGCATATTCCGGAACAATTGATAATTAATTCTTCATTGTATGATGACAAAAGCAATGAAAATGACAACAATATATCGTCTGCTGATAGGGTCATTGATCTTGAGGCAGATAATGACATTTTAGATTACGATGCAGCACAGGTTTTTTATATCAGTGGTGAAATTGCGAACTCTATTTGGGAAAATATATGCAAAATTAGTACAGATTCTTTTTGTCTATATTATTTACCAAAAGAATTTTTCAGTAAAAAAGTTGTTGCAAGAGAGATTGGGGCTAAATCTACTATTAATGATCATGCAAAAAAGATAGAAAGGGTTTTCAGAAATCATTATCGTAATTTTGACCAATATACGCCAAGCAGTCCCCGTGGAAAACAAGTGATTACATTTGCGTGTGAAAAAATCTTAAAATTTTTATCCGGACGTTGTACGGAAAAAGGACATTCTCCACACTTATATACTAATGAGTAATAAAATCAAGGAGAATATTATGGACAAAATAAAGAAAAAAATCAAAGAACTGACTGATATAAATAGGGCTAATCCGATTTTAACCCAATATATTGAAAATGTGACAACTCTTGAATGTGGACAACTTTGCAGAACTGCCGAATTTAAAAAGAATCCGGATATCTTCTATCTTATTACGGAGGTGAAAGAAAAATCCTGTAAGGTTATTCCCGGCAGTTTTGATGCTTATATGGCAGGGGTTAATGATATTATTCTACCTAGAAATGTGACTGGAAATTTTGTTTTTCTGTCTCTTGATTTGGTAGCGGAAGTCAAGCGTGATGCAATCGGGAAAATATTTGCAAAACTGGATGAGCAGACATATAAAAGAATAATTGACTCTGTAATAGAATATGAGACGGGAAAAAAAGGAAAATATCCGTTGTTTCCATTTTCTGCTTTGCCGTATGCAAGTGCCCGTGATCCTCGAGTAATTTACCATAAGAACATATCGAAAATAATAATGGATGGAAAGCAAGATACTGCAGAAAAAATGATTTTGTCATTACCACTTGGCGAAAAATACATTTTGCCGCCATTGTGGGAACTGAAAGATAATGTGCTTGCCGCCGGAAATGAAGAAGATGTTATTCATATCAATTGTCGTATTGATGGAAAAAGCGAATTGTTTGTTGTTGACTATTCTCCGGCAGAAGGCGTTCTTACTGTAAATGTCTTTAAAGAAGATCTGTCTGATTTTGCTTCAACTTTTGATGATGCTGAAATTATTGATCCCTCCGGGAATGTACTTGGTGTCATTAAAAACGGACAATTCCGAAAAGATGGTTTGAAAAACTTCGATGGATCGCTTGGTATTCGCGATATTGACGGAATAATTTTTAATTTATTCATTGATGGTGATGATTGATGAATAAAAATCTTTATTATTTAATTAATAAGTTCAATATCGAAAAACAAAATCTATTGTTTTTTTCAACAGATGTTTTGGCTCAATTTATCCGATCCAAACAAATTGATGAAAACAGAAGAATCTGCATTGCTGAATTGATCATACGTTGGTTTCTGAATCGCGATGATAATTTGGCTTCAATTATTGATGAAGCATTGCCTGATGGAGAACGAGAACAACTAAGCAAAGTATTGGATGAAAATTTTCCAAATCTTCCATCTCGGCAAAGTTTGCTGGGTGATGTGTGGAATCCCCTGACTCCATTTTCAGCGAAGTGCATGGTCAATGTACGAAAGCGTTTGATTGAACTGTGTTGTGATACTGACGGATTTATTCCGGTATACGCTAACGGGCAAGCTTTTTTCATACCATTTCACTTTGCCGAAGGCCCTGTGCAAATACAAGATTATAATGGGCAAACCATTGATGTTTGGCAAAAAGATTATTGTCAATGCGTTGGATGTGCTCAAGAATTCACTTGTGTCATTCATTGTAATCAGCAAAGTTTACAATTGAAAGGCAGCAGTTTTATGCTGCCAGTGTTACTGGGCTATTGGCGAAAAACAGGCAAAGTTACATATAATCATTTGCGTTTATTGTCAACTGGCGCATTGGAAAGTAATCGTGTGAAAGCCGTGGAGATCACAGAAAAATCTGCTGGAATAACAGCATGTTTTCGTGATGCTTATTTCCTTTTTCCGGAAAGTACAAAATATTGTCCTGATAAACCATGGGAAATCAGCATCGCAATTGGAACCGATCTGGATGAACTGTTAAAAAAAATTGAAACAGTTATTGAAATCTATGGTTTGCTTACCCCGCGTTTGCCTGATGCGTTGCGCCGTTTACCTCAATTGGTTGATCAACGGGAGGAGACTTATAATAGGTGGGAACAATTGCTGAAGCAAGTTGAGTTATATTCAAAACCTGTTAATTCTATGTGTGATCCACAAAATTATCTGCTTTGTTTGATGCTGAAAAGTTCTATCTATTGCCATATGGGGAAAACAGATGAAGCATTGAGACTCAATCACGAGGCCCGGAAGTTTGCTGAAGAAAATAATTTTGAAAAACAATTGCTTCGCATGGAAATAGAAGAATTAGTTGAATTGCAGGATAAGGAAAAATTCCGGGAAATTCTTGAGATTCATTCTGATTTAGGCAAAGGTATTGAACATTTGGCAGATGATGATTTGCGGATGCGATATTATGGGACCATGGGGCAAGCGCATTGTTGCGGTGCCCTGGCAGGAATCCGCAGCTTTGATTACCGTCATGCGTTGCAATGTTTTGAAGATGCGATCCGTTGCGCAAGTAGATTAGGAAGCATGGGCGATGTTGCTCAAGATTTAAATTATCGCTACCAGTGGTATGTGTTGTTTGAACCGGGAAAAGAAAATGCCTCAGGAGCATTTGAGGATGCAAAAAATCATATTGATTGTAATCTTCAGGATTATCCGGAGGTTCAAACTAAAAACCGTCATTTCTTGTACCGGCTCAAGGCATTTGAATTGTACCGCTGCTTATTGAAAACCGGGAGTATCCCAGAATGCGATTTTGAAAAATATCTCTTGCCGGACAGCGCTTATTTTTGGTTGAGAGCCACGGTTTGCAAATATATTGGAGCGTTATTTGCGGCATCCGATAAGCGTGAGAAGGCAGAAAAATTGTTTGACAATGCTGTTGAATTGTTATCTGGCGATCAGATAATTGCTTTTATCCGGTTGACAGCATTGGCGGAAGCATATCGCTCTCTGGGAATGGAAAAATATCGTACAGGTGCAATATCTTTGGCAGGCGAGCTAAAGCATGATTATCCGGCATCGGATAAGTGGTTGTCTTTTTTGACCGGGAATGGTGATTTTCCCGGTTTGGACTATTGGTATTGAAGTTTTATGAACAGGGGAGATGAAATAAATGAATGGTGAAATGAGAAAAATCAAAGTACTTCCAAACAACATTGAAAAGGCTCTTGGGGAATTGTGCAATACTCCGCAATTTCGCAACAAGGTCAACGATGAAATAAAATATTTTCAGCTTTATTTGAATTTTGCGGTTGTCAACATTCAAAATATCGCAGACGTAAATGTAACTGATGAGAAAAAAATTGCCAGTGCGATTGAAAAAAAAGGCGATGGTGTCATTCAGAAACTGGCAAATTTTCTCTGGCTTTTCAATGTGAATGATCCGGCGAGAGACTTCAAAGACTACAGAAAAATAACTTTGACGCTGATAACGAAAATTTTTGCTTTACGCAATCTTTTTGCTCATCCCCAAGGAACAGATATCTCTGCGCTGTTGTCTGATCGGGAATTTTATGTGCTCTTGGAAGGTATTCTGCTTTCTTATGCACGGGACAATGCTTTAGCAGAAGGTTTGAAAACAGATAAACTTTTCAAACTTAAGTTGATGAATCAACACAGCTTGCTTAAGCAAACGGATATTTTGTTTGACCCAAATAAGCAATATGAACTGACCCGCAAAGGAATCATCTTTCTCACCTGCCTTGCGCTTTATAAGGATGAAGCGATGGAGTTCTGTCAGATGTTTGTGGATATGAAACTTCCGCAACGGTGTCCGCTGGATGCCGGGGAAGAATGCAATAGTGCATTGTGCGCATCCAGTTCAGATAAGCCGTGTAATTATGCTAAAGCAAAAGCATTGATTACAATGTTTACCTACTTCAGCTGCCGCAAGAAGCGCGATATGCTTGACGCTGCTGATCTGGATTTTATGAGCTTTGCTGACATCATGACTTATTTGAATAAAGTTCCGTCAGTGGCAATGGATTATCTGCCATTGACAGAAGAGAGGAAAATGCTGGCAGAAAAAGAAGCACAGTCAACTGAATCTGAAAAAAATAAAAAGTATAAATATTCTCTGCACCGCCGGTTTAAGGATCGTTTCATCTCTTTTGCGGCAGCATATATTGAAGATTTCAATCTGCTCCCGGTATTGCGTTTCAAACGGTTGGATATTTCGGAGAGTGTCGGGCGGAAGCGTTATGTTTTCGGCAGTGAAAATGATAACCGCAACCGTATGGATCGACATTACAGCATCAAGGACGATGCGATCGCTTTTGAATTTATTCCAACCGAACATTATGGCGAGATCAAGATCGGTTCCATGCGCGGCAGATTGTCGGAAGATGAGTTGAAAAATCTGTTATATGTCGGAAAAAACGAGAAAGATGGATTTAAAAAAGTCAATTTAAAATTGGAGGAATATTTTTCTGCATACCACCGGATTTTGGAAAAGATGTTGAACACTCCGGTCGATGAAGAATTCTATCTGGATGATTTTGAAGATGAATTTGCCATTATCACTGGAGTTTCCGGTGATGCCTTGTATGATGATTTTGTAGAAGTGACAAAAAATTTGTTCCCCGCAAATCTCACCCGCTTTTTCACCGGCAGTTCCAATGAGCTGGATCAGGAGGTGTTGCATGAGAATCTGCTTTACCGTTTGAATGTGCTGGAGTGTCACGCCAAAGATTTCCTCACGCGTTTAAGAGAATTCAATAAATGGCGCAAGCAGCCTAAAGAGGAACGTTCTTCCCAGCGTCCGCCGGTGTGCAGGGCATCAGCGGTTTCCTATGCTCCTTATACGACAAATTTTACCGACGGCGATTTGATTGCGTGGGTATTCAAAGCATTCAATCTCCATTTGAAGCCGGAAAATAAATTCCGTCAGCTTCCCCGCGGCGAACAGCATAACAAAGGGACTCGCGACCACGAATATCAGCTACTTCATGCAGCTATTGGTAAATATTCTCTGGATCAACATAGTTTTGCCAGTTTGCTTTCCATGCTCCGTCCGGATTTGAAAGACAGCGTATTGGCAGATATCAACTCCAAAGTGAATAATATGTACAAAAATAAATCTGCTGAACTGCGAAAAAAACCGGTATACGATGCTAATGGAAGACCGCGCAAAGCGACCAAAACGCTTCATATGCTGGCAGAAGCGGCGGCGATGCATTGTAAGGATTTCTACTCTGCCGAGTTGAAAAAGTGGAAAACAGTTGGAGCTTATGGCGAAGATGGGGATATTCTCCGTTCCGAATGTCGCCGTTTCGGAGTAAAAGTCGGTATGCCGCTTGACCGCAACTCTTTGATCAAAACAATTCTGGGCATCGATGAAAACAAGTGGGCTCACGCCTACAATTATGAAGACAGTGCCCCATATCGTGACCGTAAATTGAGTGATGTTGAACATGTTTTTACAAAACTTCCGATTCCTGGCGGTTTTGCGTTGAGAACAGTTCCGGAAAAATCACGTCCCAATGGGAACTTTGATTTCAACAAGGCTCTGCGGGAGATGAAAATTGATCTCAAATTACGGAACTATTATGATGTGAGTGCAATGGTGGATTTTCTCCGCAGCGGCAATCGTACCGGATTGAATACTCAAAAAGAGATCATTCGCGGTGAAGAACATTTTATTGAACCAATTGATATTTCCCGTAATTCCATCAACAAGGCATTCCGTCAACTCCGTAAGAGTGAATATCAGGATAAATTGTTAAGTATTATTGCAGTCGATTACCGTGAAAGATTCATGAAAAGCGACAGTATGTTTGATAAGAATGTGAATTTTGCAGAAAATGTATCAATTTATACCTTCTTTGATACTCCGGTGACCGCAAGTATCAAAAAGACCGGTGGCATTAAAATTTCCATATTGCCGAATGATCTGCTGCGTCCGGCATTTGCATTGATCCGTCAAAAGGAAAATCTGTTGGCTATAACTCAGGCTATTGCTCCGGAACGCAAAGAATTCACCTATTATGAACTTCAGGAAAAATTGCGGATGATCCAGGCGGAAGACCGCCGGAAACGCTTGGAAATATTGTCGGATATTCTCTGGCTTGAACACCGGGTCGCTTTGCCTTCCGGTCTGGTTTACAGCAATAGTAAAGACAAAGAACTGAAGCAAAAAGAAAACCGGGATATTGAGTATCCCTATTATGCCAAGAGTTTCATAACTTTGACCAGGGAACAGTTTGATATTCTGGCAGATACCCGCAATGCTGTTTTTCATAATGGTATTGCATTGGATATCAAAGAAGCATTGGAGATTCTTAAAAATCTGCGATCTTCTGCAGTCCGCCGGAAATATTGATGTTCCGTATTGTGGAAATAGCAGAACGGGGTTACAAATTGACCTTTTTTGATGAGACTGTTCTCATTAAAAAAGCAAATGTAACTCCGGTGGCAATACCGCTTGATGAAATATCGGCGGTATTGCTTACAGAATCTGCTAACAGTTTGTCCGGTATTTTGCTGTCCGAACTTGGCAGACGCAATATACCGCTGATCTGCTGTGGCCGGCATTATCTGCCGAGTGCAATATTGTCAGGAATTGCCGGAAGCGGCAAAGAAGAGCTGCCGCTTCTGCAGTTCAAACTACCGCGTTTTACCAGAGAAAAAATCTGGCAGCGTTTGATTCAAAGTAAGATATCCGGGCAGGCGATCATTTTGCAAAAATGGCGTAATTCATCAGAGCTTGGATTGTGGCCAAAAGCAGTTCTACCCGGCGACAAATCCGGAATGGAGGCAAAAGCCGCTGCGCTGTACTGGAAACGTTTATCGCTGTTTCCCCGGCGCGACCGGCAGGCGGATGATATCAATATATTATTCAACTACGGTTATACCATATTGTATGCGGCGTTTGCCCGGGAGATTGCGGCAACCGGATTATTTGCTGATTACGGGATATGGCATCATCACCGGGATAATATTTATAATCTGGCATCTGATTTGATGGAACCGTTTCGTCCGTATATAGATCATATTATTTTGAAATTTTTATCTGATGATGTATTCTCCGGCAGATTGGATTCTAACGACAAGCAGAGGTTGATGAAGATATTATATTCATTCAAGTTGAATTATAATTCCGAAAAACACTCAATTTTCTCCTGTGTCCGGGAAGTGGTTCGCAGTTTTATCCGCTGTCTGAAGAGCAGACATATTTCAGATTTGATATTGCCGGAATGGGGAGATGAAGTTCATGTGGATCGCCGCCATATTTGATTTGCCGGTAAGCAGTGCAGAAGATCGGAAGAATTATCGTATGTTACGGAAAAAACTGCTTTCATCCGGTTTTGTTGCAGTTCAGAAATCTTTGCTGTGGCGTTGGGTGGAAAACAAAGAATTTGCGGATACATTGGTCAGAAAATTAGAAAAATTTGTTCCATTATCAGGAAATGTTATTTTCTTTTATATTCCGGATGTTTCTTTTTCTAATACATTGCAATTATGTAATGGTAATAAAATTTCTCCGCCGTCCCCGCCGGAACCGTGGCGTATATTTACTTGACTTTAAAAAAAAAGAGTATATATTAAGTCAAATACATTTTGAGAATGCAATGTTTTCAGAAATGTTATTTATGTAATTCCTTGTTTATTAAGAGGAATTATATTTATCAGCTGTAAACTGTCCTTGCAATGAGGATACGAACAGCTCATAATGCAGAAAATCAACGGCACTTTCAGCTGTAAACTGTCCTTGCAATGAGGATACGAACAGCTACTCTTTCGATATTTATAGAACACCTTGGGCTGTAAACTGTCCTTGCAATGAGGATACGAACAGCCATTTTCTGAACTCCTTTTATTTCGGCTTGGCTGTAAACTGTCCTTGCAATGAGGATACGAACAGCGTGAGCATCGGCACAATAGAAGTGGCGATTGCTGTAAACTGTCCTTGCAATGAGGATACGAACAGCTTACACGGAAACCATCAGTGTAACGATTTAGCTGTAAACTGTCCTTGCAATGAGGATACGAACAGCCACTCAGTGAACATATCGACCTCACCGTAGGCTGTAAACTGTCCTTGCAATGAGGATACGAACAGCCAATCATCATCATACTCTGCGGATACTTGAGCTGTAAACTGTCCTTGCAATGAGGATACGAACAGCGCGACTCCGCAGATAAATTTAATCATTTTTGCTGTAAACTGTCCTTGCAATGAGGATACGAACAGCTTATCATTTACGCTTTTTTTGCTTTTTTGAGCTGTAAACTGTCCTTGCAATGAGGATACGAACAGCTTGAGAACTCGCATGCTCTTCAAAGCTTTTTTAGCTGTAAACTGTCCTTGCAATGAGGATACGAACAGCCATTGACCGCTCAGCACGTGAGACCGTTTTGCTGTAAACTGTCCTTGCAATGAGGATACGAACAGCCATAGTAATCACCTATGTTTGATTGTTAGTGCTGTAAACTGTCCTTGCAATGAGGATACGAACAGCTTTTTTGCAATCCTCCGTATTCAGAGTATGGCTGTAAACTGTCCTTGCAATGAGGATACGAACAGCGATGTTCTTTTCCATTTTGTTGCTCCTTTCGCTGTAAACTGTCCTTGCAATGAGGATACGAACAGCTTCAACCTCTGAGGACATATTTTAAGCCTCGCTGTAAACTGTCCTTGCAATGAGGATACGAACAGCTCAGCGATGGGGTAAGCTGATACTGTTGTAAGCTGTAAACTGTCCTTGCAATGAGGATACGAACAGCTGATATGATGGCAGCGATTATTACTTGTAAGCTGTAAACTGTCCTTGCAATGAGGATACGAACAGCGTAGTGGTTTCCATTTTGTACCTCCTGAGAGCTGTAAACTGTCCTTGCAATGAGGATACGAACAGCCGTACACACCCTCGATGATCCTGTGGTCAGCTGTAAACTGTCCTTGCAATGAGGATACGAACAGCAGAGGCATCATCAGATCCTTCATAGCTCCCGCTGTAAACTGTCCTTGCAATGAGGATACGAACAGCTTTCAACATCTGAGGACATTTTAAGCCTCCGCTGTAAACTGTCCTTGCAATGAGGATACGAACAGCTTCCACAAAAAGACTCTCTGTCGCATTTTTTGCGACAGAGAGTCTTTTTTTTACTTTTTTTCAAAAAAATCTTCTTTTTGTAGTGATCTGCTTCGGACGATTGCCTTTTTACGGGCTTATCTGGACTAGAACCAAATGAAAGGAGTCAGCCAACTGGATCAGAAATAAAAAATTTTCAAAAAAACATAAAACGCTCCGGAAATACATCTTTTTACGAGCTTATATGCAGTAGAACCAAATAAAAGGAGTCAGCCAACTGGATCAGAAATAAAAAATTTTCAAAAAAAATCAGAAGTGCTTCGTCAATTCGTAAAGTATCGCACTTATTAACAGTAGAAAGCAAAATGACGAAAGGAGCATAACAAAACAAATATCAAGGGAGGCGCCCCTTAAAACGCAGGCTGATTGAAAATTGAATACAAGTGAATCCGGGATGATATGATTTTCATTGGCATGTCGCTTTCGGCATGCCGATGCCTACATAATTTAATAATAGTTAGCCGTAATATAAATACCCGAAATCAACACTAAACCTAAAGGAGGTACTATCATGGGTAAAAAATGCGACACTGGACTTTTTGAACGAATCTACAACGCAGTCACCGGAACCGGAACGACCGTCAAACACGGCAGGGACTTCTGGGGACGCCCCACCAGAACTGAACACAACTACGACACCGGCGTTACCAAAAAAACGATTTCCCGTCAGGGCTTCTTCGGCAATCGCGATACCACTAAATATTACGATTCCCGTGGTCAATACGCTGAACGCCGTGGCCGCCGCAGTCTCCTGACCGGTTCTTACAGCAGCACCTACTCCGGCAGATGCTTCAAATGTGACGGTACCGGAACTTATCAACCGACCGGAAAAACCTGCCGCAAATGCGGCGGCACCGGCATCTACTCCAAATAATCTTTAACAACTGCATCTTGATCAACTTAATCGAAAGGAACCAATTACTATGAATCCCATCAAATTCGCCAAAATCACTGAATCCGGTAAATACGACGGCAGCACGATCCGCTGGCTCGACAAGGGCGATCACTATGAACTCATCTTCACCGATGACTTTATCACGCCCTCCAGTACCGCCCGGCTTTCGGGGAATCAGTTCCCGGTCTTCCGCTCCGGCAACGCGCTTCTGACCGATATCATCATGGATATGCGCGACGGCTGCAAATCCAAGGAACTCCACGTTTTCGTCGGATCTTTCGGTGGCGAAGTTGCCGCACTCAACATGATTTTGCAGCAGCTTCTGACCTACGAATACCGGGTCGGCATCAACCTCGGAACGGCTTGCTCCTGCGGCTGGATGCTGCTCTTCGCCTGTCAGGAACGCTATGTTTCGCCCTTCAGTCAGGCGATGTACCACGACATCTCCAGCATCCACGGCGGCAAACATTCCGAACTGAAACTCAGTGCCGAATTCATGGGCCGCTGGCAGAAGGAACTGCTCAAAATCACCGATACCGCCCAAGTCCTTACCGACAAGGAACTGGAACTCGGCCGCACGACCGAAGTCTGGTTCACCGGACAGCAGCTCATCGAACGCGGTGCCGCCAAAGACTACAGCGAATACCGGAAACGGATGATCCCGCAACCGCTTCTGCACTGTATCCCCGGCGGAGGAAATCTCTACTGCAAATTTCCTTCCGGTTGGCACGAAGTGGATCTGGGCATGGGAAAACCGATTTCTTACGCGGAGGTAGTCGCCGCTTTCAATGCTACGCCGAAAGAAATTGTTGAATTTCTCGAATCAATGTCCGCTCCCGAACCGGCTCCCGCCAAACCCAAACGCAAATCTTCCAAAAAGAAAGGAGACGAAAAGCCCGCTTCCCAGACACCCGAATCTCCGGGGGTCTGAGACTTCCCCTAAAGAATCTTGTACTTGACCGGAAATATCATCAATTCAGCACTTAATAGTAATATAGCAAGAGATAACCCAACTTAAAACTTGAAAGGATATTTTTATGGATGCTCCACCCGTCTTCATCGTTCTGGCAGCTCTTATAGCACTGGCTGCCATCCTCGGCTGATTCATAACATAAAACCTGAAAGGAGAATTTAATATGGCAACATTTCTTTTGACCCCGTTCGTGATAATTTTTCTTATTCTGGTCGCTACGGCACTTTTCGGATAATCAAAGCTCAGGAGAATTTAATATGGCAACTGACTATTCAATCCAACAGGAAGAAAACGAAGATATCTGTTTCCTCTCGGTTGTATTTGGAAGCGTGGGTGTGATTTATCTTGCGGCAACTTTTATACTTGATCCGACATCACTTACAACGTTCTTGTGGACCAGTCTCGCCGGACTCTTTGGAAGCAGTGTGTCGGTACTTGACGGAGGAAGCAGTTTGATCACAATCTGGACGATCCAGGCATTTGTTCTGTTTGTCTGCCGGATACTGGGGCTGCTGTCCGGACCGGGATTTCTGTTTTCGCTGCTGGCAACCATCACAATTAATCTACTTGCATTTTTGGGTATGGCAATCGGCTGTGGAGATTAAGCATCTGTACTCTTTAACACAAACATAAAGGAACTTTAATATGAATTCTGATACCAAAACTTATAATTACGGAGAAAACACTATGACCAACAACTACTTCTCAACCAACAACTACGCCATCGCCAACAAAATCCCGCACTGCCCGGTGATCCTCGTCCTGGACACCTCTCACAGTATGTGGGGCAAAGGTTTGGCCGACCTCAAGCACTCTCTGCAAGCCTTTTTCGATAAAATCGGACAGGAAAACAACTTTTCTGAATTTATCGACATCGCCGCTGTCAGCATGGGAGATAACCTCGGTATGCTTGAAGAGTTCACCCCGTTTCAGCTCTCCGCTCTGCCGACTCTCAACATCCGCCCCAAAGGCGATACCCCTCTCGGCGCAGCTCTGGAACTTGCCATGCAGAAACTTGAAGCTCAACTGGCACATTATCAAACCGGTAACATCAAATCGGTTACTCCGCAGATGATCGTGCTTTCCGATGGAAAGTCTTCTGATGATCACTCTTTCGCCGTCAACCGCCTCAACGCCATGGCCAAATCCGGCAGACTTCTTTGCCGCACCATCGCTCTGGGAGATTCGCCTGATATGCGGACTTTGAACCAAATCGGAGTAGCGGTAATTGCCAATGACAACAATATGCCGGAAGCTTTCGCCGATGCCGGAGAAATGGTTTCGCAGGTCTATGAGGAAGAAATTCCGGAAGTGATCATGGGAAATCCGGTTGCTGAACAAATCCCTTGCGGCACGGAATACATCATCGATGGAGCCAATGTCCTGTACAGCGGCAGAAAGGCCCCCTCTCTCCGCCGGATAATCGCTCTTTCCCGTGCATTCATGCAAAAGTCCATCCCCTTCCGGGTGATTTTCGATGCGACCACGCCGCACCGTCATCTCAAGACAAAAATGGAACAACGGTTCTATGAAAAGATGCTCCGTAACTATCCGGACCATTTTTATCAGGCATCCGCCGGACTTAAAGCTGATGACTTCATCCTGCAGTACACCGCAACAAAACCGGAATGTGTGATCATCACTCAGGATCTTTACCGGGATTATCGCGACCGTTACCGGGAGGCACGCACCCGGGTGATTCGGGTAATGGATTTCAATGATACATTGCTGTTGCCGGAAATCAATATGTCGGTTAAAGTTGATAAAAACATCATTTACTGAACAACCAAAATAAGGAGATTAAATAATGGGCTTTTTAGAATTTCTCAAATTTAAAAAATCTGCAAACACTGCTGCTGACAACAACTCCAAGAGTACTCCGGTTCCGCCTCCGGCGGCAGCTCCGGTAACCCCTCCCGTTTCCAATCCCGATCAGATCACGGTTTACGACAGCAAGGGAGTTCCCGTGATGCTGGCAAAGACCAACATCATTGCCAGCGGCGGCGAAGGTACGGTCTATACTCTGCCGGGGAACGACAACCTCCTCATCAAACTCTATAAACCGTCTCTGCTTAATGATCAGGAAAAGTTCAACCGCTATTTGAAGAGATTTTTTGCCATGCTCAAACTCGGCAATAAAATCCATTCCGGGCGCTCCGGGGCAAAGAACAGTTTTGCCTGGCCGGTCATTCCCATTTGTGACAGCCGTAAACAGGTGATCGGTTTCGGAATGCACAAATGCAAGGGAGTCTCCTTCCGTACCCTCGGCAGTATTGCCAGTATCAAACGGAACTTTCCGGAGTGGACCCGCCGGGAACTGGCGTTGACTGCACTTGACTTTGTCCGTAAACTGCAGCTTTTGCAATCGAACGGGGTACAGATCAACGACTTCAACCCCTCCAACTTCCTGGTTGATGCCAACTGCAATGTCTCATTCATTGACTGTGACAGTTTCCAGATCACAGATCAGAACGATGTGCATATCACCCGCACCTATTTCGCTTCCCATTGCGCTCCTGAACTGCTGAAAAACAAACAGCTGCTCGCATTGCCGCGCAACACGCATCACCTCGAATTCGGTGCTGCAATCATCATATTCAATCTGTTGATGTGCGGAATGCATCCCTACGCTTACCACGCCCCGCATCAAAAAACGGTTTGCGGTAATCCGGAGGAAAATCTGCTCAACGGCCGCTGTCCATTGGGAGTCGGTGCCGGATGCAAATTCCCCAACGGCAACTGGTACAACCTCTGGAACTGGATACCACACAATGCCAAAGGCGGATTTATCAGTACCTTCCGGGACGGCCACAGCAATCCGGAATTGCGTACCTCGCTTGCCGACTGGGAAAAACATCTGCTGGAGATGCTTGATCTTATGGCAAAGTACCCGGAACGGACGAATATTTTTCCGCAGGCTCCCAATCCCAAGGCAGTCGCCCGGAAAAGTTCCCGTGCAAGTGATATTTTTTCAAAAAAATCTGACTTTGCCCCGGTAAATCCGGCACTTCCGTTCTTATAAGTAATATAAACTCAAACAACAACCCTGAAAGGAATATAAAAAATGAGTTTTTACACCAACAATTTCAATTCGTCCAACAACATCAACAACAAAGGAGAAAACACCATGGACAACCGCTATTTCAATGCCAATCTCGATCTCAACAACCCCGCTCCCCGCTGCCCGGTCATTCTGCTGCTTGATACCTCCGGCAGTATGAGCGGCGACCCGATCAAGGAACTCAATGCCGGTTTGAAGCAGTTCATTTATGAAACCTCCAACGATGAAGCCGCTTCCATGAGCGTTGAACTTGAAGTCATCACCTTTGACAGTCAGGTCAATATCGCTATGCCCTTTACCCCCATCTGCGATGTGGAAAAAAATCCGGCTCCGCTGACCACTTACGGCACTACCAGCATGGGGGAAGCACTCTCTATTGCCGCTGATGAACTCAAAAAACGGCGGCAGATTTATCAGGATAACGGTATTTCTTCTTACAAACCGTGGGTGGTGCTGATGACCGATGGATGTCCAACCGATAACTGGGAAGCTCCTGCCGCGCAAATGCGTGCGCTGGCTGAACAGAACCGCATCACCTTTGTCGGGGTCGAGATCGGTAAAGGTGTCGATCATGCCACCATGTGCAAAATCATGCCTGCGGTAAATCCGATGCTTGCCAAACTGGACGGTTTGAAATTTAAAGATTTCTTCCGCTGGCTGACCGACTCCATGGGCACACTTTCCGCCAGTGCAATTTCCGATCAGGATAATCTGAAGTTTGATGACATCAGTACCTGGGGCAGCTGGGAAAATTTCTATAACTGATGCTAAGGAGGGAAATATGGACACTCAAAAAACTTTTTCGTGGAAAGGCTTTGCTATTTCCGTCCCCGGTTTCGGACACGTCCGCCGCGACATCCCCTGTCAGGATGCTTCGCTGGCGGTGATTTCCGACCGATCGGCACTTATCGTCTGCGATGGTCGCGGCAGCGCGGCGCATTCTCACTTCGGCTCACAGGCTACGGTGAAAATGTTCCTCATGCAGATCGCGATTCTGGAGCCGGTGATTGCCTCCATCCTTGACAACAGTGAAAGCACGGAAGCATCCTGGCACAACTTCTGCCGGATAATGTGCCGTGCACTTGCCCAGGTCAAACTTGATTTGGCAGAAGAGCGAAATCTGTCCGAAAAGGAGTTTGACTTCACGGTGGCATTTACCGTTACCGGTAAAAAGCACATCGGCTGTTTTCAAATCGGTGACGGGGCGATTGTCCTGCGTCAGAACGGCACTTGCATCACCGCATTTCAGCCGGAAAAGGGGGAATTTGCCAACCAGACAACTTTTCTCCGTTCCGGATGTGATCAGCTGGATAAGTTTCAGACGAAACTTTTCCCGGCTGAAGAAAACAGCGGTATCGCCATAACTTCCGACGGACCGGAACACAGGATGTTCAAACTTCCGGAGATGCATCCCGGCGAAGTGTTTGATCTCATGTTTGATGACCTTCTTGCAGATGAATTCAACCGGCAGAGAGCTTGGGACTATTTGACTGATCACGAGTGGAATAAAAATCTTCTGGGAAGCGATGACCGTTCACTGGCAATGATCGTTCCCGTTCATCCTGTCGAACTTCAGCCTGATGAACCTTCGCACGATGACACCACGGATGAGAAAATTCCGGATACCGCGGAAACGGAAGAGGAAAAAGACGATCCTTGCGTTGAAACAGCTGATGATTCAACGCAGGATATTCCCGTGGAAAACCACAAAAGCAGTATCGGCAAACGCAGTATTCATACTGCGGTCGCCGCACTGCTGGCAATCTGTACCGCTTCCGGAATCATGCTCGGTTTTGAAGCTGAACAACTGCTGGACAAAATCGAAGCGCAGGAAAAACAGATCGATTTTCTCCATAAAACTCTCAATGTCCGGAGCGGAAAATACAAGACTCTGCTCCGCGAAAACCAACTGCTCCGTTATCAACTTAAAAAATATTACACTGTGCAAAAAGGAGATTGATCATGGGAAAAACCAGACACGTTTATGCCAGACGAAATGAACACGTCAAAGTCCACCGCAACTATTCTTCAGATGGCTTTGAAGGCTTGGGAGTTCTGATGCTGCTCGGCGGTGCCGTATTGGCAATATTTGTCGTCATTTACATCGATACGATCATATGGTGCAGTGCGGTAGCATTGGGCGGATACGCCCTGGTGCGTTTCCGGAAAGTGATCTGGAAGTTTGTCTGCTGGTCATTCCGAATCATCTGGCTGTTGATCACAAACTGGATACCGGCTCTTATCAGGAAAGTTGTATCATGGTTCAAAAAGAAGCCGGAAGAGCCGGAATCTCCGGATACGCTGATGCCTTACGATTCCAACCATCCGGATTATGGAAAAATCTGCCAACCCCGTTACTGACCGAGGAGGAAAAATCATGTTCCGCAAAAATAAACACCACTATTTCCACCATACCAGCCGCCGTTACGAAGATGAAAAGTTCAAAGAACGCTTTGCGATCGTCGGACTGATCGCAGGAGGAGTACTCGGAAGCTGTACCGGAGGCATCGTCGGTGCAATTTTCGGAGCTTTGGTCGGCGCGGCAGTTGTCGGCTTTATCGGGCACGCCATTGCCACATTCCGGTAAGGAGGCTGATAGTTTATGCCCATTGCCAAAAAACAGATGCTCCGTATTCTCCGGCTGCTCGAACTGCTGAAATCCGACCGCTATCCCAACTGTTCATCGTTTGCCCGGATGATGCATCAGGCGGATATTGATGAAAACCTCAACATCACCTGTACTGCCAAAACCATTTTCCGGGATATTCAAACCTTGAAAAATGATTTCAATGCGCCGATCAAATTCGATCCGGTTCGCAACGGCTACTATCTTACTGACCTTTCATGGAACTTCCCGGGCGGCAACTGGGAAGTTCCGGAAATTTCGGCGAACTGCCTTGATGACAGCATACTTCATGATGTAATCATCCGTTGTGATCCGGTACTTTCCCGCTATGTTCGCCGCTATCCGCTGCATTGCCGACAGCGTCTGCAAATGCTTGACAACGGCAATGCTGAACTGCATATCGATCGTATTTTGCAAAGCAATCTTATTCCATGGATCATGCACTTCTGCCCCCGTGCAACGGTTGTAAAACCGCTTTTTCTCCGCCGGAAAATATATGACATTTCTTCGGTACTGCAGGAGAAGCATTGTGATTTATAAAATTTGTTAATAACTTCCTGATCCTTGGACACAAAATGTCCAAGGACGGTATGTATATTACCCGCCAGATCAACTACAACGAAAGGAAATATTATGTTTAAAAGAACTTCTTCTACTACCTCCAAAAATCTCCTTGCTCTGGCAAAGCTGCTTTGTCAGAAAGGATTTCTGCAAAAAGAGGAATTTGATCAAATCTTTTCCGCAAAATCTGACGCTGAACCGGCCTCATTCGCCGGAAACTTTCCGTTGGATTTGCTTCACCAAGGCGTTGAGAGTAATGGTAACACGCCGGAACTCATTGAGGACGAAAAAAGGAGAATCAAGGCTCTTATGCAAAAATATGATATCCCCGGCGAAATCGTTGATTATATCTCCAATCCCCATTTTACCAACTACAAGATCGCTCTTGCTCCGGTGGGAAATACTGATGTTTTTCGCCGGATCAGGGGTGAAATCTGTTCGACTTTGAACTCTCGCAGTGTCCGTATATTGCCATCAACAGATAATCACATCTTCATTGAAGTTCCGAACAAATCTTTTCCGCAACTTCATATCCGTCAGCTCCTTGAAAGCGAAGAATGGAAAAATTCCAAGGCAGAAATTCCGCTTGCCATCGGAAAGAATACTTTCGGCGAACCGGTGATCCTCGACCTTGACAAGGCGCCGCATATACTGATTGCCGATACCATCGGCACCGGCAAGAACATTTGTACCGATTCTCTGATTATGAGTATGCTCTACCATTTCCGTCCAGATGAACTGCGTTTGATCATGTTCGATCCTGCAATCGTGAAATTTGATGCATATAAAAAACTGCCGCATTTGTTGACTCCGATCATCAACGATTCATCCAAAGTTCCTGCTGCACTGCGTTGGGCAGCCGATGAGATTGACCGTCGTCACCATATACTCGCTCAAGCCGGGATGAAAGAACTCGCTGAATTCAACTGCCGTCCGATTCAAAACAAACCGGAATTTGACAAGTCCGGCAACCTCATCCCCACAAAGATGCCGTTGATCGTTATCATTCTTGATGAACTTGCCGATTTGATGATGAGTGAAGCAAAAAAAGATATCGAAAACAATATCACCCGGATCGCCCAGAAGGGCCATACTGTCGGAATCCATATCATCGTCACCACCCGGTATCCTTCGACCAATGTCATCACCGGTGTTATCAAAGTAAATTTCCCGACCCGGCTTTGTTTTCAGGTGCGCAGTTTGGTGGACAGCCGCGTGGTACTTGATGCACCCGGCGCAGAAAATCTGAGCGAAGAAGGTGATATGTTAATGACTGCAACGGGCGGTTGCCATCCGATGCGGATAAATGTCGCTTCAACTACCGGAAATGATATAAAAAAGGTTATTGACTTTATACGTGAGCAGTACGGTACAAAAAAATAAGCAATATGCTATGGACAAAGCCGATTTGCGGGAATTTTTCATCCAAAATCCGCTTGCCGAAAATTGTTAATAACTTCCTGACTCTTGGACTAAAAATGTCCAATGGTGTGGGATATATTGTGTAAGAATTCAAATTTTGGTGACAGTTAGATTACAAGACGACCGGGGGTGTACCCCAAATATTTATAAACAATCAAGAGTAGAGAAGGAGAAAAAATTATGAAAGAACCCAAGTCCGCCGCACCGCAAAACCAATTCACGCTCAACGCCCCGCTGCTTTCGTTGGTAAATCAGAAGTGGGCAATCAAAATACTGGTGATCATCATCGCCCTGCTGGCATTTCAGATTCCCTTGCATATGGTCAGGGAACTCACCGTCGAGCGCAAGAAAAATGCCGATGCCGTGCGAACTGACATCGCCAAAACCTGGGGTGGTGAACAGACCGTAAAACTGCTCTCCGCCGCCGCTGTGGAAAACATCACAGCAGAAGTTACTCCGGAGATCCGTTACCGCGGCATCTATCAGACCGTGGTCTATACTTCAAAAATCAAAATCAATGCCGAATACCAGAAACTTGCTTCCGGTACGACCGGAGAAATTCAACTTTCCGACTCCAAAGGCATAAAGGATGCCGCCGTCACCGTCAATGGCAAAGCAGTT
>JAZOMB010000044.1:0-63720 GCA_045653515.1 Victivallaceae bacterium | reverse complement strand
ACCCGCAATAAAATATCACATATCGAGCGACCAACGGGAGCAATCATACTCCGCTTTTCCCGCATAGCCTACGGCTGGTCTCCGCGATATCGTCATACAATAAACCCGCAATAAAATATCACATATCGAGCGACCAACGGGAGCAATCATACTCCGCTTTTCTTGAAAAAGGATGGGGGCGTGGGGGGGGGGAAAAACTTCTTTTCCCGTGAAAAGAAGTTTTTCCCTTCCCCCACATCACCGACATCGTTTTCTCACGCAAAGGCAAGGCGGAATTGGCGGTGTTGCTCTTTGTCGCCGTATTTGTCCGGTGATGACGGCAGGAGTTCGTCGTCGCGGTAATTGGAGCGGATGGAAAGGATTTCGATACGCTGGAGTTCGGGAAAGATGTGAAAGCTTATGCGCCAGGTGCGGCAGCCTAATTCGTAGTGTCCGGGTGAAAGTTCAGTCAGGCGGCGGCGGGATGAATCCAGCGGAGTGTGGGTGAGCTGTACTTGGCAGAAGTTGATCATATCCGGAGCGCCGATATTGAGCAAAAACTCCGCCTGTTTGCAGAACAACGGTGAATAATCAAGCTCCCAAGTGGGCAAAACGAGTTCATCGCGCCACCCGGCGGCGGCATCGGGGAAAGCGTCCGCCTGCGGGATGTAGGGTTTTATATCCAGAACGGGAGTACCGTCCAGGAGATCGTGCTCAGAGACAAAAAGCTTGCGGTTGTTTTCGATGCGGTCGAGTTTGACACAGCTCAAGCCGATGGGGTTGGGGCGGTAGGGGGAACGGGTGGCAAAGATACTGTACTTGCGCGCTTCCGGGACATAGGGGGGAGAAGTCATAGGCTTCCAGCTTTTTCCCAGATTGCAGTGAAAGACGAAAAGCACCCAGATACGTTCAAACGCCGCGAGATCTGCGACCGCATCACCGGCATATCGGGAATCAAGTTCTATGACCGCATGGCCTGAGGAGTAGACCCCCTGCCGCGGTGCTTCAAACTTGTATTTGCCGTCGCAGCGGACAGTTCCGATGGGTAAAAAGGAATAATTGCTCATATATAATGATCAAGACAAAAAAACACCCCGGGAAGATCCCGGGGCGGAGTGTATCACATATTGTGAGAGAATGCCGGCAGGCCGTTTGCCTTGGCGTGATCCGGATACCGCAGAGAGCCGTCGGGCTTGATGATGCGGCAGGTGACGAAGACCATCAGATTGACCTTTTCCGACTTGGTGTAGCGGGACTGGAAGAGTCTGCCGATCAAGGGAATGTCGCCGAGAATGGGGATCTTGTCGTGGATGATGTTGGTCGCATCGGTGACGACACCGCCGACGAAGACGGTGGAGCAGTCACGGACAGTGACGTTGGTGCTGATGCTGCGGTCGTTGAAGATCGGTTTGGTGATCTTTTCGGGATCGTCGCCGTCTTCGATGATATATTCGGTGGAACCGACATACTGTTTGATGGACAGATTTAGGTTCATCGTAATATTTTCACCGCTGATCTGCGGGGTAACGTCGAAGGGCTGGAGACCGATTTTGCGTTCCAGTTCGAGGTCAGGCATAAAGGCACCTTCGAAGCTCATCGTGTCGCCGCGTTCTTCGTCGATGTATTCCCATTCGTCGGTGAAGTGGCGCTGGGTGCTGATGTTGACGTGGGCGACCTTGTTGGAGATGGTGGTCACGCGCGGAGCATAGAGGATGCTCTTGTTGTCAGCCCAATCCAGAGCGTAGAGCTGGAAGTCGAGGCGGTTTTTCTGATCCTGCCAGGTGTAGTAGATGTTGGCATCCTGAACGTTTTCGTTCATGGCAGTACCGGAGTAGCGCGGAGTATCTTCGCCGTCGCCGCGGGAATAATGACGCAGAAGCGAGTTGCCGGAGGTGAAGGCGAGATTGTTGCCGGTTCTGGCATACTGCCAGCTGAAGGCGAGTTCGTCGAGGTCGTCCTGGCGGACTTCGAGGAACTTGAACATAATCTGAACCATATCCGGTTCATCGCTGGCGAGGTCATCGAGAGCCTGTTTGATCTTGTCCAGATTGTCAGGAGTGTGGCGGGCGAGGACGAAACCGTCCAGACGGTGGCGGAAGACACCCTGATTGAGGCTCTTGTCAAAGCGGATACCGTGGGAAGCGATGTACTCTTCGAGGTCGGCATCGGATTTGATCTGAGAGGGAAGACTGACTTCGAGGATGCGGACGTCATTCTTTTCAAGGGGGACGCCTGCGGCGGCGATGAAGAGCGCCTTGCGGTCGGAGCGGAAGTTCAGGAACTTGTGAACATTCTGCAGATCGAAGAGCAGTTCATACAGAGAGCAGTTGTCCTTGTGCAGCTGCGGGATGCGGACTTCCTTGTCCTGATTGGCGTGGGGTTTGACGATGAAGTTGATGCTGACGTCGGCCTTACGGGCTTCGCCGCGCATAAAGTCGATGAGTTCTTCAAAGCCGATATCTTCAAAGTCGACCTTGTTGATCTTAATGGATTTGAGCTTGGCGATGACGGGATCATCGGAGATCTCGATCTTCTCGACCGGAGCGGAAATATTGTTTTCCAACTCGTCGTCATTGTGTTCTTTGGCGATGGGAACGGCACCCGCCCATTTATCCATAGCGGTAGCGCGCTGCTGGGTGGCATTGGCACGGAGCTTGGCGGCCTTCTGGATGAGAGTGTTGACACCGAGCATATTCTGCATAGCGGTGTAGTTGTACGGGTCAATAAGCAAGACCTCTTCAAAGCAGCGTTTTGCTTTAATATATTCTTCGCGTTTGACCAATGCGCGGCCGCGTTCGATAAGCAGATCGACTTTGTAGTTGTCGTTGGCATAACCGGGGGTCAGCACGTTGATGTTGCGCTTTTCTCTGGTGACGGCGGCATCGCGGCGCTGTTCGTAGAAGGAGATCTTTTCTTCGAACTCTTTTTTACGGGAGGGGCACTTTGCCATAGCTTCACGGCAGAGCTGGATGGCCTGTTCAAAGTCGCCGACGGAAACAGAGTCATCGGCCTTGACCATAGCAGCTTCGGCATCCTGAGTGTAGCACTCTTCGATGTAGCGGAGACACTGTTTGCGGCGTTTGACGAAGACTTCGCCGGAGTAACCCTGCAAAATCTTTTCCGCTTTCATATAATATTCGCGGGCGATTTTGAAGTTTCCTTTGGAAAACTCTTCATTACCTTTGCGCATGGATTTGTCGCACTCTTCAAGAGTGGCCTGACGGCCGATATTGACATGGCGCACGGTGTAGTCCGGGCTGGGATCAACTGCATTGACTTTTGCCGGAGCAGTGTTATCAGACGCGTAGACCGACACACCCAACATCACAACCGGCACCAAAAACACACATTTTTCTTTCAACATATTCTATATCCTCCGGCAGTTCAGCGGTTGACATCCGGGATGCCGCCGCTGTTTTGTACGCGATTGACCTGAGAACCGCCTTCGTTGATCAGACGGGCAGTTACGAAGAACAACATATTTGAGCGGATCGATTTTTCGGACTGACGCTGGAACAATCTGCCGATCAGCGGGAGGTCACCCAGAACCGGGATCTTGTCCAGACGGGTTTCCAGTTCGCTGGAAGCCAAACCGCCGATGACCAGCGTTTCGCCGTCGTAAACATTGACGTCGACCACGAAATTACGGGTTGCGATCTGAGGTCTCCAGATTTCATAGTTTTCAGTATGGTAGACCCATTCGGAGTTTTCGTTGGCGCGGTCACCGAAGACCGCTTCGATGGTTTCGGTATCTTTACCGACCCATGCGGAAATGGTCGGTTCAAGATGCAGATTGATGATCTTGTTGTTACGGATGGTCGGTTTGACGGTCAAGGTGGTACCGATCTTGGTTTCATCACCGAACTCCGGCATCGGCGGAGTGACGGTACGGATGGTGTCGCCATCAGAGGTTTCGAAGTCGACTTCGAGCTCTTCCCAGCTGTCGGGGAAGAAGTAGGTGGTGTTCAATCTGATGGTCGCCTGCTGACCGTCAGCGACGGTGACCTGCGGCGCGGAAATGGTTTCGCTGCGTTCATTCTGGTCGAGCGCCTGAATGGTCAGAGAGATGTTCAGTGTCTGGTCGATGCCGAAGGGCTTCCAGGAACCGAAGAGGTCCGGGAAGAGGTTCAAACCGCTGACCAGAGAACCGGTACGGCCGAGAGCATTGCCGAGGAAGTGAACGGGACCGCCGAGTGCGGCATATTCACCCTGACCGACGGTGGTTTTGTCGTTGTTGTGCTTGATTTCGGTCGGAGTGATGCTCCATTCAAAGCCGAGATCTTCGCAATCTTCTTCAGACAGCTCAATACTCTTAAGCTCGATCTGGATGAGCTGTTTGGTAGTGTTGAGTTTGGCGAGGGTGTCAGACATACGCTGGATATTTTCCGGCGTGTTGAACATGGTCAGTTTGCCGTTGGCATAGTTGATGGCGCTGCCTTCAGCATCGAAGGTGATACCGAATTCCTTGAAGAAGTTCTTCAAATCTTCGCTGTTGATGGTAACTTCGCTCTGCTGACGGGTGGCAAGGGTGCTGGCATCTTCATTGCCTTCGGCATCTTCGCCGCCTTCAGCGGCGGGCTGTTCGGCCTGAACGTTGCCGGTGTCACCGGTGATACGGGCGACGGCATCGGCGCTGACTTCGAAGACGTGCTTTCTGATGTCGGCACTGCGGGTACCGAAAACCACACGGGTCGGAGTCACGTGGTAGGGAAGATCGGTGAGGAAGGAGATGTAATCCAACACATCACGCAATGAAGCATTTTTCACGTTGAAGTTGACTTCGATATCGTTGATGTCGACAGCGGGCTGGGCGGCAGCATCCGCAGCGGGGGCGGGATTTTCTTCACCATCTTCGTTGTTCTGTCCCTGATTGGCAGGTTTTTCCACCGCAGTTTCGACGGTTCCGGGAACGCTGAAGTCGATGATGACGCCGAGTTTTCCGCGTTCGTCATCGGAAAGATCATCGCGGTAATCGGGGTCGTGCTGCTGGCTCAAACGGCGAACCGCGAGCAGTGCGGCGACGACGGACTGACCGGGGATGGAAACTTCGGGCAGGATGATTTTGTCAAGCTTCTGCTGGATCGCCTGGTCACCGGCAACGCGGACGGTGGAAGAGGGATTGTCGCTTTCGCCGGAAGCCTTCTGGTAGAAGACGGGTTCGACCCAAGACCACTCTTCGACGGCGAGCATAGCGCGCATATCGGCGATCGAACGGTGGTAACCGGCGGTGTAGTATTCAGAATAGATCTGCGAAATGATATAGGCAGCTTCCTGATTGAACGGATTGAGCTTGAAGACCTCTTCAACGCGGCGGCGTGCATCTTCATAGCGGCGGTGCTTGAGCAGCACTTTGGCCTCGGCGATGTAGTTGGCGATCATCTTTTCATTGTTTTTAAGCTCAGGCATAACGGTATCCGGAGAGATGGATTTTTTCACCGAATCGCTCTTCTGCTGAATAATCGCGCTGGTTTTGATACGGTTGGCAGCTTCGATCAGCTCTTCAGATGCCTGAGAGGCTTCGTTTGCCAGAGTGATGGCAACATTGTACCGGCTTTCACGGATAGCCTTTTCGGCAGCGGCGAGCTTGCTGTTTCCGAACTGACGCTGCAAAGCTTTCAAACGGCTGCTGACCTCTTTGAGACGCTGTCCGGCCTTCCATCCGGCTTCATTTTCCAACTCGCTCTTGACACGTTTGTAGATGTCAATAGCTGGTTCGAACTTTTCCTGTTTGACCAAACTCTCCGCCTGTTTCAAGGCAGCGTCCTGCTTGGAAAACTTCGCATCCTTACTGCCGATATAATCTTTTTCGGCAGCGGTTGCAGCGGATTTCCCGGAGTTTTTGGCATCAGATGACTTGGGCGCGCCGGCTGCGGACTGCGAATAGAGCAGAACAGCAAACACACCTGCAACAGCAACGGTTGTTTTCATCATTTCCACGATCCCTTCTGAATATTGATTATTTAAAAATTAGTCTGACGAATATCTCTGAACCGGTCACTCTCTGTTGACCACGGTATCATTCACAGGAATTTCACCATTCTGCGTGATTTCGAATTCCTCAGCGTTAGCGGCGGAATCGGAAACTTTACGCAGCTTCACAGTATGGGTCTTATCGTTGCACTCAACGACTTCATACTCTTCAAAATACTTGTCCACCTTGGTGTCCAGATGACGGTAGATCTCAAACCGCGCACCGATACGGCGGATAATGTTTTCAGATCCGGGACGGCCGGTGTCAATGATAACCGGGCGGACATCCTGGGATTTGACCGGTTCGCCGGAGTTCATGACCACAGTTCGCGGAACCAATTTGCTGCCGCGGGGCAGGATTTCCTCCAGTTCGACTTTGAATTTGGTGAGCTTGGCCGCCTGATCGATGATCTTGGTGATATCCTTGACGCGATAACGGGAGTCCTGATCGTGTTCGATAAGCACACGGCTGCCGATGGAGAGCTCTTTATCGCGCAGAAGCCACTGTCTTCTTCTGCGGTTGTAGGTCGGTTCTTTGCACTGGATGATCCACTGATCTTTCGGTGATTCTTTACCCTTGCGCAAAGAGGTGATAACACCCAGCAGCTGGATGGGCAGCGTGGTGGTTTCGACCTTGACCACGCGCAGACGGTGCCACAGCGGCGGACAGCTGGAGTAATCGTTGGGGTCGGTACCCTTACTGATCTCGTAACGGTTGCTGAAACCGTCACCGTCATTATCGTAACGGGCATCATTCTTATCGTGCTTGTTGAGCTTGTGGTTCTCTTCATCAGCATCGGAGATACCGTCAGCGTCAGAGTCGAAACCGTCAACACTGGCAGCCAGCGCCAACTCTTCAGCGGTCATCGGCGCAGGCAGGGTGCTTTTGCCGTCGCTGTGGACATTGGGACAGGTCTTACCGAATGCGGTACGCGGGATAAGCACGCGGCCGGTACCGCCGTTTTCGGCGATACGTTTGGAGCAGAAAGGACATTCTGCAAGCTGTTCGGCGATGACGAGATCAGAAGAGGTCGCGGAAGCGCTGTTGCTTTTCCAGACGAACTTGCTCTCTTCCCACAATTTGTTGTACTGATAATCGGAATCCTTTTCTTTACCGAGGTCATCATTCGGACGCGGGGTGACCAATTCAAGGTCGCGTTTACTGACGCTCTCGGCACGTTCGGCAATGCCCAGCACATAGAACATCAAACCGACAAACAGGACAAATAATGCAAAGAGGATGACTTTGTCATAATAACGTTTCAGAAAATTCACTTTTCCATCTCCTTACTGCTGCTGTTCCGGAATAATATAATCGATATCGATCATAGCGCGGCACTGCGGCGTTTTGCCGACCAGCACAGCCGCATAATCTTTGCGCTTTTCAGGCTCTTTGGCGCGCTCAAGCTCTTCGTCGGCCTTTTTCCACTTCTCGTGTTCGCTTTCGGAAAGCTCGTCTTCGGACTGACGGCGGCGGCGGCGGCGGCCCTGAACTTCGGACTCTTCGCTTTTATTCGCCTCCTCTTTGGGAGCCTGTTTCTGCCCCATAAGGACAGCAGCGCCGTTTTCTTCAGCGTAAAGGGTCACGGCACGGACGACATAAAGGCGTTTGTTTTTGTAAGATTCATCAAGCATCCGGCAGAGCTTGCGGACATTTTCCAGAGAACCGGAAACCTCGATGGTGTAGTGATAAAGTTTGAAGTTGCCGATATTTTCGACAAAGTTGCCGTACAAGCGGCCCTCTTCCGGAGCATCGGCGAAGTCGCGTGCTTTGATGTCATACATGGCTTTGACACCGCTTTTGACCACATGGGTAAGCAGATTGCCCAGGACATCGCGGTGGAAGTACATCTCGCGCATATCAGCGACATTGAGATTGACGGTATTGCCGTTTCCTTCGCGCTTGTTCATAAAGTCGATCACAGCCTGAGCGAGGAAGAATTTCTCTTCGTCTTCACCGGCGATCTTGCGCAACGCTTTGCTGTACTCGTCCATATGGTTGGAGAAAGGCAGCGGCTGCGGCACGGCGCGGGGGAAGCCCATCGCAGTCAGGAGGACAGCTTCATCGTTAAATCCGGCGATCGGTTCGACAGTGAGCTGGCGGGCAGCTTTGACGAATGCGCGGAGAGCGGCATTCCAGTTGGGGAACAACCGGCTGAAGCGGTCGATGAAAAGTTCCTGGGTGGAAAGCATATTCTTACTGGGGCTGTCGCCGTAATCCTTTTCAAAGCGGCTGTTGTAAAGCTCTTTGAATTCAGCAAGTGTGAGCTTGCGGGAGATCTTCGGCAGCTTCTGGATGGCTTCGTCATCCATTTCGCTTTCGTTGGGATGGACGACGCGGTATTTCTGGAATTCCTCTTCATTGAGGCCGTTGGCGCCTTCGCGGGGGGCGACGACGGGCGGCTGCAGAACTTTGATGAACTCATTGACAGCGCTCTGCATAGGAGGTTCAAAGGTGACGCTGAAACCGGCAAGGGCGCGGTCAACGACTTCAATATCCTTTTTGATACGCTCTTCGTTTTCCGGACAGGGGGCGGGGGATTTGCGGTTCAACGCCGCAACATCGACCTTGACCTTGGCGATGTCGGAAAAGGTTTCAAAGAGACCAAAGGATGCGATTGCGATAAAGACCAGCAGCACCAGTGCGACAACACCGGAGACTGCCAATACTGAAACCAGCACGATATTCTTTTTAACAAACAAATTCACTCTCAAACCCTCCGCGCTTACTTCTTCATCGGCTCTCTGAGCGTCAGTTTATATTCAAAGTAGTACAAGTTCCATTCCGTGGAGCTTGTGTTGTTTACGGTCGGCTGAATGTCGCTGATGAGCGATTTTTCATCCTGCGCATAAGCTTTCATACTGCTCAGGAAGTCGCTGGCGGTCTCAATGCCGGAACCCAGAGTGTAACCGACCAGACGCACGCGGTTGATCTGGGTGCTGTTGACCACTTTGGTAATGGTCTGGCGCTTGTCGGGGTCGACCGAGGATGCGACAACAGTTTCTTCGCTGTACTCGCCATCGCCTGAAGCTTCGGCATCTCCGGCGTGCAGCACATTGTCAGATTCATATTCCATTGCGACCAGCCACATATTTTTCGGCAGGCGGCTCTGGATGATGTCGATAAGTTCGCTCCATTTTTTGCGGCCTTCGACGATGGACTTCATCTGATTGTACTGATCTTTTTTGCTGTCCAGTTCGCCTTTGATGGCATCGATCTTCTGGAACTCGCGGTAACGCTGGTCGTAAACCTGACGGGCATTGGTGATACGGCTGGTTTCAAACATCAGCAGTTTATTCAAACCGAAGATCACGATCAACAAGCAGACCAGCAAGGTGACCACGCTGGCGTACAGGAACGGTTTGCGGCGGTTGAACTCGACCTGCTTTTTGATCTTCCGCGGCAGCAGCGAGATATCAAGCGGCGCGTGATCCAGACCGCGCAAGCCCAGGCCGATAAGCGCCTGTGACATAGTCGCGGCAGACTGCAGCAGCTCTTTATCCAGAGCTTCGCCGAAATCGATCAGCGAATAGGTGTTGAGGTATTCTGCCGGGACGCGGAGTTTTTCATTGAAGAAGTCGGTGGTATACATCATAGTCGAACCGCCGCCGGCCAACAGCACGCGGGTGGGGGCTGAACCACCGTGCTGAGCACGCCAGACGTTGATGGAACGGCTGATTTCGCCGTGGAGACGGGTCATAACGTTACGGGTGAGCTTGGAGATCTTGGCAGCCAGCTCGGATTCGGGTTCTTCGTAAGCGCCGCCGAGAGCGACGAAACCGTAACGGCGTTTGAAGTCTTCGGCCTGATCGCGTTCGATGGCAAATTCGCGGGCGATCGATGAAGTGACCGCTTCACCGGCGGTGGGGATGGTACGCATAAAGACGCGGCGGTGGTCGGCGATCATCAAGCTGGTGGAGGAGCCGCCGATATTGATCAGGAGCGCACATTCATCTTCTTTGATCTGAGCGGCGAGCGCGGCGTTGAAGAGTGCGACCGGAGCGGCATCGACAGACAGCACAGTTTTGCCGGATTCTTCGATCACATCGGTGTAGGTGACAACATCTTCACTGCGCATAGCGATGAAGAGAGCTTCGTTTTCTTCGCGTTTGACGCTGACTTCCTGAATAGTACCGTCTTCCTGCTCTTCGGGGACCATTTCTTCCCATTCATGATAGAGCAGCTGATAGCCCCATTCGATCTCATCGATCGCATAGGGGACTGTCTGTTCAGCTTCATTTTCCACGATCCGGTCGACGGCATCTTTGCTGCCGAGGACGGGCGGGAGCTTGCTCAAGCGCTGAAATGAATTCTGTGCAGACAGAGAAATACGGACCGCGTTGGCGGTAAAGCCGTATTCAGCCAGCAGCTCATGATAGTAGCGGCTGAAAACTTCCCGATTGCTCTCACCTTCTGCACGCACCATCTTGCGAAATGCAAAAATCTCAAGAGTCATTCCACCGTTTTCAGCATAGTGGAACTCAGCCATCTTGAGGTTTTCACAACCGATGTCAATTGCCAGAATTTTGTTTTCTTTTACCATGTTATATACCACACACTGTTTAAATTGCCACTGCCATTACCCACCTGAATCAGCGGGCAGTGACTTTTTCCAGATCGAACTGATCAAACTTGTAATACGCCCACGGAGATTGTCCTTTGGACAAGACCGCCCCCTCGAAATTATATTTATTGGGAACTTTCCCGATCAACTTGTTAAACTCTTTCTGCTTTTCTGCGATCTTGCCGCCTTTGACATTGAGATATTCGCGGGCAAGTTCTTTGGTTCCGCCGGCGCAGCTGATGACGACTTCCAGAACCAGATTGCCTTTGCTGAGCTTGTGGTTGGCCAGGCTGGCTTTGTTCCGGATATTGCCGCCGCGGAGATTGTTGTTCCGATTCTGAGCGGCGGTGCTGAAGATCGACTTCGGAACATAGTAGCGGTCAAGCAGATGGGGCGGCAGGAAGAACCAGACGGTATGTTTCCGATTGTCCAGAGCCACATTCCAGAGCTTGCACGTTCCGGTGAAGAGAACGTGACGGTCAACGGCAGTTTCTGCGGCACTTTCGCAAATTGCCTTGACAGTGATAACGACATCATCGAGCCAGTAACGGTTTTCAGCGATATTGATCATTTCGCCGCGCACCTTGCCGCTCTTGGAGAGCTCCTTGTGACCGGCATTGAAATCAACAGAGATCAAATTCCAGGTGTTGATATGCTTGCGGCTGTTAGCGGAAACCGGCAGGGAACTGGTGTAATCCACTGCCGGACCATTGATCTGTTCAATTTTCAAACCGACCCGGTCGATGACCGCCATCTTCATCGCGGGCGCGGAAGACAAATTATATGCAAGCAGAGACAATACGAGTGTCAAAAACAGTTTCGATGCAACTTTTTTCATTTTCCGCGTCCTTTGGATTTGATGGATTATTTGTTTTCAGTTTTCGGAGCTTCTGCTTTGGCAGCGTCAACTGCAGCAGGAGCTTCCTGGGTCAGAGCCTCGCTGAAAGCGGAGGAAGCCGATTTGGTTCCGCCGCCGTGGCCGATGAAGGCCGCCAGCGCCAATGCAACGATAAAAAAGATCGCCGTCATGATTACCGTGGTCTTGGTAAGGTGGCTTCCGGCTTTGCCGCCGAACGCTTCACCGATACCGCCGAACGCAGCACCCATACCGCCTGACTTGGACGGCTGAATCATGATCAGCCCGATAAGCAAAAGTGCCACCACCACAATCAATGTGTAGCACAAAACAGTCAAAACGTTCATTTCTTATTCCTTACTTTCATCAAGTTCAAAGCGACACCGGCAACTGCGGTCACCGGTATCGTCTTCAAATTCCGGATAATTCAATGGAAACTCCGGCAATTACTTGCCCATCGCTTCGTTGATGAGGGCGACGAAGCTGTCGGCTTTCAGCGCGGCACCGCCGATAAGTCCGCCGTCGATGTCGGCCTGAGCGACCAATTCGCGGGCGTTGTCAGCTTTCATACTGCCGCCGTACTGGATACGGACTTTGGCGGCGACTTCATCACCGAACATAGCGGCGAGTTCTTTACGGATGTGAGCGTGGGTTTCCTGAGCGATATCGGGGGTAGCGGTTTTGCCGGTGCCGATGGCCCAGACCGGTTCATAAGCGACGACGACTTCAGCCATTTCTTCGCCGCTGATGCCGTCGAAACCGCCGCGGATCTGGGTGGTCAGGACTTTTTCGGTCAATCCGCCTTCGCGTTCTTCGAGCAGTTCGCCGATGCAGACGATCGGTTTCAGACCGGCGGCGATAGCGGCTTTGAGGCGGCTGTTGACGGTGGCATCGGTTTCGCCGAAGTACTGGCGGCGTTCGCTGTGGCCGATGATAACATATTCAACACCGGCGCTCTTGAGCATATCAGCGGAGATTTCTCCGGTGAACGCACCATTGGCGGCCCAGTGGATGTTCTGCGCACCGACTTTGACACGGCTGCCTTTGGCAGCTTCGACGACGGCACCGATGGTGGTGAACGGCGGGCAGACGACGATATCGACCTGATCGTAGCAGCTGCAGGTAAGTTCTGCCTTCAGAGCTTCGACCAATTCGCGGCCTTCTGCGGCAGTTTTGTTCATTTTCCAGTTACCGGCGATGATTACTTTACGACTCATTTTTCCATTCCTTTTTGTCTATAATTAACTTTTATATTAAAACTTTTATTGACCTGTGACTAATGGCTGTACAATACAACGCATACGGAATATAGCACCGCACAACACTTTTTTCAAGTAATCAGTTCATTTTATTGCATTTTTTTTACAGACGGGGCTTTTTTTACGGCAACTGCGGTGGCTGTCATAGATTTTTTCCAGAATATCCAGAGTGTCCACGCGCCGGTCGACCACGAATCCATCTTAACGTCTTCGATACCTGTTATTTCAAGGTTTCCATTCTGGCTGTTGAGCAGACGGCGCATATCCCATTCATTCACACCGTCTTTCCACATAGTGTAATCTTTGCGGTTGGGGCGGGAGACGCTGCCTGACCAGACGGGGATGATATTAAAGATATAAAGACCGCAATTCCGCGCTTTGAGGTGGTACGCGATCTCTCTGCCGGAACTGCTGACCTCACCGGGTTGAGCGGGCAGCCATTCCAGAGTTGAAGTGCGGACACATCCGGAGACCACAGCGGCAACGACTGCCGCCGACAACAGCATAACATATTTTTTCATAATTTCACTCCTGAAACTTTTTTGATACAGCGTTCAAATAATTCTGCGGCGGCGCGGCCGTAATCGCCATTGACCACGGGAATGCTCTCCCGGCAGACAACGGTCTTCTGGATATCAGCCTTTTTCAATGTAAAGATCACCGCGCCCTCGAGCGTTTCCAACCCCGCAGAAAATTCAAAGCGCACCAGCTGCGCCGAAAGCGTGACTTTATTTCCGGAACAAACCACGCTCAACGCTGTGCGGAGCATCACCGCCGGGTCATTGAGCCAGCGCAAAGTGCGGTCAACTTTGACCATACTTCCATTTTCCCGCACCAGAAAATCCCGTCCGGCACCGGAGATATTGCTGACCGCGCCGACGCGGCAATCGGTCAAAGCTGCCGATGCGGGCAGATCGGCGGTAAACTGTTCAAACTTCAGCGGCGATCCGGAAAAAATACATCCGGAAAGCAGAGCCGCCACAGCGGCAATCATACAGCACACAAAACATTTTTTCATCTCTTTATTTCCTCTTCCGTCGGTTCGGGGTTGCGGATCTCAATTTTTTCTCCAACTGCTCAACTTTCTGCTGATTGCGCAGAGCCACCCGTTTGGCAAGCATTGCTTCATCGTTCAAACCTTTGACCAGACGGCGGAGTTTTTCCACTTCGGGGGAAGCTTCGGCAAACTCTGCGGCAAGCTTCGTTTCGATCGCGCTGATATACTTTTCCACCGCCGCGCGGCGGCTGTCATTTTCCGGAACCAGCTGAATGAAGTTGCGGTAGCAGTACAATGCTTCAAGTTTATCATTAAGCTCCTCTTCGCAGAGTTTTCCCAGCGCGAGATACCCCTCCGGCGACTCCGGATAGCGGGCGATCACCTGCCGCAGAAAGCGGCGCGCATCCGCAAAAGAGCCATCCTGACGGAGCTGTTCAGCTTTTATCATCAGCGGATTTTTGGAAATATCCCCCTGACCGCAGCCGGAAGCAAACAGCATCAGGGCGAGCAGAAACGGTATTGCCAGCAGTCTCAACACCGCCAGCGCCGCCACCGCCGCCGTTTCCAGACGCAAAATGTGCGGTCCCAGATTGAGCGGTACGGCACCGTAAGAGGTGATGAGTTCCAGTTCGGCATCGCTGAAGCCGCCCTCGGGTCCGATAAGGATCGCCTTTTCCCGTTCTTTGGGCAGATTTCTTGCGGCGTGATCGACAACTTTGACACTGCCGAAATAGATATCGACATTCTCCATTTTCAAAGCTTCAAGAGTATCTTTGAGAGTATTTTCCCGCAGGATCTCCGGCAGGAAGGGGTTGCCGGACTGCTTGCAGGCTTCCTGAAGCAGCAGTTCCCAGCGTTCACGCGGATTTCCTTCGGCGACGGAGCGTTCACAGCGCATCGGACGGATCGTCCACGCGCCGAGTTCAGCGGCCTGTTTCAAAAGGGCATCCAGCTTCTGCCGCCTGGGCAATGCACAGCACAAGTGGAGCTTTTCGGCGGGGATCTCCGCAGTTTCAACGCTCTCAATGCGGATCATCTTCTGCTCGATCACCGCACCTCTGGCACGGCTGCCGCGGCCGTCGAGCAATTCGACAGCCTCGCCGGGGCGCGCCCGGAAAACTTTGAAGAGGTGTTCAGCTTCCCGTGCTTCGGGGCGGAACTCCTCTCCCGCCTGCGGGATGACGGAGCAAAATATTCTGTGCATATATTTCCTGTTTTTTCAGTATTCAGACATTCTGTAAATATACATTCTTCAAGCACCGATGTCAAGTCAGAACTTGAAAATTGAACCGATACGTTTGCCCATCAGTATTCCTGCGGCGATCAATGTCACCGCAAGGAAACACATCGCCCACACACCGAATGCGCTGGCGGAACTGGGGCCTGAACCCAATATCTGCGACAGCTCAAACAACGCTTTGGTGATGGGGAAAAATTCACTCTTCTGCGCCAAAATCAGCGAGTCGGAGACCTCCAGCATCGAGAAGCTGAACGCAAACAATCCGCCGACCAGCAAGTTCGCCGCCACCAGCGGCACGGTGATCCTGCACAACACCTGCCACGGCGAAGCACCGAAGTTGCGCGCGGCATTTTCCAGCTCTTCGGGGGTCTGTTCCAGACCGGAACCGACCGAGCGCACCACATAAGGTATGCGCCGCACCGCATAGGCGATCGACAACAGCCACAAGGGGTTGTTCACCGGGTCAAACAGCTTTTCCGCCCAGCTGAACTTCACCGTCATACCGAGAAATCCGAAAGCGATCACCACGCCCGGCACCGCCAGAGGCAGCATGGACAATATATCCAGCGCCGCGCTGCCGCGCAGTTTCCACCGCACCGAAGCCAGCGCCACGATGACGCCGATCAATACGGCGATGAACATCGCCAGCACCGAGTAACGCAAACTGTTGCCGATGGAGGGCAGAACCAGTACGTTGGAAAGGGCATTGTCAAAGTGCTGCAGGGTAAAGCCGTGCGGCAGAATCGAGTTGTAATAATTTTCTCCGAACGCGATCCCGAGCAGAGCCAGATGCGGCAGCACCGCGCAAAGCGAGACCAGACCGAAGGCAAAATGCGGCAGAAAACGTTTCCAAGACTGCAGTTTCACCGCCGAAGTTCCCATACTTCCCTTGCCGGAAGCGGCGCCGTTTTTGCTTCCGAGCGCCAGGCGCGACACCAGATAAAGTCCGGCGGAAAGCACCAGCATTATCAACACCAGCGAATAGGGGAGAGGATTGGTTTCCAATTCATTGAGACCGTTGAGTATCTGCACCGGGGCGACGCGGGTGTAGCCGAACATCAGCGGCGTGCCGAGTTCAGTGAAGCTCCAGACCAGCACGATGCTTCCGCCGGCGAGCAATCCCGGGCGCATCAGCGGCAAGGTTATGGAAGTAAAGCGTTTCCAGCGGGAAGCGCCCATATTGGCGGCGCTTTCATTGAGCGCGGGGTCGATATTGCCCAGAGCGGTCACGGAGTTGAGATAGAAAATCGGGTACAAATGCAGCGCTTCAATGAAGCACACCGACCAGAAAGTTCCGCTGCCGCCGAGGAAGTCCACCCGTTCAAAACCGAGCGAGGTCAGCACCGCATTGAACACGCCGTAGTGGCCGAGCAGCTGCTGGAATCCCAGCGCACCGACAAAGGGCGGCAGTATCATCGGCAGCAGCATCGCCAGCGAACACCACTCTTTCCCCGGAAAATCAAACCGGTCATAGATCAATGCCAACGGCAGAGAAATCAATGCTACCAATCCGGTCGTCGTTACCGCAATAAGCAAACTGTTGAGCAAACCTTCGCGGTAGACCTGACTGCGCAGCGCTTCCATTATCAAGTCGGCATCACAGCCGACCTGTATGACCGTAAACACCGGCAGCAGCAGAAACAAACCGAGAAACAGCGCCAGCGCCGCCGCGATGATATATTGAAAAATTCTGTTGGCTCTCATTTTCTTTCCCTCGCAAGTTCAGCGGCTTTGATGTAATTTGCCCGTGAGCTTTCGCTCCATTTGCGCAGAACCGCCGCCACATCTGCCGCGCTGTGATCTTTGGTCTGGCGCAGACTCTGCGCCGCGCCGGGGGCTTCACGGTAACTGAAGGGCAGCGCATTGAAATATTTCATCGCTTCGGGGACCGCTTCGGGGCCGCCGGCGGCGATGATCTCCCGCCACGCATTCTGCAATTCCAGATGGACATCGAGCATAATGCTCTTGATAACCATCTGCAAGAGAGAGTAGTAGCGCCCGGTCCACTGGGGACGGTAGACGAAATCGGCGCCGGATTTGTAAGGATCGTAATCCTTTTCAAATAGGAATTCTCTGTATTCCGGAGCATAAAGTTCTCTGCGGATGGCAGGACGGTTGATGGAAGCTTTGACCGCGCCGCCGGGGGTGCCGACCTTGAACGCATGCAGCTTCTGACCTTCGATGGAGAGCAGGAAGTCGACAAAGGCTTCCGCCGCCTTGCGGTTGGGCGCTCCGCGGAAGATCAGCACCGGGTCGCTGGAAACGGCAGTACCGCCTTTGGGGGTGACATAGACCACGCGGGATTTGCCGCCGGAAATTTTGGCGCTCCATTCAACTTCGGCAAAACCGTAGGTGTCGATGGCGGTACCGACGGCACCTTCGCCGATGCTGATATCGCGCACCACTTTGCTCGCGGAATCGGTGATCGTCCGGGCATTGGCAAAGATGCGTTTTAGCAGATTTATGCCGTTGAACCAGCCGTCGACCGGGTTTCCTGCATCCGCCATACACTGCTGGAGGATGATCTCAAAACATTTGTTAGCCGAACCGGATTTGCTCGGATCGGCAACGATGATCTGCCGGAAAAAGCGGGATTCTCCGATATCTTTCCACCGCGCAGGCGGAGTGGAGTCTTTCATCTCCTGCATTCTGTCGATGTTGTAGAGCATACCGAAAGTGGTCAACACCACACCGTAGTAGCGGCCCTGTTCATCATACATAACATCGCCGCCGAAGCTCTGGGGCATGGATTCGGGACGGAAATATTCCGGATGGCGCTCTTTGACCTTGCCGTCCACAGCGTAGCCGCGCTGGGCAAGCCGCTGGTGGTTGAAGGTGCCGCCGCCGGCGAAGATGTCGATGTCGATGCCGACGTTGGAAGCCATAAACTCTTTGCGCACCGGATGATCTGCCATTGCCGGATTGCGGAAGATATCGGCATATTCGCTCTTCCATTCCCGTCCTGACTGGCTGTAAAAGCTGCGGAACCCGGCGGTGAAGCGGTCTTCGACATAGCGGACGATATCGGAGGTGCCGCCGGGGGAGCGGAAATCGAGAATAATATCTTTGCCGAACTTGGCTTTGTAATATTTTCTGAAAGCTATTTCATATTCATCGCGGACACTTTTATTGTGCGCGGTGACGATGACCAATCTTTCGGCATCATCTTCGACCGGCGGGATGCCGTCCGCTTTACGGAAGTAAAACGGCAGCGCCAACAGCGCGGCAAAGATCAATGCACAAATTATCAAACGACGCCAGATCATAGCTTTGACCTCACTCAAGTATCAGCAGTCTGCCGGGGGCAAAACGGAGTTTGACCTTGTCGCCGATGCGCCGCTCTTCGGGGGCGAACTCGCGGACATTGAGAACGCAGCCGCCGACTTTGCAGAACCAGCTGCAGCAGTCGCCCATATAGCTGCCGGAAACAAGTTCCGCTTCAAAAATTCCCTCGCCGGAAGCATCGGCGGAAACAAAACTGATGCGTTCCGGACGGATCGCCGCCTGATGATCTCCGGAGAAGTTTCCTTCAACCGGGAATTTTCCGAAACCGGCATCAAAAACGCCGTCACTTACAGTCCCGGAAATGAAGTTGATATCGCCGAGAAATTCAGCGGTGAAGCGATCGGCGGGGTGTTCATAGAGTTCCCGCGGGGTTCCGAGCTGACGGATCTTGCCGTCTTTCATCACCGCCATACGATCCGCCATACTCAAAGCTTCCTGACGGTCGTGGGTCACATACAGCGCAGTGAAGCCGCGCTTGGAACAGATATTGGAGATCTCTTCGCGCATTGCGTCGCGCAAACGGGCATCGAGGTTGGAAAGCGGTTCGTCGAGCAGCAGCAAGGGCGGATTGACCGCCAGCGCGCGCGCCAGAGCGACACGCTGCTGCTGGCCGCCGGAGAGCTGGGTGGCTTTGCGTTTGGCATAATCTGCCAGATGCACCATCTCCAAAGCCTCCATCGCCCGCGCTTCGACCTCTTTTTTGGGCAGATTGCGGATCTTCAAACCGAAGGCGACGTTTTCAAAGACGGTCATATGCGGCCACAATGCGTAATTCTGGAAGACCATCGCCGCCTGCCGTTTTTCCGGGGGCAGATTCTGGATCTCCACCCCGTCAAAACTGATACTGCCGGAGTCGGCGGCGGTCAGGCCGGAGAGGATCCGCAGCAAGGTGGATTTTCCGCAGCCGGAGGGGCCGAGCAGAAAGAACAATTCTCCGGAGTTGATCTCCAGATCAAGATGGTCCAGCACCGGAACACCCGGCGTAAAACTCTTGCAAATATTGGTAAGCTTTACCATTCCCATAAATCGATACCTTTATATATGTTGATTAAAATTCATCAAAATCGACGGCACCGTCGAGATATTTCAACTTTTCGGGGGAGCGCAGTTTCATCAGAAGATTGCGTTCAATCTGGCGGCAGCGCTCTTTGGTAAGTTTGAAGTGATTGCTGATCTCGGCAAAGGTATAGACAGGCTGACCGAATAATCCGAAACGCATAATAAGCAGCTGCTGTTCTCTTTCGGTCAGGGTCTTGAGCATATCGTAAAGCCGCTCACGGGTGATCCTGCGGTTGAGTTCGGCGGCGGGGCTTTCCACCGCATTGTCGGCGATGAAGTCTCCGAGTTCAGCTGTTTCATCGTCGCCTGAAACGTGGGATTGCAGAGAGACCGTCTGCACCGCCATCTTTTTGACCGCGCTGACACGGGCAACAGGAAGCTCCAGCATCCGCGCCAGCTCTTCGATTTCCGGCATCCGGTCATTGAACTGGATGAAGCGCTGTTCGGCCTGATTGATATCATTGATCAAACTGACCATATGCATGGGCAGCCTGATGACGCGGGCGGAGTTGTTGACTGCGCGGGCGATGCGGTGGCGGATCCACCAGCTGGCATAGGTGCTGAAGCGGTAGCCCAGCGAAAAGTCGATGCGTTCAAGTGCGCGGAGCAATCCGAGATTGCCCTCCTGAATAAGATCGCCCAGGACAACTTTATGATTGCAGTAACGGCGGGCGATGCTTACGACCAGTTTCAAATTTGCTTCCACAAGTTGGTTGCGGACGAGGTAAAGTTTCTGCAGACATTGCCCCAGCGTTTCAGCTTCGGAGAACAGTTCGGGCAGACGCATAAGCATTTTTTCTTCAATAAAGTCTGTCGAAACTGTATTGTCGGTTGCCAGGGGGCGTTCCCATTCAAAGTGCATATCGAGCATCCGCAGATAATTGCGTCCCGCATCGACCATCTCATAGACTTTCTGCAAGCTCAAACGGTAACGCATCAAAGCTGCGGCAAGTTCATCGTGCAGTTTCTCCGTTTCGGGAGCGTTTCCGGCAAAGGCGGCGGCAAAAGCGGTATACTTTTCCTCAATCTCCTGCTGGTACTTACGCAAAACGGCGAACTGTTCCGCCTTGGATTCCCCCATACTCCGCAGAGAGGAGACGAGAAACACATCCGCCGCTTCGCCACCGTTTTCCAGAATATTGGTAATGGAACGCAGATATTCGGCGGCAGTAAATCCCAGACGGCAGACCTGACGGCGCAGATCGTCGGCGGCCTGTTCAAAATTCCGGCACAGCACGGCCTGCTGTTCGGGAGAATATTCCCCCAGTCCATTCAAACCGCGCATATAGATATCCAGTGAATCACTGTTCTGTTCATCGCGCTGTGTGTCCGGCATTTTGCCCATCATTTCCCCGCGGCATAAAATATTTTCAAAACCTCAAGATCACCGTTGGCGGTGAGCTTCAAATTAAATTCTTCTGAATCGACCACCTCGACCGGATATCCGGCGCGGCGCATAATTTCGGCATCGTCGGTGGCGCTGTCGCTGCCGCTTTTTTCATACGCATCGATCAATTTCGCCACATCAAACACCTGCGGCGTTTCGGCGCGGTAAAGATCATCCCGGCTGACCGGATTGAGAATATTGCCTTTACCGTCAGTAAGTTTCAAACTGTCCACGACTTTCACGGCGGCGATCGCACCGCCGGTAACTGCGGCGCGGCGGCTCACCCGCAGCAGAAGTTCAGCCGAAGCCAGCGGGCGCGCCGCATCGTGGATGGCGACCACGCCGCTTTTGCAATCCAATGCCGCAAGAGCGTTCCGCACGGAACCGCTCCTGTCGGCACCGCCGGCAACGAATTTTATTTTCAGTTCCGGCAGATATTTTTCTGCAGTTGCCCGGTACTGATCCAAGGCCTCCGGGCGGACGGCTATGACCATATTTTCCGCCTTGCAGACGGCGGAAAAATTCTTTACGCTGTGGAGAAATACCGGCAGACCGCCAAGCATCTCCAGCAATTTGTCTTTCTCACCGTAGCGTCTTGAACTGCCTCCGGCGGCGATGATAACCCAAAGTTCACAAGTCATAGCAGAAAAAATGGCGGAAAATTGCTTCTCCGCCATCTCCAATATACATTTATTTTACCGCAGGACGGGCAATCACGCCCAACGGATCGAAGTTGTCCGGGCAGAAACCGTTCGGGTTGTGCCGGATCCAGCCTTCGGCATAGTCACAGAAACCGCAGAGGTCGCCCATGGCTTTGGCGCGGGCAACCATATCTTCGAGATAGGCGTCCATACCCTGACTTTCGTCGAGCCACTGCTTCTGGGTCTGGTGGCAGTTGAGCATCGCCCGCTTGGTCGGAATGGTCGAAGTGACATCGACGAAGATATCCGGAGTAACGGGGCGGTTCAACTGATCTTTGAGTGAGAGCGGCAGACTGTGGTAAACCGCAACATCGGTCATCACCGGAGCAATATCCTCCGCACCGCGGAAGTTGCCCATGCCGCGGCAGAAGGCGGCGGAAACCGCCAGACGGCCGGCGTTGATGTGGTCTTCCATATAGTCAAACGGTCCGTGGGTCAGCACGATCTCCGGATCGACTTCACGCACTTCGCGGACGACCTTGGTCAGCTGTTCGGTGTTGTAGAACACTTCGAGGTCGTGGGTGATGGACTCGTGGAAAACAGCACCGATGATCTTGGCAGCCGCCATCGCCTCTTCACGGCGGCGGGCGGCGAGTTCGCGGTGGTTGAGCATATTGCCGCCGAGCGCGCCGTCGGCAATATTCATATAGTGGATCTCATAACCGAGTTCTTTGAGGCGGATAAGGGTACCCGCCATCATGAATTCGATATCATCCGGGTGGGATGCGATAGCAAACGCACGTTTAGCCATGATCAATGCATCTCCACGTCGCAGATACCGAAGCCGGGACGGTAGATGTTGAAGACAACATCATCATGCTCGCTGAGCAAGCTCATCGGAACGCTGCTGTCGGCGATCTTTTTGGAGATCATAAAGGTGGTCAGACGCATACCGAAGGGGTTGTCGTGGTGGCCGGGATGCCAGATGGAAACCTGTTTGGACTTCCAGGTCTGGACGGGGCCGACGGTGAAGGCGCGGGAAGGAACGTTCTGGACAGTACCGCCGCCGGAGGTACGGGCGTTCTGGATCAGAGTGATCGGGTGCAGATTGACCAGACGGGTGCCGAGCTGACGGTATTCCGCCGGGGTCGGGGGATTGTCTTTGTATTTGCCGTCGCGGCGGACGGGGTCGTTGAACGCCCAGTGCTTGGTTTCGCCCTGACCGCCCTGCATGATGAGGCAGTTGGCTTCATCGTAGGATTTTTCATAAGCGGCGATGTCGCCGTTGGGGAAGTGCATATTTTCGGCGGGCATACGCAGTTCGGGGCGGATGCGGGAGAAGCAGAGATCCCAGTCAGCTTTGGCGAAGCCGAGCGGGAAATCCAGACCGGCGGGAACGTCGCCGTCGAGGGCCCATTCGTCCATGCCCCAGAAGTGGGCGTGCTTCAGATTGAGGTTCATTTCGTTGACCATCTGGGCAACGAGCGGGAGCTGTTCAGTAGGACCGATGGGACCGCAGATACCGCAGGGGTTGTCGGCGGTAGCCTTCTGCCAGCAGCGGATATATTCGAGAGCTTCGGCGCAGTAGAATTCCTGGAAGGTGTCGAAGAGATTGATCTTGAAACCGGGACGTTCAAAGCTCTTGATGTTGTCGATAGTGATTCTGGCGGCATCATCGAGGATCTCACGATCCAGGGTTGTGTAATCCCACCAATCGGCTGAAATTTTGGAAAACGCACGCATTTTTTATCCTCCTGTTAAAGTTTATTGTGGCGTTGACTTCATAAAACTATACACCCCGCAGGAAAAATTTACAAGTTTTTTCCGGGCATAAATCCATCTTTTTCTGCAAAAAATCTGATAATCGGGCATTTTCCGGCAACTTCCGCGCAATCGGAACGTCTTACGCCGGGAAACCAGATGACCTCTTTTCCCGCTTTTACGACCGGCGGAACCAGAAATGCCGGCACCTTGGCATCGACCCGCAATTTCTTCAGAAGAACCGCACTTTTCCTGCCGAATGGAACCATCTTTTCCCCTGCCTGCGGAGCTGTAACAGTCAATACTTCAGGGAGCGCATCCAAGTTGAAAAACGCCTCCCATCTGCCGCAAGTTTCCGGCAGAACTTCCACCATCTCCCGGCCGAGCCTCCAGTTTCCCGGAAGTTCAATAACTGCATCTTTGCGGAAATCCCAGACTTTTTCAAACTCTTCAAATTCGGCAAAGGCAAAGATCCTGCCGTCGGCAAAGCGCAGTTTGCGCTCTTCATCCAGCACGCAGATACCTGACTTGTTTTCATCAAGCATCGCGCAGAACTGCTCCACCGCTCCTGAACTCAAAGGGCGGTCATCGCTGAACAACTCTTCACACAGCATTTTCAGCATCCGCACGACCAATGCGCGGGGCTGTCCGCGCCAGAACTCAACTTCAAACCGCTCTTCAGCGTTCCGGTAACGGAACAGCGCCTCGCGGCCGATAAAGGCGGCATCTTCACACAGATTGTCCAAAGTACGGCAGAATGCCTTTCTGCCGCCCGGGAAAAGTCCGTACAATTCCGGCAGAATTTTGTTGCGCAGCACGTTTCTGGTATAATCACAACTCAAATTGCTGGAGTCCACCGCCCAGTTGGTGATCCCGCGCTCAAGCAGAAACGCTTCGATCTCCTGACGGCTGTAAATTATCAGCGGCCGGAAAAATTTCACTCCCTCAACTTCCGAAGTTATCTTCAATCCGGTCAAGCCGGAAACATTGCTCCCCCGCCCCATACGGAGAAACATATTTTCAATGCAGTCGTCCTTGTGGTGGCCGGTGATGACCACCGCGTTTTCATATTCGCTTGAAAGCGCCTTCCACGCCGCCAATCTCGCCTGCCGCGCCCGCGCTTCGAGGTTGCTCCCTCGGGCGATGTGCAAATCGATCAAACGGAATTCGATATTGCGTTCCGCGGCAAAGCGGGCGGCATTTTCCGCTTCAAGATCGGACTCTGCCCCTCGCAGATGGTGGTTGAAGTGAACTGCAACGAGACGGTCGCCCTGCTCTATGCGTTCAAGCATAAACAAAAGCGCCGCCGTACTGTCGGCACCGCCGGAAAACCCGACCAGAAATGTTTTTTTCGTCTCATCCATTTGCAATTTCACCTTTCATGCTTTATAATATATACCCGCCCTGTAATTATGCAAAAAAAATCAGGGGTGTTTACTGGAAAAATTTTTGTGAAAGGAATATAGTATGTCATTCATCGTCGCCGCCACAGGTAATCTGCATAAAGTTGAAGAGTACAAAAAACTGCTTGGAGATATCGACGTCGAAATCAAATCGCTTGCCGATTTCCCCAATTTCCCCGAAGTCGAAGAAAATGGAACATCTTTCAAAGAAAACGCCGCTATCAAAGCCATCGCCGCCAGCAAATACTGTCAGGCCCCCGCGTTTGCCGATGACTCCGGTCTCGTGGTCGATGCGCTTGACGGCCGCCCCGGCATCCACTCTTCGCGCTACGCCGCCAGCGACCCCGAACGCATCGCCAAACTTTTAGGCGAACTTGAAGGTAAAGAAAACCGCCGCGCCCGCTTCGTCTGCGCCATCGCCATCGCTTTCAACGGCGAAGTATTGGAAACCTTTGAAGGCACCGTCGAAGGCACCATCACCCTCGCCCCCCGCGGCGAAGGCGGCTTCGGTTACGATCCGGTCTTCCAGCCCGACGGCTATGACCAGACTTTCGGCGAACTGCCTGCCGAAGTCAAAAACTCCATCAGCCACCGCGCCCGCGCCTTTGCCAGCGCGGTTGAGTTCGTGGAAGATGAACTTTCTATGCTCGGCGACACCTTCTGACAATTATGGCAAAACCCGGAAAACGCATCATCCGCACCTCGGTTGACTGGAGCTGTACCGGAATGAGTCTGCTCCAGTTCCTCTCCGGGCGCTTCACCTACCGCAGCGCCGATGAGTGGGCAGAACGCATCAGGGGAAACGAGATAACTCTCAACGGCAAAACGGTTGCTCCTGAATATATCCTGCAGATGCACGACTGTATCGAATACCATCCGCAGGATATCCCGGAACCTCCGGCACGCAAAGATTTCCGCATCGTGTACGAAGATGACGATATCCTCGTCATCGACAAACCGGGCAATCTCTGCGTCCATCCGTCAGGCCCCTTTTATCAGAATACTCTGTGGTATTTACTGCGGCAGAACTACCCCCATATCCACTTTGTCAACCGGCTCGACCGGGAGACCAGCGGTTTGCTGCTCGCGGCGAAATCCCCCGAAGCGGCACGGAAGATCGCGGAAACTGATGCCGTTTCCAACAAAACTTATCTGGCGATCGTCCACGGTAATTTCACAGAAAAAATCGATGCTTCCGGCTTTCTGGTCTCCGCCAACAGCGTAGTGAGAAAAAAGCGGCACTTTATAATGGAAAATCCGGAAGAGCTGACGGGTGAAACTTCTGTCACCTATCTTTCTCCCGAAAAATCCGGCGCAAACTTTTCGCTGGTCAGAGCCGTTCTCGGCACCGGGCGCACCCATCAGATCCGCGCGACACTCTGTTCGCTCGGCTTCCCGCTGGTCGGCGACAAACTTTACGGCTTGAACGAAAACTTTTTCCTCAAACAGAAGAGCGAAGATTTCACTCCGGAAGAACTCGCACAGCTCATACTCCGCCGTCAGGCGCTTCACTCGACAAGTTTCACCTTTAAACATCCGGCAAGCGGCGAAACGATGGAGTTCAACGCCCCGCTCCCGGGTGAATTGCAGAGTTTTGTCAATAAAAATATATAGGAGATAAGATGATGGAAGAAGAAAAAATACCCGCACAGCTCAAACTTGAGCTTTTGAAAGCTGAAGAAGAGATCAATAAATCCATACCGAAAGTTCCTGATTGGAAAAACGGCAGAGTGACCGCCGTTATCGCCGGCGCCGCCTTTTTCGCAGTCGGTATCGCCGCCCGCGTTCCGATCGCCAGTGTACTCGGCTTTGCCGCGATCGGCACCGTGGTCGGACTGCTGGTCGGCGCCTACCGGAAACCGGGGCAGTATGGCAAATAATTTTCTGCGCTTCAATGCCGGAACCATCACCCTTGATCTGCAGAATGCCGAAGATTTCCCGCTGAAACTCATCGGCACATTCAAGCACGATTCGCGTTCCGGCAACTTCCGCGCCAGAGCGTGCGATTACGGCAGTACCGTTCTGGCACTCCGGGAGAGCGGTTTTGAATTCTGCGATGAAGTGCGCGACTATTCGCCATTGCCTGATCTTGCCGTAAAGGAGCCGCTCACCCCCCACAAACACCAGCAGCAAGCTCTTGACGCGTGGAGCAATGCCGGATTCAGGGGAACCGTCTCGCTCCCGACCGGCGCGGGAAAAACCATCCTCGCCGTTCTGGCGATCGCCCGTTTGCGCCGCCCCGCGCTGGTACTGGTGCCGACGATCGACTTGCTCACCCAATGGTGTTCGGTTCTGGAAAAGTTTTTCAAAATCCCCATCGGTATGCTCGGCGGCGGTTCGCACGACATCCAGCCGATAACGGTCAGCACCTACGATTCGGCGGTGCTGAATATGGAGTTCATCGGCAACCGTTTCGCACTTCTTGTCGCCGATGAGTGCCACCACCTGCCCGGGCCGGGGTATCAGCTGGCGGCGGCGATGTGCATTGCTCCGTTCCGGCTCGGATTGTCCGCCACTATGGAGATGGATGCTGAACGCACCGCCGTACTGAAAGATCTGATGGGCAGCAATGTCTTTACCGTTGCTATTGATGAACTTGAAGGAAAGATCCTCTCTCCCTATCAGGTGAAGCGGCTCTTCGTCCAGCTCAATGCCGATGAAGAAGCGCGTTACCGCGAATGCCGCCAAATCTACACCGGATTTCTGCGCCGTTACGGTATATCGATGGCTTCTGCTGACGGTTGGCGGAATTTTCTTATCGGATGCGCCCGCTTCAATGGCGGCAAAGAGGCCTTTTCCGCCTTTCTCGAACAGCGCAAGATCGCCCGCGCCGGTGCCAGCAAAATGGAACTTTTAAGCGGTATCTTTCAACGTCACGCCGGTGAACGCATCATCATTTTCACCGCCGACAACGACAGCGCCTACGCCATCGGCAGACACTTCACGCTCCCGGTGATAACCCATCACACCAAAAGCGCCGAACGCAAAGATTTCCTCAATCGCTTCCGCGACGGCACCTACCCCTGTCTTGTGACCAGCAAGGTTCTCAATGAGGGCGTTGACGTTCCTTCGGCGGCGGTCGGCGTGGTCTTTTCCGGTTCGGGCAGCGTCCGTGAACACGTTCAGCGTCTGGGGCGGGTTCTGCGTCCGTCACCGGGAAAAGTGCAGGCAATGCTTTATGAACTGGTCAGCGCCGGAACTTCCGAAGAGTACACTTCAGGGCGGCGGAGAGAACACCGCGCCTACCGCAAACGGAGATGATTTTCCTATGCTTAAAAAAGAACATATCATCTGCAAAATTGCTTCCGGCAGAGTGAAACCGGGTTTTGTCCCGCCGGATGAACCGCTGCTGCTCGCTCACGCTTCAGAAATCATTTCCATCTACCGTCAGGCGCTGGAAAACCGTCTCAACCGCAGTGAACTTGATGAATTGAGCAAAAACTTCATCGATGTTTCCGCCGATGGCCGTTTGAGTTCAGGTCTGAATAAACTTCTGCTTGACCGCTGTCAATTTGAAGCGGCAGGCAGCTTTGATTATCCGGCGCGGCGCAGAGAGTTGTTTATCGTCTCCGCCGCCCGGCTCAATGCCGGACTGCCGCCATTGCAGGTCACTGAACCGGATATTTACGGCGATCTGCCGGGGTTTGAACGGCTCACAAGTTTACAGGATATCACTCCGGAACATCTGCTTGAAGCTTTCAACCTCGCGCAGGCTCAGGCTCTGCTCATCTATGCCGACAGCGTGAAGTTCAAACTTGACGATCCTGATGTCACCGAACTGCGCCGGGTGATGAAAGCAATAAAATTTTTCCGTCTGCTCGCCGATTTTGAACGCGGCGGCAAAGGGGTGGTCAATATCACAGTTTCAGGTCCCTATTCACTCTTCGGCCCGTCTGCCAAATATGCCATAGCTCTGGCTTCTCTGCTCCCGGCGGTGGTCAATCTCCAACATTGGAAACTGCAAGCTCTTCTCAAGTTCCGCGACCGCGAACTTACGCTGAAACTTGATGAAAAAAGTCAGCTCCGTTCGCCCAAACGCAGTTTTTCATCCTACGTCCCCGAAGAGATACGCCTTTATCACAAGCTCTTCGCCGAAAAATCGCTCCAATGGCAGATCGTCGGCGACACCCCGTTTCTGGATGGCGGCAATCAGGAGATCATCTTCCCCGACCTCTCTTTTCAGGAGCGTGATTCAGGTGAGACCGTCCATCTGGAACTCTTCCACCGCTGGCACTCGAGCCAGCTTGCCAAGCGTCTGGAACTTCTGCGGAACCGTCCGGACTTGCCGCTGCTCCTCGGCATCGACCGCGCTCTCGCCGATGAAGAAAAACTTGCGCAAATGACCGCCGGCTCCCCGCTTCTGCAGAACCGCTGCTGGCTCTTCCGCGACTTTCCCGGAGTCGAAAATACTTTGCGCGCATTGAAAAAGATGAAAAGTTGAACTATATTAAAACATCACTAACCAAAAATTTGAGGTAAAATCATGTATTCATTGAAAAAATCGTTGTCGTTACTGCTTATCGCAGGAATGTTTATCGTACTGAATGCTGCCGATAAATATGATTTCAAGCTCTCATTGGACAAGAAAAACGGCGTCTACACCAAAGGCGACAAGGTCAAACTTTCCCTCAAATATGTCCTCAACAAAAAAGCCTACACCGGGCCCGTGAGCATCACCGTCCGCACCGCCGACTGGAAAGAAAAGACTCAGATCTTTGACACCGCACCGGCGGAATTCATCTACAATGCCGACAAAGCCCCGGATACGGTGCAATTCATCGTCACTCCGCTTAAAGAGGACAAAAAACCCGTTCTTATGGGTCAGGGCAAAAGAACCCGTCCCCGCACCTTCCGTATCGGTGCGGCGATCGATCCGCAGGAGTTCAAAACCGGTTCCGCGGAACCCGAAGACTTCAAAAAGTTCTGGGATGATGCCAAAGCTGAACTTGCCAAAGTCCCCCTCAAAGAACTGGAACGCAAAGAGCTTCCCGTAAGCAACGCTAAAGTCGGCAAAGTTCCCAGCTATTTCGCCTTTATCATCGCTGCCCCAATGCCCTTCCCCAAAGAACTCGAAGGCAAGTTCAAAGCATGGGATGTCAAAGTCGCCTGCGTCGGCGTACCGGTCTCCGGCGTCCTCACCATCCCCACTAATGCCAAACCCAAAAGCCTGCCCGCCATCGTCTCTTTCAACGGCGCCCCCGGCAAATCTGCCAAGGCCGCTTTCGCCGACAATGTCATCCGCTTCGATGTCAATCCGCACGGTTTTGAAAACGGTCAGCCCGCCGAATACTACAAAAATATCCACAGTACCACCCTCAGAGGTTATATGTTCCGCGGCACCAATGACCGCAACAAATGCTACTTCCTCGGAATGTATCTCCGCGCCCAGCGCGCGCTGGATTATGTGAAATCCCTGCCCGAATATGACGGCAAAACCCTCATCGTCGTCGGCAACAGTCAGGGCGGCGGTCAGACTCTCGCCGTCGCCGGTCTGGACAGCGATGTCAAATTGATCTACGCTTCCGTTGCCGCAATGTGCGACCACGGCGGCGGTCTTGCCAATCGCCGCCCCGGATGGCCCCGGCTGCTCCGCACCAAAAACGGCAAGGCGGTCGTCCCCGCTGTCGGCAAAACTGCCCCCTATTTCGATGCGGCGATTTTCGCAAAATATGTTAAAGCTGAAGCCTATCTCACCGTCGGTCTGGTCGATGAAGTCTGCGCTCCGGCATCGGTTTTCTGCGCCTTCAACAACATCCCCGGCAAAAAACATCTGACCATTCTCCCGTACCACGGCCACAGCCGCACCACCTCGGCAGAATTCAATAAACGACTTCTGAAAGTAATTGAAGAAGCTGTAAAGAAGTAATTGACCAATGAAAAAAATCCTGTTTTTTGCAATTATTCTCTCTTTCGTATTCACAATGCCGCACTCCATGGCTGACAACGGCCCGGAACACGAATGCACCAGTTGGATCATTTTTTCGGACTTGACGAAAAACAATACCAACATCCTGCATAAAAACCGCGATGCAGTGGCCAGAGATATCATGATCCATTTGAGTCCGGAAACTTCCCCCCGCAAATGGATAAGTCAGGGTAACTCCACCCACCGCTTTGCAATGGCGATGAATGCTTCCGGGCTTGCCGCCATTATGAACAGCGGTGAAAAGTGCATCAATTTCTGCTATGACCCCGCCAAAAAGAATACCACGGTCATCGTACAGCAGATTATGGAATCCTGTGATACGGCGGCTCAAGCCGTCGCCGAATTGCAGAAAATCGTCCGGAACGGCGAATATTCCCACGGCGGCCAATCAGGTTCAACCTTCCTTTTCTGCGATACGCGCGAAGGATATGTTTGCGAAATGACCGCCAAAGATATCTCTACTGTCCGTTATGACAAAGGTTACACCGTCCGGGCGAATATCTGGTTGAATCCTAATATGCAGCAGCTTGCCAGAAGCGAGCTTAAAAAGTATTTGAACAGCGCCAACCGTATGTATATGGCATCCACGCTTTTAAATAAAGCTCTGGATGAAAATAAACAGATCACTCTGACGGATATTTTTGCGCTCTCCCGCCATCACCAGATGCCTGCCGATGCCGCAGACAAACGTTCAGTTTGCTTCAAATACACCAACTCCACCAGCAGTTTTGAAATCGACCGCCAGTACCCGGATGTGCTTTCAACTGCTCATTGCACGATCGGTCACCCGCTGCACACGGTCTATGTCCCGATCCCCGTCTGCGTGGAAAAAGTCCACCCGGCAATGGTCAACGGCGACTGGTCAAAGGCCGCCTGGGCGCGCTTTGACAAGGTCGGGTTAAAGGATATCCCCGCGGAATGGAGCAAGTTTGAAAAGGATCAGATGGCAAAATATGTCGCGGCAAAAAATGCAGCCCGCAAATTGCTGGATCAGGGAAAACGCCGGGAAGCGGTCAAACTCATCAATGATACTGCTGCGGAAATCTGGGATAAAGCCGCCGGATTGCTGAAATTAAACGTCAATAAATAAATATATGTCTGAACTCAAAAACAAAACTGCTGTTATAACCGGAAGCGGCGGCGGTATCGGCCGCGCCGTTGCCGGAAAACTTGCCGCGGAGGGGATGAATATCGTTCTCTTCGGCGGCAACGATCTTGAAAAGCTTGAAGAAACACGCAAGGCGGTGGAAAAGTTTTCCGCATATCTGGTTCTGCCCGGCAATCTGACCGATCTTGCTTTTCTTTCGGGAAAGATTGCTGAAGCGGCAGATTATTTTGGCGGCATCGACGTGCTTATCAACAATGCAGGTGTCGCTCAAAACACCCCCTTTGAAGCGGTAACTCCCGAAGAGTTCGACCGCATTATGGCGATAAACACTAAAGTACCGTACTTTCTCACTCAGTACGCGCTGCCGTTTTTGCGGAAATCCCCTGAAGCAGCTGTTATCAATATCGCTTCCGTGGTCGCACACGCAGGTTATCCGCAACAGAGTGTTTATACCGCTTCCAAACACGCATTGCTCGGTATGACCAAGAGCATCGCCAACGAATTGTACAGAGAAAATATCCGCGTCCACGCCATTTCACCGGGCGGAGTTTATACCGATATGGTGAAAATTTCCCGCCCCGACCTTTCGCCGGAGGGGATGATTATGCCGGAAGATATCGCGGATATCGTACACTTTTTCCTCACTCACCGCCGTACCAATGCGGTCATCGACGAGATCCTCGTCCACCGCCTCGGCAAAGAGCCGTTTCAGGTGTGAGTAGTCCGGGCGGCTGCAATAAAACCTGCCGGGGTTGCCCGCGCAGAAAACAACGCAGACTGGCGTACTGGAGTTCTCGAGGTCGGACAGGTCAGACCTGTGGGACAAGGCGGACGGGTGGGTTGGTATGCAGAGTACCATTCGACAACAATAAAACTGCCGGGGTTGCTCGCGCAGAAAACAACGCAGACTGGTAAAAAATAATCCGCCGTCAGGCGGAAAAATAAAAACTACCTCTCGCCTGTTGCGCGTTCAGCGCAACGACAGGCGCATCACCGCTGTCAGGCGGTCATAAGCCGCGACAGCGGCGCTCTCACAAAAACTACCTCTCGCATGTCGGGCGAACCGCCCGACGATATGCGCAAAACTCCAGCGACACCGTTTCCAAACCACGCTGCAACAGTCGGCGGGATGATCGTGCGATGATGGCGCAGAAAAAGCGGGGCGACGTGAACTCCCGTTCAGGGGTTTCCCCGCTTTTTCAAGCCAGCGCGCGCGAGCGCCCGCCGCCCCCCGATCGCGCTTACCACTTCAAAAATTCTGCACGGATGATGCGGCGCTCAGCTCCGGGGTTGACGTGGGCGTTGGAAACGCGGCCGGTATTGGCGAAGTTCCGGTCGATATCCTGATATATCTGGCGCCAGTTGCGGTCGGTGTCATCGTAATCAAAAGCGGTGGTAAAAGGTTGAGCTTCGGAATCGGTATCAGCGGAAACTAGCTGCTGTTCGACAATGAGAATGGCGCTTGCGCCGCACTTGTGAGCTTCGGAGCGGAGTTTTTCGAGCATACGGTTGCTGCTGACATCGCGGGCGTAACCGGAAACGGTGGCGGTACCGAGGACGGTATATTTTTTGCCGATTTTGGAAGCATCGTGATAAATTTTGATATATTCCGGAGCTTTGACGGGGGCTTCGGTTTTGCCTTCGTAGGTGTAGGACATACATCCGGAAAGCATAACAACAAAGAGTGAAACTGCGAGAGTGAAGAGTGATTTTTTCATAATGATCCGGTTCTCCATAGGGTTTTTATATAATATAATTTAACACTGATGAAGATTTTTTCAAATAAAAGTATTGATTTTAGTATCAAATGGTGATAAATTATAGCAGAACAGTGTATATTTACAACTTACTTTAATTTGAGGACAGCAAAATGTTATTACAAGGCGTCTATACCGCATTGGTGACTCCGTTCCGCAACGGCAAGGTCGATTGGCAGGCTTTTGAACAGCTTCTTGAAGCGCAGGTCGCCGGAAAAGTTGCCGGTGTCGTGCCGGTCGGAACCACCGGCGAATCCCCCACGCTTTCCAATGAAGAGCATATCGAAGTCATCGCCCGCACCGTGGAGATCATCAATGGCCGCTGTCAGGTCATCGCCGGCTCCGGTGCAAACTCCACCGAAGAAGCGATCTATCTCACCCGCGAAGCCAAAGCCGCAGGTGCCGATGCCACGCTTCAGGTGACTCCGTATTACAACAAGCCGACTCAGGAAGGCATCTACCGCCACTTCACCACCGTTGCCGACGAAACCGGGTTGCCGGTAGTGCTTTACAATGTTCCCGGCCGCGCCGGAGTGCCGATCGGCACTGACACCATCGCGCGTTTGTCCAAGCATCCGTTGATGGTCGCGGTGAAAGAAGCCGGCGGCAGTGTTGACCGGGTTTCCGAGATCCTTGACCAGTGCGATATCACGGTTTTGAGCGGTGATGATTCACTCACCTTGCCGATGATCTCTGTCGGTGCCAAAGGTATCATCAGCGTTGCATCCAATTTGATCCCCGGCGAATTGTCGGCGATGGTCGATGCCGCGTTGAAAGGCGATTTCGCAACTGCGCTTCTTGCGCACCGCAAATACTATCCGCTCTTCCGCAACCTCTTCATCGAGAGCAACCCCATTCCGGTCAAAGCCGCGATGGGTATGACCGGCGCCATCGCTCCGGAATACCGTCTGCCGCTGTGCGAAATGACTGACGCCCATGTCGAAGTTCTCCGGAAAACTCTTCAGGATTGCGGAGTTCTCTGATAATGAAAATCCACATTTTCGGCAGTCTGTCCGGCACCGAACCGATGCCGGACCGCCACCATACTGCATGGGCGATAGAATATGACGGCGGATTGTATTGGTTCGATGCCGGTGAAAACGGCAACCGCACCGCACATCTGATGGGATTGGATCTGCTCTCCATCCGGACGATATCCATTTCCCACCCGCATATCGACCATTGCGGCGGTTTGCTCAATCTGCTCTGCACGATGCGCAAACTGCAGTGGCTCAAAAATGATGTCAAAGCCTTTGATGTTCAGATGTTTCTGCCGAATGTAAAAATTTGGGATCACGCCTCGGAACTGCTCAAGCTGATGTATGAAGACCACCGCTTCACGGTGAAACCGCAGCAAATCGAAGACGGAAAGATCTTTGATGACGGCAAACTTTCCATCGAAGCGCGCCACAATTATCATATCCAGACTCCGGATGCGGAGAAGTTTGATTCATTTTCGTTCCGCATCAAAGCTGAAGGCAAAACCATCGTCGCTTCCGGTGATGTCCGCAGTTATGCCGATATGGGCGACTGGCTCGATGATTGCGATCTTCTGCTTATGGAAACCGGACACCACAAGGCCTCCGAAGTCTGTGCCGCATTGCGCAAAGAAAACCGCGGCGTGAAAGATATCATTTTCATCCACCACGGCCGCGAACTGCTCAACGATCATGACAACGCATTGGCACGCGCCGAACAGGCGTGGGGCGCTCCGCTACGGGTGGCTGACGACGGTTCAACCTTTGAATTGTAAGCTTTTTACAGGTAAAAGATCATGCATAAGTTCAAACTCAGTGCCGAGGAGTTGGAACAATATTTCCTCGATTTGATGGCGGGCCGCCGCAAAAAGTGGTATGACCGCAGTATGATCTGTCTGCTTTTTGTCGCATCAAGATTTTACCGTATGGCGGTGCAGTTCCGCCATTGGCTCTATGAGCGGCGCATCATCCGTTATCAGGCGCTGGGCTGTCTGCTGGTCAGCATCGGCAACCTCACCTGCGGCGGCACCGGCAAAACTCCGGTCGTGGAAGTTTTTGCCCGTTCGCTGTCGCAGAAGGGGCGCAAGGTCGCCATCCTCAGCCGCGGATACCGGAGAAAAAAACGGACTTTCTGGGAAAAACTGGTACACGCTTTCCATTCAGGAGAGATGGAACTGCCGCCGCAAGTTGTTTCCGACGGCCGCAATCTGCTTATGGACAGCGAACACGCCGGAGATGAACCATATATGCTGGCATCCAATCTGCCGGATGTGGCGGTGGTGGTGGATAAAAACCGGGTGAAATCGGGCATCCACGCCATTGATGAATTTGAAACGGACGTGATAATTCTGGATGACGGTTTCCAGTATCTGCGTTTGAAACCGCATATCAATATCGTGCTGGTCGACTCCACCGATCCCTTCGGCAACGGTCACGTTCTGCCGCGCGGGATTTTGCGTGAACCGATAAAAAATATCCGCCGCGCCGATTATATTTTTCTCACCAAATCGGACGGCAGTCATAAAAACGCTCATCTCAAACGCTTTCTGCGCCGCCACACCCGCCGTGCGGAGATCATCGAATGCTGTCACAAACCGCAGCATCTGGTAAAATTATTCTCCAACCGCGAAGAGAAAGAACTATCTTTCCTCAACGGCAAAAAGGTCGCCGCATTGTCGGCGATCGCCCGACCGGAAAGTTTTGAAGGCTTTCTGGAACAGCTCGGCGCCCAACTCGTCGCCAAAGACCACTTCGCCGACCATCACCGCTACACTCAGCAGGAGATCATCGACTTTATCAACACCGCCAAAGCCTCCGGCGCGGAGATGGTGGTCACCACCGAAAAAGATGCCGTGCGCATACCGCATATCGAACGCTGTGATGTGCCGATATACTATTTGAGAATACAAATCGACATTCTGAGCGGCAAAGAAAGTTTTGACCAGTGCATTTCACGCATTTGTTTTATGTAAGAAGAGGAACCGTGCAATGAAAAAACTCATTGAAAAATTTACCGCATACTTTAAAACCTCCCCCGCCGCCGCCGCACAGGCCCCGGGACGGCTGGAGGTGCTGGGCAACCACACCGATTACAATGAAGGTCTGGTACTCTCATGTGCCGTGAGCCAGAATACCGCCGTTGCCGTGAAGCCGTTGGCTGATACTTCCGAATGTAAAGTGGTGGATTTCCGCTCCGGCGAAGAGATGAGTTTTGACTTGAAAGATATGGATAATCCGCCGCCCGCCAACGGCTGTGCCTACATTATCGGTATGATGAATGAAATGCGCAAACGCGGCGCAAACTTCACCGGATTTATCGCCGGATTGGAAAGCTCCGTACCGCTGTCCGCAGGTATGTCCAGTTCAGCGGCATTGGAGACCGCCGCCGGTTTGGCGCTGGGCAAAGCCTTTAATTTTGACTTGTCCAAAGCGGAATGGGCGCGCGCCGGACAGGGAGTTGAAAACAACTTTCTCGGCCTGAAAAGCGGTCTGCTCGACCAGTTCAGTTCCATTTTCGGCAAAAAAGACACGATCATTATGAGCGACTTCCGCACAGTTGAAGTGGTTGACTCTCTGCCGCTGCAGCCTGGATTTGTCTTTGCGGTGATAAACTCGATGAAAAAACACAATCTGGTCGATTCCGCGTACAATGTCCGGCGCGAAAACTGCGAAAGCGCCGCCGCCAAACTCGCAGCGATCTATCCTGAAGTAAAAACTTTGCGCGATGCCACCCCCGATATGCTTGAATCTGCCGCCGACAAACTCACTATGCTGGAACTTTCACGCGCCCGCCACGTGGTCAATGAGTGTTTCCGCGTGAAGCAGGCCGCAGAGATCCTGCGTACAGGCGATATGGAAAAATTCGGTCAGCTGCTCTACGATTCCCACGAATCCAGTTGCGTGAATTTTGAAAACAGCACCCCGGAACTCGATTATCTGGTCGAATTGTCCAAAAGCGTTCCCGGCTGTATCGGCGCCCGGCTTTCCGGCGGCGGCTTCGGCGGTATCACCATCCATCTGGTGCACGAAGCTGAAGCGGAAAACTACTGCCGCCGCGTCTGCACCGCCTACAAAGCGCAGACCGGAATCGCCGCAGAGCATTTTATCTGTTCTATCGGAGACGGTGCAGCATCTGAAGATTTTAAGTAAAAATTTTTAAATATATGGAGTAAAAAATGCGTATTTTAACCGGTATCCAACCTTCCGGCATCCCCCATCTGGGCAACTATTTCGGCGCGATGCGTCAGGTTTGCGATCTGCAGGACCGCGGCGAAAGCTTCCTCTTTATCGCCGACTACCACTCACTTACCACCAACCCCAAAGCGCAGGATCTGCGCGACCGCGTCGCCAATCTGGCGCTGGACTTCATCGCCTGCGGCGTCGATCTGAACAAAACTTTCTTCTTCCGCCAGTCCGCCGTCCCCGAAGTTTGCGAACTTGCGTGGATCCTCAATACCGTCACCCCCGTAGGTCTCCTTGAACGCGCTCACAGCTACAAAGACAAGATCGCCAAAGGTTTCGCCCCCAACAACGGACTCTTTTCCTATCCCGTTCTGATGGCGGCCGATATCCTGCTTTACAGCGCAAATCTCGTCCCCGTCGGCAAAGACCAGAAACAGCACCTCGAAATCACCCGCGATATCGCCATCAAATTCAATAACGAATACGGCGAGATCCTCACCATTCCCGAAGGCTACATCCCCGATCAGGTCGCCATCGTCCCCGGTATCGACGGTCAGAAAATGTCCAAGAGCTACAACAACTACATCCCCATTTTCGGCAAGGAAAAGGAGATCAAAAAACTGGTTATGAGCATCGTCACCGACTGCAAAGGTCTGGAAGAACCCAAAGATCCGGAAAACTGCAACGTGGTCGCTCTGTTCAAACTCTTCGCCTCACCCGCTGAAGTCGAAGAGATGAAAGCCAAATACCGCGCCGGCAACTACGGTTACGGCCACGCCAAAAAAGAGCTTTTCGACAAGATGTGGGCATATTTTGAACCTATGCGTAAAAAACGCGAAGAACTCGCCGCCAATTTGGATTATGTCGACGAAATCCTCCGCAAGAACGGCGAACGTGCGCGCGAAGAAGCCGAAAAACTGCTTGGAAAAATTCGCAGAGCGGTCGGGCTTCGATAACGGGCGGCGGGCCCCCCTGAGCGCTGACTTTAAAAGAGCTGGGAAGGAAAGTGAACGTAAGTTCACGTCACCCCGCTCTTTTTTTGTCCGCGATCCCCTTCCGCGAAAAGCTTATCAAATCATCTCCCATCAATGGGAATATAGCGTTCCGAAAAAATTTTTCTATTTTTTTTCATCCCGGACAGCAGGGCAGACAAAAGATGTCAGGGGTGTTATGCTATATTATGGCATATTCAAACAAAAAACGCAAGGAGGACGGTGCGATGAGTGAAATTCTGGAAGGTGCTTTCGGGTACGATGTTGTTGCCAGAGTTGAAGGAAACGAAATTCTGGAAGGACGTTACGGATACAATGTTATCGGCAGAGTTGAAGACGGGAAAATCCTCAAAGGACGCTTCGGCTATGAAGTCGTCGGCCGTTATGAAAACGGCGTGGTTCTTGACGGACTCCACGGTTATGATGTTGTCGGACGCTACGGGGACGGCAAAGTTCTCTCAGGCCGTTACGGGTACAATATTGTCGGGCGTTACGAGGGCGGCAGCCGTTCCGGTGCGGCGGCGGCGGCATATTTTCTCATTCTCTGATACCGCTTTGATCTGCTGACGCACCCACACAGGAAAGGAGATTTTTATGAAGATTCTGCACACCGCCGACTGGCATCTCGGAGTTTCTCTGAAGGCGGAGAAACGTTTTGATGAATATGACGCCCTGCTGGAGCACATCTGCTCGGTCATCAAAGAGGAAAATATTGAAGCTGTCATCATTGCCGGAGATGTCTTTGACAGCCATATGCCCTCCAACCGCGCCGCCGAACAGTACTACCGTTTTCTGATCTATGCCGGTCTTGCCGGAGCAAGAGAGATCATCGTCACCGGCGGCAACCACGACAGCGCAGCCTATCTTGAAGCCACAAAAGAGGTTTTGAAATATATTTCAGTACACGTTTTTGCCTCCGCTTCGGCTGACTGCAAAGATATGGTGCTTGAACTCAAAGACAAAAACGGCAAACTTGCCGCGCTCGTCGGCGCCGTCCCCTATCTCCATGAACGCGATCTCGTGCTGGTCGAAGGCGGTCAGAACATCGCCGAGCGGGAAGCCGCTTTGCGCAGTGCTGTACTGGATTATTACCACAAAATGGCGGAAACTCTCAACAGCATCGACACCTCCGTTCCGCATATCGTCACAGGCCACCTCTTTGCCACCGATGACAAGAAGAAAAACGATTCATGGACGGGAACTCTGATGAGCATTTCCGCCGATGAATTTCCCGCTTCCATCGATTATCTTGCGCTGGGTCATCTGCACGACAGCCACACTTTGAAAACGGCAAATCAAACCTGCATCCGCTACCCCGGCGCTCCGGTCAATGTTTCATTCCGGGAACTGGGCGCTGCCAAATCGCTGACGGTCATTGACACGGATGATATCAGAAATATACGGGAGATCGCCTTGCCCTCATTTCAGGATATGCGCATCATTCGGGGTAGTACCGCAGAGATTTCAGCCGAACTTATCGCGCTCAAAGCGGAAGATCACTCCATCTGGTGCAGTGTTGAAAACACCGGTGAATACGAACCGGGCCTTTCCGAAAACCTGAATGAGATCGTCAAAGACAGCAAGGTCAAGATCCTCAGCTGTACCAGTTGCGCCACCAACCCCGCCGTCCTTCAGCGCCTGCCCGAAGAGCGCCATCTTGCCGACCTCGCCCCCGTCGAAGTTTTCAAATTGATGCTCAATGAAAGCAAGATCACCGGTGATACCGCCGACCAGCTGCTGGCGGCATTCAACGAGATCGAAACCGCCGCCAGAGAAACCGATAATTGAGGAGCTGTCAACTATGAAGATCAAAAAACTTGTTCTGCAGAATATCAACAGCCTTTACGGCAAATGGGAAATTGATTTTGATTGCGAAAAATTCCGTCAGAGCGGCATTTTCGCGGTGACCGGCAAAACCGGCAGCGGCAAAAGTTCCATTCTCGATGCGATGTGCCTCGCCCTCTACGGTACCACACCCCGCCTCAAAAAAGATACCGCCGAAGCCGTCAGCCGCGGCTGCAAAGAGTGTATGTGCGAACTCACCTTTTGCGACACCGACAATCGCGAATGGATCGCCACTTACGGCTACGAGATGATCACCCGCGGCGAAAACAAGGGTCAAATGAGAACCACCCCCTTTCACCGCCTCTCCTGTGACGGCAAAACCGAAGCAGCTCAGACCACCAGAGTCCGGAAGATGGTCGAAGAGATCACCGGACTGGATTCAGAAAGATTCTGCCGCGCCGTTATGCTCGCCCAAGGCTCTTTCGATGCCTTCCTCAATGCAGGACGGGACAACGGCGAGATCCTTGAACGCATCACCGGCACGGAGATCTATTCCCGCATCGCCGACACCCTCCGCGAGCGCCACAACAGTGAAAAGAGCAAACTTTCCGCCATTGAAGCGCAGTTTGCGGGGATCGAGATCATGTCGGATGACGAAGCCGCCGCGATCGATCAGAGTGTGGCGCTTTTGAATGGAGAAATTGACGGGCTCAATGCTGAACACCAGACCCTTTCTGCGCTTGCAGAAAAGTTCAAACAGCTTGAGATGCATACTGCCGCTCTGGAAAAATGCTCCGATGATGAAGCGCTTCTGGCAGCCGAAGAGCTTGAATTTTCCGTTGGAAGCAAACGCCTTGAAGAGGGCAAAAAGGTCTTGGAAGCCGACAGCAAATACCAGCCGCTCAAAGAGCTGCTCAATCAGCAATCTTCCGCCGCCGCCTCTCTGCTCAAAAACGAACAGCTCCTCACTCAACAGAAAACGCTTCTGGAGGAAAACCGCAAAAAACTTGAAGCCGTTTCCGCCGATGCACAGAAGTTTGAAACAGAATTCGCCGCGCTTTCCGCCATCCTGACCGCCGTCAACCAGCTCGATACCATCATCAAAACTCTTGATGATGCGGTCAACAGCGCCGATAAAAAACGCAGAGCGGAAGTTGCCGCCGCGTTGGCGTGCCGCAGCGAGCTTGCCGCCGCCGCTGCTGAATTTGCCGAACTGGAAAAACAGCACAGCGAAGATGCCGGATATCTCGCTTCCCACGCCAAAGACGGCGAATTGGCTTCGCTTCAGAAAATCTGCACCGAAAGAGTGGATGATTTCAAAAAATACTCTCTGGAATCTGCCGGTAACAGGCAGAAAAAAGCCGCGGTGGACAAAGAGCTTGCCGCACTGCAGAAATCTTTTGCCGAAAAGGAGAAAGAGCTTCAGGAGGTGAATGAAAAATTCAACACGCTCTCCGCCTCCGACTCCGCCGCAAAACAGAACCTCGCCGATATGCTTGAAGGCAGCTCAAAAGAGCATTGGCAGACTCTGCTTGATACGCAGGATAAGTGTTATCAGCAGGCGGTACTGCTGAAATCCCTTGAAGATCGCCGCAAACAGCTCAAAGACGGCGAAGTTTGTCCCCTCTGCGGCGCCACCGAACACCCCTTCGCCGCCGGCAATGTCCCCGAACCGGAAAAGGAGGAGCTGGCCCTGCTGAGTTTGAAACAGCGTTTGACTGCGATCAGCAAAGCGGAAAAGGAGCTTCAGGATATCGCCGCGCTCATCCACACCTGCTCCAACACCAAACTCCAACATGTAAACGCGCTGGAACAGCTCAAGCTCCAGCAGGACGCCAAAAAACGCGAACTTGAGACCGTCACGCAAGCGGAGTTGAAGTGTCAGGAAAATCTCGCCCAGATCTCCGCAAAGATCGATCAATCTCTGGCGCCGTTCGGTTTGAGCTGGGACAAAGAAAATTTTGCGCTCTCAAATGAACTGGAACAGCGGATCAGACGTTTTGACGAATGCACCGCATCCCAGTCCCGTTTTGAGGACAACGCCGCCGTCTGCCGGGATAATATCCTGCGCTTGCGCACCGCTTTGAAAGCCCTGAAAGCCAACTGCCGCAGTTTCAAAGCCGAATGGCAGAGCGAAAAACAGAAGCTTTCAAACGAAAACAGCAAACGTCTCGCCCTTTTCGGCACCAAAGACCCCGCCGTTGAAGCCGCCGCCGCCGAAGCTGCCCGCAAAGAACTTGCCGCAAAACGCGAAGCCGCGCAGAACGCCTTCACCGAAAGCTCCGCCAACTGCACCCGCAGCAGCGAAGATATCAGCAAACTCAAAGATACTCTCAAAGAACTTGATCTGCAGATCATCAGCGCCAGAGAGAACTTTATCTTCGCCTGCAACAGTGCCGATGTCACCGAAGCGGAGTTCCACGTCTGTGTGCTGACCAAAGAGGAAATGACGGTGCTTTCCGCCCGCGATGCCGATTTGCGCGCCAGACGCAAACAGCTTTCCCTGACCCGGCAGAACTGCGAAAACGATATCAAAGCTCTGGAAACTTTCCTCGCTGACAAAAACAGCAAAGAAGAAGTTACCGCTGAACAGCAGACCGTTTACGCCGTGATCCAGGAGAAAAGAGAACAGCTCGGCGCCCTCCGGCTGAAGATCACTCAAAACAATGAAGCCAAAGAGAAAATGGCGGAACAGCACAAAAAACTTCTCGAACAGAAAAAAGCAATGGAAGTTTGGAACCGCCTCTACGAACTTATCGGCGTAAAGGATAAATTCCAGCGCTTCGCGCAGGGCATCACGCTTGAACATCTGCTGGTGCTCGCCAATCTGGAACTGGAAAAACTCAGCGGCCGCTACCGGCTGCTCCGCAGTCAGACCGAAGAGCTCGGCATCGATGTAGCTGACAAAGATCAGGGCGACGAGATCCGCGGCTGCAAGACCCTCTCCGGCGGCGAAAGATTTCTGGTTTCTCTTTCGCTGGCACTGGGACTTTCACAGATGGCGGGCGAAAAGATCCGCGTCGACTCGCTCTTCCTCGACGAAGGCTTCGGAACTCTGGATGCAGAAACGCTCGAAACCGCCCTTGAAGCCCTGAGCAACCTCCGCAACCGCGGTAAACTGGTCGGTGTAATCAGCCACGTCACCTCCCTTGCCGAACGGATCCCCTGCATCATCGAAGTCAATAAATCCGGCGGCGGCCGCAGTACCCTCAGCGGCCCCGGCGTAAAGCAGCGCTGATAAGGGAAATGGCTGCTGCCGACGGCGGATTGTCGCAGCCCGGAAGAGTCTGAAATAACATCCTTCAATAAAATAAATTCGGTTATTTGACGATAAACATTTGACTTGTAAGCCAAATGGGTGTACATTATTACGGTACATTAGTATTATAACTTCAGTCAAAAGAATTGAGGAAAAATATATGAAGACCTTTGAAGGACTGTTTGCTGAATTGCAGGCGAAAGCTAAAGCGGGTGATCCCGCTTCCGGAACCGTTAAAGAACTGGCGAAAGGTACCCACTTTATCGGTAAGAAAATCATTGAAGAAGCCGGTGAAGTCTGGATCGCCGCCGAACACGAAGGCCAGGATCGCACCGCTGAAGAAATTTCCCAGCTGCTCTATCACCTTCAGGTGATGATGATCGACCGTAAACTTGAACTTGAGGATATTTATAAATACTTATGAACGATTTCAGTGGAAATTTGAAGTTGGCGGTACCCAACAAGGGTGCCTTGTCTGAAGGTGCTGTTTCTCTGCTCCAGCGCGCCGGATACCGTTGTTCACGCTCCGGCCGTGAACTCGTGGTCAGCGACACCGAAAACAATATCGATTTTGTCTTTTTGCGCCCCCGCGATATCGCCCTTTATGTCGGCAACGGCATCATTGATCTGGGCATCACCGGCATCGACCTTGCCGGCGACAGCGGCGCGGATGTCGAAGTGCTTTTCAAGCTCGGTTTCGGCAAATCCCGTTACTGCTTCGCCACCCCCAAAGTCAAAAAGATGACCGTCGATCAGCTCAACGGCCTCCGCATCGCCACCAGCTACCCCGATCTGCTCCGCGCCGAACTCAAAAAACGCAATATGGAATGCAAGATCGTCAAGCTTGACGGTGCCGTGGAGATCTCCATCGCCCTCGGCGTTGCCGATGCCATCGCCGACGTCGTCGAATCCGGCGCCACTCTCCGCGAAGCTGGTCTGGAGATCATCGGCGAACCTATGCTCCAGAGCGAAGCCGTTCTCATCGGCCGCGATACTGTCGTTGCTTCCCAGCCCGATGTGGCGAAACTCATCGCCCGTCTGCGCGGTATCATCATTGCTTCTGAATATGTTATGGTGGAATACAACATTCCGCGCAATAAACTCGAAGATGCCTGCAAGATCACTCCGGGAGTTGAATCCCCGACCATCTCCCCGCTCTCCAACTCCGATTGGGTCGCGGTCAAAGCTATGGTCAAACGCAAAGGTTTCAACTCCGTTATGGATGAACTCTACAGCATCGGCGGACGCGGCATCATCATCTCTGAAATCAGCGCGTGCCGTCTCTAAACTTAACCGAAAGCGACTTTTTTTATGGATAAAAAACAGCACATTATCCAGCGGGCGAATGAGGTGTTCAACACCGAGATCGAAGGCATCAAAGCCGTTCAATCCCGACTCGATGACTCCTTTGCCGAACTGGTCGGACGCTGTTCTGATACCATAGACCGCGGTGGCAAACTGGTCATCACCGGTGTTGGTAAATCCGGATATATCGGCAAAAAAATGGCCGCCACTTTGAGCAGTGTCGGCAACCCCTCCGTCTTTATGCACCCGGTCGAAGCCCGCCACGGCGACCTCGGTCTGCTGCAGAAAGAAGACTTGCTTATTGCCATATCTTACAGCGGTGAAACTGAAGAACTTCTGGCAGTTCTGCCCCCCGCCAAACGGCTGGGTGTTCCTCTGATCGCCATCGCGGCAAGCGCCGAATCTTCGCTGGGTAAAATGAGCGATTTCACCTTTGAAATGCCCGTCCCCAGAGAGGCCTGCCCCTTCAACCTCGCTCCGACCACCAGTACCACCGCTTTACTCGTTCTCGGCGATGCTCTGGCGATGGTCCTGCTCGACCAGCGCGACTTCACCAAGTCCGACTACGGCCGCCGCCACCCCGGCGGTGCCATCGGTCGTATGGTCACAATGACCGCCGCCGATGTGATGCGTAAACCGGAAGACAGTGCGCTGGTCAAAGCCGATTCTTCGGTGCGTGACACCCTGTTCGAAATGACCCGCGCCCGCAGCGGAGCGGCGATAGTCGTCGATGACGAACAGCGTTTGCTGGGAATTTTCACCGATGGAGATTTCCGCCGCCGCGCCGCCGACGATGACGATGTCCTCAAACGGAAGATGTCCGAAGTTATGACCGTCAACCCCGTGACCGTCAGAGCTGAAGCGATGGTCGCCGAAGTGATAAAGGTGGTCGAAAACCGCCGGATCGACGATCTCGTGGTCATCGGAAATGACGGAAAAGTTGCCGGATTTATCGATATTCAGGATTTGCCGGGATTGAAAATAATGTAACGGTCTGTCTTTACGGACTATGGAGAAAAAAACAATGCGTCAGGTTTTCAATGCAATTTTCCTGCTGACAGCACTCTGCTTCAGCTTGAATACCGTTGCCGATGATGCGGCGGCGACCGCTGAATATGACCGCGGCCACCAGCTGTATGTCGACGGCAATTACCGTGAAGCGTCCAAGTGTTTTGTCAACAGCTGCATCACAGCTGATTCACCGACGATCAAAGCCAACAGTCTGCTCGCCCAGATCGGTGCTTACCGGATGTGCGGCTTGTATTACGATGAGTTCAACGCCATTGAAACGCTGCTGGAAAAGTATGTCGAATACGCCGATCCTGCGCTTATGGAACGGCAGTTCGAGATCGGAGACGCCTTCCATAAAGGCCGCCGCGACCCGGCATTCTGGTCATTGCGCTGGGTCCCGTGGCTGGTCGGCCCTGATTACACGGAGGAAATTTACACCAAAGCGTTGAAGCGTTCCCCCTTCTCCACCCGTGCCCCGCAGGCGCTCCTCCGCCTCGCCCACTGGTACGAGATGGAAGGTCAGACCGTCAAATCTCTCGATGTCCTGCGCCGTTTGCTCAAAGAACATCCGGAAGCCCAAGAGTACAACTTCGCCCTGCTCGCGCTCGGCAACGGTCTGCTGGAGATCGCCCGCTGCGGCGGTGACGGCGACGGCTTGCTGGTCGCCGAAGCGGTGAAGATTTTCAACGAATTTCTCAAGCGCTCCCCCAATGCTCCGGAAGCCGGTTTCGCCAGACGGAAGATCGCTCAGGCTGAAGATATTCAGGCTTATCAGATCTACCAGATGGCGGACTACTACCGCCGCGCCAAACGCAACGAAGTGGCGGCGCGTTATCTCTCCAAGGTCGTTCAGAAATATCCCGGCAGCCAATCAGCGGAAAAGGCGGAAAAAGAGCTTGCCGCTATGGACAAAACCTATCTGCCGGGCGACTTCGCACCGCCCGCCAAACCGCGTCTGATGCCGATCCAGGCGTTCGACATCCCCGCAGATGCTGAACGTGAACTCATTACCCCGCTCAAGCCCGGCAACCACTATCTGATCCCGGTTCCCGATTTGAGCAAGTCTCTTTCAACCCCGAAACCGGCAGGTGATTTATAATGAAAAATTTTCTTTTGCTTGCGCTGATTGCCGCAACGGTGCTGCTCTCCGGATGCGGTTACAAGGTCGGATATCTCGGTCATCCGCAGCTGTCCACCGTGGCGGTAGCTCCGGTCGCCAATGATACATTGAGCTACAATGCCTCGTCGATTTTGCGCCAGAAATTGAGCGAAGTCTTCACCACCGACGGCACGATGCAGCTGAAAAGTCTCACCAAGGCGGACTGCATCGTATATGCCCGCATCACCAAAGTCTCCTATGCGCAGAGCAGCGGACGGCTCTCTGACGAAGACGACTTCCTGCCGGTGGAGTGGAACGTCAACGTCGAAGCAGAATTTTCTCTGGTCATCCCCGGCCGCGGCAAACCGCTTATCGGCCCGCAGAAAGTGACCGGTTCCGCAGAATTCATCAGCGATGCCGATTTGGAAAATGCCCGCAACAATGCGCTCAATCAGGCATTGTTCAATGTTTCGCGTACTATCGTTGCAAATGTGACCGAAGCCTGGTAAAATGCAGATAAACATTGCCAGAAAGGGGCAGCTCTTTTTACTGCTCTCCTTTGCCGCATTGATTTTTATCGGCACTGCGCTGCTGCTGCTGCCGGGAATACTCAAAGATGGTACGTTGAGCTTTATCGATGCGCTCTTTATGTCCTGCAGTGCTGTTTGTCTCAACGGTCTTGTCACCGTGCCGCTGACCGAATTCTCCTTTGCCGGACAATTGGTGCTGCTGGTGCTTATCCAGTTCGGCACGCTGGGGATAATGACTTTGAGCGCGATGATACTGCTCGTTCTCGGCAAAGGCCTTTCCTACGGCGAAACCTTGCTCATCAGCAGTATCAATGACCGCTTCACCATCCGCGGCACCGAACAGCTCACTGCGACGATCGTCCATTACACGCTTATCTCTGAAGCGATCGGTGCGCTGCTGCTGCTGCCGGGCTTTCTTGCCGGCGGTCACGGCTGGTATTCCTTCTGGTATGCGATATACTTTGCCGTCGGCAGTTTCTGCAACGCGGGGATGGGGCCGCTCCCTGACAGCGTTGCCGGACTCAACACCTATTCGCAAAGCATCTGTATGGCGCTGATGGTATTGGGCGGCCTCGGAGTTTATGTTATCTACGACCTGCGGAGATTCTTCCAGAAAAAGGTGCAGAGCACCACGCTTCACACCAGAATCGTGCTCCGAATGGCAGCTATTCTCATCGTCGGCGGAACGGTTCTGCTGTGGCTGTTGAGCCATACGGAAAACGAAACCGCCACCCTGAGTGTTTTTGATTCGCTGTTTTTGTCCATCTCCGGCCGAACGACCGGTTATTCGACCGTTGATCCGGGAAAACTTTCCAGCGCGTGCCAGATATTGCTCATCGTGCTGATGCTTATCGGCGCCGCACCCGGCTCGGCGGCGGGCGGTATGAAAACCACCACGATCGCGGTGGTGCTGGCGGCGCTGGCGGCATCGTTCCGCGGCGACAACTGCGTTATCATCCACAAGCGGGAGATCGAACTGCGCACCGTATTGCGGGCGTTCACCGTGATGGTGCTGTTTATTCTGCTGACGTGGGCGGGAACGGTTATATTGAAAAGTCTGACCCCCGGACTGAATACGACCAGCTGTTTCTTTGAAGCGGCATCAGCATTGAGTGCGACCGGGCTTTCGACCGGAAATACGACGATGATGTGGAGCAGCGCGTGCAAGCTGCTGCTGATATTGTTTATGTTCGCAGGGCGCCTCGGTCCGGTGACAATAATCCTATTTTTTGTCGGAAAAGAGAAAAAAGAGACCTTGCGTTATCCGGAAGAACGGATTATAGTAGGTTGAAGCAAATTTATACAGGAATAAGAAAGATTATGGCAAGAAACAGTTACGCAGTTTTCGGCATGGGTTCTTTCGGCAGCAAGCTGGCGCTCGCGCTGATGCGGCAGGGCAATATGGTGCTGGTATGCGATAACAACGCCCAGCGCATCAATGAATTGCGCGATAAAGTCACCGAAGCCGTCATCGGCAATGTCAGCAATGAAGATGTGGTAAAAGAGCTCAATGTCAGCAAATTTGATGCGGTCATCCTCAGTATGAGCGGATATTTCGAAGATCAGGTGCTGGCGTTGACATTGCTCAAGCAGGAGGGCGCCAAAAAGGTGGTGGTCAAGTCCAACAGCACCATCCAGGAACGCATTCTGTACCGTCTGGGAGCCGATGAAGTTATCCAGCCGGAACTTGATGTGGCGGAACGTCTTTCGCGGCGGCTGTCGCTTTCCAACATCACCGATCTGTTTGAATTCCGCGGTTCGGCGATCGCGGACGTGGTCGTCCCGGCGCATCTGGGCGGCAAACCGTTGCGCGAACTCGATCTGCGCAATAAATACAATATAACCATTCTGCTGATGCGCAAGGCTGGAAGCGTGGATGAATACGCTGTCGGTCCCGAAACCACTTTGGAAAAGGGCGACCAGCTGACGGTATTCGGCGAAGAAAAAGCAATAATCGAACTTTTTAAGGAGCGGTAAAATTATGGGCGAATGTATTTTCTGTAAAATTGTCAACGGCGAGATCCCGGCTGCCAAGATCTATGAAGATGAACTGGTAACGGCATTTCTCGATATCGCACCGATCAACTTCGGCCATGTGCTGGTCATCCCCAAAGAACATCATCAGTCCGTCTCCACCGTCCCCGAAAACGTGGCGGGCCGGATGCTGAAAGTAGCTTCCCGCATCGGTATCGTGCTTAAACGCCGTGATGAATACGATGCCTACAATCTTCACCTTGCCGACGGCACCGCCGCAGGTCAGGTGGTTATGCACGCGCATATGCACGTTGTGCCGCGCGGCGTGGAGGACAACTTCCGCTGGAACTGGCGGCAGCTCACCTATCCCGACGGCAAAGCTGCGGAACTGGCGGCGGAGTTGAAAGAAAAAGTTGCGGCGGCATTGAACACCACGGAGAATGAATAATGAAAACCACGCTGAAAACAGCACTCATACTGCTGTGTGCAATTTTCAGCTGTCTGGTTTTGAAGGCGGCTGACGAGCTGGATAATTATACAAACTTACTCAATCGTGCAGAAAGCGGTTTCTGGCGGGCGGTGTTCGCCAGAAACAGTTCCGCTCTGCTCAAAAATTATCTCAACATCCTCAATAACCTCGACAATTCCGCCCGCAAAATATATGAACTGCGGCGCAAAAACGGTTCCATCGCCAACTACGGCGACCTCGCCCGGCCGGGGATTTTGCTGAAAACACTTGTGAACCATCAGCAGAACTTCAGCCGCAGTACCAACACCTCCATTCGCGATAAAAAAACCACCATTGCCGAGTACAACAAAGTTCTCCGGCAGGCGAGCGGCAAGCGCATCCAGGCCACCGGTATCGAAAGCGTTTCCCTGACCAGATATGCCCAGTTTCTGAAAGAGATCAAAGACAGCAATATCGAAATGCTGGACAATAAATTGAAAGTCTCTTCCAATAACAACAGCAACAGCGGTCTCAACCGTCACCAGAAAAGTTCCATCATCGAAATCGGCAACCAATACTACACCATCATCACCGAAGCGCGGTTGACCATCGCAAAAATGCGCCAGATGGATCCGCTGTTCAAACGCAAACCCGCGGAAAAAAACTCCACCCGACGCGGAAGATGAGCCGCGCACAGGGCAGAAAGCTGACCAGAGCGCTTTACTTTTAAAAAAGCTCTGTTCTGCGAAAAGAGGAATATTTTTTGCTCCCGTTGGTCGCCAAAAACTTATCAAATCATCTCCCATCAATGGGAATATAGCGTTAAAAAAACTCCGTCAGGCGGTCATAACGCCGCGCCGGAAGACGCCAAACTCCAGCCAAGGTAAAATCAGGAGCGATATCGTTCCGTACACAAAAAAAAGAGCCGGGCGACCTGAACTTATGTTCAGGTGCTTCCCAGCTCTTTTTTCAGTCAGCGCGCACGGAGGCGCGCCGAATATCAATCGCGAATACCGCTCAATTACTTGATCGGGTTGACGACCAGACCATCGCCGTAAACGGCGGCTTCGATGGAGACACCGAAGAAGGTGTTGTACCAAACGTTTTTGGAACGGGGGCCGGAGAGCGGAGTACGGGCGGAACCGCAACCGGTGACGGCGAGAGTGATGACGGCAGCAGCAGCAAGCAGCATAAGCTTTTTCATAATATTACCCTTTCAGAAAAAAATTACTTCTGGTTGACGATCAGACCATCGCCATAGACAGCACTTTCGATGGAGATACCGAAGAAGGTGTTGTACCAGACGTTTTTGGAACGGGGACCGGCGAGCGGGGTACGGGCGGAGCCGCAACCGGAGAAGGAAGCAGCAGCGAGGACGGCGACAGCGAGGATGAGAAGTTTCTTCATAATTTTCTCCATAATATTTTGAGATTTCCGATGAGGATTCCACCGTAGAATTCCTCCAACTGATTTTAACATAACATAATCAGCGCTCATTGTCAAGTCAGAAAAAGAAAAAATCAAAAAAATCTGTTCATATTCACCGATCATATCCAAAGTATTCTGCCGCCGGACAATATTTTATGTAAATTTATTCTGTTGATGATGATATAAATAGTTGCAATTTTGATAATGTGAGGATATATTATACATCAAGTGTATGGCAGATAGGGGGCGGGTAACCGCTTATTTCTGCTTGACTGACAGCAAACCCGTTGATGGTATGTGGAATTCGGTCGGCACCGGTGTTTGGAAAATATTGTGTTCCGAGTATCGCTGCCGGAATTCCGCCGCCTGCGGTTTTCTCCGGTAAACCGGATGTCAGTCCGGCAAAAAGTTTTGTGAAACGCCTTCTGTCAGCCCGAAAAAATATCTTTATTGAAAGGAAAATTATTATGGGCGAAGAAAAGAAAATTGTTTTTCAGCTCGACGACTCCCGGACGATGGAAATTTCGACCGGAAAACTCGCCGGTCTTGCCAACGGCAGCTGCCTGGTCCGTATGGGAGACTCCATTGTTCTGACTACCGCTTGCAGCGGTGCCCCCCGCGAAGGCACTGACTTCTTCCCGCTGCAGGTCGACTACCGCGAAAAATATGCCGCTGCCGGCAAGTTCCCCGGCGGTTATGTCAAACGCGAAGGCCGCCCCTCCACCAAGGAGATCCTCACCTGCCGTATGATCGACCGCCCCATCCGCCCGCTCTTCCCCAAAGGTTTCTTTGATGAAGTCCAGGTCTGCGGAACCTTGCTCTCTGCCGACTGCGTCAACGAACCCGACGTGCTGGCGATGCTCGGTGCTTCCGTCTCTCTGATGCTCTCCGATCTTCCCTTCGACGGCCCCATCGGTGCCGTCCGCGTCGGTCAGATCGACGGCAAATACATCATCAACCCCACCCGCGAAGAGATGAAAAAAAGCCGCCTCGAACTCATCTATGCCGGCCGGCCCGGTCAGGTCATTATGATCGAAGGTGAAGCCGACTTCCTCACCGAAGCCGAAATGCGCGATGCTATGTACGCCGCCGATGCCGCCATCGTCAAACAGTGCGAAGCCCAGATCGAACTGGCGAAGATCGCCGGCCGTCCCAAAAAAGATTACAAACTCTATCTCGTTCCCGAAGCTCTGCAGAAAGCTATGGAAGATTTCTGCGCCGGACGGATCGAAGATGTTTGCGTCATCCCCGGCAAAGAAGACCGCAGCGTTGCGATGGATGCCCTCCGCTCCGAAATGCGCGAAGCTCTCCGCGAAACCTTTGCCGAACTCTCTGATCAGGAATACGGCTTTATGACCGCCATCGGTTTCGATGACCACGTCCGCGACGTCACCCGCCGCATCATTCTGGAAAAACAGTTCCGTCCCGACGGCCGCGGCATCACCGATATCCGTCCGCTCTCCGCCGAAGTCAATGTACTGCCCGTCGTTCACGGCAGCGCGCTCTTCTCCCGCGGCGAAACTCAGGCGCTCGTCATCACCACTCTGGGTAACGAAAAAGATGCCCAGGAAATCGATGATCTCACCAGCGAAGAAGGTCTCGATGTCAAGCGCTTCTATCTCCACTACAACTTCCCCAACTTCAGCGTTGGCGAAGTCGGCCGTATCGCCGGCCCCGGCCGCCGCGAAATCGGTCACGGCAACCTCGCGGAACGTTCCGTTTCCAAGGTCATTCCCAAGGATTTCCCCTACGTCATCCGCTGCGTGTCCGAAATTATGAGCAGTAACGGTTCCACCTCTATGGCTTCCGTCTGCGGCGCCACTTTGTCCCTGATGGATGCAGGTGTGCCTATCACCGCCCCCGTCGCCGGTATCTCCTGCGGTCTGGTGACCGGTGACAACGGCGAACGTCTGCTGCTCACCGACATCATCGGCGCAGAAGACCACTTCGGCGATATGGACTTCAAGGTTTGCGGTACCCGCGAAGGTATCACCGGCTTCCAGCTCGACTTGAAGCTCCCCGGCATCCCCATCGAACTGCTCTGCGAAGGTATGGAACGCGACCGCGTCGCCCGCCTCAAGATCCTCGATGTTATGGAAGCCTGCATCGCTGAACCGCGTGCCGACATCAGCCCGCGCGCTCCGCGTATCGATGTGGTCAAAATCAATCCGGACAAGATCGGCGCCCTCATCGGCCCCGGCGGTAAGAATATCCGTTCCATCACCGATGATACCAAAGCTTCCATCGACGTTGAAGAAGACGGCACCGTCAAAATTATGGCTGCCAACCTCGAACAGCTCAACGCCGCCAAGGAACGCGTCATCGCCTGCACCGCCGAAGCCGAAATCGGCAAGATCTACCGCGGTAAAGTCGTCACCATCCGTGACTTCGGCGCCTTCGTGGAGATCCTGCCCGGTATGGACGGTCTGCTCCACATCTCCGAAATGGCTGACTACCGCGTTGCCAAAGTGACCGATATCTGCTCCGAAGGCGATTACGTCACCGTCAAAGTCATTGACATCGACAACTCCGGCAAGATCCGCCTGAGCCGCAAAGCTGCGCTCAAGGAAATGGAGAACAAGTAATATAGCGTGCGGCGCGCTTTCGTGTTTGTACACGGAGCGATCTCGCTTTGCCGGAGCGCGCCTTGCCTGCGGACGGCGGCTCGGACGAGTACGTGAGTACACTCCCTCGCCGCCGCCTTGACAAAACCCGCCCGGCGGTGCGATATCGCTCCTGATCCGGGGTTGGCGTTGAACGCCTGTCGCCGGGCTGAAGCCCGGCAGGCGGGAGGCAGTTTTTATTTTTTTCCGCCTGTCGGCGGATTTTTTTTAATAAGTCGCCAATTATGCCATTGACCACGGAGTACCGACCGGATTGCAACAGGGACTTTCGGGGTCAAAGATGTTGAAAGTTTTGAAAATCAGCTTTGCCATCGCCAGATGCCCCAGACCGCCGGGGTGGATGGCTTCGCCCATGTAGAGTTTCAAGGTTTTTTCATCTGGGATATTTTCGTTCCAATAGGGTTCGTGATCGATCAGGATGATCGATTCATCAGCGGCAACTTTCCGGATGGTTTCATTATATTGCGCAAGTTGTTCATACCGCATGACATAGCCTTCATTTTCCGGAACGTAAACTATTTTGCCGTAGGTTTGCAGCACCGGTATCGCGCCGATACTGCGGACCCGGCGCACCAGTTCAATAAGATTGCTGTGGAATTTTTCAACACTCTTCAATTTCACAATGTCATTGCAGCCGATGAGGATAAAAACCACATTGGGCGCAAAACGGCTCACCCGCCAGTCAAAGCGGCTTTCATCAAGCAGATGCGTTGTAGTCTGTCCGCTGATAGCGGTATTGATGATCACATCGTAAAGCAGCCGCATCTCCCAGCGGATGCGTTCAGCAAAAATTTCCGGAAATGCCCGGAAACCGTGAGTATGCGCCGCACCGTGAGTAATGGAATCACCGTAAAACAGCCACGTCCACGGTTCGGAAGCTTTGGTATTCAAGTGGTTGGAAATCTTTTCAAAATCAATTTCTGCCTGAGTCATAATCATATCTCTTTCAAATTCAAAGTACGGATCTTGGTTTCGTGCAAGGTGCTACTGCAATCCGGTTCGCCGCCGCAGCAGTATCCCAGATGCAATAGATCACCGTTGAAATACATCGCGATATAGCAGTAGCCGTGGTCGGGGGCATCTTCGATGACTTTGTGGTTTTCCCACGTCGCGCCGTCATCGGAACTTTCTGCCAGCACCAGCGGGGTACGCGCCCAGCGGCGGTCAAGGGCGCGGACACGGCGGACGGGATTGCAATCGTTCCACACGGCATAAAGTTTGCCCGATCCCGGGTCGCGTTTCATCGACATCGGGGATTCCGGAGAGAGGAATTCCACCGCCGGCATCGCCGCCGTCCAGGTGTCGCCGCCATCAAAGGAAAAGGATTTATACTGGCAGCCGCAGGCGGTACGGATGAAGCACATCACAGTGCCGTTGGCAAGTTCAACGACACCCGGCTCCATCAGACCGCGCGGCATTCCGGGGACGGGATAGATCTGATCTTTGGCCAGACGCCACGATTTTCCGCTGTCATCGGAGATGAAAAACTTGAGGATGCCGCTGCCGAGAGATTTTTCATTGTACAAATGGTGCGCGGCAGGCAGAAGCAGACGGCCCGATTTCAACTGTATTATGCGGTCGTTATTGACCACGAGATAGGCGGGGGGACAGTTGGCGATCTCAACTGGTTCGCTCCACGAAACACATTCATCATCCGAAAAGACGATTTTCGGACGGCAATCGACAAAATTTTCCCAGCCGGGGATCGCCGATTTTTCCAGATAGATCATCGCGATACGGTTGTCGGCAAGGCGCAGGAGCGAAACCGACATCAAATTCATCGCACGATTTTTGAAAACGATCACAGGTTCGCTCCACGTTGCGCCGTTGTCTTTGGAAACAACTGCGGCGATATCAGCGGAGGCGTGGTCGTGTCCGGCAGTTCCGTTGTAGCGCGAATAGGCGAAATAGAGCGTACCGTCGGCAAGTTTGACAAACGAGCCCTCTGAATTGCGGGGGTTGCCGGGATCTGTATGTTTTAAAATATGTTCCATAGTTGAAAAATCTCCTGATTTACTGTATTTGACTTACTATATCACACCTTGAAAGTTTTTGCAATAAACAGCAGATAAAAATTCCTGAACTGATTTGATGTCCTGCATTTATGGTGATATATTACTGATAATGCACTATTTACTTTAATACTGGAGGTTCGGATATGAGAATTTTGTTCCCCTTGGCCGCCGTCATCGCACTCGCCGTCTGGTTCTTCTGCTGCCGCAGTGAACAGCAATCCCCGCAAAAAGCTCCGGAAAAACCTGCCGCCGAACAGCCGTATCAGCCCCCCGCTTTCCAGAAGAAACTGGAAAAAGATATTCAGCAGAAAATCCAGCCGAAAGCACTTCAGGGCATCGAAATTACTGAATAATCGCTGAAAAACTTTATCTTGTCTGGAGAACGTTGATTTTATAACTGTAAAAGACTTGTAAAACTGACGTTTAAGGGTTATATTATCTTTTTGATGAAATGTTGTTTACATTATTTTAATGAAAGGATATTATTATGTCGGAAGAATTCAAGAGTCAGGAGTTGATGGATAAGATCGTCAGTTTGTGCAAACGCCGCGGATTTGTTTTCCCCAGTTCGGAAATCTACGGCGGCTTCAACGGTTTCTGGGACTACGGCCCCTACGGCTCCCGCATGAAACGCGCCATCGAAAACCTCTGGTGGCACGAAATGGTCGAAACCCGCGACAATGTTGAAGGTCTCGATTCCACCATCATCGCCAACCCCACCATCTGGAAAGCTTCCGGTCACATCGACCAGTTCAGCGATCTGATGACCGACTGCAAAGACTGCAAGGCCCGTCACCGCGTCGACCAGATGCCCGACCAGACCACCTGCACCAACTGCGGTTCCAAAAACCTCACCGAACCCAAGGAATTCAATCTGATGATGAAGACCTTCGTCGGTCCTGTTTTTGACGATGAACACGTCGCCTATCTGCGCGCCGAATCCTGCCAGCCGATCTTCGTCGACTTCCACAGCGTCCGTATCGCCGCCCGCCAGAAGCTCCCCTTCGGTGTTGCGCAGATCGGTAAAGCATTCCGTAACGAGATCAACCCGCGCAACTTCACCTTCCGCAGCCGCGAATTCACCCAGATGGAAATGGAATTCTTCTGCGACGGCGAAGAGGGTATGGAATGGTTCGAATACTGGAAAGAACAGCGCATCAAATACTATCGCGACAAGCTGGAATTCTCCGATGACTTTATGCGCATCTACGAACACGAAAAACTCGCCCACTACGCCAAAGCCGCTATCGACATCGAAGTCAAGTTCCCCTTCGGCTGGGGCGAATTGGAAGGCGTCCACCACCGCGGCACCTGGGATTTGAGCCGCCACAGCGAATTCTCCGGCGAAAATCTCCAGTATGTCGACCACGACAACCGCCGTACCCTGATGCCGACCGTCATCGAAACCAGCGTCGGTCTCGACCGCACTATGCTCGCGCTGCTCTGCCGCGCCTACGATGAAGAAAAGGCCGCCACCGCCAAGGAAGGTATGGATGAAGATACCCGTATCGTCCTCCATCTGCCCGCCCGCGTCGCGCCGATCCAGGTCGCTGTTCTGCCGATGTCCAAGAAGCTCAAAGAAAACGCCTACGAGCTCTACAAAGATATCAACCGCTACTTCCGCAGCGAATATGACGAAACCGGAAGCATCGGTAAACGCTACCGCCGTCAGGACGAAATCGGTACTCCCTACTGCATCACCTTTGACTTTGACTCTGTCAACGACAACGCGGTCACCGTCCGTAACCGCGACACTATGCAGCAGGATCGCGTCAACATCACCCAGTTGCGCGACTATCTGGAAAACAAGATCGGTTTCTGAACGGTTTGAGCGTTTCTGGGAGAATAGATCATGCCTTTTGACCGTGGTTCAATAACCTTTTCAATGTTTGATCTTCCGGGGGATATCCCGGAAGATTTTGCTGAAATGTTCGCTTCCGCCAAGGCCGGTACGCTGGATTCCGTCACCGCCGAACCCCAAGTCGGCTGGGTCACCGGACACCACTTGCTGGACACCACCATCGACTCCGGTTCCGCGCAGTGCGGCGGCAGCTACTATCTTACGCTCCGTCAGGCGGTGCGCAAGATCCCGGCTTCGCTGCTGAACGCGCTCTGCCGCCGCGAAGAACAGGCATTTCTCGCCGCCAATCCCGGCAGAGATTATGTCTCCGGCAAGGACAAAAAGCGGATAAAAGAGGATGTTATCGAACGGCACATCAATAAGATGCCTCCGGCGTTGTCGGGGGTCTCTATGGTGCTTGAACCCCACAGCAAACTGCTTTATCTGGGAACCGGAAGCCAGAGCCAGATCGACCTCTTTATTGAGAACTTCTACCGCGTGACCAAAATGGAACCGCTCCAGCTCACCCCTGCGCTGATTCTGGAACGCGAATTCCACACCACCTGCGCGGCATTCCCTGCGCTCAAGCTCAACGATTCCCCTGCGATCCCCGCTGATCCGCAGGTCGGCAGAGACTTCCTCACCTGGCTGCTCTACTACAGCGAAAGCGTCGGCAAACTCACCTTTGAAAACAATGAGTTCGACATCATGCTCGAAGCTCCGCTGGTGCTGCTGGACGAAAACGAAGCCCGCGGCGCCGGTGAAACCACCGTCAAAAAGGGCGACAGCCCCCTGCGCGGTGCCGAGGTCAAAGCGGCTCTGGAAGTCGGCAAAAAACTCAAAAAAGCCAAATTCACTCTCACCCGCGACGATAACTCCGTCTGGTGCGGAACCTTTGATGCCGACAACTTTGTGTTCGGTTCCTTCAAGCTCCCAGAGGGCGAAGAGATGAATCAGGACGAGATCTTTGCCGACCGCGTCCGCGCGCTGGAGGTCTTCCGCAACGTTCTGATCGAATACTTCAAACTTTACGCCTCCGCTATGCTCGCCGACCGCGATGCCGTCGAACGTTCTATGCGCGAATGGATAGCCAACCGGGAGGCGATCTGATATGCCCCATAAAGAGGATGCCAAAATCCGTATTCTCACCGGAGCTTACGAACGGCTTGTGCTGCCGACTGATAAAGTTTGCGAACTTGATCTCGGCTGCGGTACCGGCAGTTTTTCCGTCGCGTTGGCGGCATCTTATCCGGAACGGTATGTAATGTGCGCCGACGTTATGCTCGGCCGCTTGCGTAAAGTCGTCCGCAGAAGCAGCCATCAGGGCGTGGAAAATCTCCACGTCCTGCGCGTCGAAGCACGCCATCTGCTCGGACTTATGATCCCCGATGCTTCGCTCGACCGCATCCATCTGCTCTGCCCCGACCCGTGGCCCAAAAACCGCCACCGCGGTCACCGCCTGCTCTGCTGCGACTTCACCACCCAGATCCACCGTGTGCTGAAAAAAGGTGCGGTGTTCCACTTTTCCAGCGATGATGAAAATTATTGCGACGCGGTCAACCGTGTTATGGAAAGTTCCGGACTTTTCGCGCTGGATATGAGTGCGCTGGCGGATGTCGCACATATAAGAAGTGATTTTGAAAACCGCTGGCTTTCAGAGGGCAAAATGGTGCATCACCGCGCGTGGCGCACTCTGGATTTGCCGGAAATCACCATCGGACACTGATCAAGGAGATTTTTACTATGAATATTTTTCAGGAATTGAAAGCCCGCGGTTTCGTCTACCAGATGACCGATGAAGCGGCTATTGAAAAGAAACTTTCCACCGAAAAAGTGGTTTTCTACTGCGGTTTCGACCCCACCGGTTCAAGCTTGCACGTCGGCCATCTGCTCCCTGTGATGGCGATGCGTATGCTCCAGAAAGCCGGTCACGTCCCGACCGTCCTCGTCGGCGGCGCCACCGGTGCTATCGGCGACCCCTCCGGCCGTTCCACCGCGCGTAATATGATCTCTATGGAAGAGGTCGCGCACAATGTCGAATGTCTGAAAAAACAGCTTTCCCGCTTCATCACTCTGGAAAACGGCGAAGCCAACTTCGTCAACAACCACGACTGGTTCGGCAGTCTGAAGCTGCTCGACTTCCTGCGCGATATCGGCAGCCGCTTCTCCGTCAACCGTATGCTGGCGCAGAAATCGGTCGAAAGCCGTCTGGAAAATGGTCTGTCTTTCCTTGAATTCAGCTACTCTCTGCTTCAGGGCTACGACTTCTACCACCTCAATAAAGAGTACAACTGCACGCTGGAGATCGGCGGACAGGATCAGTGGGGAAATATGGTCGCCGGTACCGAACTCATCCGCAGAATGTATGAAGAGGAACGCGAAGTCCACGTTCTCACCATTCCGCTTCTGATGAACCCCGCCACCGGACAGAAGTTCGGCAAATCGGTCGGCGGCACCAGCGTCTGGCTCGATGTGAACCGCACCAGCGTCTTTGATTATTATCAGTTCTGGCGCAATACCGACGATGCTATGGTCGGCGATCTCCTGAAAAAGTTTGCCATCGAACTTCCTCTGGAAGAGTGCATCGCGCTCTCTGAATGCGAAAATATCAACCGCGCCAAAGAGATCCTCGCCTTTGAAGCTACCAAAATGGCACACGGTGAAGCCGCCGCCAAAGAGGCATTCCTCACCGCAGGAAGCCAGTTCGGTTTCGCCGATCCGGAACGCAAAATCGCCACCTCCAGCGCGATCGCGGCTATCGAATGCAACAGCGTTGCCATCTACCCGGAAGTCACCATCCCGGCAAGCGAACTCGACGGCGACGGCCTCTGGATCGTAAAACTTATCGTCAGCGCAGGAATGTGCAAGAGCAACGGCGAAGCCCGCCGCCTCCTGCAGGGTAACGCAGTCAAAATCAACGGCGAAAAGGTGTCAGATATGAATTTGATGCTCAAAGCCGCCGATTGCCCGGAAAAAGAACTGCTCCTCCAAACCGGCAAAAAGAACTTCAAAAAGGTCATCTTTGCCTGAAGCAGAAATTAATTTGGGGGAAGGGGAAAACTTCTTTTCACGGGAAAAGCAGTTTTACCCTACCCCAAGAACACCTCCACCCCTTTCCACGAACAAAAAAAAGCGTGCGATCAAACGCGGCCGCAGCGGCAGCGGTAGGCGATGAGTTCTCCGGAGGTGTTGTTTCGGGATTCGACGGATACGATGTCGTAGGTTATTCCGTGGATATCGATGCGGCTTCCGGGGAGAGGTTTGGGTTGGTCGGGAGGAATGAGGCAGATGACGGAGCTGCTTACTTCGGCATCATTTTTTTCTGAGAGATTGCTGCATTCGGTGATGATGCAGGCTTTGACGGTTCCGGTTTTCCAGATGGGAAGACCGTCAAAATAGCGGTCAATCGTCTGGGTTGGAAATTCCTCAAGCGAATCGAAAATGGTATTCATATATAATTCTCCAAAAGTTTTTTGTTTCAGCGGAGTTGTTCCGCTCCTGAAATTGGGACATTTTGTCAACATTTGAGGCGGGAGAAGGTTGATTTTTTTCTTCTTTGTATTACAATGAACTTGCGGGAGGAGCAACCAGAGAGGAAAACAAAATGAATACGTCTATGGCAAGTATGGGAATCGAATATGCGCACCGTTTTTACAAGTATCAGGGAGAGGCGCAGTATCTGCACGGTCACAGCGGAGTCCTTACCGTTGAGATCGGCGGAGAGGTGGATCCCTCGACCGGCTTTGTCCATCCGTGCGCCGGTATCAAACGGGGAGTGTGGGACTATCTCAAATGCTTCGATCACGCGCTGATACTGCAGAGAGAGGATCCGCTGCTTTCGGAGATCCTCGCCATCTACGAAAATCAGAAGATCCGTTACGGTGCTCCGCACAATAGAAATCTCGGAAGACCGTTTGAAAACGACCTTGCCACCGCCTATCCGGAGTGCCGTATCGTGGTGACCAGCAAGGCTGCGACCTGTGAAAATTTAATAGAGATATTCCACAGCCTGCTCAAGGACAGCTTCAATATTGCGCGAATGACATTTTCCAGCGGGGAGAACTGTGCTGTGCGGACTTTTTAGCCTATTTCGGAGCTTTACGAAGCTCTCCCGGAGTCATTCCTGTACGCTGTTTGATGATCCTGCAGAAGTAGTTTGTACGGGAAAATCCGGCTGAACGCGCCACTTCGCTTATGGGAACATTGCTGTTGACCAGGAGCTCAACAGCGTAATCCACGCGGCAGTTTTCCAGATATTTATGCGGAGTAAGTCCTGTTTCAAGCGTTATGGCGCGGTTGATGGTCGAGCGGTGGACTCCGAGTTCGTCGGCGAGGGCATTTATATTGAAATTGCAGTCGGCGGAGTTGAGTTTTATGCGGTGCAGACACTCGTGCAGAAAGGAAGACGGTTCCGGTTCCGGCGGGGAGGGAGCCATCTTCGCCATAAGTTCAAGGTAACTTGCGCACAGCTTGCGGTAGTCGTTCTCTGACGTGGATACAAGGTCTCTGAATATGCGGTCGAACAGTATCACGGGGCACTTGCCTGAGGGGATAGCTCCGCGTTTGTATCCGAAGCTCTGCATGATTTCGGAGGCGCTTTTTCCATCAAAAGTGACATAGTATATCACGGCATTTTCCCTGCCGGACACCTGTTTGAAGCGGCGTTCACCGGGCAGGCGGAAAATTGACTCTCCGGCGTGAACTTCAGCGCGGATGTTTCCGAAGTCAAAGATGCAGCTTCCGCGGGCGACCCAGCATATTTCGCAAAAATCCTGAGGTGAGTGTTCCTCAGTTTTGCCTGGAGAAAAGCAGTTTATCCCGCCTCCGCGCGGATAGAAGGGCAGTTTGACTCCGGGGAAGGAGTTGCGGAACAGCCATACTTCTCTTGTTTCCATCATATAAAAATACCTCCAAGCAACAACTGTATAATATATGCGACAAATATATCATTGAAAAATGATAATTCAAACGCTATACTAAAAACAACGCAAAAAAATTTCTGCAACGGAGTGTATTATGAGAGAAAAAATTTTAATGAACCGCGACTGGCGTTTTCTCGGAGAGGTTCCGGAAGAGCGTTTTGTCAAAACCAAATCCGGAACCTATCTCGCCGCCAAGACCGAGCGTCTGAAATGGGGTCCGGGAGTGCGCGATCATATAGATATGCCTGAGCATTGGGATCTGGTGGGGGAACTGACTCCTGAGAGATGGAAGAGCGTCGATCTTCCGCATGACTATATAATAGAGCAGACTCCCGATCCGCTCGAGGTCGGTGCGCTGGGCTTCTTTAAATACCACGACGCCTGGTACCGCAAGCACTTCACCCTCTGCGAAGAGGATCGCAGCAAACGTATAATCATCTATTTTGAAGGCGTTACGGGAAACTCCGAGATCTACCTCAACAGCTGTTTCCTCTATCGCAGTACCTCCGGATATGCCTCATTTGAGGTGGATATCACCGATATCGTCAACTTCGGCAAGGACAATGTGCTTGCTGTCCACGTCGATCCGGACTCCCGGGAGGGCTGGTGGTATCAGGGCGCAGGAATTTACCGCAACGTCTGGATGGTGAAGACCGCCAAGACGGCTATCGATCTCTACGGAGTGTTTCTTCCGGTCAAAAAACAGCAGGATGATGTTTGGCAGATCCCGGTCGAGGTCGAGGTTTTCAACGTCGATTACTCGGACAGTAATTTCGAGGTCGGGTGCAAAATCTTTGCTCCTGACGGAAAAGAGGCAGCCTCATGCCGTTTCCCCGGAGCAGTCGCCGCCAGAAGTCGTGATATCATCAAAGGAAGTTGTTCAATAAAATCTCCTGAGCTGTGGGATATCGACAACCCTGTCCGCTATACAGCTGAAGTGAAGCTCTTCGGAAATGACGGAGAAGCTTTCGATACCTATATCCAGAAGTTCGGTTTCCGCACAGCCGAGTTCTGTCCCGAAACCGGTTTCTATCTCAACGGCAGACCGCTCAAAATCAAAGGAGTCTGCGCCCACCTTGACTGCGGTTTGACCGGCAAGGCGGTTCCGGACAACGTGTGCAGATACAAAGTTCAG
>JAZOMB010000043.1:0-11743 GCA_045653515.1 Victivallaceae bacterium | reverse complement strand
CGTCGGCGGTGAGGCTGGTGATGCCGATGGCTTTGAGTACGGCCTGTTTCATTTCGTCAGCGGAAGCGTTTTTCTTCTTCATCTTGACGACCATATCGGTCAGGGCGGGAGAGGGGACAACCTGTTTCAAATAATTGTCTTTGTTGTATTTGGCAATATCGCTGATCTTGGTGCCGCCAGTATCGTGGTCGGCGGTGACGATGATCAGAGTTTCTTCGGGATGCTTTTCAGCGAACTTGAGAGCTTCGCCGATGGCGGCATCGAATTCGATCATTTCGCGCAGGGCGAAAGCGTGGTCGTTGCGGTGGTTGCAGTGGTCGATGGCGCCGCCTTCGACCATAATGAAGAAGCTGTTGTTGTCAGCGGAGAGCAGTTCAGCGGCTTTGGCGGTGACAGCGGCGAGGGTGGGATATTTTTTGTCAGCTTTGAGACGGGCGTGGGTGTCGGAGATGACGACGTTTTTATTGCCCGGTTTCAGGGTGTTGAGCTGGGCGCCTTTGACGACGGTGTAACCGCCGCGTTTCAGGGCTTTATTGAGGTCGCCGTCTTTGAATTCAGCCGGCTTGAGAACGATGCTGATACCGAAGAAATCAAACTGGGAAGCGATCATATCGGCGATGATACCGGCGCGTTCTTTACGGGAGGGACGGACACCGAAGTGGGCGCCGGGGGTGGCATCGTTGATACCGACGCTGGAGATGATACCGATCTTCCAATCGCGCGCCTGCAGGCGGCGGGCAAGGCTGCTGTGCGGCTTCTTGTCTTTATCGACACCGATAGCGCCGTTGTAGGTTTTGAAACCGCTGGCCAGAGCAGTACCGCTGGCGGCAGAGTCGGTGGTTTTACCGAAAACGTTGTTGGTTCCGGTGGGAACGCGCTGGGCAAATTTGCTGAAGTTTGAGTTGGGATACTGGCTCATATAGAGGCGGCAGAATTCCGGTCCCATACCGTCACCGATCATCAGAAACACATACTTTGCCGGTTTGCCCGCAAACGCTGAAAACACAGCAAACACAGCGAGCAAAAGAAGCAATGAACGAAATTTTTTCATACTTTTTTCTCCATATATTTGGTTTAAATTATTAAAAGTTATTTATAATATAATACTGAAAAAGTTATTTTGCAATAACTTATCTGATATAATTTTACGGTGTTGTCTCATTTTTGTGAAAAATACAATGTCCGGCGGCGCATTGCGGGCAAATAAGATTTAATACTCCGCTTTTCTTGAAAAGGGATGGGGGCGTGGGGGAAGGGAAAAACTTCTTTTCTCGTGAAAAGAAGTTTTTCCCTTCCCCCACATCACCGCATGACTTAAAACTTTGTCAATGCGGCATCGATGCGGCGGAGGGATTCCTCTTTACCGAGGATCTCCATAATCTCTCCGGGGCCTCCGGGGGTGACGGCGCATCCGGAAACGGCGATACGCGCCTGCCACATCGGGCGTCCGGCTTTGACTCCGGTTTCAGCGGCAAATCCGCTCAAGGCGTTGGAGATATTTTCGGCGTTCCAATCCGCGACGGCGGCAAGTTTTTCCCGGATGACGGGAAGATCAGCGGCGCTGTTTTCGGGATCGGATTTGCTCTTTTTGTGGGTAAAAAGTTCCACGCCGTATTCAGGCTGTTCAAGCAGGAATGCGATCTTTTCCTGACAGTCGGCAAAGGTTTCCACGCGGGTGTGGAGCAAGGCGGCGATCTTGTCCCAAGCTCCGGAAAGCGCGGAAGAGGAAACCGTGGTAAAGGGCAGAGCTTTAGCGGCAAACTCTTCCAGAGAAAGCGCTTTGATATATTCAGAGTTCATCCAGCGCAGTTTGTCATAGTCAAAGACTGCGGGTGATTTGTTCAAACCGGCAACGCTGAAGCTTTCCGCAAGTTCGGTGAGCGAAAAGATTTCGCGGTCGCTCTTGGGAGACCAGCCGAGAAGCGCGATGTAGTTGACGATGGCTTCGGGGAGATAACCTTCGGAGACCAGATTTTCAAAACTCACCGAACCGTGGCGCTTGGAAAGTTTGGAAACATTGCCTTCGGCATCACGGCCCATAATGAGCGGCAGATGCACATATTCGGGGATCTCCCAGTTGAACGCCTGATAGAGCAGATTGTATTTGGGAGTGCTGGAAAGATATTCCGAACCGCGCACCACGTGGGTAATGCCCATCAGATGGTCATCGACCACGTTGGCAAAGTTGTAGGTGGGCATATTGTCGCGTTTGAGCAGGATCTGGTCATCGAGAACCTTGTTTTCGATGGTGATCTCACCGAAAACGGTGTCGTTGAAAGTAGATACTCCGCTGCGGTCGATGCGCTGACGGATGACGTGGGGCAGACCGGCACTCACTTTGGCGGCGGCTTCTCCGGCACTCATAGCGGCGCAGGGGCAGAGGGCGGAAGCTTCGTGGATCTCATCTTCGTTTTCGTCTTCGCACTTGTCGCAGAAGCAGTAGTAGGCGGCGCCGGAGGCGACCAATTGTTCAGCATACTGGCGGTAAAGACCTTTGCGTTCGCTCTGGATGTAGGGGCCGAAACCGCCGTCTTTATCAGGGCCTTCGTCGTGTTCAAGCCCGGCGCTTTTCAGCGTGGCATAAATAACTTCGACCGCGTTTTCAACATAGCGCGCCTGGTCGGTGTCTTCAATACGCAAGATGAATTTGCCCTGCCTGGAACGCGCCAGCAGCCACGCATAAAGCGCGGTACGCAAGTTGCCGACGTGCATAAAGCCGGTGGGACTGGGGGCGAAACGGGTTCTTACTTCACTCATGATCATATTCCTTTATTTGCAAATAATGTATTTCGTATAATATACCATCATCCAAAGCAAATTGCAACGTTGAAGGCAGTTACTGTTTCATCATCCGTTTTCGGACAGCTTCCAGATTTTTTTGAATATTGGTATCAGCGGGAGAAAGTTTGAGCGCATTGATAAAACATCTTTCCGCTTCGGGGTATTTGCCGGAGATCAGCATCGCCACACCCTCAAAATTGAATTGATCGACCTGACTGTAATGTCCTGCCAGCTGCGCCAGCATCAAATAGAGATTGGCGGCGTAACGCAGATTTTCCGGTTTACGCTGTTTCAAGTGCCAGTTGGCGGCAAGCAGAATACAGGAGCGGGTAAATTCACGCGGCGCATTGCGGATGAGAAACCAGTCCGGCTGGTTCAGTAAATTGTTGATCCGGGCAATGCCCTGTTCCGTTCTGCCGCTGATGATCTCCGCCATACCGCAGACACCGTCAACAAACATCTCATCACTGCGGGAGATATCACCGTAACTCTGCAATACTGCAGTCCATTTGAGAGCGTTTTCCGGATTATTTTTTTTCAGCTCCGCCATTGCTGCCAGTTTCAACGCCTGAATGTGCGGGCGCGGAGTGTCGAGCATAGCATCGATTTGAGCATCTTCATTTTTCCACGCCGGAAGATAGCTCATATGGATCACAAGCAGTACCAGAAGATAGCCGGACAGGAAAATCGGCAAATTCTTGCGGTAATGGAAGTAATTTCGGTAGATCACCACAGCCAGACAGGCAATAAACGCCCAGATGAAAAGCGATGGAAAATAGCTGTAACGGTCGGCAAAATCCACATTGCCGATCTGCGTGATACTGCTTATCGGAGCCGCCGCCAGACCGAACATCAAACCGCAGGGCAGTATGGTTCTGCTCCAGAATTCGCGTTTTGCCCACGGGATGACCGCTCCGGCGATCAGGATCGCGATGATGACCAGCAAAATAACGGGATACCAGAAAGATACTGTTTCCGGAGCGACCAGCGGATAGAGCGGGTTCAGCTTTACCGGACAGATGGTTTTACCGAAGTAGAGCAGGATATTGTACGATGCCAGAAAGAGCCTGGAAACGCCGGATGCGGAGCTGTCTGCAGAGAACATTTTTTCTGCTACTTCACGGTAGGTTGAGAGATTTATCAGCAAATATAGTGCCGCTGCCAGATATGAACCGGAAAGAAAACGCAGCGCCCGTTTCAATTCAAATCTCTTCTCCGCCGCAAAAAATCCGACTGTAAATATCAGCGGCAGAGTCAACAGCATCGGTTTCACCCCCCACAGCGAAATAAAAAGCAGTATCGGAGAAACAAACGAGACCCTGTTGCGCCTGTATGCCGCAACAAAACAGTATACCGCCGCCATACCGAGAGTCGAAATGAGAACATCTTTGCGTTCGGCTATCCAGACCACCGATTCAATGCGCTGGGGATGCACGGCGGCGGCAATAGCGGCGAAGAGTGCGGCAAGCGGCGGGAACGAAAGATCGTCGCCGTCTTTGAACTGCCACTTCAATTTACGCAAGGTCAGATAGAACAGCACCATCCCGCAGCTGTGCAGAAGAATATTGTGCAGACGCGCCCCCCAATGCAGTATCTCTCTGTCCCAGAGCAGATAATCGAGCATAAAACTCAACATCACCAGCGGCGAATAAAGTTCCAGCGTTTTGTGGGTCAGATGGTATTTTATATTGCCCCAGGAAAGAGAAAACATAAAATCCTGTCCGATATAAACGGTGTCGTCAACCACAAAAACTTCAAACGGAACCGCCTGGAGAAACGGCAGTGCCGCCGCCAGAAACAGTGTTGCGGCACAACAGAGATCCGGATGTTTTTGAAACAGCGCTTTTGCTTTCTCCCACATAAAACTATTCCTCGCTGAAAATTGCAGTTATGCGCGACTGAAGTCTGGCACACTCCATAATGAAATGCTCTCTGGAATGTTCCGGCGCCGCCGTTCCGTAAACGCAGAAACCGCAGGCAAGTCCGCGGTAATGAAATCCGCAGCAGCAGCTCCATTGGCGCATGGTATTGGAACGGAAAAGCCGCTGTTCATTTTTGATGTTTTCAAGTTCGCGGCTGAAAATGAGCAGCTCCGTTTCCGCAGCTCCCGGGGAATTCTGCAAAAAAAGTTCCCGACAGTGGTCAAACGGAAGAGCTGCCTGATCCATCAGCACCAGTGCCAGCCCGCTTTCCCAGATGATGTTGCTGCTGTTTTCCGTTTTGCCGCGGCGGTATAACGGAAAACAGGTATTTTCTTCAAAACCTGCCAGAATAACATTCATCTGCATCTGTTCGGCAAAACGGTCGAGCAGCGGCACAGTGCGCTGAACCAGATTGGAGTGCTTTCTGGCAGACTCACCAAGCCGTATCAGCCCGGCGGCTGGCGCGACCCGGTAGAAGTCGATCTTCTCCACGAGCTTCATCTCCGTCATATCAGAAATGATGCGGCTCACGGTCGGCAGGGGAATGTCAAATTTTTCCGCCAGCTCATTTATGGAGAGAGCGCCGGATGAAGCGAGAGCTTCCAGGATCAGTTGAACTTTATTCAGCAGTAAATTTTTCATGAATTGAGTTTGGCTTTGACCGCCCGTGCGACCGGTTCGGGGACATATTGTTCAAAATCGCCGTGCAGACGGGCGACCTCTTTGACCAGACTTGAGGCGACAAAGGAGTTTTTCAAGGTCGGCATCATAAAGATGGTTTCGCACTGGGCTTTGAGGTTGCGGTTGAGCAGGGCCATCTGCAGCTCATATTCAAAGTCGGAAAAGGCGCGCAGACCGCGCAGTACCGCATCCGCCTGAAAGCGGTCGAGCGCATTGACCAGCAAGCCCTGGAACGAGACAACTTCGACGTGTTCCAGATGGGAACAGCTTTCTCTGATAAGCTCACAGCGTTCTTCCATTGTAAAGAGCGGATTCTTGGCGGAATTGACCGCCACCGCCACGATGACACGGTCAAAAAGCTGACCGGCGCGGGTCACCAGATCGAGGTGTCCATTGGTAAAAGGGTCAAAAGAGCCGGGATATAATACAGTTTTCATAGCTTTTCCTGTTGCATAGTTGACAATTGTGATGTATAATATATAACTTGAGTGGAGGAAATTCAATTTTTTATGGATAATTTCATTGAAATCATTGTTCCGGGAAGCGGTTTTCCGGTCAAAAAAGCGGTCATCGCCCTCGGAGTTTTTGACGGAGTGCATCCCGGACACCAACAGGTGGTGGCAAATGCAGGACGAGTGGCCAAAGAGCTTGGAGCAATTACCGGAGCGGTGACCTTTGTACCGCACCCACGGCAGATATTGGGCAATGAAAAGGAGTTCAAGCTCCTGCTGCCGGAATCTGAACGCTGTAAAGCTCTGTTGGATGCCGGAGCGGATTTTGTCGGAAAAATAAACTTTTCTGCTGAAATATCGCAATGGGATGCCGAAAAATTCCTGATTTGTCTGCGCGATTGCGGATTGTTCAAGTTAGCCGGGATTTGCGTCGGCAGCAACTGGAAATTCGGGAAAAACGGCTGCGGCAATAAAGAGGTGCTTAAAGAGTTCTGCGACCGTAACGATATTGTCTTTTCTCCTGTGGATGAGATCACCGATGAAAACGGAGTGATAAGTTCCACCAGGCTGCGGAAGATGATCGCTCAAGGGGATCTTGAGCAATACCGCGAAACTTCCGGCAGCTTCCCTATGCTTTACGGCAAAGTGGTATCGGGTATGCACATCGCAGGAAAGGAGTTGGAAGCGCCGACCGCCAATCTGGAAGCGGATTACGGAGTCCTGCCGCCGCACGGAGTTTATTGCGGATATTCATTCGTTGACGGGAAAAAATATCCTGCAGTATTGAATATCGGGCCTGCGCCGACCTATAATGTTGAAGCGACCCGCGTGGAAATCCATCTGCTGGATTTTCAGGGCACGCTTTACGGCAGGGAACTGCCGGTATATCTGGTCAAAAAATTGCGTGATATCCGGAAATTTGCTTCGCCGCAGGAATTGAAAGAGCAGATCAGGCTCGACATCACTTCTGCAAGAGAGGCAACAAGCTTCATTGAAAAATAAACAACCCCGCTCTGCTGCGACCATCCGCCGTCGCCAAAGGCTGTGGCGGGACAAGCCGGGAGCAGACACACCCCGCTTCCCTTGAAAAGGGATGGGGGCTTGGGGAAAGATCATCGCATCATTTTACTGCCTCCCGCGATATCGTCACGCAAATGAGATTTGCGTGACATCGCTCCCGGCAGGAGGTGTCACCTCGCGGTGACTTAAACGCTTCGCTGAGGTTTCGCCGTGTATACGGCGACCAGCGGTTCCGCCGCTGGACCACGTCCGGCGAAGCCGCCGGGGGCAGATTTTTTTCTTTTTTTTGGGCTTATTTTACGGCGAGCATCTTTCTGATGGCGCTTTCGGCTTCCTGCAGCATATTTTCGGGGAGTATGACCTCATCCTGACCGGTACGCAGGGCGCGTTCGACATCGGCGAGGGTAAGTTTTTTCATATCGGTACAGAGGATCTCCGGCTGGAGCAGATGGAACTTCTTATCGGGGTTGGCGTTCATCATACGGAAAAGGATGCCGCTTTCGGTGCCGACGGTGAATTCATCGTGGGTGGAAGCGGTGACATAGTTGAGCATCGCCCCGGTGCTGAGCGCCTGATCGGCGGCTGAGACCACTTCCGGGCGGCATTCGGGATGCACAAGGATCTGTGAATTGGGATATTTTTCGCGCATATCGTTGATCATATCGACGGTCACCGCATCGTGAACCGGACAGCAGCCGTGCCAAAGCTCCATTGGGCGGTTGAGTTTATTGATCAGATTGGCGCCCAGATTGCGGTCGGGCAGGAACATTATTTTGCGGTCGGCGGGGATGGACGAAACGATTTTTTCCGCGTTGCCGCTGGTACAGCAGATGTCGACCAGGGCTTTGACTTCGGCGGTGGTGTTGACATAGGCGATAAGGAGAGTATCGGGATTGGCGGCTTTGTAGGCTTTGAGTTCTTCGGGGTCGACCATATCCGCCATAGGGCAGCCGGCATCGCTGCGGACCATTACCACGGTGGCTTTGGGGAAGAGGATCTTGGCAGTTTCCGCCATAAAGCGGACACCGCAGACGATAAGCATATCGGCGGAAGCGGCGGCGGCTTTGATGCTCAATTCGAGTGAATCGCCGCAGAAATCGGCAATTTCCTGAATTTCCGAAGCGACATAATTGTGAGCGAGGATGAGCGCGTTGCGTTCTTTGCGGAGCTGATTGATTTTTTCGACGAGGGCAGTTTTATCCATTTTTCTTATCCTCCTGTGACTGCAGTTGGCGGGCGATGGCGACAAAATCGGCAACTTCCAATTTGTCGGGGCGGATCTCCATAGGGATATTGAGATTTTCAAAGGCGGCGGCGACTTCAGCTTTGCCGAACATCTGTCCCAGAACTTTGCCGAGCTGTTTGCGGCGCTGGTTGAATGCGGTACGCACCACGCGGGAGACCAGTTTCATCTCATCATCATTGCACAAAGGTTCGCTGCGCAATTCAAACGACACCAGAGCTGATTCGACTTCCGGCGGCGGACAGAAGACCTCCGGCGGGACGATTTTTTCAATTTTCACCTTGTAAACGAGCTGGGTGCGCACGGAAAGTGCGCCGTATGCCTTGGTGCCCGGGACGGCGGCGAGCCGTTCGCCCATCTCTTTCTGAAGCATAAAAAACATAGTGCGCGGTTTATTGCTGCTTTCGAGCATTTTGGCAATAAAAACCGAACTTATGGCGTAGGGGAGATTCGCCACGGCGTGATAACAGATATCATCGGGGAAGAGTTCATCGTAGTTGACGCGGCAGGCGTCGGCTTCGACCAGACTGAAGCTGTTGTAAGAGGCAAATTTTTCCCGGTTGTAAGCGGCAAGGCGGTGGTCAAATTCAACCGCAGTAAGATTGGCACCGGCGGCAAGCAGACGACCGGTCAGGGCGCCGAAGCCAGGGCCGACTTCCAGAATATTATCCTGCGCTTTGACTTTGGCGGCGCGGACGATCCAATCGAGAAGATTTCCGTCCAGCAGAAAGTTCTGTCCGAGACCGCGGCCCGGCCGCATCCCGAGTTTTTCCAATTCGGCAATAAGTTCTTTTTTGTTCATAGCAAAGTTCGTTCAGTGATTATGGTGGCAGGCTCCGGCACAGCAGCAGCCGGAACTGGAAGCGGCGGGACACTGGCTGCTCATAGCACAAGATCTGGAAGCAGAAGATGAGCCGACGGCGACTTTATTGAGCTGTTTTTCCAGATCGGCGCTGCCGCAATGCGGACATTCGGCATCGGAATCGAAGCGGGGGAGCAGCAGTTCAAATTCAGCCTGACAGCTGCGGCATTGGTAACGGAATATGGGCATAATCAACGCAATCCTGTTTTATTGACGATCAAAATAGTGCTTTTACGGCCGCGGCGGCCGGTGACGGTAAGTTTGAAAACATTTCCCTGTTCATCCAGCTGGATGCATTCGGAAGCATTCCCGGAGCGGGCGAAGACCGCAAAGGTTTTGTTGCGGTTGAGCGGCCGTAAGGTGGAGGGAACGATATAACCTTTGACTTCGCCGCCTGGAAGTGCAAGTTTATTGAGCCGGGGCGAACGGTCAAGGGTGCCGAGCAGCACGGTGCCGTCATGCAGCGCACAGCCGTGCGGAGCGAAACGGCCGTTGAGGGGGATGAGGCCGCCGGAGGAGAGCAGATAACCGTTGCTGTTGGTGTCGATGATGATGACTGAAGAGGCGCGGTTGGGAATGGGCATCATCCACGCTGGAGTGCATTTGCCGGGAAGTCCGATGGAGTTGTCCAGAAAGAGACCGTTGATGGTAACGGTAAAAAATTCACAAATGCCGTTTTCGACGGCGATGACCGATTGCGAAGCGGGATTGTAACCGAGTTTCAGCACCGCTTTTTTGGTATCGCAATAGCGCACTTTTGAGGGGCGTTCGAGGTCGATCTCGCAGATCCGGTTGGCGTTGGCAATGGCGAGCCAGACCCGTTCACCGTCGGTACAGAGATCGGCGATCTCTTCGTTGATATCTTTGCCTATCTGCCGGATGCGTCTTTTTTTGACATCGATCATCAGCAATGCATCGCCGTTCTGGAAGGCGCTCTGACCTTTCTGGAAGGCGATAAATTTTCCATTCTGTCCGGGGCAGTCCAGCAATTTAACGATGCGCCGTTCGGGAATATCCATACTGCCGCAGATCTTGTTGTTCAGGAGATTGATGAAGATCAGCCGGGTCGAATTGTTCTGATTGGCGCCGCCGACACGTTCAGCAACGATCAGCAGACTTTCATCGGGGCTGACCAGCGCATCGATGATATCGGCCTGACCGGTGATACGTCCGGTATCCTGCGAAGGGACCCAGTTGATAAGGCAGTCATTTTCGGAAACGGCATAAGCGAGCATTCCCGACGGAGTATTGGCATTGTTCGCCGCGCCCGGGGTGGAAATTTTTTCCAAAGTACCGGTGGCTTTTACTTCAGGGCGGCCGATCTCCCGGTCGTAATGGATCTTAGGCACCTGCGCGGACACCGTCAGAAAGACGGTCATACAGAGCATCAGCATCGGAAAACTCAAGTAATTCCTCATTTTCCCATCCCTTCTGTTGGCGGCGGATTTGACAAATTTTTCACCCGCCGTTATATTATTAACTTGTCGGACAGGGGATGGAAAATGGTTCATTCCCCCGCCTTCCCGGTGGTTCATAAGATAATATAGCACAACTTATACAAAAATAAAACCATGGCAGCAAGAAAAAAATATATTGACCGTTTCAGCGAACGTTTTGACGATCTCGATCAGGGCAGCCGTCAGGCATATTTACTGCGGCTGGTCAAGGAACGCGGACTCTTTGAAACGGTGTTCAACGCGATCGAAGACGGGATATTGGTCATCGACCGCGAACTCAAACTGCGCTACTTCAACCGCGCCGCCGAAAAACTTCTGGCTCTGCCGGGAGATATTTCCAATATCCGTCTCTCCCAGCTGCTTCCGGGGATCGACTGGAAACAATTGCTCCATTCCGACGATCCGGCATGGCATCAGGTGGTGCGTCAGGAGTTGGAAATATGTTATCCTGAACCGCGTTTCATCCAGTTTTATCTGGCACCGCTGGCGGCAGATACCGGATTGGCGGCGGTGATTCTGCACGATGTCACCGAAACCCGCCGCCGCACAGGAGCGGAACTGGAAAAAGAGACAGTCAAAGCAGTATCGCTTCTGGCGGCAGGAGTTGCTCACGAGATCGGCAACCCCTTGAACAGTCTGTATCTCAATTTGCAGATATTGGAAGAGACATTGAACTCCGGCGACAGCATCCCTGCCGATCCCGGAGAAATTTCCTCAATGCTCGAAGTCTGCAAGAGCGAAGTCGAACGCCTTGACAGTATAATCCACTCTTTCCTCGGCGCCATCCGCCCCGGCAAAGGTACGCTTTCACCGGTCGATCTGCGCGAACTGGTCGTTGAGGTACTCAACTTTATGCGCCCGGAGATCGAAGCGCGGAAAGTTGAAGTGAAGTGTTCCTGGAACTCCCCCTTCCCGCCTTTGTCCGGCGACCGCGAACAATTGAAACAGGCATTTTACAACATCATCCGCAACGCTGTTCAGGCGATGAGCAACGGCGGAACGCTGGCGATCTACGGTTATTCCACCGCGGAATATCTGGGCATAGAGTTCGCCGACACCGGCGGCGGTATGACTCCTGAAGCATTGCGCGATATGTTCATCCCGTTCAAAACCACCAAAGCAAGCGGCAACGGCATCGGCACTATGATCATTGAACGGGTCTGCCGCGAACACGGAGCGGAGTTCGGAGTGGTCACCGAAGCCGAGCGCGGAACCGTTTTCCAGATCCGCTTTCCGACCGGCGCCCGCCGTGTGCGTCTGCTGAACCACGAAGGGTGATCGGTGATGTGGGGGAAGGGAAAAACTTTTTTTCACGAGAAAAAAAG
>JAZOMB010000042.1:0-23285 GCA_045653515.1 Victivallaceae bacterium | reverse complement strand
TCGCGGCGGATGATTCCGCCTGACGGCGGTGTTTTCAGTTAAGATGTTTGGTGTCCCTGGCATCAGAGCTGTTCAGCATACCAGGCGCCCCGTCTGACTCGTCCGACCTGATGCGTCCGTCTTCCTGCCCGGGCTTTTTATTTTTTGCCGTTTTCTGCCGCCTGAAAAAAATTTTTTTCTGCTGGAGAGAGATAAAATTTTATCTTAAGACTTGAAAAATTGCCGTTTTGATGTTATTTTTAATCAGGAGCATAATTGCTCACCGTATATGTTGTGAAAAGTTTTACGGTTGCACACCGTAAATAAATATGGAATATGATTTATGAAGATTTTGCTTCTTAATGGTCCGAATCTCCAGCTGCTCGGCAGCCGGGAGCCGGATATTTACGGCAAAACTACTTTGGCAACGATCGTTGCAGATGTGACCGCATTGGGTAAAAAGCTCGGAGTTGAAGTCGAGGCGTTTCAATCCAACTCCGAGGGCGAACTTGTTACGCTTATCGGCAGCGCTCCGGCAAACGGATTTGACGGTATCGTTATCAATCCTGCCGCGTACACCCATACTTCGGTTGCCATCCGCGATGCCATCGCCGCCGCCGCACTTCCGGCGGTCGAGGTGCATCTGAGCAACATATCTTCCCGTGAAACGTTTCGCCACGAATCACTTACTGCACCGGTTTGCATTGGTGTAGTAGCCGGATTCGGGGCGTTTTCATATCAAATGGCTCTGCTGGCACTGCTTAAACGTTTGGGTGTCACGATAAAAGAGTTGGATTGCTGAATTTTGTAATTGAATTGAGGAAAATTATGGAAATGGAATTTGAAAAGATCCGTACTTTGGTCAGCATGATGGGGGAATACAACCTCAGCGAAATCAAAATCGAAATGGATGGCTGCAACCTCTGTCTGCGCCGTAACTGCGGTGTGGAAATGGTTGCCGCCGCTCCGGTCGCCGTTGCTGCTGCTCCCGCTGCCGCTCCCGTTGCCGCCGCCGCTCCGGCTGCCGCTCCCGAAGCTCCCAAGGTCACCATTGACTCCCCGTTGGTCGGTACCCTCTACCGCGCTCCCGGTCCCGAAGCCCAGCCTTTCGTCCGCGTCGGCGACACCGTCAGTGCTGACACCACCGTCTGCATCATCGAAGCGATGAAGGTAATGAACGAAATTCCGGCCGGCAAATCCGGCGTTATCAAAGAAATCCTGGTCGAAAACGGTCAGCCCGTTGAATATGGCCAGCCGATCTTTGTCATCGAGTAATACTCCCCATCGATCCGGAGAAAATATGTTTAACAAACTTATGATCGCCAATCGCGGTGAAATCGCCGTCCGTATCATCCGGGCGTGCCGGGAATTGAATATCCACACCGTGATCGTGTATTCAACCGCCGATGCCGACAGTCTGGCTGTGAAGATGGCTGATGAAGCCATCTGCATCGGTGCGCCGCCGCCCTCCGAAAGCTATCTGCTTATTGAACGGTTGCTCACCGTCGCCGATTTGTGTGAAGTCGATGCCATCCACCCCGGATACGGCTTCCTGTCCGAAAATCCCTATTTCGCAGAAGCCTGCCGCCGTCACGGCATCGCCTTTGTCGGACCCACCTCCGAAGCGATGAAGGCTCTCGGCGATAAAGCGGTTGCCCGTGATACTATGAAAGCCGCCGGTGTTCCCATCACCCCGGGAAGCGACGGACTTATCGTCAATGAAAAGCAGGCGCTCGCTATGGCGTACAAGCTTGAATACCCCGTCATCATCAAGGCTGTCGCCGGCGGCGGCGGTCGCGGTATGCGTATCTGCCGCAATGATGAAGAGGTCATTCAGGGCTTCCACTCCGCCAGAACTGAAGCGGAAAAAGCTTTCGGCAACGGCGACCTTTATATGGAAAAATTCCTGGTCAACCCCCGCCATATCGAAGTGCAGATCCTTGCCGATAATTACGGCAATGTCATCCACCTCGGCGAACGCGACTGCAGCGTTCAGCGCCGCAACCAGAAGCTTCTGGAGGAGACCCCCAGCCCCGCAGTTTCATCGCGTTTGCGTGAAAAGCTCGGCACCGCCGCCGTCAAGGCCGCCAAAGCTGCCAAGTACACCAGCGCCGGTACGATCGAATTTCTGCTCGATGCCAACGACAACTTCTACTTTATGGAGATGAATACCCGTATTCAGGTCGAGCATCCGGTTACTGAAATGCTGACCGGCATCGATCTGGTCAAGGCGCAGATCGCTATTGCCGCCGGAGAAAAACTCAACATCCGTCAGAAAGATGTTCAGTTCCGCGGACACGCCATCGAATGCCGTGTCAATGCCGAAGACCCCGAGCGCAACTTCGCCCCCTGTCCGGGCAAACTGCAGCTCTTCGTCCCCGCAGGCGGTCCCAATGTCCGTATGGATACCCATGCGTACACCGGATACACCATCCCGCCCTATTATGACAGTCTGGTCGGTAAATTGATCGTTTGGGGCCATAACCGCGCTGAAGCGTTGGCAGTTTGCAACCGCGCCGTCAGCGAAATGGTGGTCGAAGGTATCAAAACCACGTTGCCGTTCCAGCAGAAAATTCTGAAACACAAGAATTTTATTGAAGGAAAGTACGACACCGGATTTGTCGAACGCATCCTTCAGGAGAAATAATCAGTCACGAAAAAGAGGAGGAAACACTGATGAAAAACACCGCTGATGCCGCTGTAGAGAAAAAAGATGTCAACGTCAAAAACAATGATGCTATGATGCTTGGAGATTCCGAACTGGGTGATGTCAAAATCCACGACGGAGTTATCGCTACCCTTACACGCCGCGCCGCGCTGGCTATCGAAGGTGTTTCCCGCCTCGCCGGAAATGCGCTGGTCGACAACCTCGCTGAAATCGTCGGCAGCCGCAGAATGCAGGCCCGCGCCATCACCATCGCGGTCAATGAAAACAACCAGATCACCATTGAGATCAAACTCAATCTCAAGGTCGGTTACACCATTCCAGAAGTCGCTGAAAATGTCCAGAAAGCGGTCATCGCTGATGTGGAAAAAGTTACCGGTATGACGGTCACGACTGTTCATGTGCTGGTGCAGGATATCGATGACGAAACCAGCATTGATGATGAAGAGGACGGCGACGAAATTTGATTTCCGCAATCAGGACAGAGGTTTATAAATGGATAAAGCTGTTGAAGTCTTGAAAGAGGTGTGGAGCGTGGAACTGTTCCGCGGAGTACTGCTGACTTTGGGCGTGTTTTTCGCGATAATGGTTCTTGAGTGGATCATCCGGTTGATCATATTCTGCAAGTTCGGCCGCCGCCGCTGTTCGACAGTGACCATCAGCTGTCCCAGCGGAGATATCGTCGTTTCCGCCAATGCCGTAAGCTCGGTGATCGAAGCTGAACTTAAAGCGTTTCCCGAATTGGATGTCCGCCGCATACTGCTGTTTTGCAAGCGCGGCGTATACTCAATGGTCATCCGGGCGGCTCTGGTCAAAACCGGAACCGGCCGCGGACTTCCGGAACTGCACTCTTTGATCGAACCGCTTGTAAAGCGGCGCATTGAAGAGATTTTCGGACTTAAAGATATCTCCGGAGTCACGTTGCGGATCGACCGTTCCGGAAAATTTGACGATTACGATGATGATGTTCCGGATACTCCGGAGCTGCCGGATGAGAGCAGAAAATGATTCTGGCATCACGTTCTCCGCGCCGTAAAGAGCTGTTGGCAAGTTGCGGCGTGGAGTTTTCCGTTTATGATGCCAATGTTGAAGAGTTGACTGCTGACAGCGGGGTGGCGCTGGAGGCGCTTCCTGCGTGTAACGCTCTGCTTAAAGCCAGAAGTGTCGCCGGATTGTTCCCTTCTGAAATGGTGCTCGGCGCTGATACGATGGTCATTTGTGATGGTGCGGCGCTGGGGAAACCGGATTCTCTGGAAGACAGCTTCCGGATGCTGAAAAAGCTTTCCGGCAAGAGCCATCAGGTCATTACCGGAGTCGCGCTGCTTTGTGCGGAGAAAAATATTGTTGAAGTTTGGAGCGAAGTTTCCGGGGTGAAGTTTAAAAACCTCTCCGATGAAGATATTGTCAGATATACCGCGATGGTCAATACGCTCGACAAGGCGGGCGCTTATGCGATCCAGGAACACGGTGAAGTTATTGTCGAAAATTTTTCCGGTGAATTGGAAAATATCATCGGACTGCCGCTGATACGTTTGAAAACGCTTCTTGAAAAGTATTTACAGAATTGATCGCTATGGGAAAAATATTTTTAAATCAGCTCAATATTTCCGCATTGATCGGCACCTTGCCGCATGAACGTACTGCCAGACAGCGGATAATCGTCGATGTTGAGATTGTCACGCCGATGAAAAAAGCGGCGCTTTCAGATAATTTGTTTGATGCATTGGACTATTCTGCGGTGGAAACGGAGATCGTCCATGTCGCTGAAAAATCCTCTTTTCAGCTCCTTGAAGCATTGCTCAATGCTATCGGTACGGTAATTATTGCCCATAAAGAGGTGATTTCCTGCCGCGTGCGCATCGAAAAGCCCGCCGCATCAAAATATGGCCAGTCGGTCGCTGTTGAAGGGGAATTTGATTCAACGGGGTTGGTGGAATGAGTCAAACAGACAATAAAAAACTTACGCCGATGATGAAACAGTATCTGGAGGCAAAACAGAATATTCCTTCAGATGCGGTGCTGCTTTTCCGGCTCGGCGACTTTTACGAAGAGTTTTTTGAAGATGCCGAAACAGTAAGTTCGGTGCTGGAACTTACTTTGACCAAGCGTCAGGGAATGCCGATGTGCGGTTTCCCTTATCATGCACTGGATAATTATCTGCCCAAACTGGTCGCCGCAGGTTTGAAAGTCGCGATCGCCGAGCAGGTCGAAGACCCCAAACTGGTGACCAAAGGCATTGTCAAACGTGAAATCACCCGCATCATCACGCCGGGAACGGTCATCGACAATTCGCTGTTGAATTCCGACAGCAACAACTATCTGGCAGCGGTCGCCGCTGACAAAGATGGTGTGCTGAATCTTGCCGCGCTCGATGTCAGTACAGGTGAATTTTTCATCTGTACCCCCGGCAATGTAACTCAGTTGAATTCAGAACTGCTCAAGCTCGGCGTGAGAGAGTGCCTGATTTCCGGTAAACTTGCCGAAACTCTTGCCAATAATGTACCGCCGTTCCCGGGCGAAAATTTGAAAATTATGCTTACACCGCTGGATGAGTGGCAGTTTGACAGCGCCGGGGCGGAAAGCTTCCTGTGTGAGCATTTTAAAACCTCCACGCTCGACGGTTTCGGCTGCCGCAACCGTCCTGCCGCCGTCGCCGCTGCAGGAGCGGTGTTGCGTTACGCTTCTGAAAACCTCCGTCAGGAAGCCGGTCACGTCACCTTGTTGTCCTACCGTTCACTTGATGAATTTATGGAGCTTGACCAGATAAGTTTGCGCAATCTGGAGATCAGTGCATCCCTCTTCGGCAACAACCGGCAGGGGTCGCTCCTCGGTGTGCTGGATTATACTTCAACCCCGATGGGCGGACGTAAACTGCGGAGTTTCCTCGTGCGGCCGCTGCGGAACCACGAACAGATCGTGCGCCGTCTGGATGCGGTGGAAAACTTCGTCTATGATCCGATGGGATTGAGCGAACTGCGTGAATGTCTGCGGGTGATCCGCGACTTGGAACGTATCGTCGGCCGCTTGAATGTCGGTATCGCTACTCCGCGCGATCTGCAGAATCTCGGCAGTTCACTTGAGGTCATCCCTGGAATAAAGACGCTTCTGGAGTGTTTCAGCGCGCCGCTTCTGGAACAGTGTGCGTCTGACTTGGCAGATTTCAGCGAACTTACTGCTGAAATTTCCGCCGCGCTGGCGGATGAGCTTCCGGCGGCGCTTTCCGACGGCGGAGTTATCCGCAGCGGCTATTCACCTGAACTTGATGAACTGCGCGCTGCCGCAGGTGACGGCAAAAAGTGGTTGAGCCAGATCCAGATGCGCGAGATCGAACGCACAGGAATAAAGTCGCTCAAAGTAAAATTCAACTCGGTTTTCGGTTACTATATTGAGGTGAGCAAATCCAATTTGGACCTGATACCGGATGATTATATCCGCAAACAGACATTGGTCAATGCGGAGCGCTTTATCACCCCGGAACTTAAAGAATTGGAAACCCGCATCCTCGGAGCCGAGGAGAAATCACTCGCTCTGGAACAGCGGCTCTTTGCCGTACTGCGGGATATGGCGACCGCCCGCACCTCCGACATCCAGCGTGCTGCCGATGCGCTGGCAGGGATTGATGCCATTGCGTCGTTTGCCGAATGTGCCAGACGGCGCAACTATGTCCGGCCGCAGATTTTTGACGATGACCGGCTGGTTATCACCAACGGCCGCCACCCGGTGCTGGATGCAACGCTCGGAATGGGGAAATTTGTCCCCAACAGTGTTGATCTCGACGGCGATTTGAAACGTATGATGCTTATCACCGGCCCCAATATGGCGGGTAAATCGACCTATATCCGCCAGACGGCATTGATAACGGTGATGGCGCAGGCAGGTTCATTTGTCCCGGCTGAAAGCGCCGAGATCGGTATCGTGGATAAAATTTTCACCCGTATCGGCGCCGCCGACGATCTGTCGCGCGGACAGAGTACCTTTATGGTGGAGATGGTCGAAACTGCCAATATCCTGCGCCACGCGACCAACCGCAGTCTGGTTATTCTGGACGAAGTCGGACGCGGAACGAGTACCTTTGACGGATTGTCCATCGCGTGGTCAGTCGCAGAATTTCTGCACGATGAACCGCGCTGCCGTACCCAGTTCGCGACCCATTATCACGAATTGACCGAACTTGCTCAGACCCGCCGCGGGGTGCGAAACTTCAATGTGGCGGTTCGTGAATACGGTGACGATGTGATATTTTTGCGTCAGATCGTGCCGGGTTCGGCAGACCGCAGTTATGGTATTCATGTGGCGCGGCTGGCTGGTATTCCCCAGCCGGTATTGGAACGGGCGAAAACCATTCTGGAACTTCTGGAAAAGAGCGCAGAAACTCCGCGCGAAGCCATCGCCGCACTCCCGCGCAAGACTGTGCGCAACCGCCGCAATCAGGAAACTGACAACGACGATATGATCCAGCTCAAATTGCTGTAAAACCCCGCACGTTGTTTATCAGTTGGCGGCGTTTACCGTAAACGGACGGTCGCAGCGGATGGATGTAAAGGGCTGTTCGTGGCCGAACTGCAAGCCGTAAAATACGGGGATGTCGATCTTTGAAGTGAAATCTTTCAGCACCGCCATAAGTTCATCATCGTTTCCGCAGGCGGTGAAGTAGCCGAAAACCACTCCGGCGGCGCGGTCAAATGTTCCGGCCAGGCGGAGCTGATTGAGCAAGCGGTCGATGCGGTAGGGCGCATTTTCTCTGACCTCTTCCAGAATCACGATTTTTCCTGTGGTATCGGGGAAGTAGGGCGTTCCGCACAAACTTGCCGCCACGGTGAGATTGCCGGGCAGGGGCAGGGCGGAAACTGTGCCGCTCCGCAACGCAGGGAGCGTGAACTCCTGCGGCGTATCGGTGAAAATTTTTGCCATAGAGGCAATGGTTGCGTCATCGGGTTCTTTCAGAAACGAAAACATCGGCATCGCCATCGGAATACCGCACTTTTTCGCCGTCATCGCCCAATGCAGAGAGGTGATGTCGCTGAATCCCGCCACAGGGAGCGGACGGGATGCCATAAATTCCCAATCAAGTTTTTCCAATATCCGCACACAGCCGTAACCGCCGCGCACCGCAAGGATCAGGGAAACTTCCGGATCGCGCCACGCCGCCATCAGATCAGCGGCGCGTTCATCATCTCCGGCAGAGAGAAAGCGGTGCGGAGACGCGGCATTCTGCACGTGGGGCATAAGTTTGACCTTTGCTCCGAGTTTCTGCAAAGTTTCGATGCCTGAAGCAACCGTTTCGGCGGCGGCAGGCCCGGCAGGGGAGGTGACGGCAATGGTGAAGTCCGGGGGAAAGATTTTCACAGCAAGTGTCCCATGCGTTCTTTTTTGGTGGAAAGATAACAGGAGTTTTCTTCCACAGGTTCGATGACCAGCGGCACGCGTTCAGTGATCTCCAGACCGTAGCCGGAGATGCCGACAAGTTTTTTCGGATTGTTGGTGAGCAGACGGACCGATTTCACACCCTGATCGAGCAGGATCTGAACGCCGATGCCGTATTCGCGCAAGTCTTCGGGGAAGCCGAGCTTCAAGTTGGCATCGACGGTATCCAGACCTTCGTCCTGAAGTTTGTAGGCGTGGATCTTATTGAAAATGCCGATGCCGCGGCCCTCCTGACGCATATAGACCAGCACGCCGGAACCGTTTTCAGAGATCATACGCAGAGCATTCTGAAGCTGGGGGCCGCAGTCGCAGCGCAGAGAACCGAAAACATCGCCGGTGAGACATTCGCTGTGAACGCGCACGAGGACATTTTCTTTATCTTTGACTTCTCCGCAGGTGACGGCGAGATATTCAAAATTATCCACTTTGGTACGGTAGGCGGTGATGGTGAACTCTCCGAAGCAGGTCGGAAGCTTGGCGCTTTCTCCGCGGATGATCAACTGTTCATTGCGGCGGCGGTAGGCGAGCAGCTCTTCGATGGAGATGAGTTTGAGACCGTGTTTTTCTTTGAACTCCATCAGATCGGGCAGACGCGCCATAGTGCCGTCGTCTTTGGTGATCTCGCAGATGACACCCGCCGGTTTCAATCCGGCAAGGGTCGCCAGATCGACTGCCGCTTCAGTATGGCCGGTGCGCTGAAGCACACCGCCGGGGCGGGCGGCGATCGGGAAGATGTGGCCCGGGATGCCGAAGTCGTCTCTGGTGCATTTTTCATCGAGCAGAGATTTGATGGTATTGGCGCGGTCGGCGGCGCTGATACCGGTGGTTCCGGTGAGGGCGTCGACGCTTTCGGTGAAGGCGGTTTTGAAGTGGTCGGTCGAAGGGGTGCGGTAGATGCCGAGGTCGCGGGCGCGGGCTTCGGTGATGGGAGCGCAGACCAGACCGCGGGCGTGAGTGATCATAAAGTTGATTTTTTCCGGAGTGATAAGTTCGGCGGCGCAGACCAGATCGCCTTCGTTTTCACGGTTTTCGTCATCGACTACGATGATCATTTTGCCGTTCCTGATATCTTCCAAAGCGGCTTCGACGCTGTCAAATCTGATTTCCATAATAACCTCTTTTTTATGTATGAATTCACCGGAAACTGCCGGGGCGAGGAAAACAGATATTCAAACGCCATTCCGCTGTACGGATGGGCAATACCGTATTGCGGAACGGTTTTCTTCTATCATCCAGACTTTACTGTCGGTTATGGAATTTCACCATATCAGCAAAACAGAAAAGAAAAACTCCCGTCAGCTCGCGGACTTTACCGCCGGTCAAGGATTTCACAAACAGCTGTGTCACCTTACCCCGAAGAAACCGGTCTGTTTAATTGACCTGTAATTAATATATACCATTAAAGAAGAAAAATCAAACTGCCGCAGGTATAGTTCAGACAAATTGTCGGGAACAGTGTAAAATATTATTGAAAATGACTTGACGTAACGCGGTTTGAGTGATATATTACATTCCGGTCTTTGCAAGCTGATCAATATTACACATATTTTAAAATAGAAGAGGTTTTTATGGCACAGCGGACGGATATCAAAAAGATCCTTATTATCGGATCTGGTCCCATCATCATCGGACAGGCTTGCGAGTTTGACTACTCCGGAACTCAGGCGTGCAAAGCGTTGCGCGCCGCCGGATACGAAGTCGTTCTCGCCAACTCCAACCCGGCAACAATCATGACTGACCCCGGTATGGCGGATCACACTTACATCGAACCGCTTACCGTCGACAGTCTGGAAAAGATCATCGATAAAGAACGTCCCGATGCTCTGCTTCCCAACCTCGGCGGACAGACTGCTCTCAACCTGGCGATCTCTCTGCAGAAAGAGGGCATCCTTGAGAAGTTCGGAGTCGAAGTTATCGGTGTTGATCTTGATGCCATCGAACGCGGTGAAGACCGTATCGAATTCAAGAATACGATGAACAAGATCGATATCCCTATGGCCGCTTCCGAACCCTGCTACTCGGTCGAAGAAGCTGAAAAGATCGCTTCACAGCTCGGTTACCCGGTCGTTCTCCGTCCGGCGTACACTATGGGCGGTACCGGCGGCGGTATCGTTTACAATGTGGAAGAACTCCGCGAAGTCGTCGCCCGCGGTCTTGCCGCCAGCTTGATCCATCAGGTCTTGGTCGAAGAGTGCGTCCTCGGCTGGGAAGAGCTGGAACTCGAAGTCATCCGCGATGCCAAAGGCAACAAAATCACCGTCTGCTTCATTGAAAACGTCGACCCGGTCGGTGTCCATACCGGTGACAGCTTCTGCGTTGCTCCGATGCTCACCATCTCCAAGGAGGTTCAGGAACAGCTGCAGGATTACAGCTACCGCATCATCGATGCCATCGGCGTTACCGGCGGCTGCAACGTTCAGTTCGCCCGCAACCGTGAAAACGGCCGCGTGATCGTTATCGAAATCAACCCGCGTACCAGCCGTTCCAGTGCGCTGGCAAGTAAGGCCACCGGTTTCCCGATCGCTCACGTTTCCACCAAGCTCGCCACCGGCGTCACCCTTGATGAGCTTCCCTACTACCGCGACGGATCTCTGGACAAGTACACTCCCTCCGGCGATTATGTTGTCGCCAAGTTCGCCCGCTGGGCGTTTGAAAAATTCCCGCAGGCTGTTGGCCGTCTGGGTACCCAGATGAAGGCGGTAGGCGAAGTTATGAGCATCGGTAAGGACTTCAAGGAAGCCTTCCAGAAAGCCATCCGCGGTTTGGAAATCGGCCGCAGCGGCCCGGGTCTTGACCGCAAGATCGAAGCGATCCCCTATGATGAACTGCTTCAGAAGGTCGCCTCTCCCTCCAGCGAACGTTTCTTCCACTTGTACGAAGCGTTCAAAAAGGGTCTGTCTGTCGATGATGCGTTCAAGATGACCAGCATTGCCAAGTTCTTCCTCTCCGAGATCCGCGAACTTGCGATGTTCGAACTGGAACTGGCGAAATATAACTGGATGCGTCTGCCCGATGAAATGCTGCTCAAGGCAAAACAGTTTGCCTTCTCCGATAAGTATCTTGCCAAACTCTTCAGCATCGAAGAGCGCGCCGTCCGCAAACGCCGTCTGGAACTCGGCTGCAATGCCACCTTCTGCCGCGTCCCGGTGAGCGGTGTTGCCGGCAATGAAGATTACTACTACTCAACCTACAGCGGCGCCCCCGATGAAGTTCCTGTCTCCGACAAGAAGAAGATTATGATCCTCGGCGGCGGACCGAACCGTATCGGTCAGGGTATCGAATTTGACTACACCTGCGTTCACGCCGCGTTCGCGCTGCGCGATGCAGGTTACGAATCAGTGCTGGTCAACTGCAACCCGGAAACCGTTTCCACCGACTATGACACCAGCGACAAGCTCTACTTTGAACCGCTGACCACCGAAGATGTGCTGGCTATTCATTCCAAAGAAAATCCTGACGGCGTCATCGTTCAGTTCGGCGGACAGACCCCGCTCAATATCGCGCAGGAACTCAAAGATGCCGGCGTCAAGATCATCGGTACCCAGCCCGAAGGTATCCGTCTGGCTGAAGACCGCGAATACTTCCGCGAACGTATGATCGCCCTCGAAGTCAATCAGCCCGAAAGCGGTACCGCCCGCTCTCTGGATGAAGCTGTCGCCCTCGGCCGCCGCATCGGTTATCCGGTTATGGTCCGTCCGAGCTTCGTTCTCGGCGGCCGCGGTATGATGGTCATTTACGAAGAAGAGATGCTCAAACGTTACGCGATCGAAGCTATTCAGGTCAGCCCCGAATATCCGATGCTTATCGACCGCTTCCTCGACAACGCCATTGAATGTGAAGTTGATGCCATCAGCGACGGCGAAGAGGTTTATATGCCCGCCGTTATGGAACACATCGAGCTTGCCGGTATCCACTCCGGTGACTCCGGCTGCTCCATTCCGCCGGTGACACTCTCCAAAGAGATTCTCAAGGTCATCGAAGAAAAGGCCGCCGCCATCGCCCGCGACTTCCGCGTTATCGGTATTCTCAATGTCCAGTTCGCCGTCTGCGAAGACAAGGTCTGGATCATCGAAGCCAACCCGCGCGCTTCCCGTACCGTTCCTGTTGTTTCCAAAGTTACCGGTGCGCCGCTGGCGCGTATCGCCACCAACTTGATGCTGGGCCGCAAGCTTTCCGAATTCCGCGAACTGCTCCGTCAGCCGCCCACCGATTACTACGGTGTCAAAGAAGCTGTCTTCCCGTTCAATATGTTCCCGGAAGTCGACCCGGTTCTCGGACCGGAAATGCGTGCCACCGGCGAAGTTATGGGATTGGCTTCCACCTTCGGTATGGCGTACTACAAGGCGCAGCAGGCCGCCGGTTCCAAACTGCCGCTTTCCGGCAAGGTGCTGGTCAGCGTCCGTGAACGTGAACGCGCCGAACTGCTGCCGATCGTCAAGACCCTCTCTGAACTCGGTTTTGATCTGGTCGCCACCGAAGGTACCGGCAAGTTCCTCGAAGCCAACGGCATCAAGCACTCGCTGGTCCACAAGCTCAACGAGGGCCGTCCCAATGTCGCCGACCTCATCCGCAACCGCGAAGTCGCTTTGATCATCAACACCCCGATGGGCCGCTTGAGCAAGATCGACGACAGCTGCATCCGGATGATGGCTATTCAGTACAAGATTCCTTATATGACCACCATCGCCGCCGCCAAAGCGACCGCGACCGGTATCAAAGAAGCTATCAACGGCAGCGCGCCTTTGAAATCGCTTCAGGAATATCTCAAGCTCAAAAAGTAATTTTCGGTAGAGGAGAAGCCTGAAAGTGCTTGCGGCATTGATAATTGTTTCACTGCTGCTGGTGATTGCAATTGCCGTTGCAGTTGTCAGTTTCCGGAGGATGTCAGAATTGCGGATGGATCTTACCTCCGCAGTTTTGAGCCGGACGGAGATCGCCAACTTTCTTTCCCGCTTCTCCACCGGTATAAACTGCGATGACGGTGTGGACGGTGCGATGTACTCCACCGCCCGCTACGTCTGTGAACAGGTCGAAGCCACCGGGGTCGCCATTTACGGCATTAACGGCAAAGTGCTGGTGCCGCTCGGCGTGTACGGAAATTATCCGCTGACCAAAAAGGTTCCCGGCCGCCGTCAACGGCTGTTGGAACTGCTCAAAGAGGAGGAACCCATCGCTCCAGGTGTCGGTTTTCTCGGCGGAGTATTGGAGTCCAGACAGTCCGAATTGATCCCGCTTGCCGCCTTGGATGAGCGGTTTGACATCTACCCTGACAACAGCAAGCTCGGCAGCGTTATGGCGACGTTGATGATCCGCGACGGTATCCCCGCGGGGGTGATTTGCGCCGTCAACAACCGGATGATGGCGGGCCGTCCATTCTCCGAAGCGCAGTTCTCCCGTTTCAAATCGCTTGCCAATCAGGTGCTGATGGTGCATCAATTGGTGCAGGTTTACGGAGAGATCAGCCGCCGTGAACGGATCGATCAGGAACTCGGATTCGTCCGTCAGTTCCAGCTGTCACTGCTTCCGGAAAGCAATATGACTCTGGGCAATTTCACCATCAGCGCCCGTACCACCAGTGCCAAAGAGGTCAATGGCGACTTCTACGATATGATCCGCATCGATGATGACCGCATCCTGGTTATGATCGGCGATGCCTGCGGCAAAGGTATGCCCGCCTGTATGATGGCGGCTATGACTCGAAGTTTTGCCCGCAGTGCCGCATCAAACTTCACCACGCTGACAGAATTTCTGCGGGAGATCAACAGCAATCTCTTCCGCGACTCCGATATCGACCGCTTTATCACGCTCGGATGCTGTCTGCTCGACCGCCGCGGCGGATTGATCGAGTTCGGCAGAGCGGGACATACCGATATGATCATGCACGTCCACGGCCACTTGCGCCAGCTCTCACCGGATGGAACGGCGCTGGGTATGCTGCCGGATGAAGATGCCGATTTTGACACCATCTGTCTTACTCTGGACAGCGGAACGAGCCTGATGCTTTACTCCGACGGTTTGAATGAAGCGCTCAACCACGAAAAGGTGGAGTTCGGTACCGAGCGGCTGACAAATGTGTTCAGCGTTGCCTGTCATCACCACGAAAGCGCCAGCTCTATTATCGATGAAGTGCTGGGCGCGGTGCACGACTTTGAATATGAACAGAATGACGATCAGACGATGATTCTGATCCGTTATAATTGATTTTACGCAAAATTATGGCAGATATTCCCGTTTGGAGTGCAGAAAATCTCAATTTGTCCATCGGACGGCAGATAATTTTCGATCAGGCTTCGGTCGCCGTAATGGAAGGCGAACGGCTGGCGCTGGTCGGCAGAAACGGTTCCGGAAAATCCACTTTGCTCAAAATTATTGCCGGAATGGAAAAGCCGGGTTCCGGAGATATCCATATCCGCAACGGCTTGCGCAGTGCATTTATGACGCAGGATGTGGATTTTGTTACGGACAAAAGCATCCGCGAGGTGCTTAAAGAGGGGTTGAGCTATTTTGAAGCGCTCCTTGAAGAGTATGCGACAGTTTCCCAGAACTCTCCCCGCCACAGCGAAATCGAACATATTTTAGACTCCTGCAATGCGTGGAGCCTGGAAAATAAGCTCGATACCGCATTGGAAAAACTTGATCTGAAGCGGTTGGAAAATACGCCGTTTGTGAAACTTTCCGGCGGCGAAAAGCGGCGGGTCATTCTCGGCCGCGCCATTATCGGCGAACCTGATCTCCTGCTGCTGGATGAACCGACCAACCATCTGGATGTGACGACGATCGGTTACATTGAAGATTATCTGAAAAACTTCCGGGGTGCGTGTTTGCTGGTCACTCACGACCGCTTTTTCCTTGACCGCATCGCCGACCGCATCATTGAATTGGAAAACGGCAAATTTTTCTCCTGCACCGGCAGTTATGCCGACTTCCTCGCCGCCAAAGCTGAAGCGCGCCACGCCGAAGATCAGGAGGTCTCCCGCCGGGAAAAATTCCTGCGCAGAGAGATCGAATGGGTGCGCCGCTCGCCCAAGGCGCGGTTGAAACGCAATATGGGGCGCATCAAACGGTTTGATGAGTTGTCTGCCATTCAGGCTCCGGTGCGTACCGGCGACAGCGATCTGGTGATCCCGGAACCTGAACGGCTGGGCAACAAGGTGGTCGATTTTGAAAAGGTTTCGCTTGCTTTCAGTGAACGGAAGATAATCGACGACTTTAATTTTGAATTTACCGCCAGTCACAAGGTCGGCATTATCGGTGCCAACGGTGCCGGAAAAACCACCCTGCTCAAATTGCTCACCGGGAGCTTGACCCCCGATTCCGGCAATATCAAAATCGCTGAAACGGTGCGCTTCAACTACATCGATCAGCGGAGAATGGAGCTTGATGAGGAGAAGACCGTTTACGACGAGGTCGCGGGCGGCGTGGATGTCATACCGCTGGGTACGGAGCATATTTCCGTGCGGGCATATTTGAAGCGTTTTCTGTTTGAAGATGAACGGATCAATGGAAAAGTCCGATATCTTTCCGGCGGCGAAAAGGTCCGGCTGCTTCTGGCAAAGGTGCTCAAACGCGGCGGCAACTTTCTGATACTTGACGAGCCGACCAACGATCTTGACTTGCCGACGCTGCGGGTTCTGGAAGAGGCGCTGGCCGAATTCAAATCCACCTTGATCGTGGTCAGCCACGACCGCTATTTTCTGAACCGCGTCTGCAACCATATAATCGCTTTTGAAGAGATTTCCCCCGGAGTTACGGTTCCATTGTCCACGCCGGGGGATTATGATTATTTTCTCTCGGTGCGGAATCGTCTGATCGATGCCCACAAATCAAAATTGCCGCAGAAGAACGGCAAAGTTGAAACTGTTCCGGAGGTGAAAAAAGCCGCTCCCGTGAAGGCGCCTGTCAAAAAGCTTTCTTACCGCGAGCAGCAGGAGTTGCTCCATATGGAGGAAAATATAGCCGAAGCTGAAGAAAAGCTTGCCGTGATCGAAAGCCGCTTCAGCGAACCGGATTTCTTCGTCAAAAATGCCAAAAATATGCCGGAATTTGAAGCGGAGCTTGCCGCCGCCAAAGCGGAGGTCGAACGCCTTTATGCCCGCTGGGATGAGCTGGAACAGCTCAAAAATTCTCTTTGAGCAACTGTGCGGGTAAAGCCCCGCCGGATGCCGGAAAAGAATGTACTGTATAATTGCAAAAAAATACCGCAACTCTGTGGTAATTTTGCAATTGCAATGCTATATTATCTAATGTGAGATAAAATTCATTGAAAGGATAAAGATATGTTCAACTCAAAGTCATTACTGCTGTTTTTCGGTTTCGCATTGGGATTGCTGGTCACCGGTTGTGCTGATCCGGTGGTGTTCGGCGAGGTTTTTCAGCTGGAAAAGGACCAGGAACTCTGCACCAGATACAATATCTGGTATGATGATCCGCAGGATGTCAGCTGTCTGAATATCCAGCACGGCAGTTTTATTCCTCTGGGTACGGTCATTGAACCCATCGGAACGGACAGTTTCAACGACAGCATCCGTTTCCGCGTTAAATCCACCGGCAGAGAGTTCGCCATCAGCTTCAGCGAAGCCTACCGCCTCTGCTCTATGCGCGACTATATCGCCTATACCTTCTGCGTCGGCAACCCGTTGGATAAGATGGAGTTTTCCATCGATCAGGCCAAACGTATCCGTGAACACATCATTCGCGGCGAAGTCGTCCCCGGCATGAACCGTGATCAGGTCGAACTTGCTTACGGACCGCCGCCTGCTGTCCGTACTCCCGATAAGCGCAACGAAACCTGGATCTACTGGAGATCCGGAAACAGGCAAGTCAGAGTCATCTTCCGTGATGATGTCGTCCGCAGTGTGTTGAGTTTCAACGACGAAAATTGATTTCTATGGCTGAAGCAGTTTTCAGTGCGGATGAGTTTGCCCTTGCTTCCGGCGGAGTATGGCAGGGGGATTTGAGTGCATTCCCCGAAAAAGCGGGATTTTTCAGTGATACGCGTATTGACGGGACTGGAAAGGTGTTTTTCGCCTTTTCCGGTGTCAGTTTTGATGCGCACAACTTTCTGGATGCCGCCGCTGCCGCCGGATGCTGTGCCTTGTGCATCAAGAAAAGCTTTACCGGAAAGACTCCCGATCTGCCGCTGCTGCGGGTCGATGATGTTTTTACCGCCTTTCAGAAACTTGCCGCATTTCACCGCAATAAATTTTCTGAACTTACCGTCGCCGGTATAACCGGCAGCGTCGGCAAAACCAGCACCAAAGAGATGGTGCGGGCGATTTTTACCGAATTTGCCGGAGATCCTGATGCCGTTTTGTACACCATCGGCAATACCAACAATCATATCGGTGTACCGCAGAATTTACTGCGGCTCAATGAAAAGCACCGCTTCGCCGTGATTGAAATGGGAACCAGTTCCCCCGGTGAGATTTTGCCGCTTTCATTGCTCAGCCGTCCAAATGCCGCCGCCGTCAATACAGTCGGCGCCTGCCACTTGGAAAATCTCGGCTCGCTTGACGGTGTCGCCAGAGAGAAGTCCGATGTCTTTGCCGGAGTTCCGGAAGATGGTACTGTGGTCATCGGTGTCGGCACGCACGGTGAAGATATCCTGCGCCGCGCCGCCGGGAAACGGAAGATCATCAGTTTTGGCACTGATCCTGAGAAATGCGATGTCGCTGCTGTGTTTGAAGCCGGAACGCTCGAAGGCAGCTCATTTACCTTGAGCTTTTTCAATCAGCGTAAATATAAAATTTCCTGGCAGCTCTCCGGTGCGCATCAGGCTGCCAATGCCGCCTGTGCCGCCGCGTTGGCAGTTGTCTGCGGTGTGCCCGAAGCGGCGATCGCCGCCGGATTGACCAAGACCACCTTGCCCGGCATGCGGATGAAGCAGACCGGGATCGATGGTGTAACTTATATCAATGATGCCTATAATGCCAACCCTGCCAGTATGAAGGCGCTGTTGTCGCTGATGAAAAATTCCGGCGCCGGAGAGCATCTGGTGCTGTGTCTGGGCAGTATGCTTGAACTGGGCGAGCGGTGCGAAGCTGAACACACGGCGCTTTTGCAGTTTGTCAAAGAAGCGTTCCCTTCCGCCCGGGTGATCACCATCGGCAGAGAGTTTGAAAATATCCCCGGCAACGGTGCATATTTTGCCGGGAGTTCCGAGGCCGGAGTCTATTTGAGCTCCATTGTCCGCCCCGGAGATGTTGTCGTTGCCAAAGGTTCGCGGGGAAATCAGGTCGAACTCGCTTTGCCGGAGGCGGCGCGATGAATGAGTTTCACAGCGGCCTGCTTGCTGAAGCTTCTGCGATAGTACGGAGATTTCCGGGCAGAAAAATCGTCACCGATTCACGGAAAGTTGAATGCGGTGATATTTTCGTTGCAGTGTCCGGCGTGAATGTCGAAGGAAAAAACTTCATCCCTGATGCGGCGGCGCGGGGTGCCGCGGCGGTGGTTTATTCCGGAATGCTCTCTGAAAGAGTGCTGGGAATGGAATATATTGAAGTTTCCGACAGTCGGATGATCGTTTCATATTTGTTCAAGGCGTATTATAATTGTCCGGATGAAGCAGTTAAACTTTATGCTGTGACCGGAACCAACGGCAAAACCACCAGTGCATTTCTGCTCAATTTCATTTTACAGCAGTGCGGTGTAAAATGCGGATTGTTTTCCACGGTTGAGTATTTCACTGGCAAAGAGTATCTGCCGGCAACTCACACCACTCCCGATGCCGGACAATTTTTCCGTCTGCTGGATTTGATGAAGCAGAACGGTCTTGCTGCCTGCGCGATGGAAAGTTCCAGCCACGCTCTCGCCCAGAACCGCTTGGACAGCGCAGAAATCTCCGGTGCGATATTCACCAACTTGACCGGAGATCATCTTGATTTCCATTTGAATATGGAAAATTACTTCGCCGCCAAACAGCGTTTGTTTACTGAACTGCTTAAAAAAGGCGCTGCTGCGGCAATAAATATTGACGATCCTTACGGCAGAAAACTGTTCGCTCTTGCCGGAAAAAATTGCCATGCTGTCTCTTTCGGTACCGCTATGGATGCCGATTATCAGATTTGCGATATGGAGATACTGCCGGAAAAAATGTGCTTCAAGCTCCGCAGTAAAAACGATGAGATGAATATTGTTTCATCGTTGACGGGCGCATACAATATCCACAACCTTGCCGGGGTGCTGACTCTGCTCCGGGCGGAAGGGATCCCCTGCGATGTCTTGGAAAAATGTGCGGCGATGCCGTTCCAGGTCCCCGGCCGCTTGGAGAAGGTCGCGACTGTTTCCCCCGCTCAATTCTATGTCGATTTTGCCCATACTGATGATGCCTTGCGCAATGTATTGTCCACCGTGAGAGAGTTTACCTCCGGCAAGCTCTGGGTGGTTTTCGGTGCAGGAGGCGACCGCGACCGCACCAAACGTCCCCGCATGGGTGAAGCGGCAGCCGGGCTTGCCGATGTGATCGTTGTCACCAGCGACAATCCGCGTTCAGAAGATCCGTATGATATCATCAATGATATTTTAAGCGGCATCCCGCAGGGCGGGGCGGTTCACGTCGAAGTTGACCGGGCAGCCGCGCTGCGTTACGCGGTTGAACACGCCGCCGCCGGAGATGCGGTGGTCGTCGCCGGAAAAGGGCATGAAAATTATCAGGAAATTGCCGGAGTGAAATATCCTTTCAGCGACCGGGAAATTCTGGCTGGAGTGACGAAATGACCGACAAACTTTATCAATATCTCACGCAGTTTTACCGCCCGGAAGAGTTCCCCGCTTTGTACGCGCAAGCCGAAAAATGGCGCAAAACCCGCCCGCTTGCAGGGAAAATGATCTATGATGCTACACCTGTTTTCCGCAATACGATGGTGAAGTATTACGCATTATTGTGCGCCGGAGCGCGGTTGACGGTTGGAGTCGGTGCGCATATCCCCTGTGATGAAAATATCTGCCGGATGCTGACGGAGTTCGGAATAACTTTTGCCGATGATGCAGAAAAGCGTTTGAGCTATGATGTAGTTGCCGATTGTGCTGGCGCTTCCCGCCAGGTGAAAGCCCGGTACGGTTACGTCGAATTGACCCGGAGCGGATTGGAATATTATGCCGATTGGAAACAGCCGGTCTTTTCCGCTGATTCCGGCGTGTTGAAAAAACTTGAAACCGTTCTCGGTACCGGAGAAGGTTTTCTGCGGGCGATGAAACAGCTCGGATATGATGATTTTCAGAATAGAAATGTGCTGATCTTCGGCGGCGGCAAGGTCGGGCGCGGTGTGGCGCACTATGCCGCATCCGCAGGAGCACAAGTTACCGTGGCAGATTTGAAAACTGTTGAGCTTCCTTCCGGTATCCGTTTTGTCAATGCCGCCGACACTCATACGGTGAAAAAGTGTATTGCCGATGCGTGGTGCATCGTTTCTGTGACCGGGCTTGCCGGAGCGTTGAAAGTGTGGGCGGATGATTTTGTTTCAAGTTCCGCCCTTATCGCCAATATGGGCGTTGAAGATGAGTTCGGTACGGCACTTCCTGCATCGCGGGTGCTGAATAATAAACATCCGTTGAATTTCATACTTGACGAACCGACCCATTTGAAGTATATTGATGCAACGATGGCGTTGAATAATTACGGCATCGAAAAGCTGATTTTTGATACTTTGCCCTGCAGGATAAATCTTCCTCCTGCGGAGTTGGAAAAATCTATCGTTGCTGATATAAAAAACGGCGGCATCATCGCCGCCGAAATGGAATTTATTACCGCTGAACTGGAACAATAAACTTTGCGGAGAAAAATTTATGTATGATCTTCTGATAAAAAATTGTACGGTAAATGGATGTGTTGCTGATATCGCCGTCCAAAATGGCAAAATCGCCGCGATCGGCAAAATCTCCGATCCTGCCGCCGAAACTTTTGATGCAGCTGATATGGCGGCACTTCCGCCGTTTTACAATACTCACACTCACGCTGCGATGACCCTGCTCCGCAGTTTCGCCGAAGATATGGAACTCTTCGATTGGCTGAGCAACCACATCTGGCCCATTGAAGCGAAACTCACCGAAGAGGATATCTATATCGGTACCAGGATGGCAACGATCGAGATGATCCGCTCCGGTACGGTCTACTTCAACGACTCCTACTGGATGCCGCAGGCCGCTTTGCGCGCCGTCCGCGAATCGGGAATGCGTGCAACTTTAGGTTTGCTCTATTTGTGCAACCCCTCAGGCGATGTTCCTGAAACTGCCAAAATAGCCAATGAAGCTCTGCTTTCCGCCCACGGTGAAAGTGATGCGTTGATCAACATCGCCCACACCCCCCACGCGGTCTACACCGTTTCCGAAAATGTTCTGCGCGATATCGCGCACCAGATGGAAAATGACGGCTTCAAAGTCCACATCCACGTTTCCGAAACCGCCAAAGAGGTGGAAGATTGCCGCAAGGCCCATGATGGTTTGACCCCGGTCGAATATCTGGACAAGATCGGCCTTATCAATGAACGCGCTATGCTCGCGCATTGCGTCCACCTGACCGACTATGACCGCGAGATCATCGCTTCCCGCGGCGCATACATTGCCCACAATCCCGTTTCCAATCTGAAACTTTGCAGCGGAGTGTTCGATTTTGAACGCGCCCGCGCCGCCGGATGCCGGGTTACTCTGGGTACTGACGGAACTTCCAGCAACAACAGTTTGTCTATGATCGACGAAATGAAGTTCGCCGCATTGAGCGCCAAACTTACTGCCGCATCTCCCAAAGCGGGCAAAGTCGGCGATATCTTTGCTGTGGCAACTGACGGAGGCTGCCGCTTCGCCGGAGTTGACGGCGGCGGGATCGCAGTCGGCAAGGCCGCTGATATTATGCTTATCGACTTGAAGCATCCGGTTTTGTGCGGCAAGTACGATCTTATTTCCGATCTGGTCTACGCCGGAGAACCGGGAATGGTCGATACGCTTATCTGCAACGGAAAATTTTTGATGAAAAACCATATCATCCCCGGAGAAGCGGAGATCGTTGCCGCAACCGCGGAAGTTTGTGATAAATTGAAAAAATTACGGTAAAATAACCAAATAAAGGAGAATTGAAACTATGGAAAAAGTGAGAGTTGGTTTGTGGGGTGTCGGCCGCGCCGGTTGGACTATGCACCGCAAGGAAGTTAACCGTTTCTCAGATATGCTGGAAATCGTCGGCTGCTGTGATGTCATCCCCGAACGTATGGAAAAATTCTGCGCCGAAGTCCCGGGATGCAAAGCCTATCCCAATATCGACGATATGCTGGCGGCAGACGATATCGATGTGATCTCCATCGCCACCCGTTCCCCCGACCACGTCGCACACGCCATCAAGGCTCTCGAAAGCGGCAAATTTGTCTTCGCTGAAAAACCCATCGGCATCAACTACGCCGAAGTATTGGAACTCAAAGCCGCTTCCGAAAAGCATCCCGGCAAACTGATGTGCCGTCAGAACCGCCGCTTCGAAGCCGCTTTCCAGCACATTTCCGAAATCATCGCTTCCGGCAAGCTGGGCGAAATCTATTTCATCAAGCTCAACCGCCACTCCTTCCAGCGCCGTTTCGACTGGCAGGCTCTCCGCAGCTTCGGCGGCGGTCAGCTCAACAACTGGGGGCCGCACCTCATCGACCACGCTCTGCAGTTTATCAACGCCCCCCTGAAATCCGTTTGGGCTGATCTGCGCACCGTCAACGCTTCCGGCGATGCTGAAGACCATGTGAAAGCTGTTCTCACCGGCGAAAACGGTATTGTCGTCGATATCGAAATCTCAGGCGGTACCGCGCTTCCCTGTCCGGTCTATGCTGTCTACGGCAACAAAGGCGCCCTCGTTGCCCAGACCGAAAAAGAGTTCAAACTCAAGTATATGGACATCGAAAAATGCACCCCGAAACCGGAAGTCACCGCCGAAACTCCCGCTTGGGATGCCGGTTTTGCCAGCGTCAAAGGTATGGAATGGATCGAAGAGACCATCGCCTGCAATCCTGCTTCCGGCTTGTGCATCAACGATATCTATAAATTCGTCTACGCCACCGTGCGTGAAGGCAAACCGTTCCCCATCAAGAACGAAGAGGCCTTCGAAGTCGCCCGCGTTACTGAACTGATCCGCAAGGCTGCTGGACAGGAATAATATACGGAGCGATCTCGCTTTGCCGTAGCGCGCCTTGTCTGCGGACGGCGGCTCGGTTGAGGACTCTAGTCCACGCCCTCGCCGCCGCCTTGACAA
>JAZOMB010000041.1:0-3424 GCA_045653515.1 Victivallaceae bacterium | reverse complement strand
GCAGTTTTTTCAGGCGGTAGACCATCCGCCGGATAAGCTGAAACAGCTTCGGTCGGCGGCGCAAACGGCTTTTCACCCGCGAACGGTAACGGTTGTAGGTACTGCCGGAAATGACTTTCCCGAGATATCTGGACAAAGCCCCCACATTGCGGGAGATGGACATCCGGTTGTCGTTTATTATCAAAATCAACCGCTCTCTGCCCGCGGTATGGGAAATATTGTTCAAAGCTTCCAGAGTCATTCCGCAGCCGACACAGCCGTCACCCACGACCGCGATCACGCGATTGGAAGATTCGGGTGCTGCAGCCGCCGCACCGAGCGCAAGCGACAATGCAGTTCCTGCGTGTCCGGCAGGAGCAGGGTCAAAAACTGATTCCTCAGGGGCGGGAAAACCGGAAATACCGCCTATTTTCCGCAGAGAAGCGAACTCAGATCGTCTGCCGGTGAGGATCTTATGGGCATAGGATTGATGGCCGACATCGAAAAAAATCTTCTCATCCGGGGTATTGAATACCCGGTGCAATGCAAGAGTAAGCTCCACCGCGCCGCAATTGGATGCCAGATGACCGCCGTTGACAGCCACAGTTGAGATGATCAACTGCCGCAATTCATCGGCGGCAAGTTCAAGCTCCGAATCCGGGATGGTGCGCAAATCTGCCGGAGATTGGATTTTTTCGAGTATCACAATAAAATCACTTTTTTTCTGGGTGTTGTCTAATTTTTTGTGAAAATCTGAACTGCGGCGGCGCCTCGTGGACAATCTTACCGGCAAATCTTCGGACTCATCATCGGTCGAGTACAGTCGTACACTCCCTCTGCTTCGCCTTGATTTACCAGTAACCTTGCCGCACGATCCATCCGCCGATTGGAAACGACCATTTTTATTCTTGACAAATTACATTCTGTGTTATATATTTTAACGTGATATAAACACAATTTTCTTTTGAGAATATGCAGTTTCACAAAATTTTGGACATTAACTTTTTTCTGTGAGTCCGCCGAAACGGCGGTCGCGGGAGGCAAAGTTTTCCAATGCCGCCGCCAGCTCATCACGGCCGAAATCCGGCCAGTAGACCGGGGTCACATAAAGTTCGGCATAAGAAAGCTGCCACAAAAGGAAGTTGCTTATGCGCATTTCGCCGCCGGTGCGGATCATCATATCCGGATCGGGAAGATCGGGAGCGTAAAGATAGTTGCGGAACTCATCTTCGGTAAGCGCTTCATCGCTTTTGCGTTCTTTGAGCATTTTATTCATCGCATCGATCATCTCGGCGCGGCCGCCGTAGCTCAAGGCGATATTCAGAGTGAAGCCGTCATTTTTCGCCGTGGCATCAATGGCTTTCTGCAATGCCATACGGGAGAGCAGCGGCAGGTCATTTGTGCGTCCGATGGTACGCAAGCGGACATTGTTTTTCAGCATATCCGGCAGGAGATCAGTGGTAAATTCGCTGATAAGCTCCATAAGCACACGAACTTCATCCTGCGGACGTTTCCAGTTTTCGGTACTGAAAGCGTAGACCGTAAGATATTTTATTCCGAACTCGCGGGCGGCTTCGACCACTTTTGCGATCTGTTTTGCTCCGGCGCGATGACCGTCACTGCGGCTCAATCCGCGTTCGGTTGCCCAACGGCCGTTTCCGTCCATAATAATTGCCAAATGCTGTACCGGCATACTGTTTTTCTCCATAATAGTTTTTAATTTGAACAGATCATTTCAGTAAAAATACCACACAAACAGCGTTTTGTCAAGACAGTTTCAGAAATACCCGGCAGGCTTTTGACGGCTTTTATTATTATAATAACAAAAAATCGTTTTTTTGATGCGGTTTTACTTGCAAAAAGTGACATATTGTGTTATATTCTCTTGATGATAGAAATGTTCAACACAAACTATGCAGGTTATGATTATGGCGAATACACCCAAATTTACGGTTCTCTTTGAAAAACTCCGTGGACAAACTTTTCCGCTGGATAAAGATGTGCTCACTATCGGCCGTAAAGACGGAATGGATATTGTTCTCAAAGACGGCAGTGTAAGCGGTTATCACGCCGACCTTTTCCGCACCGAAGAGGACGGCAAGGTGATTTTCACCCTCCGCGACCACGACAGTACCAACGGTACCCGGGTCAACAACCAGCCCATCACCGAACACGTGCTTCAGACCTCCGATCTGATCACTTTCGGTAATGTCGAAGTGCTTTTTGACGGTGAACGCAGCGGTTCCGGAAACACCTCCGACTTCTCTCACCTGACCCACACCATCGATATCGGTTCTCTGGACAAGAATACCACCGCTCCGCAGGTGTTGACCGCTTTCAACCCGCAGAAGGCGCAGAAAGCCAAAAAAGATGCCCTGTTCCAGCGCAGTATGATCATTACCTTCGGTTTGATCGGTCTCGGTCTGGCGGCTCTGGCGGTTCTGGTTCTGGCCAAAATCATCGGCAAGTAAGCCGCAATACCGCAAACTTGCAGCAACACCTGAATATTCAGCGTTCCGATGCTGGATCGTCACTTTTTTACCCCGGTTTTAAGAAATGAAACAGGATCAGCACAATAATAAAGAGTTTCCGCCGCAGCAGTCCGGCCCGCGGAAAACTCCGCCCCGCAGCAACGCATACGTTGCAGTCTGGGTGGTGATTTTCATCATCCTCGCCATACTGCTGTTTTTCAAGGATCACAATAACACCCAGGTCAGGGAGATCACCCAGTCCCAGTTCGTCAAACTCGCAACGGTTGAAAATGCCATTGCCACCGCCCGGCTCACCCCGGATGGCGACGGCATCTTCAAAGTCGAAGGCGAATTGAAAAATGCCAAAGTAACCGCCGCCGTCCCCGAAGTTTATTCCAGCCGCATCCTGATGACTCCGGAGCTGGCTGACAAGCTGGCAACGGCGTGCAAAATGGAGATCAAGACCGACAATTCAAGCTTCTGGAACTTTATTCTGGCAAGCATCCTGCCGGTGATACTGATCCTCATCGTCATCTACTTCATCTCAATGCGCCAGATGCGTATGAATGGCAGAGGCGCTATGGATTTCGGCAAAAGCAAGGCGCGGATGATCCCGCCCAACGAACTCAATGTCCGCTTCGCCGATGTCGCCGGTGCCGATGAAGCCAAAGAAGAGATTATGGAGATCGTTGAATATCTCCGCGACCCGCTGCGTTTCCAGCTGGTCGGCGGCCGCATCCCCAAAGGTTGTCTGCTCGTCGGCAGTCCCGGTACCGGTAAAACTTTGATGGCAAAAGCGGTCGCCTGCGAAGCCGGTGTCCCGTTCTTCTCCATCAGCGGTTCTGACTTTGTGGAAATGTTTGTCGGTGTCGGTGCCAGCCGTGTCCGCGATATGTTTGAACAGGCGAGAAAGAATCTGCCCTGTCTGATCTTCATCGACGAAATCGATGCGGTCGGCCGCAGCCGTTTCTCCG
>JAZOMB010000040.1:0-14538 GCA_045653515.1 Victivallaceae bacterium | reverse complement strand
GAGGGACCCGTCTCCGCTGAAGCTCCGCCGTGGCAAGGTGTATTTGTGCTTGCAGATGCTTGTCGCGGCGTAGTGGAACGAAGCCGGAAGTCCGCCGATTTGCCAAGAGATTGCGCACAATGCGCCACCGTTGGTTATATTTTTCACAAAAAATGAGACAACACCCATTTTTTAACTTCAAATTTCCGTAACCTTGAAGAGTTCGAGCAGCGCTTCAAAGCGGTCGGCGGAATCTTTTCCGAACTTAGCCATCTGTCTGCGGATTTTGGCAAGCGGCTTTTCTTTCATCTCTCCGGACTTGGAAAAGAACTTGTCGGCAAGGCAGATGAGTTTTTCCTCCAATGTTTCCGGCAGCAGATCCAACGGTTCCAACGGCAATTTGCCGGCGATGATCTCCTCTGCCGTCAAACCGCTTCCGGTATGGCGTTCACAGATGCGGGCATAGGGTTCAAACTCACCTCCGAGTTCACGCAGCATCGCGCCTCCCGCACAACCGTGTGCGATGTAGGGCAAACTGCCGGGGCAATATATATCCGGCGCGCAGCATTTTATTATTCCGATATCGTGGAGCATCGCTCCTCTTACAACCGTTTCCAAATCCAGCGTCATCCCGCAGCTTTCTGCGATCTGCAATGCTTTATCTTTCACTTGCACACTGTGTTTGAGCAATACGCTCCGCAATTCGGGGTTTCCGGCATAAAAGCGGTCGATGACCGCACAGGCAAATTCCATACACACATCTCCTTTTCGGAACTTACTATAACATAGTATAAAAAAATTGCAATCCTTTTCCATAAAAATTTGTAAAAAAAGCATTTCTGCGCTATCTTATATAAAATATATATTTCAACACCATGAAAAATGAGGTAGTGCGATGAAAATACTGCACATCGAAGACGATCAGAAGACCGCCGAATTCATTCTCCGCGCCCTTAACGATGCCGGATACGAAACAGCTCACGCGGCTGACGGTGCGACCGGCTTCAATCTGGCGATGCAGAGCGATTTTGACTGTGCAGTTGTCGATATTATGCTTCCGGAAATGGACGGATTCACCGTTATCAAAAAGCTCCGCGAAGCCGGGAAAAGCACTCCTCTTATCGTACTCAGCGCCAAAAATTCGCTTGATGACAAAGTCCACGGCCTCTACTCCGGCGCCGACTGCTATCTTGCCAAACCCTTTTCGGTCGCCGAATTGCTCGCCAATATCCAGGCCCAGCTCCGCCGCCGGACGATGAGCGCTGAACCGACCCACCTCACGGTGGAAGACCTCGAAATCGACGTTCTCTCACGCAAAGTCACCCGGGCGGGGAAACACATCGATCTGCCGCCTTTGGAATATGAACTTCTGGAATATCTCGTCCGCAACGCCCGTCGGGTCGTCACCCGCAATATGCTTATGGAAAATGTCTGGGAGTACAACTTCGACCCCTCGACCAATATCGTCGAAACCCGGGTCTGCAAACTCCGGGAAAAGATCGACAAACCCTTTGACCGGGAATTGATCCACACGGTGCGCGGAATCGGCTATGTCCTCGAATAAATCTTTGCGGATCTCGCTGAAGATCCGATTGGCACTGCTTTACACTTTACTGTTCTTCATCTCCTGTTCGCTTATCTTCGTGGTGGCTTCATTGCGGATCTACCGCGAAATCAACCGCGTCGGTGATGAAGAGCTTTTCCGTATGACGGAAAATATTCAGGAGATCTGCGCCAACGCCCTCAATCCCGACCCAGGCGAAGAGCTTGCCGACCCGCGCCGCACCTTTCCTGAAAACGACCTCAAGATCCTTGAACAGCGTTTCCCCGGTATGGAACTGCTTTCTTCACGGAAGCAGGAGGCGCTTGAAGCATCAAAATCCAACGCCCACCGCCATTATGTTACTGCGACCATATTTCACAATGGTCAATTCTACGAATGCAGGGTGCGTACTGATGGTTCAGTATACTCCAAACTGCTGAAAAAAACTGCCGAACTCGACCGGCTGCGCAGCCGCCTCAACACCTCGCAGGAAACTCCCGAAGCCGCCGCACAGCGGGCGCTGAAACGCCACTTCTCACAGCTCAACCGCACCCTCGGTCAAAATGAATTTTTTATCGCCGTCTGGGATGCCGATGCTCAAAAATGTCTGTTCAAAGCCGGAGCGAATTTCAAAAAATTTGCCAAAGTGCTGAATCAGGCGGAAGCTCCCCTTGCCGGGTTTGAAACCGGCCGTTTCCGCTGTATTTACGATGAACTCCCCGGCTTCGGCTATCTGGTTGCAGGTTACTCCATCGCCAACCGCGACACTTTGATACGTCAATGTATGATCATCTTTTTCGGTATTCTTTTAAGCGGTACCGGCATCGGTATTGCGGTGGCGTGGCTGATCGCCCGCCGCTTCATCAGAGGTATCAAACAGACCACTCTGGCGATGCAGAATATCGCCGCAGGTGATTACAGTTACCGCATCAAGATCCCCTATAATGACGAAGAGATCGTGACCCTGATGGAAAACTTCAACGAGATGAACGAACGTACCGAAAATCTTCTCAATGAGATCCGTATGATGTCCGACAATGTCGCCCACGATCTGCGCACTCCGCTCACCCGAATTTCAGGGACGGTGGAGCTTCTGCTCACCCGACGGGAACTCCCGGCCGAAGTGCGCGATGTCTGCATTTCGGTTCTGGAAGAGACTTTGCGCTTGAAAGCATTGGTCAATACCATTATGGACATATCGCGCACCACCGCCCACCCGGACTCATTGAAAAAAGAGCTGCTCGATCTGAAAGCGCTTGCCGAAAAGTTCTGCGAATTTATGCTCCCGGCATTTGAAGAGCGCTCGCTTGAACTCAAAGTCACCTTGCCGGAAACACCGTTGTTTCTGGAAGCTGACCGCACTATGGTTCAGCGGCTCCTTGCCAACCTTATTGAAAACGCCCTGAAATTCACCGATTCCGGAAGCGTGGAGCTCTCGCTGGCAAGTGCCAACAACAAAGCTGTTCTGCAAATCAGAGATTCCGGCTGCGGCATCTCCGCCAAAGACCTCCCCCATATCTTCGACCGCTTCTACCGCGCGGATGCCAGCCGGCACCGTTCCGGCAACGGTCTGGGGCTGGCGCTGGTCAAAGCGGTGGTCAACGCCCACAAGTGGGAGATGGATGTAACTTCGACTCCCGGAACCGGAACCGCTTTCACCATAACCATACCATTAACTCAAACGGGGAACAATAAATGAGTCTGACCGCATTTCTGCTGCTGCTTTTATCCGTAACATTTCACGCTTCGTGGAATTTGCTTGCCAAAAAATCGGTGATGTCGATTGCCTGTTACACCATCATCTGCCTGACCTCCGCGCTGTGCTGGGTGCATATGCAGTTCTGGACGCCGGTCGATGTGCTGGGATTGCCGGGGAAATATTATATTTTTATGACTTGCTCGGTGTGTTCAGATGTATTGTACTGCCTCGGATTGGTGCGCGCCTACCGGACGATGGAGATGTCCACGGCTTACCCGATGATGCGCTCACTGCCCTTGCTGATAACGGCGGCGGTAACGACCATTTTCGGCTTGGGAAAACCATTGACAGGTATGGCGATCGCCGGTATGGCGGTGGTCTTTATCGGATGCCTTTTTATGCCGCTTGCCAGCTTCAAAAATTTCCGCTGGAGCAATTATGTCAATATCCATTTGCTCTTCATTCTGCTGGTGGCGTGCGGAACCACCGGTTATACGGTGTTTGACAGTCAGGCGCAGGCGATTCTGCGCGGTGCGGTGACCAATGTCAGCAAACCGGTGCTGTCGCTCACCTACTACTCCAGCCGCGGAATTCTGCTGTCAACAACGCTGCTGACCATTCTGTTTTCTCTGAAAGCGGAACGGGAAAACCTCCGCCGCTTCATCAAAGAGCGCAACTTCAATCCGGTCCTTGCCGGACTCTTTGCCACCTGCGCATACAGTCTGGTGCTTATCGCTATGAACTATGTTTCCAACGTGTCTTATGTTCAGGTATTCCGCCAGATCGGCCTGCTGGTCGGAGTCGCCGGCGGTATCATCATCCTCAAAGAACGCTGTTCAGCGCCGAAGATCATCGGCAGTCTGCTTATCGTCAGCGGCCTGGTGATGACTGTGATCTGATCCTTTTTCAAAAGCTCTGTTCCCGAAAAGGGGAGTTTTTCTGAACTCATATCTACCCTGAAAAGTTGCTCGTTTTCAACTCTTGCACCTGAAACGTGGCACATTATAGCACATTGTTGCCTGATTTCCGGCATTCACTTTTTGGGGAAGAAATGGGGAAATCGCTCTTTTATGGGGAAAATATGGGGAATAAATTGACCCGAAAATGATTGATTTATAATCTCATGCATACAAGCGTATTATTACTTGATTTTATCAAAAAATCGCACAATGTCAAGCGACTGCCGGTAAAGATATTCAATTTTCATCTTTGCAGTAAATATCCAACAGTTTCCGGACTTTTTCTTCGGCTGCCGGATCGGTGATATTATAATGGGCAGTATGGAGGTACTTCCAATTAAGGAATTTTGTCAAATAGAGTGGTGAAAGCTGAATATGACCATCTGCAAATCTGGAAATTATAAATGTTTTTTTATTTTCAGCTCGAACCAATAACAATTGTAACATATCTGCATCGTGTTCGTTGGACACAAATTTTACCGGCAAATCGATTTCAAAACGATTATATTCCCGATTGTAAATATGAAGAAGTTTCACTTTTTCAACGGTTTTATACTCTTCATAAAAGGTGTATTCATACCATACTGTATAAATTCCCAAAAGCAGCAACGGCAATGCGATAATGGCAATTCCGCCCCACAAAATGTAAAACCAGACTTTTTTCTGTTTTATTTTCATTCATTTACCAGTTTTGAAAGATAATCAGACAATTCATAAACGGAAAAAAGGGCAAAAAAATGGCATCTCCAATGGGATTCGAACCCATGTTGCCGGGATGAGAACCCGGTGTCCTAGGCCTCTAGACGATGGAGACACGGTATGTGATAAAATATATCGCCATACGGCAGATTTGTCAAGAGGTACAAAATAAATTTATCAATAATCTTTTACTGTGTTTCCGGAGCCGGAGTTCGACCCTTTTACCGTGAAAAGAACTCTTTCCCTTTCCACACATTGCCGAACCTTATTGAGAACAACGAAAAAACGAGCGCTCTATTGCATCGCAATTGGCTTGGTCGATGATCTGGCGGGCGCGGCGGAGTTTGGCTGAAGTGCCTTCGCTATCGGCGAGGATATTGCGTACTGCAGCGACAGCTTTGGCGGCGTAATCGGGGTCTTCGGTATGGATGAGCCACTCTGGTACTTCAATAGTTTTCCACATTTCGCTCTTGCTTCCGAACATCGGATGCCTGAGCAATACCCCGGGAACGCCGCTGCCGACAGCCATAACTTGAGAATGCATTTCCACTCCGAATACTCCCCGCGATGCGCGGTAAACACCCAAGGCGGTATCGGGTGTCCAAATCTCATCCATCGGCACACAATGCTTCCGGATTTCCAGCGGCAGTTTATCGTAAACTATCGGACGGATCAAGTCGATCTCGGTTATCTGCTCAGGGCAGATAAGCACCTTCAAACCGAACTCTTCCACCGCGACGCGGATGATCTCACGCAACGGCGCATTATCATGTTCCTGAAATTCGGCATTTATTGCCTCTTTTTCCATATTTGCCGGAGTTCCGAAATAGCGCCAGCGCGGAGTATTCCGGTGTCCCGGGATACAGCAGATGAACTTTCCCGGAGTCAAGCAGTAAGTCTGCATAAATTTTTCAGCTGACTCATGGTCGACCGCATCAAAATCAAAGACCGCATCCGGCGCCCGGCCTTTGATGGGACAACTTGAAGCTTCTGCAATTTCCGCCGCGACCGGGTCGCGCAGCCACGCAAATTCCAAACGGTCGATCCACGGCAGTAATGGCGCAGTACAGCCGATGCCGTAAGCGGCGGCAGGCTTTCCGGTACGGTTTTGGAACTGTTCCATCGTCACCCGCACAGAACCGGCGATAGTGCTTCCGGAAGAGATCAGAAACAGATCGGCTTCATCGACCGCGTTCAGCAATGCCTGAGAGGGGTTGTTTTCCAAATCCCCCCAGACGATCGGAACTTCAGGAAAGCGGCGGCGCATCATCTCCGCCAGATCGGGAGCCAACGGCGCATCCGCCCAGACGGTGATTTTCACTTCGGGCGGCAAATATTTTTTCAGCACCGCCAAAGTTCCGGGGCAATGCGCGGCGGTACCGATATTGAAATTTATCACCACACCGTCTTTGACCGTACGGAAATCCCGCAGCAGAATATTTTTGTAACGCAGTTCCATCGTATCCTCAACTCTTAATACAGTATACTTCGCTTTTTCAGAACAGCGCGTTTGTCATCCGCTGATATTGTGCAGTTCCTTGTAGCGGCGCCACATCCACGGCGAAACGCAGATCTCTTCCAGCGGCGGAAAGACGATTTTTTCCACCTCTGCCAACTCATCTGCCGACAATGGCGGCAATTTGGATATCCGCACATTTTCCCGAAGCTGGGCAAGAGTTTCCACTCCGGTCAGCACACTTCTTTTCCCGGGCTTGGCAAAGAGATAACGCAAGGCAAGTTCTGCCATCGGTATACCGAGCGCTTCCAATTTTTTCCGCATCGGCAGCACCTCTTTGACAAAAACTTTCTCTTCGGGCATCAGCAGCATACCCTGCAAATACGCCCCGCGGATGAAGCAATGCCGTTCCCCGTGATCAAAGCAGTGGTCGAAACGGTGATCCAATAAACTGCACGGCACTTGCAGACAGTCGGCGTTTTCACCATCGTCCTTGCGGGCAAGAGTATTGAGCGAAATACCTGCGGAACGAATGAGTCCTTTCTTTTTCATACCATTGAGGATGTCCAGATAGATACTGTCATCTTCAACGTGGATCAATGCCGCCGCAAGCGTTTCGGTCTGCAAGCGGGAAAGCGAATTTTTCAGAGAATTTTCAATAAACTTTTCCGGATCCTGATCTTTCGGGACCCCCGGGATCTTGGTGACGATTTTGAATTCATCCGACAAACCGAGCTCTTTCAAAGCTTTGCCGATGACCTCTTCACTGCTGCCGTATTCCGGGGCAGTATCGAGCGCATTCACACCGCCCTCAAAGGCCTCTTTCAAAATATTTTTCACCGTTTCAAAATCCGGTTTTCCATGGGTGTTGGCAACCCCGTAGTCCATACCGAATTGAACCGTCCCCAACATCAGCAATGAATATTCAGCCATGATCATCTCCTGATATTTCAAATCGCGGTGTAGCCGCCGTCAATGACAAGATTACTTCCTGTGACAAAGTTTGATGCTCTGCTTGCCAGATAAACGATGCCACCCTTTAAATCTTCATTGCCGCAGCAGCGATCGAGCAGCGTCCGCGCGGCGTGCTGCTGATGAAACACGGTACGGTTTCCGTCCGGCGGTTCCAGACCGATAAGGGTGACACAGTTGACACGGATATTATATTTCCCCAGAACGCTTGCCGCCCAGCGGGTGAAGTTGAGCATACCGCCCTTTTCATAATGGTATGCCGGGCTCGGCCACTCAATGCCGTCAGTCTGCCTGCCGGTTCCGGCGTAGTTGGCATTATCCAAGCCGCACACGCCCATATAGGAGCCGATATTGATGATCGAACCGCCGTTATCTTTCATCGTTTCAGCGGCAAGGCGGGTCAGAAGGAAGAGCGCCGAAGCATTAGCCCGCAAACTGCGGTCAAACTCCGACATCGGCAGATCCCATTTGGCAAGCGCGGTGCGGGCGACTGCATTGTTGACCAGGATATCCAGTTGTCCTGATCGAGCAATTATTTGCGGAATAAGTTCTTTTACCTGTGAATCATCTTCCAGATCGAACTGAAGCACTTTCATCCCGGGATAATCAGCGGCAAAGGCGTTGAGTTTTTCCAGATTTCTGCTGGCGATATAAACTTCTGCGCCCGCTTCATAAAGCGCTTCGGCACATTGCGCACCGTAACCGATGCGGTCTCCGGCACCGGTCACCAGAGCGACCTTCCCTTTCAGGGAAAACATCTCCATAACGTTCATGGTCAGTCAAACACCTCTTTGAAACGTTCCAAAGCCGCATCGATACGCTTTTTCGCCTCATCGGTCAGCGAACTCATCTCCTGGGCAATGGTAAAGGGCGATGCACACAGACCGAGCTTCATAAGCGCATATTTCTGACCGTTCCAGACATTGGCAAGATCAATGCCGTACACGCCGTGGAAAACTTCGATAAATACATTCTGCAAACGCACCGCTTCGGCAAAATTTCCGCCATCGACCGCCCTGGCAAGATCAACCATCAGCTTGGAAGCCAGAGCGCCCATACCGCAAACCATACCGTCATTGCCGACGATCAATGCTTCATCGACCGCCCATTCCTGACCTTCGAGAAGCAGAGTTTTGAATCCGCGTTCTTTGCGCATAAGCAGCAGTTCCCGTCTCAACCACATATTGCTGGAGGAATTTTTGATGCCTGCCAAGTTGGGATGAGCCATAATTTCAGCGAACTGCGCAAGAGTAAGATCGATGCCGTTATTCGGCGGGCAATGATAGTAGTAGACTGGACGATCCGCGGCATCCAGCACGGTCAAAATGGATTTCACCGGATTGAGCGCAGAAGTTTTCGCCGGAAGCATAAACACAAAACTGTCAAAATCATACTTTTTGCAGCGTTCCATATTGGCAAGGGCCAGCGGCAGACTGGTGGCATTGATACCGACCAGCAATTTGGTTCGTCCGGCGGTTATCCGGCAGCTTTCAGCGACCAGTTCCTCTTTGAAGTCATCACTGAAGCTGCCCCATTCGCCCATACTGCCGAGGATGAAGATACCGTCTATACCGTGAGCGATATTGCGTTCAAAGATCTTTTTCAAACCCTCTTTGTCCAGAGCTCCGTTTTCAAGCAGCGGAGTCACGGTGGCACTGATGACGATTTTACCCATAATGATTTTCCTTATTTTAAATTTTTTCAAAAGTTATAACGCAACACATCTTCAGAATAAAGCGAACGCAGCTCATTGAGCTTTGCTTCAGCTTTTGCCCGATCCTGCCAGACAAAAAATTCGCACTCAGGCTTCTGACGGTCAATTATATTGTAGACCGCAAAAAATCCGGCTTTGGTCATCAACGGCAATATCCACCCCGGGCAGTGATCGCAATATTTCGTACAGGCGCCGCCGTCATTGTCCATTATTTTGCTCAAACTCGGACAGACCGACATTTTACAGTGATAATGATCCGCTTCCAGAAAGTTTACCATATCGCAGTTCTCTTCGATGCGGATATGTTCCCAGTACTCATACATCCCGGCAAGACCTTTTTCGCGGAAAAGTTCAAGACAGTGAAACTCCTGATTGCACGAGACCAGCTGATAATATTTTTCAAGTTCCCCGTTGCCGCGGCGGTCAAGGAATTTGAAAACCTCATTGTAAAACTTTACAAAATGATCGCTCGGAATCATACTCATCACCTCTTTTTAAAAATCTGCACACATGAGAACTCACCGGTCTTTTCAACGCGGCTTACAAATGGACTTTTTTCACACAGAGCTTCATTGAAGATCGCAGTCGCATTGCAGACGATCTCATCCGGAATGCCGCCTGTTTTGACCAGATGGCGCAGCATCGGGCAGTCGTGGACAGTCAGGCGGATCTCATCATCAAGCTGTTCAATGGAATATTCTCCCTGCTCGCGCTGAAGATAGTAACTCCAGAATTCGATCAATTCCGAAGCATCCCCGGCGCGAAGTTTTTCATACATCGTCCGATAGACGCCCTGCGCCGTATCCGTCAGAACTTCTCTTATTGCCTCATCGCCGAAATTATCCCGCAGATAATGCAAGGTATTGCAAGTCAGGCGGTGAAAATCTTTATGAAGCTCTCCGGTCGATCGGTAACGCAACATCTGTAAAACTCCCCTTTTATAAATAAATTCAAAAAAACGGTCAATATCACTGTCTGATTTGGTTACACATAAAAATTATCCCCGCCGGGGCAACTTTTCAAATAGAAAATTTTTCAATCAAACAAAAATCCTGTCCAAGTAACAAAAATCCAAAATCTCAAAGAGGTTATACTGAACAAAAGTAACAAATTTTCAAAATACACTATTGCAAACTTATTTCAAACGGGCTAAATTAGATATATGAAAAAGAGCCATCCTTAAAAAGTGTTCTGTTATGCCAAAGAAAAAGTATAAAAATCTGACCCGCTGGCTGGGCGAAACCGCAGATAAAAAGCTCCTGTTGGATCGTTTTACCAAGGCGTTTATATTCGCCCCGCTGAATGGAAATATCCACTATGCGTTTACATATCCCGGAGAAGAACGCGATGCCGAACTGCTTTATACTTTGCGGTTGTGCTGTTTTGAAATACCGCCCGGTGAAACCGTAACGATGCGCGGCGCATTTGACGGCATTGTAAGCACCAGAAATGTCAACGACAAAGATATCCTCTGTGGCAGTTACAATGCCGTGACCGCTACCGAAAATCCGGCGGCAAGCTACGGCGGCTTTTCCGTAGTGTTTCACACTCACCACATCCGCTTGCATTATGTTGCATTCAAAAACGGCGGGATCGTGGAAAATATCTGCTGTTATACCGAAAAACCGGCATCCGGAGCGTTGCTCCAAATGGTTCAGGCTTTGGATATCATCATCCATGACGTCGGCAATGACCGGGATGCTGTCTGCCGTCCGTTGGTGCAAGCTCTGCTGTTTCAGCTTTACCATGAACTGCAGCTCTCGTTTGAAAGCGTTATGGATGACACCTCAAAACTGGCGCGGAAAATAAAGTATCATCTGGAATGCAACTTTTTCAAATTCATAAACTGCTCCGTCATCTGCGATGAACTGGGAGTCAACCGCTCCTATGCGTCGCAGATATTCCACCGCAACTTCGGCATGACTATGAGTGATTATCTGCTGGATCTGCGTTTGGATGCGGCAAAAAAAATGTTATCAAGTCCGGATGATTTGAAAATATGCGACATCGCCCGGTTGTGCGGATTTCAGGATTCCGGATATTTCAGCCGGATATTCCGTAAGCACACAAACTTCACGCCGCTGGAATACCGAAAATCCTGCTGCCGATAAGATTTTACAGCTCACTTGGCGCGATTTATGATCTCGCGGCGGCGGCGGAACTCGGCGGGCCAATCGACATCAAAGAAGCGGCACGGCCGATCGTTTTCAACATCTTCCAGCCACATTCCAAGATAGCGCAGTACCTGTTTTGTTGCCAGCACCCGGCGCGTTTTCTGCTGTTTTATCCACTTGAGGAACTTTTTCATTTCGTCAGGGAGGATGGTGCGGGCGATCTCTTTATCGTACAATTTTTTAAAGCGGATAAGATAGCTCACCCAAATCTCCAGGTCAGCGGCCGGTCGGATATCGGGAAGTCTGCGCGCCAAGCGGCGGGCAGGCGGCATCAATACTTCAAGCTGTTCCAATTTGATCCGACTGAAAAGCGAGGCGGGGGTCGGAATATGGCACTCTTCAAAAGAGTTCATCACCTCATCGACCGCCTTGAAAAACTCTTTTGCTTCACTGGCACATTTGCCGAAGCGCCGTTCATAAAAACGATCCAGCGCAGTTTCAAAATCGCCCCCGCGGGCGGCTGCCGCCATAAAGCGGTAGTTGCTGCCGTAAATGCTCCAATGGCCCATCTGGAACTGGGTCAATACACCATCGGCACCGAGCTTTCTATAGCAGTCAAACTCATCGAACATCCGCCTCCAGAATAAAAGCGGCAGCGACATATAGAAATTTATCCCCATATAATATTCGTAGAGCATAAATTCACCGCCGGCTTTCGCCTTTGCCCACGCTTTGATATCGTTCCAGAAACCGCGGTTGGTCGGGCAGTCCGGATCATAGATATCATGCTTGACACATCGCCAGTAGTTGGCGTGCTGTACGGCGATGCCCGGGGTGAGTTTGAAATCTCCGGCAGGAGTTGCATAATTCACATAGGCAAAAAAGTTCAATGCCAGTTCCGGCTTTTCGCGGTGTATTTCATCAGCGACAGTTCCGATAAATTCATCGTAAGCCTTTTCCGCATAAAAGTACCCCGGCTTGGTCGATGAACGGAACTTGCGGTTGTCATCCGGCAGATAATATTTTGAACAGCGCGGACACTCGCACCAGCCGAAGCCGTCATTGGGGTTCAGACCGACACGGGTGAGTTCCGGGTTTTTCCGGCAGTAATCGAGCAGCTGTCTGGCAACTTCGCGGCGCAATCCAGGTTCTGTGGTGCAGAGCTGACGGCTGGCGTGGGTCACGCCGGGCAGAGCCTTGATATCGGAATCTTTAGCGCGAACGGCGAAATATTCCGGGTGATCTTTGCCATATTTCTCCTGCGGGATAAGGTACTCAAAATTGTGGTGGCCGCTTTCGATGGTAATGCCGCGCACAGCGGCATACTGCTTCAATTCAGCGGACAATTCATCGTAATACTTCATCCAGACTAGGAGATAGTTCAGCTTGTTTTTCGCCATAAAGTCAAACAGCTTTGGCGTTTCCTCTTCATCAAAGGGGAACTCCTGAATAAATCCGCAATGCCGCACGATCGGTTTTTTGGCAGAAACCAGCACTCCATCCGGCAAATCTGTCACCACGCAAGCAGGGTCAAAATCTTCTGTGCCCGGTTCAAAAAAGTCGTAACCGCAGAAGCGTTCCGCGCAATCATAGACCGCGTACAGCAGCTCCACTTCACCCGGTGCGCTGAACACCCACGCCCCGTTACGGCGGGAGATTTCAAACGAGGACAGTTTCTCATCAAGCAAAAATTCGGCTTTGCCATTGCAGAGCCGTTCAAACTCACTGCGGGCAAGGGCAAGCGTGGGCGAAGCGTTCATAATCAGATTCTTTCAATAACAGTAGTCAATTCATATTCAAAGTTTTCTCCTGCGGAGAACTTCTGGCGGTGTACCGGATAAAAGTACAGCTTGCGGTCAACGCCGCGATTCCAGATCAGGAAGAGTTCTTTGCCGCGGGGAACCGGCTTGAGCGCTTTGACAATGGAGGTGGCTTTAAGCTTCTCTTTAGGAGCGATGTAACAAACACTTGCCAAATTGGTTCTGGTGACAGTCTTATTGCGGGGGATCGCGCTGACACTCATTTTTTCTTCAGTTCCGTCCGCCCTGGTGCAGACGGCATCCTCAAAGAGCGGACACCAGGGGTGCATAAAGAGATAAAGGAGTTTCAAATCGGTATCGCGCAGCACGGTGACTTTGGCGCGTTCGATCAATTTGCCATCTTCCAGAGTGAGATCATAGTCGATCTGCAGATCGAGCAGAACGGAAGACTTTTTCATTTCAAACTTCTTTGCTTCAACCTTTTTCCGGCTGGGTTTGAACTCTTTGCCGTCAGCAAAAAACTGGACTTTGAGCTCTTTTTCGCCGATTTTGTTTTCCTTGTGTCCGGTGCCGACCCAGCCGCACTCAAAGCGGGCGACATTGCCGAAGTAACTGAGTTTGCGGCAGAGATTGATCCCGGCAAAATCAAGTGAATTCATATTCCAGAAGTGGCGGCTGACCAGCGTTATTTCAGTTTCGCCGCACTTGATGACCTGCGTGCCCTGTAGGGACAGCACCGCCATAACGGCGCACAAAACAGCAAAAATTCTGGATTTCATCACATTTCTCCTTTCATCCATTTGAGTACATTGGCATAGGTGGCAAATTCAGAGAGTACTCTGCTGTGCGTAACATTGATCACACTGCCGTCGACATTGGCGCAGTTGCCGGACTTGAGATGCCACAAACCGAACATACTGATATTGGGGTTGGTGTTTTTGTTGGCTTCGGTAACGATGTAACTGTTAATATCAACGCTGAGTCCTTTGGACGCGTAATTGTTGAAGCCCTGATAACTTATGCAGCGGTTATAGTTTCCGTCCATAAACATCGGAACTTTGGAAGGACTTTTGATATTGGTGGTTTTGCGGAAAACATCGTCCGCCAGGCCGCCGCGGCCGGTAAGCCGCTGAATGGCATACTGCGCTTTGAAATAAGTTCCGTCTTTGAACTTCGTACCGACATCATAACCGCGCTCGTGAACGGGCCCGCCGGGACAGGTGAATACCGGCGGATCGCAGTAAACATCCAGCTGCTGATACCAGACTTTTGATTCATATACCCGTGTCGCGGCAGTACCGCCGCTGGCGAAGACCAGATAATCTTCAAAATCATTGCCGTACATATTCGCTCCGACTGAGATCTGTTTCAAGTTGGATGTACAGCTTGCTCTGGTGGAACTTGACCGTGCCCGGGTCAATGCCGGAAGCAATATCGCCGCCAATATGGCGATGATGGCAATGACCACCAGCAGTTCTATTAAAGTGAAAGGTGTGTGTGCGGGGGACAAAGGAAACTTTTTTTCACGGGAAAAAAAGTTTCCCCTTTCCCCCGCGCCCCCTTTCTCTTTCAAAAAAAGCGGAGTATTTGGCAGCTCCAGTTTGTCGCTGCGCTTGAAAAAACGCGAAGATGAGATAGAAATA
>JAZOMB010000039.1:0-82160 GCA_045653515.1 Victivallaceae bacterium | reverse complement strand
CAACAGGCGAACCATACCGCTGTCGCGGATTTTTCCGCCTGACGGCGGTATTTTTTTGTTTGTCAAAACTCCACTTATTTTACTGGTTTAACTTGAAAAACCCCTTGCCCGGATGTATATTACTAACGTATACCGTTCCGGGAAAAATCTTCCTTTTTTTTCACCCGGTAACGGCGGTCGAAATTATGGAAAGGTCTTTTGAATATGTATGATGTAATGTCGCCGCACGCCGCAGATTTTATCGACGATGCGGAAATAAACGCGACACTTCAATATGCCGCAGAAAATGCCGGAAATAAAGCTTTGATCGAAGACATTCTCGCCAAAGCTGAAGAATGCAAAGGTTTGAACCACCGCGAAGCCCTCGTTCTCCTTGACTGCACCATCCCCGAACTCAATGCCCGTATCCTTGAGCTGGCTGGAAAAATCAAAGAACGCTTCTACGGCAACCGCATCGTGATGTTCGCTCCGCTCTATCTTTCCAACTACTGCATCAACGGCTGCATCTACTGCCCCTACCACGGCCAGAATAAAACCATCGCCCGCAAAAAGCTTTCTCAAGCCGAGATCCGCGATGAAGTCATCGCTCTTCAGGATATGGGTCACAAGCGCCTCGCCCTCGAAACAGGCGAACACCCGACCATCAACCCGATCGAATATGTCCTTGAAAGCATCGACACCATCTACTCCATCAAGCACAAAAACGGCGCCATCCGCCGCGTCAATGTCAATACCGCCGCCACCACCGTCGAAAATTACCGCAAACTCAAAGATGCCGGTATCGGTACCTACATTCTTTTTCAGGAAACCTACCACAAAAAGAACTACGAATACCTCCACCCCACCGGCCCCAAACATGACTACGCCTATCACACCGAAGCTATGGACCGCGCTATGGACGGCGGCATCGACGATGTCGGCTGCGGTGTTCTGTACGGTTTGACCACCTGCCGCTACGACTTTGTCGGTCAGCTGATGCACGCCGAACACCTCGAAGCCGCCAAAGGTGTCGGCCCGCACACTATCAGCGTTCCGCGAATCCGTCCTGCTGATGATATTGATACCGAAGACTTCAAAGATGCCATCTCCGACGAGATGTTTGAAAAGATCGTCGCTGTTCTCCGCATCGCCGTCCCCTACACCGGTATCATCGTCTCCACCCGTGAAAGCGCCGCCGCCCGCGCCAAAGTGCTCAAGGTCGGCGTTTCCCAGATCTCCGGCGGTTCCCGCACCAGCGTCGGCGGCTACACCACCCCTGAACGCCACGACGAAACTGCCCAGTTTGATGTCAGCGACACCCGCACCCTTGATGAAGTTGTCCGCTGGCTCCTTGAACAGAACCACGTCCCCAGCTTCTGCACCGCCTGCTACCGCGAAGGCCGCACCGGTGACCGCTTTATGTCGCTGGTCAAATCCGGTCAGATCGCCAACTGCTGTCAGCCCAATGCGCTTATGACTCTGATGGAATATCTGGAGGACTACGCTTCTCCCGCCACCCGCGAGATCGGTATGAAGATCATCGCCGATGAACTCAAACGTGTTCCCAACGATAAAGTCCGCAAGATCGCTATGGAAAATCTCGATGCCATCCGCAACGGCTCCCGCGATTTCCGTTTCTGATCTTCACCCAACTCAACGATGGGAATATTCAAACTTCACGCGCCCTATCAGCCTTCCGGCGATCAGCCGGGGGCGATAGCGCAGCTTCAGAACAATCTCCGTTCCGGGCAGAAGTACCAGACTTTGCAGGGTGTCACCGGCTCCGGCAAAACCTTCACTCTCGCCTGTGCCATCGCGCAGGAAGACCGTCCCGTTCTGGTTTTGAGCCACAATAAAACGCTTGCCGCCCAGCTTTACAGCGAATTCAAAACCTTTTTCCCCGAAAATGCTGTTGAATATTTCATCAGTTACTACGACTACTATCTGCCCGAATCCTATATCCCGCAGACCGACACCTACATCGCCAAAGATGCTTCGATCAACGAAGACATCGAAAAGCTCCGTCTCTCCGCCACCGCCAGTTTGACCGAACGCCGCGATGTCATCATCGTCGCCAGCGTCTCCTGTATTTACAGTCTCGGCGCCCCGGAAGAGTATACCGAAATGTGTGTCCGTCTCGATTCCGGCGACACGTTAAACCGTGACGAACTTCTCCGCCGTCTGGTCGCCATCCAGTACAACCGCAACGATACCGCCCCCGGCAAGGGAGAATTCCGCGTGCGCGGCGATGTGGTAGATGTTTTTGAACCTCAACGTGATGACTTCGTCCGCATCAGCTTTTTCGGCGACGGCATCGAGCGTATGGAACGGCGCGATGCCCTTACCGGCAAACTCAAATCCGTCCTGCCCCGGGGCACCCTCTTTCCCTGCAAACACTTCGTTATGCCGCAAGACCGCATAGAAAGTGCTTCTCACGCCATCTTGCAGGAAATGGAGGAGCGCTGCGCCTTTTTTGAAAGCAAAAATCTTCTCGTTGAAGCTCAACGCCTCAATCAGCGGGTCAACTATGATCTTGAAATGATGCGCGAACTCGGCTACTGCAGCGGCATCGAAAACTATTCAATGCACCTGTCGCGCCGCCAGCCAGGTATGCGTCCCTACTGTCTCTTTGACTTTTTCAAAGACGACTTTCTCACCATCATCGATGAATCTCACGTTACTTTGCCCCAGCTTCAGGCGATGTACAAAGCTGACCGCCAGCGCAAAACAACTCTCATCGATCACGGTTTCCGTCTGCCTTCCGCGCTGGAAAACCGTCCGCTGATGTTTGATGAATTTACCGGATTGACCAACCAGACCATCTTCGTTTCCGCCACCCCCGGCGACTACGAACTTGAACACGGCGGCAAGCCGGTCGAACTCATCGTCCGCCCCACCGGCCTGCTCGATCCGCTCGTTGAAGTCCGCCCGCTTGAAAACGAACTTGACGACGTCATCGCCGAGATCCGTGAATGTTCCGGCCGCGGAGAACGTGCACTCGTTACCACGCTGACCAAAAAGAACGCTGAACGTCTCGCCGACTACCTCTCCGAGATCGGCATCCGCGCCAGCTATCTGCACAGCGAACTTGATGCCATTGAACGTGTCCGCATCCTCAACAAACTCCGCGACGGCGATTTTGACTGCCTTATCGGCATCAACTTGCTCCGCGAAGGTATCGACCTGCCCGAAGTTGCTCTCGTCGCCATTCTCGATGCCGATAAGGTCGGTTTTCTCCGCTCCGCCCGCGCACTCATCCAGACCGCCGGACGCGCCGCGCGAAACAGCGAAGGCCGCGTCATTCTTTACGGTGACTCCATCAGTCCGGGGATGCAGGAGCTTATCGATCAAACCGCCCGCCGCCGCCGCATTCAGGAAGAATACAACCGTCTCCACAACATCACCCCGCGGACCATCGTCAAAGAAAAACGCCAGACCATCGGGGAGATCATCGGTTCCTCGCCCCGCAAAAAAGGCAAAACTGCCATGCCCGATTTCGGCTGTGAGATCGTTTCCGACGACGGCAGCTCCTTCGACCTTTCCGCCCTGCCCCAATCCGAAAAAAATGCTCTCATCGAAGAGCTCACCCGCGATATGCTTGCCGCCGCGGACTCTCTCGAATTTGAACGTGCGGCAGATTTGCGCGACCGTATCCGCGCGTTGAAAAAGGAGTGATATTCGCGAATGGAGTGCGGCGGGCCCCCCTGAGCGCTGACTTGAAAAGAGCGGGGAAGCCCCTGAACGGGAGTTCACGTCGCCCCGCACTTTTCTGCATCATCATCGCACGATCATCCCGCCGACCGGAAACGGCGTTGTTCGGAAACCACGTCATTGGCTGTTGCGCCTGTCGTCGGGCTGTAAGCCCGACAGGCGAGTGGTTGTTTTTTTGAGTTTGCCGCCTGACGGCGGATAAAAAAGCGCCTGACAGCTCTTGATAAACCTGACAGGCGCAGTTATTTTCAGAAAAGACTTATGCTTCTTTGTTTCGGAACTTTTCAGCTTCGAAAGCCATAAAGTGACCGGCAAGCATCTCATCAGGAGTAGCACCGAGCAAGCTCTGATCTTCGTTTGCCACCGCTTTCACAAAGTCATCCATCAATCCGGCATCGCCGCCGCCGTGACCGCCGGCAAGCGATTGGCTGGCGGCATTGACATCGTAAACGTGCTCCTGCGCCTCGCCGAAACGGACAACCTTGATCTTACCGCCGTTGCCGCTGATAGTTCCGTGAGTTCCGCGGAACTCGCTTTCGCGGCCGACTTCATCGGAGAACGCAGTCATAGTCATCGTTCCGCTGATTCCGCCTTCATAGACAAAATTCAAAACCTGATTGTCGACCACATCATTGTCGCAGGCAAAAACGCAACGTCCGTAAGGTCCTTCATTAAGCGCTTTGGTGACACCTTCCACGGTCAAATCTTTGGTGATCACATCGAGCGGCCAATGGAGGAGTCCGGCACGAAGCCGATTGAAATAAAACGTCTTTGCCGAATAGATACATTCGTCGGCGAACTTGCACTGCATACAGCGGTCGGCGGCTCCGTCAGGCTGGTTTTCTCTGCGGAAATATTTAAGAGAACCGAAACTGGTGATATCAACGCATTTTTTGCCGATAAGATAGTTGAGGATATCAAGATCGTGACAGCTCTTGGCAAGCAGCATCGGGCAGGATTCCTCCGAGTTGCGCCAGTTGCCGCGGACAAAGCTGTGAGCCTGATGCCAGTAGCCGACCTTTTCAATGTGGCGGAAGGTGATCAATTCGCCGATAACTCCGGACTGGAGCAGTTCGCGAAGTTTCCGGTAATAGGGAGAATAGCGCAGAACAAAACAGACACCGAAAACGATTCCGGCGGCATTGACAGCGTCGCAGATCTGACGGCATCCTTCTTCAGTCACCGCCATCGGTTTTTCCAGCAGGATATGGTATTTTTTTGCGGCGAAAGCGACGGTCGGTTCAACGTGAAGCTGATCCTGAGTAGCGATGATCACAGCATCGGCAAGGCGGGGGCGTTCAAGCATCTCCTGATAGGTATTGAAAACATTTTCCGGAGCGATATTGTGTTCGCGCGCCACGCGGTTGCGGCGGAAATCATCGGGGTCGGCGACCGCGACAACTTTGATCGTTTCAGGGTGATGAAGGGCATAATTTGCATAGCCGTGTCCACGGGAACCGGCGCCGACGATAGCAACTGTGACAGGTTTCATTATCAATCCTTGATGATTTTTGGTTCAATGGTATAATATAGTTCCGCACAGCAAAAATTGCAATGCAACGATTATCCGTAAAACAAAAAATCCGCCGTATGGCAGAATCGGGAACACTGCGTTTATTTCCGGTTCAATACCGGCGTTACAAGCATACCGGGGATCACCTGTTCCCAGGAGCCGGATTGCAAATCGGCGGCACAGGTACCGGGACGGACGCTGGTCACGCGCAGCTTGAGATCGGCGCCGGAGAAGTTTTTCGGAAAAAGGATCATTCCCGGAACAATTCCCATGGAACTTCCGCCGGCAAGCACGATCAGCTGCAGTTTGCGGTCAACGGCAATGATCTGCAGCTCCTGTTTATTGTTTTGGGAAGATACCGCTTTACCGGCGAAACTGCGGGCGGCGGTATCGAGTTCATCCAGAAGCATACTGTATTTTATGCGGAAAGCTTCGGAGAATTTTCCGTTATTCAATTCAGTACGGAGCTGTTTGGATACGGCATCGCTTTTAAGCACCAGAGCCATACCGCTTTGCTGCAAGGCTTCAAGCTTTGCCAGCCGGATATTTCCGGCATCGGTTTTGCCGAGTTCGACTTCGGCGGAAACCATTCCGGCAAGCCACTGCTTCATCAGGGCAAGTTCAGCGGAAAGCCGGATGATTTCGCTGCGCAGTTCAGAATTTTCCTTTTGCAAAGCGGCAACGGTGCTGAGCTGCGCTTCTCCTGCCGCGTTGCAGTAAAAGCAAGCGGCAAGAGTACAGATCATCAAGAGATTTTTCAGTGTGTAAGTCACTGTAATTACTCTTTCTTTTTGTCATATCCCATAATGCGTTCACGCATCTTCTGGAAGAATGCGTAAAGCGGCGGGATAAGCGCGATACCGAAGATGGTGGACAACAGCATTCCCCAGAAGGTGGAAATACCGATCGCACGGCGGCTTCCGGCACCGGCTCCTGTGGCGATGACCATCGGGAACACACCGATAATGAATGACCACGCGGTCATAAGCACGGAGCGGTAACGTTTACTGAAACCGGTCTGCGCCGCATCGTAAACAGATGCTCCGTTTTCGCGTTCCTGCTTGGAAAGTTCGACCATCAGAATGGCGTTTTTGCAAGCAAGACCGATCAGCATAATGATACCCAGCTGGGCATAGATACTGAAGTCCTGACCGAACCACTTCATACCGAGGAAGCCGCCGAGCATAGCAAAGGCGAAGGAGAGCACGACGGAGATCGGCATCGTCCAGCTTTCATACTGACCGACGAGGAAGAGGTAACCGAAGACCAGCGCCAGAATCAGCAGCGGGAGCAGACGGCCTTCGTTGCCGCGTTCCTGATAGCTCTGGTCGGTCCAGCTGATCTGATAACCTTTGAGCTTGGTATTGACAATATTTTCAATACTGCGCATCATAGCGTGAGAGGTGACGCCGGGTTTGCCTTCGACGGTGATCTTGGCGGACATCAGCTGGTTGAAGCGGGTGAGCAGACGGGGACCGATGGTGCGCTTGATGGAAGCGAAGCTTGCCAGCGGAACCATTTTTCCGTTGTTGGACGGGATCATAAGCTGTTCGATCTCATTGATGGCGGAACGGTCACCGGCTTCAGCCTGCATTTTGACTTTGAAAGAGTAGCCCATAAGGTTGAAGTCGTTGATGTAGCTCGAAGCGACTTTGCCCTGCAAGGTTTCAAAGATGCGGCTGACCGGAACGCCGAGCGCTTCAGCTTTTTCACGGTCGATATCCAGATAAAGCTGCGGAGTGGTGGCTTCAAAGTTACCGAAAGCGATCTTGGTTTCCGGCAGTTTATACAGCTCCATAAGCAGCAAATTCATCGCACCGTAAAGTTCCTGCGCGGTCTGACCGTTGGCGGCCTGAAGCACGAAGGTCACACCACCGGTAACACCGAGACCCATAATCGGCGGGGGCTGGAAGAAAACGATACGCGCTTCGGGGATACCGCCGACCGCCATCTGGATCTTCTGCTGAATGACGCCGATCTGGGTTTCCGGAGTCTGGCGCTGATCCCAGTCATCCAGAGTGACGATAAGACAGCCGACGTTTTCACCGGCACCGCTGGTGAAGCTGAAGCCGGAAATGGCGATGACGTTTTCCACACCGGGGATGGACTTGATGGAATCTTCCGCCTTGTTCAGCACGTCAAGGGTACGTTTGAGGGTTGCGCCGGGGGGCAGATCGACCATACCCATCAATGCGCCTTTATCTTCGGGCGGCAGGAATGATGTGGGAATGCTCTTGAAGTAGTGAACGTTGAAGTAGATGACCGCTGCAAAAATCAGCACGCCGATAAGCATATAACGGACGAGGAAGCCGGAAATGCCCATATATTTGCGACGGGTCCAATCCAATGCAACGTTGAAAGGTTTGAAAAATTTGCTCTCTTTGGGCTTGCGCAGAATCAATCCGCACAGCGCCGGACTCAAGGTCATAGCGTTGATGGTGGACAAGCACAGCGCAATGCACATCGTGACCGAAAACTGGATGTAGATGGTTCCGACCATACCGCCGTAGAAGGCGACCGGGACGTAGATGGCAACCGTCACCAAAGTTGTCGCGATGATCGCACCGGTGATCTGCTGCATAGTCTTTTTGGCGGCTTCTTTGGGAGAGAGGTTCTCTTCTTCGATCAAACGGATACAGTTTTCCGTCACCACGATAGCGTCGTCCACCAGTGAACCGATGACCAGAATAAGTCCGAACATCGTCAGAAGGTTGATGGAGAAACCAAGCGGGATGAGGAAGATGAAGGTACCGATCAAACTCACGGGAATAGCCAGCACCGGGATCAGCGTGGCGCGCCAATCCTGCAAAAAGAGCCAGGTGATAACGACCACCAGAGCAAGAGTCATAATCAAAGTTTCAAAGATCTCCGCCATAGTCACGCGGATATAACGGGTGGGGTCATAACCGACTTTGTAGTCGACACCTTCGGGGAACTGGGTGGCTTTGATCTCTTTGAGCAGCGCATTGCAGCGGTCGACGACATCGATAGCGTTGGCATCGCTGTTGCGGTAGATCATCATAGCGATGGCATCATTGCCGTTGAAGCGGCTGCCGTTGGAGTAGCTTTCGGCACCGAGTTCGATGCGGGAAATATCGCTCAGTTTGACTTGAGTACCATCGGCGGCAGTACGGACGATGATGTTGGAGAATTGTTCAACGCTGTCCAGACGGCCGAGGGCATTGAGCTTCAACTGCAGGACATCGTTGGCGCCTTCCGCACCGACCGTTCCGGCGGCGGCCTGAATGTTCTGGGAGCGAACAGCCTGCAGAACATCGGAGGTCTTGATGCCGAGGGCGGACATATGAGCGGTATCCAGCCAGATACGCATACTGTAGTTACGTTCACCCATAATGCTGACTTCGCTGACACCGTTGATACGGGTCATCGGGTCGCGGACGGCGGTACGGATGAAGTTGGAAAGCTCGGTGAGCGAAAGCCTGCTGCCGTCGGTGGTGAAGTTGTACATAGTCAGAATATCACCGGAACGCTTGAACTGGCGGACACCGTTGTCGATGACCGACTGCGGCAGCAGCGGTTCAGCGCGTTTGACGGCGTTCTGCACGTTGACCAATGCGATATCGGTATCGGTTCCGGGTTCAAAGGTGATTTCCAGCATATAAGTACCGGAGTCACTGCAGGAACTGGAGAAGTAGAGCAGATTTTCAAGACCGTTCATCTGCTCTTCGATAACGGTTGCCACGGTGTTGGCGACCTCTTCGGAACCGGCACCGGTGTAGTTCGCCCAGACCATAATGGTCGGCGGTGCGATCTCCGGATATTCAGCGATCGGCGCGCGCGTCACGCACAAAACACCGGCAATAACCGTGACAATGGCGATAACCATTGCCAATTTGGGACGTTCAATAAATATCTTGGAAAACATTTACTTCTTCTCCGTTGCGGCAAAGACCGGGGTGACTTTAGCGCCCGGACGCGCCTTGTGAGTTCCGTCAACGACGATGACTTCGCCTTCCTTGACACCTGAAGAGATAAGCTGTATACCGTCATTGAGTTCGCCGAGGACTACGCTGCGGCGGCTGACGACATTATTCTGATCCAGGACCAGAACGTAGATATTCTTTCCGTCGCTCAAAACCGCTTCGGTGGGAACGGCGGTGACTTTGCCGAGCTTGCGGGAGATGTAGGCGGAAACCAGACTGTCGGGGAAGAGCTTCAGATCGGGGTTGCGGAAGTAGCCGCGGATCTTCACGGTGTCGGTGTTTTTGTCCACGCGGTTTTCCGGAAGCAGGATGTGGTAGGCTTTCTGTTCGTAGACAGTGCCGTCAGCGAGAGCGAAGGTGACTTCGGCATTTTTGCGGATGTTTTCGATATTGCCGAAGTATTTGAAAAACTCGCGGGAGCTGATGGAGAAGTCCAGATAAACAGGTTCAACAGCGACCACAGAGACCAGCTGCCCGGTGGAGGGAGTGACGTAGTTGAAGTCAGAAAGCACAGCATCACCGACGCGGCCGTCGATGGGAGAAACGATGCGGGTGTAGGAAAGATTGTTTTCCGCGTCGATCAAAGCAGCTTCCGCGGCGGCGAGAGCGGCCTTGCTGGTGCCTTCCATACGGACAGCTTCATCGTAGGCGCTTTCGGAAACGGCGTTCTGCTTGCGCAGGGTGGTGACACGTTTCAAATTGGCGCTGGCAAAGGTGAATTCGGCTTTGCACTGGGCGACTTTCGCTTTGGCGGAAGCGACCTGCGCACGGTAGGTGGTATCTTCCAACTGGAAAAGCAGCTGACCTTTTTTGACCAGATCACCGTTTTCAAACAGCTTCTTTTCGATAATGCCGGAAACGCGGGGAACCAGACTGATATCCAGACTGGCGGTCAACGTACCGATGTAGCGTTTGCGGATCGAAGCATCGATCAGTTTGACCCGGTCGACTTTGACAAGTTCGGGCGGCCGCTCATTGGCTCCGGCAAGTGCAAATGCCGCCAGCACGGCAGCGGCAAAAATAAGTTGGAATTTTTTCATAACTCAAGCTCCTTTTGTTTATTGTATAAAAAGATATTTAATTTATCCAGAATCCGTATAAAGTTTTCGAACTCTTCGCGGCTCTGTTCTGCCGCGAATTCCCGGCATATATCATCAAAAAAATGCTCATATTCACAAGCGATCTTGCGGCCGTTTTCAGAGATCCGGATCATCACTTTGCGCCGGTCATCCTGCGCGGCCTCGCGGATAAATATCCCCCTTTTGACCATTGCATCGACCATCACCGAAACGGCACTGCATGAAAGCGACAGATTTTCCGCCAGCTCTTTAAGCATCACGCCATCGGGATGTTCTGTATTCATACGCCAGACTTTGCGCATCATCCGCTGCTGACTGAGCGACAATGACATTATCTCGCGCACCGCCTGCGCAGACTGACGATTCAACCAGTAATCACGCAGTTCATCTGCACAATCGCAGATCAAACGCTGAAAATTTGTTTCACTTATCCCGCCATCGTCCATATCAACTCTCCTTAATATATATTAATGCGCAGTGTTAAAATCATAATATAACGGCAAATGCAATATTTTGCAAATTAAAACTATTAGGTATATGCGATTTTTTTTGAAAAAATTGCATTTTCCCGCCGATCCGGCATTATACCATCCCGGAATTTTTGCTTATTTTTCACTATTCAACCTTGCAATAAGTAAAAAGTGCTGTATGTTATCGGGAGAGTTGTTCAACCACAGGAGAAAATTTATGAACTCTGTACAAAATATCAAACTGTCCTGGAAACAAAGTGAAGTTCCTTCAAAAATCGCCGATATGCTCAATACTCTGGCGGAGGAATATCCCATTTCCGAAGGCGGACGCGGACTCAAATTGAAGTTCAAAGAGGTCAAATCTGCCCGCTGTGTCTCCCGGGTCACCCGCTCCAAAGGCGAAGTCAATATCGAATATTCCTCCCTCTCCGGCGCCGCCCGCGGCATCGGCAGTGCATTGACCAAACTGGAAGAAAATGCTTCCACTCCTTTCCGCAGTCTCGGCATTATGCTCGACGTCTCCCGCGGTATGGTTATGCGCGTTGAACACCTGAAAAAGTGGCTCCGCCGTCTGGCGCTCTCCGGTTACAATCAGGTCCTGCTCTACTGCGAAGATATCTACGAACTGGAAAATGAACCCTTCTTCGGCGCGTTCCGCGGTCCCTACTCTCTCGAAGAACTTCAGGAGATCGATGAATACGCCGCTGCTCTCGGTATTGAAATGGTCGGCTGCATCCAGACCCTCGCTCACCTGGAACAGATGCTCCGCCACCCTGTTTACGCCGATATTCAGGATACTCCGCGCATCATGCTGGTCGGTGATGACCGGGTCAATGCGCTGGTCGACAAGATGATTGAATTCTGGAGCAAAGCTTTCCGAAGCCGCCGCATCCATATCGGCATGGACGAAGCCCACGGCCTCGGTCTCGGCCGCTACCACCGCCTCAACGGCTGCACCAGCGGTTTTGACCTGATGACCCGCCACTTGAAGGTGGTTTCCGAAATCTGTGCCAAACACGATCTTTCTCCGATGATGTGGTCGGATATGTTCTTCCGTCTGACCAACAACACCAGCACCTACTACGACACCACCAGTTCCTTCCCCGCCAATCTCGCGTCTGAAATCGACAAAGACACCCAGCTGGTCTATTGGGACTACTACCATCAGGACAAAGAAACCTATAAAAAGATGATCCAGCGCCACCGCGATCTCGGCAAAGAACCGATTATGGGTTCCGGCATCTGGACATGGGTGCGCTTGTGGTACGATCACAACAAAACGATGCTGACCGCGACTCCCTGCATTGAAGCCTGCCGCGAAGAAAATGTCTCCGAACTCTTCTTCACTATGTGGGGCGATGACGGCGCTTACTGCGAATACGATTCATCGCTTGCCGGTATCGTCCGCTGCGGCGATATGTGCTGGGGCGAAAGAGATGAAAACGCGACCGCCCAGCGATTTGAAGCGATCTGCTTTGCCGATTACGCCGCCCAGATCGCGGTCAGTGACCTTCATCAGATCAATATCGCTTCCGACGGCAAGGAGCCGCTGGAACTTTATTCTCAGGGCATTCTCTGGGATGATCCCCTGCTCGGCATCGCCTATGACAATGCCAAACGTGCCAACCCGGAATTCGATCTGCAGCTGCTCGACACCTACGATGAGATCCTCTGCCATATTATGCCGCACCTTGAAGAGTGCGAAGCCGGAAATATCGCTTACGCCGTCGCCGTAATCAAGTTCCTTATGCGCAAACTTGAACTGCGCGGCGCGCTGGAAGCCGCCTACGACAGCGGCGATCGTCTGGCATTGCACGAACTTGCCACGACCACCATCCCGGCGGCATTGACTGCGCTCTATCAACTTGATGGACTCTTCCGCGAAATCTGGCTGGCGCGTTCCAAAGCGTTCGGTCTGGAGACCATTCAGGGCCGAAACGCCGCCCAGGCAGCCCGCTTGGAAGAACTCATCGTCCGTATCAATGAATATCTGGACGGACAGATCGACACCATCGAAGAACTCGACGGCCGTCTGCCGTGGTCGGCGCCCTATTCACCGATGCACATCCATCAGTATTTTGCTTCGGGAATGATCAAAGTATGGTAACGCTCGAATACGCAGAAACCCTGCTTCAGTCAGCTCCGAAAGAGATCATCGTCATCTCCGATGAGATCTTTCAGCTGCTGGCAGTGACCCTCGGACACAGTATGCCGTCCACGGTCGTCTTTTCCGGAACGCACTATGCGGAACTTTTCCGCTGTTCCGGTTACACCGTCTGGACCGGAGTTGAAGCTGAACCGTCGACCGCCACGGTGGAAAAAATGGTGGAGTTCCTCAAAGAACGCCGCCCGGAAAATGTGGTCGCCATCGGTGGCGGCAGCGTCCTTGATGCCGCAAAAGCTGCCTATTTATCCTATCAGACCGGATGGGAGCTGCACGATCTCTTCGGTGTCAACCGCTGGAGCAGCGCCAATATCGGCAAACGTTTGAAACGTATGGTCGCCATCCCGACGACCAGCGGCACAGGTTCCGAAGCGACCCCCTATTCCAACATCGTTGACCACGCCCTCGGCGTAAAGAAATTGATCGTTGAAGAACAAAGCGTTCCGGCGATCGCCTTCTGTCCGCCGATGCTTCAGCGTTCCATGCCGGCGGCTCTCACCCGCGCCACCGGCTGTGATGCTCTGGCGCACCTCATTGAAGGCTTTCTCAATGTAAAAGCTGACATCAATCACCCCGATGCCAACACCTGGGCGAAAACCGGTATAGCTCTGGTCAAAGAGTATCTGGGGCAAGCGATTTCCAATCCGGACGATGACACCGCCAGGCGAGCTATGCTGATAGCCTCCACTCTGGGCGGAATGACCATCCGTTTCAAATCAACCGGCTTGCCGCATTTGTGCAGCTTCTCGTGGTATGGCCGCATCGCCCACGGCGAAGCGGTTGCCGTCCTGCTCCCCGAAGCGTGGAAATACTATCTTGCCAACCCCCGCGTCGCTGAACGCACGATGGAACTCTCTGAAATCTTCCCCGGCTCAACTCCGCAGGAAGTCATCGCAAGTTATCAGGAGTTTCTCAACTCGATTTCCATGCCGCAAAAACTTTCACATTGGCAGGGCATCACTCCGGAACTTCTTGAGCAGACCGCCCGCAGCGGAGCTGAAAACAAAATGAAACTGGAAAATGCTCCGCAGCCGGTACCACTTGAAGAAAGCTGCACCATTCTCCTTGATATATTGAAAAAATCTTACTGAAAGGCCTTATTATTATGATCCACGTTGTCGCCCGTATGGAACTCAATCCCGGTTGTCAGGAAAAAATGCTCGAAATCATGCGTGATCTCGTCCCCGTCGTCCGCGCAGAAGCCGGCTGTATCACCTACAATCCCTGTATCGACAAAGACCGGAACCAAACCTATCTCACCATCGTTGAAGCTTGGAAAAGCGAAGATCACCTCAAAGCGCATCTTGATTCCGCCCACATGGCAGAATACCGCGAAAATGTCAAGGATCTGCGCAAAGGCTCAACATTGTATCTGCTTGACCCTGTCATGTGAACGGCGGTCGTCCCCCCTGCCGCGCGATACATCCGCCGACTGGATCGACGCGGTTCGGAAATCACGCCTGTTGCGCTTGTTAGCGCAACAGGTGTGTTGTAGTTTTTCTTTTTTTCCGCCTGACGGCGGTTTTTTTCGCGAACCAGTCCGGCTGATTTTATTGTTGTAGGGTGGTACTCCGCATACCAGCCACCCCGTCCGACACGTCCGACTTGTCTGACACGTCCGACCAAGGATACTCCAGTCTGCGGTGTTTTCTGCGCAAAGATGTCCGAATGATAAAATTCCGTACACTTTTGATAAAATATCGTACAAGATTTTTATTTTTCATATTGCCTTATACAATATACTTGAGTATATTAAGTAGAGGACAGCAGTTGTTTAAAATTAAAAAAACGGACAATTTTATATAAGGAACTTCTTTTATGAGTTATTCAAATTTCAGACAGCAGATAAAAACACAAAGTTTTACCCTTATCGAACTGCTGGTCGTCATCGCCATTATCGCCATCCTCGCCGCGATCCTGCTTCCGGCTCTTCAGAACGCCCGGCAGCGCGGAATTTCCACCAAATGTATGAGCAATTTGCGTGAATCCAACAATGCTATCCTGCTCTACTCAAACGACCACGACGGCATCTGGGTCATCTCTCACGGTACCAGCGGCAGTTGGACTTGGTATTCCAATTTGGCGAATAAAAAACCGCGATATATCGGCGGCTTAGATACCAGCACCGACTCCGCCCGTCAGGGTGTTGTCCGTTGTCCGGCTATGCTTGGACAAATGAATGAATCAGGCGATATGTATGATGCCTATGGTTTGCTCGTTGCCACCGATGCAGGAATTTGGTCGGATGATATTTGGAAATCAACTCCCAAGATGTTCTATATCAGAAAGATGAAACCCAGAAACTTCCTGTTCAGCGACTCTGGCGGCAACTCAAGTGACGGTCCGATGCGCAACCACTCTCACTTCCGCCCGATAAAAAAAGACTCCACCGGACGCGGTCACTTCTGGATGAAGCACAACAACGCCAACAATATGGTCTTTATTGACGGTCATGCGGAATCCAACCGTCCCAATGAATGCGCCAGAGCCCTCTACAAACATATGCTGATACAGGGCAACATTACCAAAGGAACCTCTGTCACTGTCTACTATCGAACCTTCTACGGCACCCGGAAAAGCATTGCACAAAAAACTGATTGATAAGGAGATGATATTATGAAAAAACTTACTTTTATTTGTGCTGCATTCGCAGCGGTGGCGGTATTCGCCAAGCCGGCTTTCACGCCGGTATCTTTCAGTCTGGTCAACAAAGGCAAGCCCAGTATGGGGGTGAAAGTCAACGGTTTTGATCCCGCGCTCACCCACGCCGGACGGGAATTTTCCAAAATTATGCGAGCCGTGACCAAAGATGCCGGTTACAGCGGCAGCGGATTCTACCAGCTTATCCTCGGCATTGCCGGAAATGAAAGCTGCGCTGAAGCTGAAACCGCAGTAAAAATGTACAATGTCACCCCCGAACAGCTCGGCGAAGACGGCTTCCTGCTCTGCCAGATCAGCGCCAAGAAATTTGTCCTTACCGCCTACACCGGCAAAGGCGTTCTCAATGGTGTCTACAAGATTTACCAGAAAAATCTCGATACCGTATTCCCCCGCGCCGCCACCGATCTGGTCTATCCGCCGCGCACGCTCAAAATTACTCCGATAAAGCTGCCCTACATCGACAAGCCGGTCTTCAGCCTCCGCGGAATGTCCGTTTCCAGCAGCGTCTGGAAGTATGACAACCCCCGCTTCAACACCTTCCTTGCCCGCAACTTTATCAATGCGCCGTCCGCCGGTCCCGCCGGTCTTGAAGCTACTGCAGGAACCCGTATGCAGTACGGTTTTATGCAGAAAGCCAGCGGCCACACCTTCCACTACTGGTTGCCCGCCTCCATCTACGCCAAAGACCACCCCGAATACTTCGGCGTGGACAAAAACGGCAAGCCCAACAAGAAATTTTATCACGGCGGTCAGATCGCCCTCGGCCACCCCGAAGTCACCGATATCATCGTCAAACGTATGCTCGCTTACAAAAAACGCCACCCCAGCATCCAGTATCTGGCTTTCGGTTACAATGACACCGACGGCGGCGGTATCGGCTTCGGCGATGACAAGTGGTCCGTCAAGCTTGACTCCCCCAACGACTACCCCAAACCCGGTTCCAAACGTTACCGCACATACTCCACACGCTACATCAAAGCCGCCAACGAGATCATCACCCGGATCAACAAAGTCTATCCGGACTTGAAAATGCACGTCTACGCCTACCATTGGTGGATGATCCAGGCGCCCGACTGCGAAGTTCATCCCAATTTGCTCGTGGAATTCGCCCCGCTTTACAAGTGCGGCGTCCACTCCGTCGGCGATGACAACTGCCTGCGCAACTCGCTCTTCAAAGAACACTTGAGCAACTGGGCGAAAAAAACCAAAAACATCTACTTCCGCGACTACTTCGGTTCCAGCGGTCTTTATCCGCTCTTCCCGTTGGAGATCATCCAGCAGGATTTGAAATTCTATCAGTCTCTCGGCATCAGCGGTGCATCTCCGGAATCCCGCCCCGACGGCCCCAACGGCGCCAACTTGCGTGACGGCAGCGAACATATGCCCGCATGGCTCAAGCCGGATGCTCCGACTTATGAAACCTTCTGGAACGCGACTGCGATCATGCACTTCGTCTTCTTCCAGCTCCTCTGGAACCCCGACCAGAAGATCGAAGATCTCGTTCAGCAGTACTGCCGCAACTACTACGGCGACAAAGTCGGCCCACTGATGGCAAAATATCATCTGGAAATGAACCGTCGTTTCCTCGCCAGCGGCAACCCGGGCAAAACCGTTCCCCGCAAGAGCGATTTCATCGACAACACCCCGTGGTGCTTCTGCTGGAACTGGGAAAAGCATATCGGCGACTATGCCGGACGTCTGGTCGACCGCAAACAGCCCGCAAAAGCACGTAAAGCTGATGCGTTGAAACTGGTCAAGCTCATCACCGAAGCCCGCACTGCGGCTATCAAATCCGCCAACGCCATCATCCGCACCCGCGTTGAAAAAGATTATGAACTCTTCCAGCGCTATATGCTCAGCTTGGGATATGAATTGTCTCACCGCAAACCCGGTGTGATCGTCCGTTCCTGGCTTGAAGGCGCCAATTACGATATGTAAGTACTGCCCCCCTGCCCCGCTCTAAAAAAGCGGGGCATTTTTGTTCCGTGCGACTTACTGCTCAACTTCCTCCGGTACGCTCCGTTCCGCCGTCGCCCAAGGCTATGGCGTGACAAGCCTGTCTTTGCGCGCCTTGTCACGGCGTAATATAATGAAGCCGGATCGGCGGCAACCGCCTCGCATCGTCATTCCAAGCGACGTTTGCTTGAAGTTCCATCAAAAGAAAAAGCCTGACGGGCAAATTTATTTGCTGAAGTCAGGCGTTGCTTTTTGCAGGGATTGATCACGGTTCTTTGGAAAAAAGACAAAAAAAATGGCATCTCCAACGGGATTCGAACCCGTGTTGCCGGGATGAAAACCCGGTGTCCTAGGCCTCTAGACGATGGAGACGCGAACAGTATTAACTGTTGACAGTGTCTTAATATATCACACAAATATAAAAATACAAGTGGTTTTACTTAAAAAATGCAATATTTTTCGCGAAATCCCCGCCGCCGCAGTCAAAATATTTCACAAAAAATGAGACAACACCAATGTATTTATCTTATAAATCTTTCATATAAATTTTTATGGTTATCGTTATCCAGCTGCTGAATTCAGAAAATTCGATTTCAGCAACTTTCCCGTAAAGCATTTTGCCGCCGTCCAGCAAACGGGAAAGAATTTCATTTTTCTTGCGGGGCACATAACCGAGCTTACCGCCATCGGCATTGTCAACGCGAATGGCAAGTTTATCATACTTGTTGTCAGCTTCCCGTACCAGAGAAACAACTGTGCCTTCGGTCAATGCTTTGGCCTTTTTCTCAATATCTTCGACAAATCCGGTTCCGGCGATTTCGCACTCCAGCAGAAAAAGTTCCTGGACAAAGGGTATTGGAACTCCGCCGCCATTGTTTAGTTTGGCGAGATTGCTCCAATTTTCAAGTTTTATCATTCCTCCTGCCATAATCAGAATTGCCCTCTTATGTTTTCAAGTTCGGCGATATGCTCTTTGCAGAGTTTGATCTCTTCATCCAACGCTTCACGTTTTCGCATAACTTCGGCAGGATTTGCCAGCAGCGCCTCATATGAATAAGGAACGCGTTGACGGGTGTCGGAGATCTGTTTTTCCAAATCAGAAATTTTCTTTGTGATTTTTGACAACTCTTCTTTGATTTGTTCCATGGAATTTATGCTTTCCACAAAGTCGATTTTGCCTTCCAGAAGTTCGTCTGCCATATCTGACAAAAGAAAAAGTTCATCCCAATAGTTCGCCTTGTATGCCATTTGAACCCGTTCCCAGAGTTCCGCCGCACCGGAAGGCAGATCGGGATTAAGATCCGGATGCAGTTTACGGACGATGTCGTGATAGAGTTTTTTGAAAACTTTGACTTCTTTATCGGTCAACGATTTCGCAGAAAAGTGTTCCCGGGCACTCTGCAATTTTTTACATTGCTCTTCCAATTGCTTTTTATATTCGGCAAACTCGCGTTCGATGACGAGTTTTACGTCCTCTGCTGAAACGGTTTCGCCACGGTTGCGGGCAGCTTGAAAAATTGCGATTTCCCGCTTGATGCGCAGGATTTCCACGTGGCAGGAAAAGAGTTCATGTTCTTTTTTCCCCAGTTTAAGCATATATTCGGTTTCCAGATTTTTGCCTGCCACATTCACCAGCTGGCTGTATTCTTCCACCAGAGCGATATAGTGATTTCTTGCATCTTGCAGTTCCGTTTTGATTTTTTCAAATTCAGGACTGAATGCGATATTTCCTGCTGGCATTACCATAGCTGTCAACCTCCTTGCGGTGTTTGTTTGGCTATAATATAGCCGCCTCAAGTAGACATTTTATGTCAACTCAATTGCCGGATATTAAAATTTTTGTAATTTTTTATCCCTGCGGATTATTTAAATCGAAAAACATCCAGTGCAAAATCGGCAGTTTTGAAAAAAGCCATTAAGTAATTCGAAATATTACGATTTTATCAAAAAAGACGAAGATATCTTCGCCTGATTCCATACATTTTACCTGATTTTCAGCGTAGCAAGACCAATCAATGCAAACAATATTGCAGCGATCCAGAAGCGGATGGTGATTTGGTTGTCAGGTATTCCTTTTTTCTCATAATGATGATGCAGCGGAGCCATTAAGGAATTTCCTTTTCGGCAGATCAATGTGACGGATATCAAAGACAGCAATATCGCAAGGGTATTTTTTATAAAAATAAAAAAATCTGTCGCAAATCGGGTCGATCTTTTCGCGTTTTGCTGCCGGCAGCGGGAGAAAGCGGAATCCATTATCATCAACAGGCGGGAATTTCCCGGTATTGCCGCCTTCTCCGACCGAAAAAAACATCTTGTATTCAAAAAAGTTCGCGGCACTCTCTGAAAGGTTACCGGCGTGAACCAAGCCGTAACTGCCGCTGTTGGCGATCATATTGATGGCAAAATGCTCGACAATCCATTCCTGAGTGAAATTGAATCCGGCAAGGCAATAGAGTTTACCCTTTTTCAATCCGCCGATACACTTGTCAATAGCTGTAAATCCACTTGAAATCATAACGCCTCCTTTTTCATTTTTGCAATATTCCGGTCAAGAACGGTTACTAAATCAACCAACAGATTCCGCCTGCGGATCGACCTGCACCACAATTCAAAAACCGTCCGATTGCGGCGGAAACTATTTTCCGGGATGAAGCCATCGGGGAAATAAGTATCTAATGCCGACTGAAAATCCGGAAATTCAGCCAGCGTTTGACGCTCTTTTACCAGTTTGAAAGTGTGACAACCTTTTTGTTTCCACGAGATAAAAAGATACGCTGAACGCAAACTCTTATCAAGTTTGCTTTTCAAATATCCCAAATCACGGGAGCAATTATCCAGATAGATCCGCATCGGTTCGCCATTTTTGTCTTTGCCATCAATGCGAATCATTTCCGGTCTGGTTCCTTCAAAAGGAGCCTTGACGATGCAAAGCGAATTTTCCGGTTTCAGAAACTCCGCAAGCGAAGAAACTTCCTTGATCTCGTAAATATCCCTTTCGGCAAGTTGGCTGGATGAAACAGTGTAAGTAAGCATACTCAAACCTCCTTCTGGTTTTGTTGTTTTCTCAGATGCTTTAAGCGGGCAACTTTTACTTCTTCCCGTAATTTTTCGTGATTCCGCTGCAATTCGGCAAGCAAAAGTCGGCGGACATGAGCGTTGGGGACAATATCCGGGTGCATGATTTCAAACTTCCGGTAGTCTGAATCATCTGCCTCAAAGCGGTTGAAATACCAATTCAGCACTTCGCCGACCGCACCACTGCGGGAGATCCCTGCCGTACAATGCACAATGATTGGACGGTTATCTTCGAGCCGGACAAAATTCACGATCTCGCGTGCCTGTTTCGGGGTCATGGCATTGGGAAAACCTTCATCCACATCATCAAAATAAAGGATAAGCAGATTGTCCGCATCCAGAAATTCCTCCGAAAACGGCGGCACTTCAGATGGAAAACTGGCGCTGTTGATGGAAATAATCCGGTTGTTCCGGAAAAGTTTTCTCTCCCGCTTTGTACCTTGACGGGCTTCAAAAAATGAGCGTGCATGAACATAAATTTGCATAAATCATCTCCTGTGGTCTTTACTTTTATACATCCTTACCATATTGCCGCACATTCCACCCGGTGGCGGCGGATAACGCAAACATTGTACCTGATAACGGAAATATTCCCACAAACGGTAAACTCCGGCAAAGATCATACAGATACCTTGAAAGAACAGAAACACAATACCTGCAATGTAGTAAAGAAGCGTTTTCATCTTGCCACTCCCGGGAAATCCTGCCAGCGGCAGATCCGGCGCTGGTGCATATAATAATTGGTGATATAAATTCTGAAATCCGGAGCAAAGTTGCGTTCTTTTCCGAAGCGTTCCACCAAAGCAAGAAGTTGAGAATCGTCCTCATTACAGAATTTGACAATAAGTTAATTTTGCTTCAATTTGATGCGGGCAAGTGGAGCATTGCGGTAAATAAATGAGTAGAAAAGCAGACTTTCAAACCGGGAATATTGCTCAAATCCGGCTTGTACTTCAGCGAAAACACCCAATTCATCCGTATGAGTGCGGATATAACTGTCACACTCCGCGACCTCGGCAATAACGCCGGTTTGATAATTGCACCAAAAATATTTGTATTGCATAAAAACCTCCATTTTTGTTGGCTGGTATATACAATACAGTTTTACGGTAGACAAAAAGTGTCCACCGGGGGCTAAAAACGCCCGATGGACACGGAAAAAAATGAGGATATTTATGTTAATCAGTTTGTTTGAGGAACCAAATCCAGCCTTCCTTTTTGATCGTATCCCCCATTATTTTCAAACAGTCTTCCGGCGCAAAAAAAGCGTTACGTTCATTGGCGAATTTTTCTGCAATCTCACAGCATTTTACTGCATCATATTTATCAGATTTTTGATTGGGGTCATAATTGGATGCTAATTTTGGATATACTTCAATAGCTGTTGCTTTGTTATCATCCGTTTCCCAAACGCCAATTTCTTTTTGCTTAAAACTAAAATGTTTTAAGAAAAACATAATTTTTGTTGCCTGACTGCCGATATTGTCTTGTATCATAGAGAGACATTGATTCCCGGTTTTCTCTTTTACAAATTGTTCTGTAAGTCTGAATAAAAAAGGATTGCTTTTATAATCTTCAGGAGCACTATGTATTGGTATTTCTTGTACTCCTATCGGAAGACAAAAAACAGCATCTATTGCGAAGATAAAAATATCATCTTCAGTAAATTTGCTATCTCCAAAATACTTATTTAAGAAAGAAAAAATGCTGGTTTCATTTAATTCGTATCGAACAACCTTTCTCTTAATGTTAACCTCTTTTCCGTTTTCATCCAATACCGCAATAGCATCACGGCTGTTTGTGTTTTTATCACAGTGCTACGCACCGACATCCCAACCTACATAGTATATTGCCATCGTTTTTCTCCATTTGTTATCATAAGCCTAATAGGCCATATAAGCCGGATAGGCAAATTTATTAATTATCCGGCTTATCCGGCTTATCCGGCCTATTTCCCCTTGTTTCTCTCCTGCAATCTTGCTTGCAGCATCCTTTCTCTGATGCCGCCGTTTTTGACAAAAGCGACTTCCAAACTGGCAATTTGCCGGTCAAGCAAATAGTTGCACTGGTAAATCAAACAAATCATGATATTGGCAAATGTACCGGCAGAGCGCTCCTCAAAATACTGCCGGTAACTTTCGTAAGATTCGTTTTTCTGCCGTCCCAAGTTGCGGATCGCTGTTGCAGCTTTATCATCTTTGCTCCACAAAAGCAAATTATTGCTCCGCAAGTAGTCTTTGTAATCTTCCAGTAATTCTTCCAAACTTGCCCGGGCAACACCTGTGAGTTTAAGTTCGGTTTCAGAGCTGACTCCGGAAGCCATTGCACCCTCAACAATATTCTGTTTCCCGGAACGTGCGGCTTGTACCATCTGGTCAATGGTACGATCGCCTTTTTGCAAAAATCTGCGGCAAAATAGCACAGTAGCATCATATATGATCTGCGACTTTTTATAACTCAAGAGATGCTCGTAGCTTCCCTGCTTTACTATCTTCCGATTCGGCTTATTGGGCTTATTCAGCGTATTTGCTTTTATCACCCTTTCTGCTTTCTCCACAACTTTCTCTGCCAACTCAGCCGGACTAATGACTTGTACTGCGCCGCCTTCATTCAAGACCAGATTGATTATTTTGAAGTCAGGTACATCGTAAATCGTTACCAGTAAACTGCCGTCGGACTGTTCTTCGATGAGTTCCGGTTCGTAATTTTCTCTGGCGTAGGGTATGGCATAATCGGTGAAACGCAAAACGACTTCTTCAATAACGGAAAAATTGAACAAACCTCCTTCGTTGACCTCCTGCACCAAACGCATATCAAGGGTAAATTTTCCCGGATAGATCGCCGCAAATTGAAACCGGTTCAAGGCAAGGGTGCGGATGGTACGCTCCGGCAGAGTTTCGCCGTTTTCCGAAACGATGACCGTTTTTATATACCATAAGCCTTCGTAAAAAGATAAAACATGAGGCTCTAAAACATAATTGGTAACAGTTCCGGTCATACCCTTGCAATATCTTACCGACAAACCTCGCTGTGTCTGCCATGCGGTAAAAACTTCTTTGAATATTTCCGGTTTGACCGGGAGCCTTGCCCCTTTTGCCACCAATGCGATCAATGACGCGTTGACATCAAGCCCGGTCGGATTTTCACACAGCAGCATATCTGCGGCACTTTGGATTTCAGTTGAAACCGGTTCCGGCATAATGGTTTCAGCAAGGCGCACACCGAGCGTAACTGCCCGCATTTCGTCTGCTTCCAGATTAGGTACTTCAAATTTCCATTCAGGATCTGTGAGATAATACCCCCGTTTGCCATTGTCAAAGGCGATGGGAGCGGCATACATATCCCGTAAATACTGCACATCCCGCTGAATGGTCTTCTGCGAAACATTGTACACTCCGGCGACATCCAATGAACGCAACGCTTTTTCCACAGTTTTGTGGTTGGGGTAAACATTCTGCCGCAACAGCGAAACGATTTTCACCAGCCGGGTCATCTTGGTTATATCACTTGCCATAAAAACCTCATATTTTTGATTTTATTCAATGTAATATAACACGCCAGACAGGAAATGTCCACCGGCAGGATGTATTTTTTATATAAAACAATTTACAGGAGGCAAAATGGCTTATCAACACAAAGTTCAACAAACTCAAAAGTCCGGTCTGGATAAAGAAATGCGGTTGGCTGTCGATCCGGAGTTTTCCCGATTCGTGCGAAGCAAACGCAACTTTTATGCTATGAAAAACTTCACCGTCAAGGATCAATGGGTAATGATTCCCGCCGAAAAGAAGCATATTTCCTGGAAAGAACGAACCAGAAAAAAACATCAATGTGATTGAATAAGGATAAAAAAATGGACGACACTATTATTGATATGCACAACTGGATCACTGCCGCCGAACTGGAAAAAATCGTCCGTCATCAACTCAAACTTATTTTTGATAAGCCGGAAATGGCAGAATCTCTGCCGCCGTTGATGATCTGGGGCGCCCCGGGCTGGGAAAATCCTGGCGGATTATTTCCATCGAAAAACTGCCAATACAAAATCGGCAGTTCTTAATTTCGTGATAACAACAACTGCTTTTATAGATATATCATAAATAAAGTAGAAAGTCCACCCCAAAAGTCAACACTCTATTTTGTACTACAACCGCAAATGGAGCTTATAAGTATAGTGATGCCATTTTTTCCTCAATACTTTCATTGACCATATGACAAGCTAATAAGTCTTTTGTGCTGTCATGTCGCATTCGAGCAGTTCCTTTTGAAAGAGAACGAAACACATATGGTACTTCTGCATTGCACCAAACTTTAATATTTTTATCTTTCAAATCATCATATGGAGTATCCCAATAACCAAATTTATTATATCCTTCTTTTAATGCTGATTCTCCAGAAATGCGGCACATTGATACATATATCGCCAACTGCACTATTTTATCTCTTACCTTATGGCGAATAGGCCAGTATTTTTTAATAAAAGCACGTTCTTCTATATCGAAGTTTTCTTTAATTAGTCCATTCAAGGCAACAACCGACCGAAGTATTTCTGGCATTTCAAACAGCTGGCACAGAGACAAGGGCAAAATCATTGACCGTTCGTCAGTATATCCCAGATGATTTTCCAAAAGGAGCCAATGATATACCTTTTCTGGCGATGTCTCTAATTGAGCACAGAAAGTACTAAGTCCGTTAAAACACTTTTCAAGCAATTTTATATGTTCTAACTCTATAACAAACCCTTCATTTTTCCAGTCTGAAATAAATGTTGAAAGAATTTTATCTATGGCATAACTGTCATGGCTGCGATTTTCAATTTTTGAAAACTTAAAGTCTTCCAAATTCCAAATCAACTTATTCCAACTAGCCACATACTCAACTTCGCCATTTGTTTCGCTAATCCGTGCTTTATATATTTCTTCATCTGTACAAATTGTTTTAGATACAACTATACCGTTGGCCAAATACTTCCTAAGCGAAGTACCTCCTTTAAGAGCATCAGTAAGTCTGATTGCTGAAGAAACAACTTTATTGATACTCTGTTGAACATTACGTACAGATAAAATATTCCTTAAATACTTACAAATGCCAATCAATTCATCTTGATCAACATTTTGATAACGACTTGTTTCCTCATTCCAATCATGATTGGCAATCCATTTTATTAGCGGCAAAAGCAAAAACGCCTGCAATTGAAATTTGCTGTTATCTAACGCAAATAGCGATTTTTCCTTATCCTTATCATCTGATTGAAAAATATAGTCTGCCAATGTTTTGTCATAGACTGAATGCCTAGCATTTTTTGAAAAAGATATTAACTGTTTTAATGCATAAAAATAGTTTTTTATATGATCATATGTGATGCCTTCATCGGAAAAATAATCTGTTTTTAACTCGAAATTTTGCAAACCTGCTCTAAAATCTTTTATAAAAGTATTTTTTTCCTCATCCACATCTTCGTCTAAAACGCCCCTGTTGACATTGGCAATGTATTTCTCATACCTTTCAAGCAAGTATACCCATCTGAAAAATTTTTGAACACCATTATCTGCAGAAAATGTTCCGGCAGGACGATGCCGCCAGAAAAAATCATAGATTTCCTCAAATGTTTTACCGACATTTTTGGCATTTTTATCTCCAGCCATCCTAAACACTTCAGCTTTTATAATTTCAGCTGGAGTCAAGCTGCGTCCACGACCATTCATGGTAATGTAGAGCTTTTCGCCCTGTATTGTGTCGTCAATAAGGAAATGCCAAAAATAAATCTTTTTCAATAAGAAATCGTAAAACATACTGGGATCATAAGAGTACTGTTCCCATTTGCATTCCCATGAAACTAACATATTGACCATAGCGCTTATGGAGATATCAGTTTTGTATTCATCTAAATGCCATTTACGCTCTTTTATAGAAGAAAATCTAAATTCCGCAGGAGAATAAGAAAAAATCTTATCAATCAGCATGTTGAGATAATCTCTCGTTTTCTGACGGACCTTAAAATCAAAAGCAGGATAATTGATATTTTCAAACCGTATTCTTTGATAAAAGTCATTTTTTCTGCCAGCCTTGAAAGCGGTATATAGTAGCATCAAAAAAATAGTGGTCATACGCTGCTGACCATCAATTAACATTGCCGTTTCAATTTCTTTGTTTTTACCAGGGTAAGGATCATAGGTATACAAAAAACCGATATTGCTCTTTATTTCTTCTGTGACAGATTTTTTTTCTATAGTTTCCTTCAAGTTTTCTGGAACTGGCAAATTGTTTTGCTTGTATATTTCAAGTGTTTTGTTATATTCAATCAAAACATCTTTCTGCTGACCAGAATATTTTTTAAAAACATCCAATATGTCGTCGAAAAAATTTTCAAGAACCTTGTTCCCGATATCAGAATTTCCCCAGACATACTCCCGCTGGATTTCTGGAATCACAATTTTGTTTTTAAGCAGTTGCTCAACCGAAAGTTCTTTTACTGTAGCGTTTTGCGTGTCACTCATAATAATCCTCAATCGTTATAAAAAGAAAATGAACTGCTTAAAGTTTTAACAATCGCAGCGGCATTTTGCTTAATGGATTTAACCCCCCAGCAATCAAATCCTTCATCGGTATCATTTTCACCTAAAAACTCTTTTGCAAAAACAGCACGCGTATGAAAGCGGATGGAAAGTCGAGAACGATAATCTAGTAACACTTGTTTGCGTTTCAAAGTATAAAAATCATTACCGTAGCTACGATTGGTTCCACGCCTTAATAGGACAATATTGCCGAGCGAATTCAAGTTGATATCACATTTTTTAAATATAAATTCATTTATCAGCTTTTGGATTTCTTCGCGCCGTGATGCATCTTTCTGCAAAATATTATACCATGTTTCATTAAAATCATAAAGCGGAAAAATTTCGTCTGATGACTTATTTTTTTCTTTCCAGAAATTTGCCCATTCTTTTTTTAGGCACTCTGATGATTTACCAGAAACTTCACATATCAAGGTCAAATATTTTTGGAGATGTTCAGAAATATCTTGATATGTCTTATCTTTGCCACGTAAATCATAGTCAGCTATCGGTGTTTGCGGAAAAATATGTTCTTTGTCTTCTGTGTTATTGTAATTTTCAAAAAATTCCGCATTCATTCTTTTTCCGAGATGCATATTCCCTTCATCGTTATCTTGATCTGGATTAGCATACGCCAAAACATCAAGCAATATGAGGAACATAATAACTTCTTTCTTGGAATTGTACCAATCAAACTCTTCCTCTCCAGAAATTCTTTTAATCCATAAAGTCTTGCAACATTCTTCTTTTGAATTAGTAAAAATCCCTTCAGCAATGATTTTTTTCAAATTATTGATATAATCAGTGCGCAATGGCACATCAGTAGCATTATTCCAAAGGTTCCACAATGCAAGAAATGGAGTGGGTGCCTCCTTGCAAAATTTAGATTCTTTCAGTTGAGCGAGAATAAAACCAACATAATGATAAATTTCCCGGTCTTCATACCAATCTTGCATGGTTCGATGCAACTCTCGTATGTCTGACAGCATATTTCCAAATTTATTTTTACTTTTGCCGCTTTCGTCCAAACAGCCTTTTTCAAAGTCATCAAGCAAAATTGTTTTTTTTCCTTTAGTTTCAACATATAGTTTATACAACTGGTTAATGGGATACTTGTCGGAATTAAAAACATTATCTGCATCAACAACTGAAGAGAAAAATTTGAAGTACTGTTTGCGTTTTCTATCGCTCCACCAAGCATTAATGGCATCAAGCTCTAGCCCTATTTTGACTCGCAATTCATTTAAATGAACATCTTTTTCTATTGGATTGTCTTCTGCCAATTGTTCACGTGCAACCTCTGTAATAAAGATCCCTCGCAACAAGTCAGCTCCATCCAAAGGAACGCGAAAACCATTGATTTTGGAAAAAATTTTAGCCTCATCTGCATTTGAAGCAATTTCATTTGTAATAAAAATCACTTTATCAACAAATTTATCCTTGAAATGTTGTTTATCAGCTCCAGTCTTCGAAAACCACGCTTCTATTGCCATTGCTGCAGAAAAAATATGGTAAATATCTTGATGGTCTCGATCTAAACCGGCTTCCTTCCATTTTTCTAACTGTACTGCAAAAAGCTTATACCTGTATTCTTCTTCAGTGGCAGGAGCAAGCCATATTTGATTCCATGTTTCATCTTTTAATTCAGGAACACAATTCCATATATTTCTGGTAATAATTTCTGTCTCAATAAATTTATCAGTACTTTGTCGAATACCATATTGGATATCTAAATTTTTTGTTTTCAAATTATCGGTAATTGTTATATTTTCCAAATACGCTAAAAGAATGAGGGCGGTAGTCAAACGCTGCTGACCATCAATGACATTAAAAAGTCCTTCCTTTTTTTCAAGGAGTGTAATATTTTGCAAGCAATATTGACTTTGCTTACCATCAAAAAAATAGACATCAGACAGCAACTTACATACTTCAGCCACAGTCCATTTGTATCCACGCTGATAATTAGGAATGTTGTATTTGTATTTTTTTTCCACAAATTTTCTTATGCTCAATGTGTTGTCAGCCATATGCATTCCTCTTATTTTTGTATGCCATAGTTGTTAATCAAATTCAATCCATGCCCGGAAATGCCGTAGGCTTGGGGGATGGTTTCATTTCGAAATACGGCGAGGTATTTGGTCATGTTACGCTTCCATACTTAACTGGCAATCGTTTTACCCATTTCAAAGGCTCTGGCGAGATCGGCGGGAAATTGAGTTTCACGGATTTCAGCCCCGGCACTAGCGGCGCCGTCAAGAGCCTTTTGCAGCAGCTGCGCCGTATTGCCATTCTTACGGAGACTGCCATTGAGAGCATAAATCTTTTTCATAATATCTTATTGTAAACTCGCCTAAATTTTCAGGCTACCTTCCAATGCGTTTGCTAGTGTCTGTAAGTGAAAAAAATCCTGCCGGAAACAAATCATTCCGGCGGGAGACATTCCGTGTTATATCAGTCGGCAAACTCTTTAGTGGAACGGGAATTGTCTTTTTCCACTTCGCTGAAGATCTGATCGATCTTTTTCTGTTCCATCAGAACTACTTTTCCGGAGGCGATGTCATAGATTGCTCCCGTTACTTTGACCTTTCCGGACTTGACCGCGGCACGGATGGCAGCACTGTCGTGAAAAAGCTGCCGGATTTCCCGGAGGACATTGAGTTCGGATGCGTATTCGATGAGAGCTTTTCCTTTGAGAGCCGGGCGATTTTTGCGTGCCTCAGCCACAGCCGTGGTTATCGGTTTGAGCAAAGAGGGTATATTGCGTTCCAGTTTGTGAGCGTGTCCATGTTTATCCGTCATGCCGACCGTCGCGGTGACCGCTCCGCAGTCGGTGTGGCCCAGCACCATCAGCACCGGGGTATGAACGTGACCGACGCCATATTCAGCTCCGGCGATCTCATCGGTCTGAAAAACATTTCCCGGAACCCGGATGACAAAAACATCCATAATCCCCGCATCGAAAATCAGTTCTATCGGCACCCGGGAGTCAGAACAGCCGAGAATCGTTGCGTAGGCATAGTCACCCTGATTTTTTACCGCAGAAAGCTGGCGGCGGTCAGGGGTATTGCGGGGATGGATGGATTTCCCGGCGACGAAGCGCTCGTTGCCTTTCATCAGCATTTCAAGTGCGGCGTCAGGAGTCGGTTTGGCGAAACTTGCGACAGCGCAAAACAACATTGCGATAACAGGAATAATTTTTTTCATAGGATTTGTCCTTTTATTATGAGGTTGTGGTTTCAGCATTTGAGCTCGATATTGTTCCGAAAGTGCATAATATACCCATAGAGGGTACTTTTTTCAAACCTCAAAGCGTGAAAAAGCAATTGTTTTTCCCATTTCAAAGGCTTTGGCGAGGTCGGCGGGGAATTGAGTTTTACGAATTTCTGCCTTGTGTCCGGCATCAAAGAGAGTACACTCATATTTGCTGTAATCGTCAAATTGATGGGTATCGCAAGCGTAAAGAGTATAAACACTTTCACTACCGAAAATCAGATGCGGGAATTTGTTTGTCGATTCCAGATACTCCTGATAACCGTACTCGCCCATAACGTTTTCAGGAACATTCATCGTGTAAATGAAGCCGAAATCGATTCTTTTCTCTGCCCGTGAACTTGGAGGATTGGTGTAACGCAGCATCGGAAAAAAGAGCCGCTCAAGAAAGTTGCGGTACAAACCCGTTTCAGCTCCAAAATAAATCGGAGATCCCATAATGATCCCATCAGCCTGCAGCAGTTCTTCCAGAATTTCTGAAAGGTCATCTTTAAGGGCACATCCCGGAGCAGGATTTTGAAGCCTTTTACAGGCGAAACAACTGCGGCAGCCGCTGAAATTCAAATCTGCCAGCTGAATAAGTTTAACTTCTGCCCCGACACTCGCTGCGCCGTCAAGAGCCTTTTGCAGCAGTTGCGCCGTATTGCCGTTCTTACGGGGACTGCCATTGATAGCATAAATCTTTTTCATCATATCATCTTATTCGCAAATTTTTCACTTCTATCCATTAATTAATGTGCTTGTTTTGGTAAATATAGCCTCTTAATCTTTCTTCTTGCTGGTGCATAAATGTTACAATGTCAGTTCCATTTTTAGGCAATGATTCAAAAGCAAAAGATTGCCAATAAGCACGAGCTTCTTCAGCCAGATTGAATTGCTGCATTATTTTTACGCTATAGTGACTTTTATTAGTTTCCATTGGCGGATATATCAAACCACATTTTTCAGCACCGGTGATAAATGTATAAGATAGCAATTGAAAGATATCTTCCCGGCTTTCTTTATCATTTTTGTATTTTGTATCTAATACCATTTTGCGTATTTCAGAATAAAAGTCCGGATATATATAATCCATACCAACTATTCCTTTATCACCGCTAAAAAGCTTTATTTTTCCGTTCCCAGTATCATAATTTGAGTGCACAAAACCCAAAGGAGACAAAATCGTTGATATATATTCCTCCCAAAGCCAAGCGCCGTCAAAAACAACTCCGGAAACTTCTGATTCCGTAGCATCATAAACGCTCAGCCCTTCTTCTTGCAGAATCATTACTGCTAAAATACGAGCTTCTTCATAATATTCGGCAAAAAAAGGATGTCGCAAAGTTTCTTTGCAGATCGGCATTCGTAATATATCACATACAGCACCTTGGTTCCAAGTTGGCGTAGCACAAGTCAGTGCTGTTATCAGATCACGGATATCCGGATCATTGTAAAGCAATGAAGGCCACTTTTTGCGAATCATCTCCAATGCGCTGCGCAGCAAATGATTGAGTGGATTATCAAAAGTGATTTCGCGGTATGAGTAAGCAATTTTGTCATTCAGCGGAAAATTCTGCCGCAAATGCCGGGGCAAATCCAAGCGGCCACGGAAATTGAGATCGTTATTCTCAAATTGCTTGTATTCTTTGTATAATCCAATGTGAACAGCATCTTTTAACCGCTGTATAAACATGATCGCCACCAGAATATCCCACAAGCGATTACTTCCGGCAGAAACCAAATCCATGAAATCAACCTGAAACACTTTACTTAAAAGATAGTTCAGAAATAATTGTTTGTTATCTTTATCAAAGCGGGAGTTGATTTCCATTTGAACACAAGTTTCATTATCCGGATGACGCAGACGCAAAACTCCCATCAAGTTTGATGTGTTTAGCGCAAAACGGCTTGGAATTTCCTTGGTGTCACCATCAAATTCAACGTTGCTGATCGTAAAAAATGCCGGATCTTCATTTTTTATATGCCCGAGTGTGATCAATTTACCACTACTGAACTTTTGCAAATCAGAAAATGTGCTGCCGTTGTATCTTTTGAAAATTTCCCATACATGAGCAACATTCTTTGTGATATGTTGTTGCTCAAGTCCGTCATACTCCACTGGAACAGCAGAAAAAAAGTCTTTTCGCTCAAGTTTTCTGGCATAGATATCAAAACGATTGTCACGTAAGCAAATCATTTATTATCTCCCAGAATAGCGAAGTATTTATTTCTTAAAGCACATATAAGCGGCTGCCGATCTTTTCTACCTCGTAAATATTCATTAAGAATAACAGCAATATGATTATCCCAAAGTTGTTCCGAAGAATTTTTTTCGTTCTGATACTTGGCAAAGTTGAGAAAATAAGCTCCGCCAAGTTGATATTCAACGCCCAATTTCAAATCCAGTTGAGAATCTTTGCCGCTTATACAATCGTTAAGACAGCGCATAATATCTTTCAAATTCCTGCGGTCATTCTCATCCGGAATTTTGTACTCCTCACTGTCTTTTTTCTTAGAATCGATGATATGCTCTGAGTCTTCGGCTTTTACCTCATACCAGCTGAAACGGCGACGAAGAGCAAAATCCATACTTTCTACGCTGCGGTCAATATCATTCATAGTGCCGATGATATAAAGATTATCAGGTAAAATAAAATTTTCACCGCAGGGAAGAGTAATCCCTTTTTCTTTATTAGGATAACGGTATTCTTCTTCTAAAAGGGAAAAAACTTCACCGAATACCCGTGAAAGATCTGCCCGGTTGATCTCATCAATAATAAAAATATACGGTTCTGCTTTGTTTTTCGCTTCGTCAGCGAACTTCTTAAAAACGCCGTCTTTCCATTTGAAGGTCACCTTGCCCTTATCTGTGACTTCAGGCTTCAAACCGATGATAAAATCCGAATAATCATACCCTGGATGAAATTGAACTTTAGCCCAAATCCCGCCTTTGCGTTTTATCAACTCTTCAGCCATTTGAATTGCTGTATAAGTTTTTCCAGTTCCTGGCGCCCCTGTCAAAATCAACTGCTTGGAACCTTTTAACATTTCAAGTTTTTCTTCTAGGCACCAATCTGAATCTATCATTGCAAGAAAATTTTCCAACTTGTTGTTGATAATTGCGTATAAGTTATCCATTTGCGCAGCTAGAGCATTAAGGACTTGATTAAAATCAATACCTTCCCCGTTTTCATCAAGTACCGCAACTCCATCTCCATATCTTATTGCAAAACCATTTTTAGCTTCACGCCATGAATGATCAATACTGATATGTTCTGATTCACAAGAACTCAATTCTGTTTTAAGCCGATTTAATAATTCTCTATTGGCATTGTTTTTCGGCTCGACATGAAACTCTGTAAAAATTTTGAATGGAGAGTCCTTGCGTTCTTTTCCTACTATGATTTCATAGTGAAACGAAATTCCATTTTTATCTTTCAGGTTATATTGTAAAAAGCACTTTACTCCACCATCACTTTTTTCAAATTTACTGAATTGAGGAATTTTTTTTATTTCTGAAATATAATAAACAGGAGCAGTTGTCCAATATGCCGGAATATTAGCTATGTTTGTTATCATTCCCTTTTTGTCTACAGTAAAAGTCAAATCGGGTCGTATAAAAAACAATAAATTACGAATTGCTGCATCGCCAATTCCTTCGAAGGTTTGACATTTTTTTATTTTTTGATTGATTTCCTCTCGCCATTGATTATTCATATTGTCAAAAATAGACATCAAGGATTCAAAAAAACTCCACCATTCCACTGCGTTTTCTGAGAGATCTGCAATGTGTTGCAGATAGGTGTCAATTACTTGTTCGCAAGCGCAACCATTGCCGCTAATCAAGCCCTTCGCTATTTGATCGGCATCGTTTGCTTCATAAAACGCTATGATAGTTTTTAGTCTTTCTTTGTCATATTGCCCGGGAAGTGCAAAAATAAAGCTCCAAAAAGTAAAAGGAGATATTTGAAGTTTTCCTTTTGAAATACTTTCCAAAAGAGAGCCATATTTGATATGGGAAATATTTGGCTCTGAAGAGTCAATGTAACGTGTAACATCTTTAGAACTGCTCCACTTGGATTGACGCTGGTCGCCAGCTAACATTTTCTGTAATATTTTTGCCAGTTCTTTAGAAGACATCAAAACATCATGTGAATTGTTATTCCAAACTTCGAGTATTTTTTTGTTGATTTCTTCTAAAAATTTCAACCATTTGGGAGCTTGTGGATTTTCCATAAATCACCTCACACAAGCATCATATTTTTCGCGCAGAGCAATAATGATATCAGATCGTAATTTATGACCGCGCAAGTATTCATTGAGAATGATTGCGATGTGGTTATTCCAAAGTTTATCCCACGCATCGACTTTATCCTGATATTTTGCAAAGTTGAGGAAGTAAGCTCCGCCGAGTTTGTATTCATCGCCCAGATTCAGAGAAACTTTTTGGCCTTTGATTTCCAGTTTTTCTTCTTCTTTCTCCTCTCCACCAATATATTTATTAAGTTCGGTCATTGCATTTTTCAATGCTTTACGATGGTTTTCATCAGTTATCTTGAAAACATCATTTTTTTCGGCATCAATGATATGCTTTGAATCTTCGGCTTTTACTTCATACCAGCTGAAACGGCGGCGCAAGGCAAAATCCATGCTTTCCACACTGCGGTCAATATCGTTCATAGTACCGATAATATAAAGATTATCAGGTAAAATAAAATTTTCTCCGTTGGGAAGAGTAATCCCTTTTGTATTTTTTGGATAGCGGTATTCTTCTTCTAAGAGAGAAAAAACTTCACCGAACACCCGAGATAGATCTGCCCGGTTGATCTCATCAATTATAAAAATGTAAGGATTTGCCAATCTGTTCTCTTGTTCTGCAAGTTCTCTTTCTTCCAGTGCCTTTTTGACAAAATTCTTTAAAACGCCATCTTGCCAATCGAAGGTGACCTGCCCCTCCATTACTTTCGGTTTTACCCCGATGATAAAGTCAGAATAATCATATCCGGGATGAAATTGAACTTGACAAATATTTTCTTCTTTGTTTCCGCCCGATGGCTCAGTTAATAATTCCGCAATTTGCGTGGCTGCATAGGTCTTGCCGGTTCCTGGAGCCCCTGTAAGAATAATATTGTGACAATATGGAAGCGTTTTTACACCATTCGCAACAACGAAACCGTAATCTTTCATTATATTCTCCATTACCAAGTCTTGTAATTGCTTCTCTAATTCCTCGACAAACAATGGTCCCTTTTCAGCCTTGACCTTCCGCATTACGGTATAACAAGAGCCTTCGTAATTATTTTCGTCTTTTGCATATATTCCTTTATCCAAAGGTAAAACGGAGTGCCATTGTTCAATATCAATTCTTTGTCCCCAATTGCCATCATGACCATCCTTCAAATTTTCATAAAATGGAATATCCGTAAAATGAATGATATCATTAGAATTTGTTGAATTGTATTGCACTCCACCGAGATTATCTTTTATTTGCATTTTTTTGTTACATTCTCCTCGTGGCATAATTACTTCTCCATAAGCATATATTTTATCATCACCACGTAAAAATATAATATCTCCCGGTTTTATTAACTGCACTTTATTCCAATTTTCAGTTACCCTTCTGGTGTCTTCTGATACGTATTCATATTGCATCAAAACCATTGATTCTTCGATTGCCTTTTCAACAAAACTTTCCCAAGGTCCACCTGCTCCCGCCTTATGTTTCCATGTCCAGTAGTTGCGTTGCTTATTTTTGGAAAATTTCTGTTCGATATTAGCTAAACTCATCATTATTTCCTTTCACCTATATGTTATGCCATAAGCAACAATTATTTTTTGAAGCAGAAATTTATCAAATAACATATTTCACCTTAAAAGATTATAAAATCATTGTTGTTATCAACTAAATTCAACCCTTTGCCCGATATACCATACGCTTGGGGGATGGTTTCGTTTTGGAAGACGGCGAGGTATTTGGTCATGTTGGGAGCAAGTTTTCCGGCGAGCATTTCTTCCAAGGTCATCCATTTAACTTTGCCTTCAATGGAGTCTTTCAGCTCTCCGGAAAAGGTGCTGGTTTTGAAAAGGAATACAAAATATTGCGACTGTTTCACCGGATTGTACCACTGAATATATCCGCAATTCTGCAAGTTGGAAACAGAAAGACCCGTTTCCTCCTGAACTTCCCGGATCACCGAAGCCACAACCGTTTCCCCCGGCTCAACGTGTCCCCCGGGAAAAGTCAGTCCCGACCACGGATTAGACGGCTTGGGCAACCGTTCCTGCACCAGAACGCGCCCCGCCCCATCCGTCACCATACACATATTACAAAGTTCAGTTTCCATTATTTTCTTCCTTTGAACTATTCAAAAGGTCGCCTATGGCGATGAATTTTTGTCCTGTTACAGTCATCATTTGATCAAGTTCAGCCGGAGCAATTCCGTGAATATTATCGCATCTTTTAACACGGTAAAGAATATAACCATTTTTTCCATGTCCATGACGCTTTTCCGGATAGTTAAATTCTCTTTCAAGCTGCTCACGCACAATGATACGCTCAAGCTTATTGATCTCCCATAAAATCAACTTTTCTTCTGCTTCAGGACACGGTTGCAACAAATATTTTACATCTGCGATACGCTGAATTTCCAAATCCCGATAATCAGCAGGAAGATTGTAATATTGTTCTTTCAAATCCCATGCAGCACGAGATTTTGAATCTTTGGGAACCTTCAAAATGAAAATATTCTGCAACTGGTCATAGGAGTGTTGAAGAGATATGCGTTTTCCTGCCTCGACAATTGGCGTATCTACTTTTACGCTGTATGGCACACTATCGCCATGTTTGTACTTACCGCGCACATGAATGTCATAATCGTAATATCCTGTTTGCTCCCATTGAGAGATACGGTCGCAAAGCAATTTAACTAAATCTCGCAAAAATAATGTGATATCTCTCGTTCCATTACTCAAGGTTTCCGGACGTAACGAAAATGCTCCCAATCCGGGCAGCAATTCATGAAATCCACATAATTTTTTACTTTCATTGCCCGGATACAGAATATATGCACCGCCGGTTCTGCGAATAGCGTCACGGTAACTGTGCATTTTCAACAGATCTATCCGCTTGAAAGTTGTATCTTCTGAAACCGGTTGTTCTGAAGTATCTGATTTCATCTCCTGCAAAAAATATTTAACACTTTCAGCTTTGTATTTCGCGTCAAAGTGGACATGAGTAATCAGTTTCAGTTCCTCGGCAGTTTGCTCTCCGCGATCATGTTTGTGTTCTTCAAGTCCGGCAGGCCAGAAACTGATTGTGTAGTCAGGACGCATGGTTAAAGACCATGTTCCTGCTTGAGTAATTTCTTCTTTTCTGGAAAATGTCCGGTTGTATGAAAAACGGATATTCAATTCCCGATTGGAGTGTTCGTCGTGGTACATTCCGCTTAATGCCAACTCTGTTCCGGCTTTGAGTTTGATGCCAAAACCATCCTCTGCTTGCCCAATCAATTCATCAAGCTTTACCTTGCCAATCCCGAATTCATCCCGCAGGATATTCAACAACTGAAAAAAGCACCAGTATTCATACAATTGGGCTAAATCACGCTGCCCACCGCGATAAATGTCTTCACTTCCGTCCCAGGAGATATTTGATCCCAAGCGGTATTGGATCCATTTTTTCAGAACTTCGCGATATCCCTCCCTGCGTTGCAACAATGGACTGTTGCCAGGCATTTTTGTCAGTTGAGAAACATTTTTGAAAAAATCGTGCCCGAGAAATGAATAAAGATTGCGTTTGGTTGATATGGCATCTTCAATGATGGACTTTAATGCATCCTTTTGAGGAATGTTTCGTTCAAAACTCTCCAATTCTGCGGCGAAAAATGCCAATACATATTTTACAAAACGGTTTTCAATTGTATCAGGACTCTCGGTTAAACAGAAAGTTTCAATTTTTCTGGCAATCGTCGGACATGTTTTATACAGTGGATGATGTTCAGAAACAGGACTTCTGTTTTTTGCTGATACCAGTTGCCTTACTTCACTTCCTGAAAAATGTCTGGCTCTCCGTGTATCCTGTGAAACAAGCACTTCTGACCAACGGGAATTCGGACGGTTGATGATCATGTGCAATGCTTGCTGAAACTTTTCATCCTGAATCAATCCCAAAAGGAAGAATAATTTCTGAATAGGTGATGCCTGCTGTTTTTCAATATTACTTTTGAGATTCAAGTGAACAGGAGATGAAAGCTGAAGCTGCAAATCCGCAATGAAATCCGTGATTCCATTGAGCATATGCCTGTAGTCTTTCTGATAGTTTACAATACCGGACTGTACTTCTACAGTTAACATATGCCCAGTATATTCATTATCACGGTACAGGCGCAGGTCAAGCATTCCAACATATGTACCGGTTCTGATCAAACCGCTTCCCAGCTTATCTTCTCGACTGATTTTGGAGGGAGTAACAATTCCTGCTGCCACGATTTGATATGATGGCTTACTGAGGATGTACTCATAAGTCTGATTTTCCAACAACTGTAATTTATTGCTGAAACCGTCAGAAGAAGGAAAAAATCCTTCAATAGTTACAGAAACATCAGTTCCGGGAATATTTCTTGGTCTGCTCATAAAAATTATGCTTCCGGATAGCTGGCAAATCCATCTGATTCAAGTTTTTGCAACATACGGCAGATTTTTTTATGAGAAACTTTGAACCTGGCATCGTCATTATTGCCGGGGAAATCATTCTCATCCAATGCGTTTTCAAAACAGCAACTCACCAATTCCTGAAGAATCGGGCGCAATGCGGATGCTGAACCGTGAAGTTTAGGCAGAAGTTTCTGCATAACAGCAAAATCAACGATTTCCATCAAATCCTTATTTGGCATCAAATAACGGGCATTGGCAATGAAAACAACTATTTCATGAGCAGTTCTGAAACCGAATTCCGCAGTACTGTTGCTTAACTTGTTAAAAATATCTACCAATATTGCATTTATCTCAGTTTTTTCCTCCAAGGAAATGGAGTTTTTTGCTTCTGAAGCCAGACAGAGAAATGAATTGGCAAAGTCAGTTCCTTTTTCTTCCAATTTGGTAAAATCAATAACAGCGGCAGTACCGTTGAGATATTGAGCCATACTGTCAGAGTTAACACGAAACTCAATTACCTGTGCACGATCCAATACCTTGGGAGAAAACATATAAGTGGTTTCATCAACATTCATTGTTCCGATGATATAAAGGTTTTTCGGCCATGCCACAAACTTTGGAATGATTTTACCGTTTGCCTTGCGGTCACTTCCACTGTACAATTGGATTTTCTCTCCTGACTCCATTGCTGAGAGAAAATCTGCAAAGTAGCGTTCCACATGAGATAAATTCATTTCATCAAGAATCAGGAAATATGGTTTTTCTGAGTTTTCATCTGCTGCCGCTTGCAAAATCAGTTCCAATACTCCTGTTTCCGGCATAACATACTCTTTGGGATCGAGAGCATTGGCATATCCCAGCAAATGCTCGTTATTTATCCAGTCCGCACCAACTGCTACAAGTTTATACTGCTCCGGGGCAAGATAACGGACAAAAGCCTGAGCAATCTTCGTTTTACCGGAACCTGACAATCCGGTTAAAATAACAAACGGTTTCGCCGCCAAAGCGGCAATGAATCGGCCAATCAAATCTGCAGAAAATACCAAACCGGCCGCAGTGCACTTTTCAAGAAAATCAGTTATAATACTTTTTGCTTGCAGAACTGCATTATCCCCATTTTGTTCATCTTTGGGGGAAGAACTGTCAATTTCGGATGTTTCACCTTGTTGGTTAACCCATTCTACAAATTCAGAAAACCTGCTGACTGCAGCAGAATAAAAGCGATGTTGCCAACTACTAGGATCTTTTTCTTTGGCAAAAATGCCACCATTATTTTTGCTCTGCTCGTCTTTTATAAATTCCAAAATATTTTTTAGACGTTCAATATCTTTAATTTGCCATATTGTCTCTTCTGAGGAAAGTAACTTATTATGCTGATGCAACAAGGAATCGACTCTGTCTACTTTTTTTGCATAGTTTCTTGTAGTTGAAACTTTAATTTTCTTAATTTCTGCCAAATAGGTACAGTAGCGATCTTTGATAGATGAATTATTCATTTGTTCCCCACAATTTGGATTTTGCTTGAATGGCATATAGACCTAGGAATCTGCTGTTTCATTTTTTCTGCCCCAAATTTATTTCTATTTCTTAACTCCCAAGGTTTCGTTTTCTGGAATTTGGGGTACTGCATCCCCTCTGTGATAATATACTAATGAATACAGTTTTTTTCAAACAGGAGAAGCGAGAAAAGCTCTTGTTTTAGCTATTTTTATTAGGTATTACCTATTTTATGTTGACAAAATGTCAATTGGTGTTGACTTTGCTTAAACGTTATAAGAAGTTTGGCATAAACTGTTAGTCCGTTATGCATCAGCTGTCAACAATTGTTTTATTAGGTATTACCTGATTTGGAATTAGCTTTTTGTAAAAGAGTTTTGCAAAATGTGAAGTTCTACAAGCAAAAGTCATAGGCGCAACTCAAACGATATGCCGCCATATCACCGGGACCTTACAACCGTGCAAAAATAAAGCCGCTTTGCGAAAAGCAAATGCTTCATAGCGGAATGAAATGGAGCTGCTTCATCCGTCTTCGCCCTTACAGGCTACGCCGTGACAAGTCTGAAAAGGCGTTTTATGAAGCGCACCTGCGGCGCATGAAGCACATTTTGTGCTTGCGAGCTTTGCTCGTCAAGCATCAAAATATATGAAGCGGCCCGGTCGAACCACGAAGCGAAACCTTTTCAGGCTTCATATTTTTTTGCCTTGAAATCATGGCAAAAAAATTTGTATGTGCGATCCCGCTGTTGAAGATTTCTGCAAGTTTTTACAGTTTTCTCCATCAGGACGCAACTTTTCCTGACGAATTGACATTTTTATATCCATTCGGGTATACTTTTGAGAGTTATGCTTGGTTTTATACCTTGCAATCACTCTGAAACAGTGCTATCTTTAGCCGGAATCAGACACTCATACAAAAACAGAGATACAAAAAATGAAAATCAGCGAATTCATGAAGGAACTGTACGACTACACCGACAGCGATCAATCCCATTATAATCCCACTTGCGATACGATCAAGGCGGGCGATCCGGAAAAACCGTTCAACGGAAAAGTCGCGGTATCTATGTTTCCCACACCGGATGTGGTACGCGCTGCCAAAGAGTGGGGTGCAAGCCTCCTCATCGTTCACGAACCTACTTATTACGATCACTGGGACAGTATTCAGACGTTGGAAAGTACCACCGGATTCAAACGCAAAATCCTGGATATGAAACGCGATCTGCTGGAAAATTCCGGTCTTGCGGTTTACCGTTATCACGATCACCCGCACCATGCAGAAGAAGACTTGATTGCTGTGGGGGAAATAACTCATTTCGGATTGCGCGGGACATGGGTGAATGAACACAAGTATGGTGTCAGTGAATTCATTTTGGAAAAGCCCATGACCGTCCCGGACATCGCAAAAGCACTGGAAAAAAATCTCGGTATCGCGCACGTCCGCATCTGCGGTTCCACCGATCACCTGGTAAACCGCATCGGCCTCAATTTCGGCACTCCCGGTCATGTCGAGGAAAATCTGGAACATTGCGAACTCGTCCTCACCGGCGAGATCTCGGAGTGGAGACAAGCTGAATTCGCCAGAGATTGTACTCAACTGGGGATCCCCCGCGCCATCATCGTTATGGGACACACCTGCTCCGAACGCGACGGTATGAAAATCCTCCCCGCTATCATCCAACAGCATTTCCCCGGCTCTGAAGCAAAATACTTCGAGTCCGGTGACGCTTATACTTTCACCGATCAACTCTGATCACGCACACTCCGCAACGCACAACAGCGCGAAGACAGGCAAAAGCAGAAGTGACAGAACTGGATCCTGAAACCTGGAGGACCATTTTAATCGAAAAACTGCCAAAGCAAAATCGGCAGTTTTGAAAGGTGATAAAACCATTGTTTACAGCAAAAACCCAAAGATAATCGGGATACTGTAATATCGGTTTTATTTTCAAAATTTTTCTGATTTTTTTACGAGCAATGACGCAAAATGTCCACTCGGCGGCGTTATATTATGGGAAAAGTACAAAAATACGAGGTGTTGACAATGGAAATTCCCGAAGAACTGAAAGAATTAAATCCTGCTGACCAACAGCTTTTTCTGGCGAGTGACAACTTGGATGTTGACAAAGCCGCCGAAGTAATTCGCAATGGGGCGAATGTAAATGCCACAATAGAAGAATGCGGCACTTCAGGTATCACTCCGTTGCCGGTATGTGAGGAGGATATCATCTGGGAAGAGTATCATCAAAATAAAAAGGAGGAAGAATGATGAAAAAGTACTTTGTCTTTGCCGCAATTGCCGTTTTGCCCTCGCTTGGGGCGGTGGATGAAAATTCACCTATGCTGAAAGAATTTTTGCAGACCGCAGCAACGTTCCCGGCGGATAACCCGACAGAACTTGCCCGAACGCCAATGCTGAAATGGGAAAGTCACCGGGAGTACAGAATTATTTTTGCCAATGCGGAATATTACAGTTTCAAAGCCGTTGAATCCAGTTATACCGGAGGAGCTCACGGTATGAGCAAAACCACCGTCGGCACTTTCCGTAAGGGCAGACGACTGAAACTTGCCGATCTGGGGAATCAGCAGAAATTGACGGAAAAGTGGCAGCAGGCGATCGCCCGACACTTCAAAGCGGCAAGCTTTGCCGAATATGTCCGCAGAAAAGATGTATTCAAACCGTATATGACCGGAAATTTTTACTTGGATGACAAGGGTATCCACTTCATTTACAATCCGATTGAAATCGATTGTTACGCCGCCGGTACGATAGATATTTTCGTCCCGTGGAAATTTGACAAGTAATTAAAGTGCATTATATTATATATATTTTTTTGACAGCATCAAAATAAGGTGGATAAAAGATTATGGAAGAGAAAATTCAGGAAGCTGTAAAGTTTTTCAATGATAAATTTGAATTGAAAAAAGAAGTTAAATCCGGAGAAATTTCGTTCCCTAAATGCCGTTCTGTAAAGATCCGTGTCGGAGCTGCCAGAACAAAACACATTGTTGATCTTTACTGCGAAAGCAATGAAGATTTCGAGGAACTTAAAAATATTATTAAAAACGATAAAGAAATGAATGATATTTACAAAGAAGTTTCCGGGTCACGGTGTTTTACTGTAGAAAATCAAAGCATTAAAGAACAATGCAGACTGCTTGGAAATTTGTACGATAAATGGAAAAGTTTATCATCTTCATCAAAAACGCAATCTGCCGATGCGGAACCCAATGTAAACGATAAATATAATTATAAACCATGTGATGAACAATTCCCGGCGTGTATTGATGGAAATGTAAAACTCGGTATTGTCAATAATAAACCAGAGGAAATTCAAAAGGTCGCTTCTTTTGCAGATTGGAGTGCCGATTTTCGAAACAATTTGAATAAAATTGAAGGCAATACGATTTTACTTGGATTGAATATTTCAAGTTCCATAGGAGAACCGTGGGAAAATTTTCATTCAACGTCAGATGAAGATAAACGTTTGAAATACGCTTGCGAAGGGGTATTTGACAGAGCTTATATTACTGATCTGATCAAGGATTTTCCGAATGGTAAGTCCTCCGAAGTAATGGATGCTTTCAAAAATAATGAGACACTTCGCCATGCTTCAGTAGAAATGTTTGTCCGGGAAATTGCATTCTTAATTCATTGCGGTCGGATAGAAAAAAATAAACCTCTGCACACTGTCCTTTTGGGAAGTGCCGTACAAAAATGTATGACATGCAAAATAGCTCAGAAGAAAATAAAAGATATTATTTGCGATGAAATAAATAATCTGGGGTGTAAAAAAATTATTTTCGGCAAAGCGTATCATTATTCATTCAGAAAATGCAGTATGTCGGATGATCAGGCAAATAAAGAATATCGGGAGCAATTCAAAAGACTCAAAGAAAAAATGACACACGCCGGAAATGAAGAAGTTGTTGACAATCCTCATTGTTTTAAAAAAAATAAGGCTGCATACTGAACATAGAGTGATTTTTTGATTTATTACATAATAAAAACTGTGGCACGGACACTGGTCAACCTTGCTCCGGACATCGTCGAAGCCATCCTCAACGGCATCCGACCTTCGCATAAAGCTACGGCGGGACAAGAAGAACCCGCCTCTCTCACATTATCCAAACTCCGCAAAGGCTTCCCCGAAGACTGGGACGAGCAGCGGAAGATGTTTGGAATGGAGTGAAAATAAAAAAGCCAGTCGGTTTGACTGACGTGTATATATCATACTATTTTTTCTCTTTTTAATGTATAGGCAATCCCCTCCGTTCGTGATCCGCTAGAAAGTCCACCAAATCCGGAACTGGATTCAGACAAAAAAACGGTAGATTGAGAAACTACTTGCCAACCTTCGTTAAGCCAAAGATTATTCAGAGTTTTGTCTATATCATTAAATTTTAATATAATAAAACAATATTCGGTTTGAGCCCTTTCCTCTCTTTTTCGTTGCCTTATTGCTTCTCGTTTGAGCTCTTCTTCTTTTCTTGCAACTTCTAAAAAATCAATGATATAATTTTCAGAAAAAACTATTTCTTCCTTGCAATTTGAACAAACAATTATTTTATCAAGCAAATCTGATGAAAACTCTACTGCAGAATTACATAATGGGCAAAAAGCTGTATAATTACTCATTGCTATTCTCCATCTTTATTGTAGAAAATATCAGCTAGAAAAAAGGCAAAAAAAATGGTGGCCGCTCCCGGGATCGAACCGGGGACACATGGATTTTCAGTCCATTGCTCTACCAACTGAGCTAAGCTGCCACTTGCTTTATACCAACCGTTCCCGTTTGGTATGTTACTTAATATATCACCTTTTCTTAACTTTTCAAGGCGACTTTGTAAAAAAAACTTATTTTTTTAACCTTTTTCACCGTGTTTCTGTCAACTTCGTCGCATTTTGTTACTTTTTCTTCAAAATTTGTTCAATTTTGCGACTCTTATTTTTTTCTTTTTTCCTCTCCACTTTACGCCGATCTCAAAAAAGGAAATTCTTACGCATCGCTTCGACAGCTTCGCCAGCCAATTCCGGCAATTCATCAGCCGTAATCACCCGCTTTGCTTTCTCTCCGGCAACTCCGTGGATATACGCTCCCAGCACCGCCGCTTCAAAAACCGGCAATTTCGCCGCCTGCGCCGCAATTATCCCCGCCAGCACATCTCCGCTCCCCGCGGTTGCCAACTGATAATTTCCCGCCGCGACCAGCACTTTTCTGCCATCCGGCGAAGCAATCACGCTGTCGTGACCTTTGAGCAAGACCACGCATCCAAGTTTCTCTGCCAACTTCTCTGCCAGATCACTCCGGTCTCCGGCTTCGACGCCAAACGCCTCCGCCAATCTCGCCGCTTCTCCCGGGTGCGGAGTTATCAGAACTTTTCCACTCTTTCTCCACTTCTCCGGGTGTCGGCTGAACATATTCAACGCATCGGCATCCAGTATCATCTTCCCCGGGAACTCCCAGACGGCATCCAATGCCTCAACCGGGGTTTCATTACCCCAGCCGCAACCGGCAACCAGCACGTCGCTCATTCCAAAATACGGCAGCACTTCGCCCCGGATCTCTGAACCGTTAAGAATCTTTTTCACGATCACCGCAGCAGGCGCCAACTCCCGGCAATCCCCGCATGATATCAGCCGCACGATGCCGCTTCCCGTGCTCAACGCCCCTCGGGCACTCAATACCGGCGCGCCCGGATATTCTCCGCTTCCGCCCCAGACCAGCACCCTGCCCCGGCTGTTCTTATGGCAATCGCAAGCAGGAGTAACGATAGTTTCAACGGCATCAATATTGGTAAAAACGTTTGTACTGTTTGCTTCCGGCATCGGCAGTCCGATCTCCGCCAAGCGCAGTTTTCCGCGCAGCGCCCTGCCCTCTCCGGCAAAGAGTCCCGGCTTTACGGCGCCGAAAGTAATGGTCAAATCAGCTTCCACAGCTCCGTCAGGTGAAGCTGCTCCAATATCGGCGTTCACTCCGCTTGGCAAATCCAACGCAACAACAGGGCAAGCGGATCGATTGACAACTTCAATCAATCTTTTGACTTCCGGGCGCAGCGCCCCGCCGTCAAATCCGATGCCCAGCAATCCGTCAATAATCACATCTCCCGGCAGAATATTCCGGCGTTCAAACCCGGTGCTTTCAAAAACTTCTATTTCGCGGGGAAGCGTTTCAACCGCCTGCGCTGCGCATCCTTTCAACGATGCCAGCGGCTTCACGCAATAGACCGCAACTTCCCTGTGATAACGTTTAAAAAGGAATCTTGCGGCAACCAGCGCATCCCCGCCGTTATTTCCGCCGCCGCACAAAATCAGAAAACGTACGGCTTGCGGATAATGAAAGTTGATAATATCCGCCGCCTGTTGACCGGCAGAGAGCATCAATTCAAATTCAGAACTCCCCGATGCGACCGCATCGGCTTCCGCTTGGCGCACGGCGGCGACATTCAACACCCGGCTCATTTTTCACCAGCAACCGCGTTGGCTTTATCTTCCGGCTTTTTGCGTAGAAAATTGGACAGCACAAACAATCCGACTCCGGTACAAATGGCGATGTCCGCGACATTGAACACCGGATAATGCCACACATTGTGCCAATGGATATGAATGAAATCCACTACCGCACCGCGCAAAAAACGGTCGGCTGAATTTCCGATGATGCCCGAAAAAAGCAGCATCAGCGCAAAATACCGCTCGCTCCAACCTTCAGTGATCTTCCGGAAGAATATGCACAATGCAACTGCCGCCGCCGCCGCAAATATCAGCAGCAGCCAGCCGTAGCCGCTCAATATGCTCCACGCGGCACCGTAATTGCGGACACTGGTGAAGGCGAGCAATCCGGGGATAAGTTCCCTGGATTCATAGAGTTTGAAAGATCTCACCACCCAGAGTTTGGTCAGCAGATCCAACACCAGCATAACGAGTCCAGTAATGCCGGAAATCAGCAACACCCTCTTTTCGCGGGGTGAATTCTTTTCCAATTGACCAGACATCAGCGCTGCTTCATCATCTCTTCCTGCCGGCTCTTGCACTTGATGCAAAAGAGCGCGTAGGGGCGCGCCTGCAACCGGGCTTCTGCGATCATTTCACCGCATTCAAGGCACTTGCCGTACTCACCGTTGGCAAGGCGTTCGATCGCATCGTCGATCAACTCCACAATGTCGCCGTCTTCGGTAAGCATCCGGAGTGCGATCTCGTTGCGGACATTATCATAAGAGCTGTCCGCCATATGCGTGGTAACGCCGCGTTTTTCAAAATTTTCAGAACTCAATGCGGCATCGGCATTATGCCGCATCTGATCGGTGACCTGATTGCGAACCTTCATCAAGGCGTTGTAATATTCCAAATCCTTGCCTTTGAATTCCATCACAAATACCTCTCAAACAATAATGTATTTTTTTATTACACAGAAAAGCGGACGTGAATGACATCTCCGTCCTGAACAACGTAATCTTTTCCTTCAATGCGCAGTTTACCGGCAAGCTGAGCCTTGGCCCAGGAGCCGCATTCGACCAGATCGTCATAGGAAACCGTTTCCATACGGATAAAGCCGCGGCACATATCGGTATGGATCTTTCCGGCGGCTTCCGGAGCGAGAGATCCGCGGGTGACCGTCCACGCGCGGGATTCCATCGGACCTGCGGTAAAGAAGGTAATATAATCAAGCAGACGGTAACCGGTCTGAACGACCCGGTCAAGTCCGGATTCGGTGATGCCGAGATCTTCCATAAAGACGGCGGCCTCTTCCGGAGAGAGTGAACCGAGTTCATCTTCGAGCTTGGCGCACACGGGAACGACTTCCATATTGTGAGCGTCTGCATATTCTTTAAGCCGTTTTCCGGCATCGCAGTTGGTGTAGTCCGCGACCTGCTCTTCGCCGACATTGGCACAGATAAAGGCGGGTTTGACGGTCAGCAGACCGAAATTCTCGACCATAGCGCGGATGTTTTTGTCTTCACGGTCGTAACGCGGTGCAATGCCGTTTTCCAGATCGGCGATCATAGATTTGATCAGCTCGTACTCAAGCTTGGCATCAGCATCGTTGGAACGCGCCAGTTTATGAGCTTTGTCGCGCCGTTTTTCCAGCATATCCAAATCGGCGAGCATAAGTTCAGTACCGATAGTTTCCAGATCATCCACCGGATCAACTTTTCCTGAAACGTGGACGACATTGGAATCTCCGAAGAGACGGACAACGTGGGCAATGGCATCAACGTTGCGAACGTGGCCGAGGAACTGGTTGCCCAGACCTTCGCCCTGACTTGCACCGCGCACCAGACCTGCGATGTCGATAAATTTCAACGTGGACGGAACGATACGTCCGGACTTTTCCAAATCGGCAAGCACCGCCAGACGGGGATCGGGAACCTTTGCCATACCGGAGTTGGGGTCGATCGTACAAAAGGGAAAGTTAGCCGCCTCGGCTCCACCGTGGCTGAGCGCATTGAACAAGGTTGATTTGCCGACGTTGGGCAAACCGACAAAACCGCAGGAAAAACTCATTTTTCTACCAAATAAAATAACTGTTTATTAGTGATAAAAAGAATGCCGGAACCGCCTGACGCGCTCCGGCATTACTGTGCACTCTGAAAAAATCAGCTGTTACAGCGTGGGATTGACAATTGCTTCATCCGGATAGACGAAGTTGTTCCAATCGTTGGCAACGTCAATGACCCAGGCCGGACGCATGATCGGTCCATAACCCCAACCGGCATCATCAGGATAGTTCGGGCAACCGGGAAGCGGGAACGGGAAGGTAACGATATCGGTCACACCGACAACGACACGGGCGACAACATAGCAGACACCTTTGAGGGAGCCGTAGGTGAGTCCGGCGATACCGCCGTCTTCACGGGCGACTGCCGCCCACTGCATCGGCAGTTCGAAAACACCGAAAGCGACGTTGGCAACACCGCGGCCCAATTTTTCAACCGGACGCATCAGCCACTGGGGCTCGTTGCTGTCAGCCGCTGAAACGTTTCCGGCGCAAACCACACTGAACACTGCGATCAAAGCGATCAACCACATTTTTCCAAATTTCATTCTCATTCTCCGTGTTGTTGTTTATGTAAAATTAAAAATTTTCACATCATTAATTGAATATAATATAAGAATAGCAAAATTTCAAGACAAAACCTGACTTTATCTGCATTTTTTTTCAAAAAACCTTTATTTTTCAATAAAATCAGGATTTTTTGTCCTTTCCGAAACGGCTTTCAGTACCATTGAGCAATCTCCGGATATTGCTGTGATGACGAACCACCGCCAGCACAGCGACCACCGTCAGGAAAATCAATGTAAGCTTGGAACGCGCAACATCAGCACCGATATTGCCCATCGAAAACGCCCACGCCACCACCGGCAGAACTGCCGGGGCGGAAATGCTTGCCAGAGAAACATAACGGGAGACAAAAAACACCACAACCCAGACCGCCAGAGAAACAAGCAGCGGATACGGCGCCAGCGCCATAATGGCTCCTGCAGCGGTGCTGATGCCTTTGCCGCCTTTGAACTGCAGAAACACCGGGAAGATGTGACCGATGATAGTCGCCAGCATAACAGCGATGATCACCCAGTCGGCACCCCCCTGCCAGGCGCCGGTAGCGGCAACCTGTTTGGCAGCAAGCACCGGCAAGCCGCCTTTGAGAAAATCCAGCACGAAACAGATCTTGCCGGGGATACGGCCGACGGTACGGGTGACATTGGTCGCGCCGATGTTTTTGGAACCGACGGTACGGACATCAACTCCATAGCACCGTCCGATGATAAATCCCCAGGGAATACTGCCCAGCAAATACGAACCGAGGATCATAAAGACCGCTGTAATGGTATCAGACATAAATTTTCTCCATTCTGCTCTTGAAACACCGCCTTTTGCGGAGTATTTTAATATTCAACAAATGCACTGAGTTGTACAAACCGACAGTGACCAACATATAATATGCCTCTAAAAGGACAAAAAGTCAATACTTATGAACAAAAATTTTGCCAGATTACTTATCGGTTCGGGTGAATCTTCGCCCGAAATACGCTATCTGACCGGGATCTCCACCCCGGACGACTTCCTCTGTTTTGAAACCGCATCCCGGGTGACCGCTCTTATGTCAAAACTGGAAATATCCCGCGCCCGCTGCTGCGCCAAAGACGCAGTGGCGGTGCTTCCGGAAAGCGACTTCGGTCAGACCAGAGTGGAGATCATCTCGGCATTTGCGAAAAGCCTTGGTGCCGACACCTTTGAGGTGCCGCCGTCTTTCCCGCTGGGGCTTGCCGATAAACTGCGTGCTTCCGGATTGAAACTGTATGTATCGGAAGCGGACTTCTGCCCGCAGCGCCGTTACAAAGAGGAGAATGAACTTCAAGCCGTCATCGCCAGCCAGCGCGCCGGAGAGGCCGGTTTTGCCAGAGCGGTGGAAGTTCTCAAGGAATCGACCATCGGTCAGAACGACCTTCTTTTCTGGAACGGCGAAGCTCTCACCAGCGAAATTTTGCGCGCTGAAATCGACAGCACCATTCTCAAACACAACGCCCTGCCCACCGGAACCATCTGCGCAGGCGGCAGACAATCCGCCCAACCGCACAATCAGGGCAGCGGTATGCTCTATGCCCATACCCCCATCGTTCTGGACATTTTCCCGCGCTCTTCAGTAAGCGGCTACTGGGGCGACCTGACCCGCACCGTGGTAAAAGGCAAAGCTTCTGATATCGTCAAACGTGCCTACGACGCGGTAAAAGCGGCAAGAGAATATGCAAAAAGCCGCATCGCACTTGGAGTTGAATGTGCCTCACTGCACCGCGATGCCGAATCGATTCTGGACAAGCACAAATTTTTCACAGGTGTCAATAACGGCGAACCTTTCGGCTTCTTCCACGGCCTCGGTCACGGCGTCGGTCTGGAGATCCACGAAGCGCCGCGTTTGTCGCCGCGAAGCAAAGATGTTTTGAAAGGCGGCGAGATTTTCACCGTCGAACCCGGTGTCTACTATCCGGAATGGGGCGGCATCCGTCTGGAAGATTTGATTTACCTCGGCAAAGACGGAACAGTGCATTGTTTGACCGGGGCTCCGGATTTTCTGGAGATCTGACCGGATTACTGCGGCAATTGATCCCTTTTCCGCTTGTATTTTGACACAAAAAGTGTTATCTTATAAGGCGTGTATGTTTAATACTTACGGAGATATGTTAAAATGAAATGTTTATTCTTTCCGTTTCTTCTTCTGGCGGCGCTGCCGCTGTTGGCGCTGCGCCCTGGAGACAAGGTCGGTGATCCGAAGTTCAAATTGAAATGGATCGACTGCACGCCGTTCAAAATCGGCGAATTGACCGGAGAGGAAAAAGCGGTCACCCCGGCTCTGCGGGCGGCTGTGTTTCTCTTCACCCGCGCCGAAAGCAGCGGCCGGATCGTCAAAATGCTCGATGAAACCAGACAGAAATACCGCAAAGATCTGCTCGTTGCCGTCATCACTCCCGACACCGAACACGATGCCAAACTCTTCCGCAAAAGATATCCTGATTTCCGTGTACGTATGGCGGTCGATGCCGAGCGCAAACTCACTCCGCTTTTTATGGCGGGCAGTATGCTCTATCCTATGGCGTTCATCTACGATGCCGACGGCAAGATCCTCTGGAACGGCGAAGCGGTCGACTTCCCCGAAGCGGTGCAGAATATCATTCAGAAGAAAAATGATGTTGACAAACAGCGCAAAACCGCCCTGCTTCTCGATGAAATGCAGCAGCGGATGCGCACCGGCGAACTCCGGGCGCTGCGCGGTACGGCAGATAAGATTTTCAAACTCGATCCTGCCAATCCTTCGGCGTTGCGGATGATCCTCTTTGCCCTGGAAAATACCGGCAACCTGCCCGAAGCGTGGAAGCTGCTCAACGCTCAAATCAAAAAATCTCCGCACATTCTGCGCTTGTATTTCACCGCTCTGGATATGATGCGCCGCTATCCGGTGTTCCAGACTGGACTGCCCGATTTGATCAAATCCTATTGCGATAATGCTTCGCGCTCTTACGAGATCGTCACCCTTTCCGAAGCATTGCTGGTCAATTTTGCCACCTCTGCCCCCGCGATCGCAGCGGTGAAGCTCCAGTTGGGCGGCAAAAATGCCGGGAATGTTTTCAGCGATTTGACTCCGATGGAAAAAGTCCACTACTGCACCGTGTATGCCCGACTGCGCTATATTCTTTGCGACATTGACGGTGCGATCACCGAACTGCAGAAAGCACTCAAACTTTTAACTGACACCGCCGCCAACGATCCACGGATCAAAGCAGTGGAAGCTCAGTTGAAATTTTATCAGGAAATCAAACGTCTTAAATAAGTCAGACTTTAACAATAATTATTGAGGTTTTTATATGGTCAAATGCGGAATTATCGGCTGCGGTGTCATCGCGCCGACTCATATCGCCGGAATCAAAGCTATCCCGAATGCGGAACTGGTTGCACTCTGTGACATCGTGCCCGGGCAACTCAACAAGCGTGCGGACAAGCATAATATTGAAAAACGTTACACCGACTACCGCGATTTGCTGGCGGACAAAGAGATCGATCTCGTCCACGTCTGCACCGATCACGCCAGCCATTGCCAGATCGTTGTCGATGCGCTCAATGCCGGCAAGCACGTCATCTGCGAAAAATCTGCCGGACGTGTCGATGCCGACCTCGAAGCGATGGCAAACGCCGCCAAAGCTCACCCGGAACTGGTCTCTTCCGGTATTTTCCAGCACCGCTTTGTCAAACAGAACTGCGCTTTGAAAGAGCTGGTCGAAAGCGGCAAATTCGGTCAGATGCTCTTGGTCAACCTCTCTTTCTGCTGTCTGCGCACCAATGAATATTATGAGCAAGATGCCTGGCGCGGCACCATCGCAGGTGAAGGCGGCGGCATCCTGATCAATCAGGCTATCCATCACCTTGACCAGCTCCGTTTCACCTTCGGCGACATCAAATATGTCACCGCTGTCTCCGGCAATCTGGCGCATCAGGGCGTGATCGAAGTTGAAGATACCGCTATGTTCACTATGGAGTTTGCCAATGGTGTCCTCGGCAGCGTCAGCGCCACCAATGCCAGCGTTTCCCGCTGGCGCAGTTCGCTCGTCTGCTCCGGCACCGATGCCGCAGTTGAGTGCATCAATGAAAAACCGATTTTCGTTGATGCCGCCAGCGATGAATTGAAACAGGAGATCGAAAACGCCCTCACTCCGCCGGAGGAGACCGAACAGATCGTCGGCAAGAGCTACTACGGCAGCGGACATACCGCCCAGATCGCCGATGTCGTTGATGCCATTGAAAACCATCGCACCCCCAAGGTCACGCTGGTCGATGCCATCAACTCCAGCAGTCTGGTGATGGCAGTTTACGAATCCGCCCGCAACAACGGCGCCAAGACCGCCGTCCGCATATATTGATCACATGAATACTCAAGACAATATCGCCGCTCCCGCCACCGCTGTCGGCGGAGCGGTAAATATCATCCGTCTTTCCGGACCCGATGTGCTGGATATCGCCAATAATATCTGGCAGGGAAAGCCGTTGTCCAAAAACAATGCGCGCAAAATGCTCCTCGGCAAAATCGCCGGAGATCAGGCGCTTGCCGTTTATATGAAAGCTCCGGCAAGCTATACCGGAGACGACGTGGTTGAATTTCAATGCCACGGCGGCGCGGCGGTTGCCGATGCTGTACTGCGCTGTGTGCTTTCTGCGGGTTGCCGTCTGGCGGAGCCGGGTGAATTCACCTGCCGCGCCTTTATCAACGGCAAACTTGACCTGCTGCAGGCCGAAGCGGTTTCCGATATCATCTCCTCCGGCAGCGATGCCGCTTTGAAGATGGCGGAAAAACAGCTGGACGGTGTCTTGAGTACCAAGATAAATGAATTGTGTGCCGAACTGGATTTCCTCCGCTCCGAATGCGAAGCGCGGCTGGATTTCCCCGACGAAGAGCTGGATTTTGACAACAGCGCCGCCGAACGCATAGGAGCTGTTGCCCGCCGGTTTGAAGAGCTTCTTGCCACCCACCAGGCAGGAGCCGTTCTCCGCGACGGCGTGAAAGTCGCTCTGGCAGGCAAACCCAATGCCGGAAAATCCAGTCTGCTCAATAAACTGCTCGGATTTGAACGCGCGATCGTCAGCAACATCCCCGGCACCACCCGGGATACCGTTCAGGAACAAGCGGTACTGCGGAATATCCCGGTGCACCTGACCGACACCGCCGGATTGCGCGACAGCACCGACCCGGTGGAAAAGCTCGGAATTGAACGTTCATATCAGACCATCTCATCTGCCGAAGTCACTTTCTGGCTGCTTGATGCTTCTGCCGATGATATTGTCGCTGAAGCGGCATCGTTTGATGCTTCCGCCCCGGGCGTGATCCCGATATGGAACAAGTGCGACCTCGTTCCGGATCGTGAACTGCCTGCCCTTCCGGTTCCGGCGGTGAAGATATCCGCGTTGAAAGATGATGACTTCAACGCATTGCTCGATCTCTTTGAAGAGCGTGTGCTTTCCGTATCCCGTCACGCCCCGCCCGAAGTTGCGGTCAACGCCCGCAGCGCAACCCAGCTGGAACTTGCCATACCGCATTGCGAAGCGGCACAGCTGCTCTTTGAGGACGGCTGTTTTGAACTTGCGGCGCACGAGCTTGCCACTGCCGCCCACGCCGCCGGAAAGATCATCGGCCGCAACGCCGATCCCGATCTTCTGGATGCGGTTTTTCACCGCTTCTGTCTGGGCAAATAACTTGAAACTTCCCCTCCGGCGTATTATATTACCAAATGAGGAAAAACAGTAAATATTTCAGGAGGATCATTCCATGGCTGGAAATTCTATAAATCCCACCCCGCGCGTCAAGCAGGTGTTGCTCCTTGCCCGGCGCGAAGCGGAACGCTTCAACCACTCCCACATCGGCACCGAACATCTCCTGCTCGGATTGCTGGCACTCAATGAGGGCGTGGCGGTAAATATTCTAAATTCAATGGGCCTCAACCTTGCCGCCTTGCGGCTTGAGGTGGAAAAATCCTGCGGCACCGGTGCCGAAACTGTCGCCGCAGGCGAACTGCCCTTCACCCCGCGTTTGCGGAAAGTAATGGCGATCGCCGCCGAAGAGGCGCTGGCGATGCACTACAACTTTGTCGGCACCGAACATTTGCTTCTGGCAATTCTGCGCGAAGGCAGCAGTCAGGCGGCACGCATTATGCGTAATTTGAAAGTCGATCTGGAAGCGGTGCGCGAAGCGGTCATAAAAACTCTGGATTCCGAATATCTGCCGGAAGATAACAGCTCTCAAGACAATGCCGATGCTTCCGGAAATACTTCCAATTCAGACGCCCCCGGCAACCCCGCGTTTGCCGCGCTGGATGCTTTCGGCCGCAATTTGACCGCCCTCGCCCGCAAAGGTGAACTTGATCCAGTCATCGGACGCGCCGATGAGATCGAACGCGTCATCCAGATACTCTGCCGCCGCACCAAAAACAATCCGGTATTGATCGGTGAAGCCGGTGTCGGTAAAACCGCGATACTTGAAGGTCTCGCCCAGGCGATCGTTGCCAAAAATGTTCCTGAACTGCTCGCGGACAAACAGATCTACGCACTTGATCTGCCGCTGATGGTCGCCGGAACCAAGTACCGCGGACAGTTTGAAGAACGCATAAAAGCGGTCATCGACGAAGTCCGCAACTCCGGAAAAATAATCCTCTTTATCGACGAACTCCACACCATCGTCGGCGCCGGCGGTGCGGAGGGGGCAATGGATGCCGCCAATATCATCAAACCCGCTCTCTCGCGCGGCGAACTGCAATGCGTTGGAGCAACCACCTTTGACGAATTCCGCAAAGGCATTGAAAAAGATGCCGCTCTCGAACGCCGCTTCCAGCCGGTTATGGTCAATCCGCCCTGCGTGGAAGATTCTATAAAGATCCTCGAAGGTCTGCGCGAAACTTATGAAAAACATCACCGTGTCCACTATGCCGACGGAGCGCTGGAAAGTGCTGTCCGGCTTGCCGACCGCTACATCACCGGACGATTTCTGCCTGACAAAGCGATCGATGTTATGGACGAAGCCGGTGCCAGAGCGCGGATAAGCAATGTTATAGCCCCTCCTGATCTGTCGGAGTACAACGCCAAACTTGAAGCGGTAAAGAGTTCCAAAGAACAGGCGATTATGGATCAGAAGTTTGAAGATGCCGCAAACTTCCGCGATCAGGAACGCGAGATCAAAAAACAGATCGAGTCGGTCAATGCCGATTGGAAAAATAAATGCACTTCCTGCGTGGCGGAGATCAGCTCTGCGGACATTGCCTGCGTGGTTTCCAAACTTACCGGAGTGCCGCTTCAGCAGATGTCCGAGGGCGAAAGCGAACGCCTTTTGCGTATGGAAAGCGAACTTGCCCGCACTGTTATCGGTCAATCCGCCGCCGTCAGCGCGATATCCCGCGCGCTGCGCCGCAGCCGGGCCGATTTGAAAAATCCGGCGCGCCCCATCGGTTCATTCATCTTTTTAGGCCCGACCGGAGTCGGCAAAACTTTGCTTGCCAAAGCACTGGCGGAATTCATCTTCGGTGATGCCGATGCGCTTATCCAGATCGATATGTCTGAATATATGGAAAAATTCAATGTCTCCCGTCTGGTCGGTTCTCCTCCGGGATATGTCGGCCATGAAGAGGGCGGCGAACTCAGCGAACGCGTCCGCCGTCACCCCTACTCCGTTGTGTTGTTTGACGAGGTGGAAAAAGCTCATCCGGATGTGATGAATATGCTGCTGCAGATACTTGAAGAGGGCCACCTGACCGATTCGCTCGGCAGAAAAATCGACTTCCGCAACACCATTGTCATTATGACCAGCAATGTGGGTGCGGCGCAGTTGAGTAATTCTGCACCGCTGGGCTTCGGAAGTTCGGCGAGTACCGAAAATCTGCTTCAGAGCGAACGCATTCTCGCGGTGGCAAAGAAACACTTCAAACCGGAATTTATCAACCGCGTCGATGAGATCATCGTCTTCAATAAACTTTCCACGGCAGATCTGGTTCAGATCATCGACCTTGAGATCGGCAAGCTCCGTGACCGTCTGGTGGGCAGAGGCTTGACGCTCAGCGTTACTGACAGCGCCAAACAGCTGCTTATTTCCGGCGATTACGATCCGGAATACGGTGCGCGCCCGCTGCGCCGCGCGGTGGAACATCTGATCGAAGATCCGCTTGCTGATGCGCTGCTGCGGGGAGATTTTGCATCGGCTTCCGGAGTGTGCGCCGATGCGGTCGAAGGTAAAATAGTTCTGCACGCCGAGCGCAAGACCAAACGGAGAAGCCGCAAATGAAGTGCCCGCATTGCAAAGAAGATTCTTTTGCCAAAAAGAAAAACATTATGGACGGCTGGAAAGTCGCCAAGGTGATTCAAATTTGCGCATTGTGCGGTCAGGAATTGCCCCGGGAAAAAAGCGATACCCCTGCCCCGGAAGCGGCGAAAAGCTCTGCGCTTTCAGCTCTTCTGGGCGGTGAAACGCTGGAAAAGATCACCTTATCGGGCACAGCGGATCGGGATTTCTGCCGCAACTGCGCGAACTTTATTGAACACCCGTTCAGAACGTTGTGCGCATTGGACGGTTCAGAAGCCGATCCGATGGGCAGCTGCGTTTCTTTTATGCGCTGTTCCCGATAAAGGTCGGTGATGTGGGGGAAAGGAAAAACTTTTTTTCACGAGAAAAAAAGTTTTTCCCTTCCCCCACGCCCCCATCCTTTTTCAAAAAAAGCGAGGTATGGCTGCTCCAGACTTGTCCCGCCATAGCCTATGGCGACGGCGGATTGTCGCAGCAGGACCTCTTGAGAAGACGAATGACCACTTTGTTATCATTGATTAACTACCCATATTGGGAACAGAGCTTTCTTTTAACCCCAAAGCTTGAAAAAATCACTTGGTAAGGTCGGCGAATTCGGCTTCGGTCAAGCCGGCGAGAGCTTCGGGAGCGATGGCAACATTAAGCCCCACCCTGCCCCCGGAAACGCAGATGGTTTCGTATAAAATGGCGGTTTCGTCCACAAAGGTCGGAAACGCCTTTTTCATACCTACGGGAGAACAGCCGCCGTGGATGTAGCCGGTAAGTCCGAGCAGTTGCCTGGAGGGGATGAGATCGATGCTCTTTTTGCCGGTGATCTTCGCCGCTTTTTTCAAGTCGAGTTCGGCACAGGCCGGGATGACGAAAACAAAGTGTTCGTGGGCGGGGTCCTCGGTGACCAGAGTTTTAAAAACCTCTTCAAAAGTGCGCCCGATTTTGCGGGCGATGGAAACGGCATCGATCATACCGTCAGAAATATCATATTCATAGGCCTGAAAATTGATTCCGGCACTTTCGATTATCCGCATTGCATTGGTCTTGACAGCCATAAAAGTTCTCCATCAGTGTTATTTTGATAATGTACACCGGTTGCGGTGATTTTTCAACTGATTTCTCTGAATTACTGATACCATTGCACTTACGAAAAAAACGGCGGCGATTAGAAATATCATTGAAGAGTGATAAAAAAATGGATTTTTTTTTCATTTCTTATTGACTTTTGCGGATTTACGTTGTATAGTTAATCAGTAGTCAAGTTGATGGGGTGGTTTTAAGCGTAAAGAGCTTACAGCCGTTTTTATTGTTTGTACCCCGACCGGTGACTGAAAACGACAGATCTTAAAAATAAAAGATTTGCAAAAAAAAGAAAGGATTGAAAAGGTAATGAATATTTATGTAGGCAATTTGCCGTTCAGTACCACCCAGGACGAATTGCGCAGCGTTTTCGCGGCATTCGGAGAAGTTTCAGCGGCCCGCATCGTCAATGACCGTGAAACCGGTCGTCCCAAAGGTTTTGGTTTTGTCGATATGCCCAACGATGATGAAGCCCGCAACGCGATCGAAGCTCTCAACGGCAATGACATCGGCGGCCGTAAAGCTGTGGTTAACGAAGCCCGGCCCCGGGAACCGCGCCGCTAAGTTTACCGTATCAACGGTAATAAAAAGACATGATTTTCTTCAACGGAAATCATGTTTTTTTTTGCACAAAAAAGCCACGCCAGCAGCACACTCAAAAAACTGCCTCTCGCCTGTTGCGCAACAGCGCAACGACAGGCGCCATCCCCCCAAACCGCCGTCAGGCGTAATCATCCGCCGCGAAGCGGCTGCCTCCCGCCTGTTGCGCGACAGCGCAACGACAGGCGCAACAACCAGCCAATACAAATTCTCCAACCGCGCCGCCGCAACCGGCGGGCCCATCGTTCGCGCACCAGACGTTGTTCAGTAAATACGGTTGCGTTTGAGCATTTCAATCAGGGTCGGACGGAGCGGACGCTTGACGGGAGCGGGAAGCAAAGTCTGCTCTGCGAGACCGATTTTTTTCAGTGCTTTGTCTTTCGGCAATTTGCCGTAGATGGGATAGGCGGCATCGAAGCGGTTGAGCGCAACATCGGTGATCGGCTTCAAGTCCGCGGTGGAACGGGCGATAATGCGGATGACATTATCTTCGATCAGCGCGCGGCCGAGCTGGTAATCTTTCAGCTCATCGGGGTTGACTTCAAGTTTGATGACGACGGCATCGGCGGCGGGGGTGCCGGTGACGACCGGAGAAGCGGCACCGAACTTGTACCAGGTGCAGAAGTTCACCCATTCGGAAACGGCTTTGGCGGCGGAAGTTTCGCCTTCAGCGACCTGCAGGAAGATTTTTCCGGCTTTAGCTTTGGCGGGAAGATCGAATGCGACGAGCTGATCTTTTTCCAGTTCCGCAGTGGCGCAGACGGGATATTCAACAAAAGAGAGGGTACCGGTGAGCAAGTTCGCGGCCTGCACATCGCCTTCCCAGGCGTTGGTGTCGATGGTATAGGCGATCTTCTTATCGGCTGCGAAACGGACGGTATCGCCTTCGCAGCTGATGCGGGCAGCGGTATTTTTGCCGTAACGGCCGAATTCAGCATTCATCTTGAATTTTCCGGCAGTCTTGAAGAGGAAGCGGTGGAAAGATTCTTTGCCCGATTCGACGACCTTTTCGCCGATGACAGAAACCTGTTCAGGGGCATCCACGAGACCGCAGACATTCAACACGGTCATACTGCGGGCAGGCAGATTGAAAGAGACCTCGGTACCGCTCTTGCTCAATACGGAATTGACCTGAACATTGTCATCGCCGCTGACGAGAGCAGCTTTGTTTTCCCAATAGGCAGCGGGGAAGTTGACGGTGACATTCTGCGCTTTGTATTCAGAGTTGATGATGGCGACGGCAGAACCTGAACCCTTGCCATAGCGGGCGGCAAGAATGTTTTTCGTAACGTCGACCGCCGGTGACGGCTGCCAGCCCATACGGACGAGGTCAACCAGCTGCGGGATTTTATCCATTATGCTCTTCACACCGACGGAGGGCATTTTCGGAGCGGGGATGGCACCCCAGTAATAGCTCAGGAAAAGGATGTTGTCCATAATCTGGCGATAAGCATCCTGCGCTTCAGACTGGGTCATATCATCCCAATCGACCCATTTTATGCGGTCGGGGGTGGCGTGTTTGTGCCAGACCAGCGCCTTGGGAGAACCGAGACGGGCACGCATAGATTCGATACGGAGCAGACGGCGGGGATCTCCGAGCGGCTGACCTTCATAAAGACCGGCATCGGTACGGACACCGATCATATAGGGGGAAACGAGTTTAAAGTTGACGCAGTTTGCCATACGGTATTTACCGGCGAACTGTTTGCGGCTGTGGTCGAGCAGCTGGGAGATACCGACAGCTTCGAGGGCGAGAGGTTTGCCGTTTTCAAAGCTCTTGGGATAGGTTCCCTTGAAACCGGCGTGGGATTCGGGGATACTGCGATGGGCGAAGCAGGAGTCCCAACCGATACCGCGGCTGGCGGGAAACTTGACGGGGATATCGGTCAGGCTCTGCATGAACAATTTGCCGTAGTCCGTACCCCAGCAATAGATACCGTAGACGACATCCTGTCCCCAGGATTTGCGTTTCTGGCTGCCGGTGGGATAAGCGATATCGGGGAAATGTTTGTTGAAAAGCGACCATTCGGTCCAGCAGACATTGAGATACCACATAGGAGCAACATTGTTCTGTTCGGCGGGAGCAAGACGGGCAGCAGAGTGCTGGCGGGCTTTTTCAACACGCTCTTTGGAATAGCGGCGGTAACCGACGGTCCATTTATCGGAGATCGCCCAGTCGCCACCACGAACGAAGGGCTTGTAACACCATTCCCAGCAGCCGCGGCCTCCGTAGAAACGGCGCAGCAGATCGTACTGGTGGGGGCCGGCGTAGGTGCCGGGTTTCCAATACATATAGGACGCTTCACCGGAAATGGTTTCGATGGCGATATCTTTCGCCGGCTGATAGGCTTCGGGGAAGAGGTCATACCACGCCTGAATGACGTCGTGGTAGCCATATTTGGCCTTGGCGGCGGCGGCGGTGAAGTTGGCGGCGAAACTCTTGCCGGGTTCAAGGTAGACCGGCAGACCGATCTGGAGAGCATCATTGGAAGAGACACCGGAAACCACGCGGCTGCAGAGGATCATCGGATCAATACCGAGGATCAACGCATTGCCGTTGCCGATGGCGGCATTGGCGGGGAACCAGGTGGAGAGGATCTTGTCCTCGGGGTCGAACTTGAGGTCATTGGCTTTGACATAACCATTCCACAAGGTGAACTTGCCGAAGGGGACCGGCGCGGTGGCGAGTACCCGCAGGAAACGGGGTTTATCAGAGTTATTGGTAATGGTGATTTTGATATCAACAGCGTTAGCGCGTTTGATGACTTTTTCGTTCCAGCTGATTTGAGCTTTTTCCGGCACGATGGTTTTGAACTTTTCATCTTCGCCGGTTTTTGAGATCAATTCTTCCAGAATGCAGGAAATTTTCACATTTCCCGGCAAAAGCCTGGACGACAGCTCCGCCGTTCCTGCCATTGCAACACCGACAGCCATAAAGAGTGCCAACAGAAGTAATTTTTTCATATTATATTCTCCTTTTTAAAGATGATTAATTAACTGATGACCAGCCAGTCCACTGGACGGATTTCCAATCGCTTCCAAGTTCTTTGTAAGGATTGGCTTTGGCAGCTTTCATATTAGCAAGTGTCCATCCACATACAGGATATTGATGCCGCCATTGTGACGGGGATCAGGATTTCCGGGATCATTAATATCTGTTGAGTCCTGATAGTTATTGGCGTGGTAAACGCGATACGCACCAACGATACCATTTGTGCCGGGACGGACGGAGTCCATAGTAGAATACATTTTGGAGGGGAAACGCACCACAGAAATTTTACGCGCAGACCGGGGCAAGGTACTATTTCCCATATCTGCTCCGCGCAGGAAACGGGCGCTTCCGGCACCGGTATAAGCATAGCCGTAACCGGTACGGCGGCAGGTGTACTGCTGAAAAGCAAGACTGAGCTGTTTTTCATTGCTGGAACAACCTGCGGCACGGCCGCGTTCACGCGCACTCTGCAATGCAGGGAGCAGTATCGCCGCCAGAATGGCGATGATGGCGATCACCACCAGCAGCCCGATCAGAGTGAATTCAGACTTTGAACGGGACTTATGGTATAAGTTATACAGAAACTTATACCTCTGGACTGGGGTATTTTCCATTGGTTACTTTTTTTTTTCAAACAAATGGACTAAACACAAAACTTCAGAACGAAACTTTTACTTCGCCGGAAATCTTCGTCGGCGGCGGGATGAGGTGGATACCGGAAACTTCGCTCCAATCGCGTTCCCAGGTTTTCAGCAACAGCGGACTGGTGGGTTTGCCCCAGCAGTTGAGGTCGATGATTATAAAGCGTTCGCTGCTGGTAAAGTAAACGTCGACCACAAGGGTCTTCACCGGAATACGCCAGATGATATTCTGGACAAACTCTTCCGCCAGACGCCAGTAGCGTTTGCGGACACCTTCCAGACGGCGGTAATGGCGGTTGAGATTGTACTGGCTCATCGCAGAGAGTTTGCCCTCATAGATGAACAGACGGAATTCACGCGCCTTGCTGATATGACGGTAGGGGCGGACACAGAGATATTCGACCTTGCCCGCCGCCGCCGCTTTGGCGACCTTTTTGCTGTGGGAAAGATAATACCACGCGCTTTCAGGAGAGAAGACCGCTCCGCCTTTGGCGGAAAAACGTTCCGTATCAGTCGGCGCACAGCAATCGACCGAAACAAAACTGTTGCCGGAAATCTTTTTCATCACCGGACGCAGATCGGCGATCACCTGTCTGGACATTTCACAATCCATAGAAATTTCACTGCCGCCGTTGTAAGCATCCGCCAGCGCGGCAATGGCATCAGTGCGCAGCTTCACAAACTTGGTCTCAAAGGTAAAAGGCGAAAGCGGCTGATACCAGCCGGGAAGAGTAAAAAAGTTGCGCAAATCGTCCATTTCAGTTATTTCTCCTGATTTTCAATAAACTCATAATTCTTTTCCAGCCAGCGTTTGACAACATTGATATAAATTATCCATGCGACCAGAAAAATTTTCTCATACCAGTTTTCAAACGGCAGCTGAAGCATCGGGAAAAAGTTGACGACCGCGATCACCGGACAGGCGGCATAAAGCACGATCTTCCACATTTCACTTCCGGAGATCCGCCGTTCCGCTCCCGGGAAACGCTCCATCATCCAGAATATTATCATATAGGTACAGACACCGAACAGCACCAGAAACATCGTCAAGCGGAAATAGGCACCGCCATTTACTGCCGCCATCGAGCCGCGCAGCATTTTGAACAATGACGCGGCGGGCAGAAAGCCGTCCTTTTTGAATTCATTGAAGCCTTCCGGCAGCGGCATCGCCGCCAGATCAAGGATCTCTTTGCGCAGTTCGTTCAACGTGAGATTGCCCTTCATCTGCGCTTGAGGCTGCTGAACCATCCGGGTGACCAGACCGCCGCGTGCCGAATCAAAGGCGGCAAAACTCCAGCGGTTATTCTCTTTATCGCGCAGAGCCAGACCGGCATAACCGGGAGTCCAGACCATAATGAAATTACGGGTTTCCAAAGTTTCGTCGGAATACTCTTTTTCCGCGCCTTTGGGGGAAATGTATAGGAGCAGACCATCGTAAGGCAGCTCCTGACGGCGGCTGACATCGACATCTTTTTCCGGAAGCATACCTTTGGCACCGATGGTGATACCGGAGCCGAAAATTTCAACAAACTGCGCTTCCGGACGTGACCAGAAATATTTCAGCGCACAATATCTGCCGATTCCGATACAAATCGAACTCAGAAGAATGGTCAGAATAATGTGGGAAACCACGCGCCAGCCGGATTGACGGCGCAAATCAATAAACGATGCCGGGCCACGGCAACTGGCAAGAAAAGCCTTAAAGAAACCCATTTTTACTTATTCCTGCGAAAATTTCTGCTCTGTCCGATGCGGGTCAAACGGTCGAGATCGCCGCGGATCTTCCGCGCGGTATCCGGATCGACCCGATCGGTGAAAATTTTACCGTCCAAATGGTCCAGTTCGTGCTGGATACAGCGGCCGAGCAAACCGCCGCATTCGACTTCAACAAAATCTCCGTCCAAAATCTGAGTACGCAGCACCACCCGTTCCGGGCGGCTGACCGGAGCATACAATCCGGGAACCGAAAGGCATCCCTCTTCCCGGCTGTTACACTGATCAGAACTCATCACGATCTGCGGATTGACCAACACCAGCGGCATCTTCGGAAGCAGTAACGCTTCCCCGGGAGAACCGGTATTGCTGTCCATAGGAACGTCGATGACGACCAGACGGAGAGATTTACCGTATTGTGGAGCAGCGAGACCGATGCCGTTGAAATAGCGCATCGCTTCAAGCATTTCGCAGGCGAGCGCACGCAACTGGTCATCAACAACAGTAACCGGTGCCGCGATTTCTCGCAGCACCGGAGCTCCGACGGTATAAACCACCCGGGCTTTATCCTTTTTCTGGAAAATCATAGCACTCTGCCTGACTTATTTTTTCGCGGGAGCAGCATTGGCGCTGGCGGGAATGGCAGGAGCCGCAGGGGTCACACCGGACATAACAGGAGCCTTGGGAGCCGCGGGGACAGCCGCTTCGGTGGAAGCGGCGGAGGCGGCGGGAGCTTTGTCCGGATCAGGGAGATTGCCCAGACCGGGGTAGCCCTGCTGCATAGTCTTTTCGTTGACAGTAAGATAGTATTCCGCGGTGTTGCCGCCGACGACAGAGTCGAGCTGGGCTTTGGCATTCTGAACGTTGATGTAGCTGGATGCCAGACTGGTTTCGGCATCGACCAGGTCGCGCTGGGCTTCATTGAGACGGGTCAATTCGGCGTTACCGGCGCGGTATTCATCATCGACCAGATCGCGCTGTTTGGCGGAAAGCTCGCGGACGCGGGCATAAAGTTTGGTCTTTTTCACGCTCTGAACGTAGTTGGCATAGGCGGTGCGGACTTCATCGACCACGGTGAACCAGCGGGAAGCGACGTCGAACTCTTCGGCCGCCAGAGAGGCCTGCATTTCACGCAGTTTGTTGTAGCGGATGGCACCGTTGAAAATGGTCCATTCGGCGTTGATTCCGTAGCCGAGGGTGAAGTTTTCATTGTAGGTGCTGGAAGTATTGCGGACATTGGTATCCTGATCATTGGAACCGAAGCCCATACTGACATAACCGTTGACGGTCGGGGAGTAAGCGCTCCACGCCTGATAGACCTGATAACGGGCGACATTCAGCTGTTCGCGATAGGCTTTGAGGTCGGGGCGGTTGGCAAGAGCGGCATCGAGATAGATCTCAACGGCGGGGAGTTCAGCAAAGCTGGTCTTGAAGTTGCCGGCAAACTTGAGTTCGGCGGGCAGGATGCCGTCGGGATAGCCCATCAGAACCGCCAGAGCGTAGATGGCAGTATCGTAGGAATAGTCAGCGGCGACCATATTGACTTCCGCATCGTTGACCTTGATCTCGAAGTTCAGAACATCGCTCAACGGAGCGGCACCGGCTTCAAATTTGTACTGGGTGTTCTGCAGAGAATCCAACTGGAACTTGCGGTTTTCCATAGCGATGCGGCGCTGTTCGATCGCCAGCAGAACGGTGTTGTAAGCGTACGCCACCGAGAGCATCATGGTACGGCAGGCGTTGGCTTCCATAAATCCCTGATACTTCAGGGTGCTTTCAGCGGCTTTCAGCTTGAAATAGCGGGCAAAACCGTCAAAGAGCAGCATATTGGCTTTCACACCGACACTGGTGGAGAAAGTGTCATTGCGGGGCTCGCCATTGGAATCACGCATCCATTTGTGGCTGTTGCCCATACTGAAGGAGGCGGACAGGGTCGGAGAATACGCGCCCCAAGCCTGATAATATTTCATCCGGGCGGCTTCCACAGCGTGGTAGGCGGCGATATAAGTCGGATTGTTGCGGATGGCGATACGCTGGGCATCAAGCAGGGTCAACTCCTTGAGATCCTTGAACATATCGTCAGCGGCATCGCGCTTGCGCTCAGTGTAACTTTCACCGAGAGCGGCGGCGGCAGGCGCCTTGTAGTTGTAACAGCCGCAGGCCAGCAAAGCCAGCGCGGCGGCACCGATGATTCCACGACGGACAATAACCATAATTTCTACTCCTGTTTTATAAAAAAAACGCCTTTTTCAATAATTCCTAATTATTGCATATACTATAGCATTATTTTGTATATTTTGCAAACCGAAATCACTCAAAAATTACAAAAAAGTTAACTGTCACTTCAATATCAGCTTTCAATTCTCAAAAAATTCACCTGATCTGAAATTCGCAGACGGAAAATTTTTTATTCAACTTTATTTATAATGTACCTTGACAGTACGAAAAAAACAGTCTATAGTATATCAAACTATATTGAACCATGCACGAAAGGAAATTTTATTATGCCCAGTCCCAAAATTACTGCCTTGCTCAATCTCCAAAGTCAGGATATGCGGATGCGGGATCTCAAACTGCGTCTGGTTTCAATTCCCAAAGAACTGGACAAGATCATCGCCCGCCGCGATGCCCTCAATGCAAACACCGCCGCCGCCGCTGAAAAAGTGAAGAAAATGGAGCTTGCCATCAAAGCTGAAGAGGGCAAGATCCAGACCCTCAATGCCGAAAGCACCAAACTGCAGCAGCAGTCCGCACTCGTTAAAAAAAACAACGAATATCAGGCTATGCTCTCCGGCATCGCCCAGAATAAGGAAAAAATCAGCGCGATCGAAGAGGAACTGCTGATCAAATTTGATGAACTTGAAGTTTTGAAAGCAGAGGCGATTGAAGTGAAACGCAACAACTCCGCCGAACTGCGCAGCGCCAAACAGGAGTTCGAAGAGCTTCTGGCGTTCTCCAAAACCTGCGAAGCGGAAATCAAAAAACTTGTTGAGACCCGCCCCGCCCTGCTCAACGGCATCTCTCCCGATCTGCTCTCCCGCTATGAACGCATCCTCAAAGGCCGCGATCCCGGCGCTCCGATCGTCCAGCTCGAAAACGGCTGCTGCGGCAACTGCCATATGAAGGTCACACTTCAGACCATGAACCAGCTCTCCAAAGGCGAACTGGAAAGTTGCGACAACTGTCAGCACCTGATCTACATGACGGAATAATTGTGTGCAATGAGCGGATTTTTTGACAAAAAAAATAATAATTTTGAAGAGATGGTCTACCGCGGCGTCGAATCCGACGTGCTGGACTACAAAACCCATATGTCCTGGCGCACAATGACCCGCGCCGCCAAAGGCAAACTCATCCGCCATCTCATCGCCTTTGCCAATACCAGAGGCGGCAGTCTCGTCATCGGAGTCGGCGAAGACCAGTTCGGCAACCCCAATCTCTGCACCGGAGTCAGTGCCGAAGAGGCTGGAAGCTTCGATCCGTCAGCGGTCGGCAACTTTGTCAACAGCCATGTGGAACCGCCAATCGACTTCACCATCGAGCGCCCGATCGTCCGCGGCAAAAAATATGTTATTTTCACCGTCCGTCCATTCAAAAATCTTCCCCACGTCTGCACCAGCAGTATCGAAGGCGAAGTGCAGAGCGGCGTGTTTTACATCCGCACCGTCGAAGCCTCCAGCCGCCCTGCCCGTCGGGCATTGGAGATGCAGGAGCTTATCCACCGCGCATTGCGGAATCAGCGGGAAGCTCTCGGTGATGTTCTGCGTTCGGTGCTTCAGGATGCCGGACTTGCCGCGCCGCCTGCTGCGCCTGCGGTCAGCGCCGATGCCATTGAAGCAAGCGGTCACTATTTCAGCCGCCGCACGTCAGGTTTTGATCTGCCGCAGATAAAATTCACCGTCGAACCGGCAAATTTCGCCCCGGGCAGATTTTCATTTACGCAACTGCGTTCGGCGATGTTCAAGGCTTTGAATAAAGAGCTGCGCTTCCTCTATCAGAACGAAGCTGAAGCCTTGCTCACCCCAGGTTCTCTGCGCTACATATCTATGGAAGCGCGCCGGATGTGGCAATTTTTCGACAGCGGCTTATTCTGCTTTTTCACCGTATTGAGCAAACCGGTGCTGGATTACTCCGACATCATCCGGCTCTGCGCCGGAGCGGTGGATTTTTCCGGTCTGCTCTATGCCGCTTTGGAGATGGAAAATGAAAACCTTTCCATAACGCTGGAGATCGTTAACCCGCAAAAGCTCAAAGTTGCTTCCGATAATACGCAATACTCTTTTGCTGCGCATTCCCCCTGCCGCGCCAAACTTGACACTTATGCCGCCGTATGCTCAGCTCACGCGGCAGAATATGCGGCACAGCTGGCTTTGGAGATGGGAAATTTGTTCAACTTGAGCGGGCTTGATCCGGAACAGCTCAAAATCGCCGCCGGAAAATATCTGGAGAAAAAATGATCCGGCTCCCTGATGATTCCACAAGTTTCCTGCCGGAAAATTCTCCGGGCAGCATCGAAAGCACATTCGATCTTGAACAGTTTCAGGTCGATTACACTCCGGAATTTGAATATCGTGCCGAACCTGATGAGTTCGAAATCGATTATACCCCCGACCCCGAACCTGAACTGGATATCCATCAGGAGTGCCGCAACTTTTTTTCTCCCGGCGGAACGTTGGCTTCGCTTGCCGCCATCAACGGCAGACCGACCGAAGAGCGCCCCCAGCAGTTGGCGATGGCGGTCGCCATTGCCGATGCCTTGCAAAACGGGAGCAATCTCTGCATTGAAGCGCCAACCGGTATCGGAAAAAGTTTTGCCTATCTGATACCGCTTATCTACCGTTCACAAGTCTGCCGCCGGCCGTCGCTTATTTCCACCGAAACGATCAATCTTCAGCAGCAGCTCATTGAAAAAGATCTGCCGTTTCTCCGTGAGGCTACCGGAATAAACTTTCGCGCCGCACTCGCCAAAGGACGGCAGAACTATCTCTGCCGCCGCCGTCTGGCTCTGCTTTCAGGTGAACAGCGCGATGCCCTGCTCCCGCTGCCGTCATTGGTGCTCGACACCGAACGCCTCATCGCAAAATTGGAAAACGGTATGGACGGTGAACGCGGAAGTGCCGGGGATTCCATATCTCAGGAAGTGTGGAATCTGGTCTGTTCAGAAAGCAGCAACTGTGCCGGTCCCAAGTGCGAATTTTACCGCAACTGCTACTACTTCAAAGCCCGCCGCCAATGGGATGAAGCGGATATCGTGGTCGCTAACCACGCACTCTTTCTGACCGATCTGGCGATCCGCCGCAGTTCAGGGAACAATTCCAGTGCGCTGCTGCCGGATTACGGCGCGGTGCTTATCGACGAAGCGCACACATTGGAAAACAACGCCGCCGAATATCTCGGTTTGCGGATATCGCAGCCGGGTATGGTCGGTATGCTCAATAAACTTTTCAATCCGGAAAAGATGCGCGGATTGCTTATGCACCAGGGCAGTACTATGCCCGAACTGCGCCAGCTGACCGTTGCCGCCCGCGACGAAGCTTACGGATTTTTCGCGCCTTACACCGAATTGCTCCGCCGTTCGCAGGAAAATGCACTCCGGTTGAAAAACACCCCCGATGATTACCCCGACCGCCTGACTCCTGCACTTATGCAGTTGGGAAGAAAGCTCAACGAAACGCTGGAAGATATGGATGAAGACCCCTTCCGTACCGAATTGGAAGGAATGAAGGAGAAGTGCGCTTCAATGGTCGACTCTCTCAACACCTTCAGCCAGCGCCTTATGCCCGATGCGGTGTATTACATCGAAGAGAACGGAAACGCAACGGCGCTCTATGCTTCTCCATTGAATATTCCGGAGCTGTTGTCTGAATTGTTGTTCAACGGCCAGCTTCCGGTGATGCTGTGCAGTGCAACTTTGACGGTCCGCAACTCTTTTGACTACTTCATCAGCCGCACCGGTTTCACCGGCGGAGCGACGATACGGCTGGATTCGCCGTTTTCTCCTGATCAGGCGCGGGTCATCATCCCGAAAAATCTGCGCGATCCCAATGAGGCGGATTATCTTTCCAATCTGGTGCAGAATATACGCACCCATGTGGAACTGACCTCAGGCAAAGCGTTTGTCCTCTTTACCAGCTATCAGGCGCTGCGTTACTGCGCAGATGTGTTGAAAGATGAATTTTATGACCGGAACTGGCGGCTTCTGGTTCAGGGCGGCGAATTGAGCCGGAACCGGATGCTCGAAGAGTTCCGCAACGATGTCGATTCTGTTCTGTTCGGCACCGACAGTTTCTGGACGGGGGTCGATGTTCCCGGTGAAAGTTTGAGCAATGTTATTTTGACACGGCTGCCCTTCGCCTCCCCCGGTCACCCGCTGATCGCCGCCCGGCTGGAACGGATAACAGCATCCGGGAAAAACTCCTTTGCCCATTACAGTTTGCCGGAAGCGGTTTTGAAGTTCCGTCAGGGTGTCGGCAGACTGATCCGCAGCCGGAGCGATACGGGGTATATTGTAATTCTTGATCCGCGGATAATTTCCCGCACTTACGGACGGACTTTTCTGGATTCGATTCCTTATAAACTGATATAACACAGGTAAAAAATGAATAAACGGCTTCAACAATTCCGCAAACTCTTTTCCCCCTCTGACAAACGCAAATTTGTCGGCATAACGCTCCTTATGTCCATTGCCGGAGTGATGGAAATGGCGGGTATCGGTTTGCTCGCAGGCGTGGTGGTACTCTTCTTAAATCCGCAGAATGCCAAAGCGGTCTGGCTCTTTGAGAAGTTCAGACAGCTCTTTTGCGGCAGCTCCTACAATGCGTTTATCATCACCGCGATCAGTACGGTCGCACTGCTGCTGGCGGTAAAAAATCTCTTTTCGCTGATGATAATTTCCCTGCAGTCAAAATTTCTCAGCGACCGCCAGAATGCGATCAGCTGCCGGTTGTTCCGCAGTTTTCTTTATGCCGACTACCGTCAGTTCATCGCCCGACCGACCGATGTCTACAACGGCGTTATCGAACGGGTCAAACGGGTGTTCAACAACTTTTTCAGCCCGGCACTGCAGTTGGTTGCCGATGCGATAACGGTTGTTTTTTTAAGCGCGGCATCATTGCTGATGCTCCCGTGGAGTGCGATCGCGGTGCTGTTATTGACTATCGCTATGGCGTGGTTCATCACAAAAATCTTCCAGAAACGCAACCAGCTGCTCGGCGAAGCATATCTCAACGCGGAACAGGAAGAAAACAAACTGCGTTTCAATGCCCTCCTCGGTATGGAACAGATAAAGATCTCCGGTGCGGAAGAAAACTTTTTTTCCCGATTTTCGCGTTCCAGCTCCGCGCTGTGCCGCCGTTATGCCGGATTGTACACACTGGGGCAAATCCCACGGCTGGCATTGGAAACTATCGCGCTGGTGCTGGTGTGTGCAGTTTTTGCCATACTGCTCTTTTCCGGGGTTGCCAGAGAGGAGATCGTGCTGATATTCACAGTCATCGTTGCCGCGATGGCGCGGGTGCTTCCGGCATTGAGCCGCGCGCATTACAACCTGACCCAGCTCAAACAATTCGGAGTTCTGCTGGATGAACTTATGGACAAACTTACCGGATTGCCGCAGGAAAACAACGATATCACATCTTTGGATGCTGATTTCTCCAAGGATATCACCGTGGAAAACATCTCCTTTTCCTACACTCCGGATAAAAAGGTGCTCGATAATTTCAGCTGCCTGATCCCCGCCTGCCGATTGACCGGCATCTCCGGTCGTTCCGGCACCGGAAAAACCACCCTCATAAATCTGCTCTCATCACTCTTTAAAGCCGATTCCGGAACCATCAGATGCGGCGGCATCGATATTCTGTCCAACACTCCGGCGTGGCGGCGGCAGCTGGGTTATGTTCCACAGAATGTCTTTATCTTTGACGGCAGTTTGAAAGAAAATGTCGCACTGGGATCTCCGGAAAAGGAGATAGATGTCGAAAAGGTGAAAAGCGTTCTCCGCGCCGCACAGCTCGGAGATTTTGCCGAAACGCCGGAGATGATATTGAACTCGCACGCCGGACTTTCCGGCGGTCAGCGCCAGCGGATCGGCATTGCCCGTGCGCTCTACAATTCACCTAAAGTGCTTATCCTTGACGAAGCGACCAGCGCACTCGATACCGAAACCGAAACGGCATTCCTGAAAGTTCTGGAAAATCTGCGCGGCAAAGTCACCGTGATCGTCATCAGTCACCGCCCCGAAACTCTGGCGGTCTGTGACAATATCATTGCGCTTTAAAGCACATCAGCGTTTGCTTCCGACCGTAAAAATCACCTCTTGACAGAGATTGTCTGAAAGCTTATTTACTGCCTTGATAAAAAGATCTTTGGACGGCGCAAGTTCGGCAATCAGCGCACTGTGTCTGACTTCAATTACCAGAACGCCATCCCGTAACGATTTCGGCGCAGTATAAGCAGAAAAGCAGCCGCCTACCAGCTGTTTCCATTGGGATTGCAACCCGGCGATGATGTTGGAATTGTTGCGTTTTCCCGGTTCGAGCATAACCTCGTTGACCAGCTCTTTGATCGCGGTCGGCTGAAAGGTGTGGGTGCTTATTTCCACCGACGCCCGCTCATCGCCGTACCATGAAGCCAGCAGATTATAACGCTCCCGACGCTTGAAGTTGCCGCGTCTGCCGACCGGAATACCTTTGGCAGAGAGCCGGATTTTTTCCGCTTCGCTCATATATTGATTTGAGCTCCGACCATATACACAGGCAGAAGCAAGGTGTGCAAAATCAAACGCACCGGGGCCAGAACTCCGCCGCGGATAACGTGAACCATACCTGCATGGAATTTTTTAAACGGCGCTCCGATGGTCATTTCCAGCAAGCCCCACGGCAGATACAGAATGTGAATAGCATCTTTGCCTATTTTCAGCAAACCCTGACCGGTACCGATAAGACTTCTTTCCAGATATGGACGTGCGGCTTCCGCGACCTTGATCGCGACCGGAGCGAGAACCATCATGGTAACGGGATCGATCGCATTGGCCTTGGGCGCAAAAAAGGGACACAAAATACCGACTACCAGCAGTACGGCAAGAAATTTTTTCATATTTACAGCTCCCCAACGCTCTGTTTGTTTACAATTTTAATACTATACACTCAACTTCTGTTTTTTTCAATTGATGATGAAAGAAATTTCTTTGAGCATATCACAAGCGGCATCCGGTCGGGCGAGTTTGACGGCAGCTTCTCCGCGCCGGACAATGAGTCCGCGGTCAGCGCAAACTTCCGCTTTCAGAAGTTCACACGCCTTTTCAACGGTAAACTCGCTGTTGACTACGATTTTCGCGGCATCATTCCGCTCAAAATATTCTGCATTGTCATACTGATGCCCCTCTGAAGCATAAGGGAACGGAATAAGAAACGCTCCTTTGCCGAAGAGCGCCAGCTCTGCCAGCGTACTGCCGCCGGAACGGCAGAAAACCGCATCCGCAGCGGCGAGGAAATATTCCATTTTGTCACTGCTTTCCAGAAGCAGCACCGGGAAAGCCGCCTTGCTGTACAAAAGTTCAGCTTCCTCTTTTTTGCCTTTTCCGCACAAATGCAGTACTTGGACAAAATCCATATTGCACTCTAAAAGTGCCTGCGGCAGAACGGAGTTGAAAACCGCCGCGCCCTGACTGCCGCCGAAGATCAATATGGTGGTCAAATCCTCTTTAAGCTCACAGCCGAAGAGTTCATTGAGCTTTTGAAGCGCTTCACTGCGGGAGAGTTTCTCCGCTTTGAGCAATTCCGGGCGCACCGGCATACCGATATCGACGACGCGGCAGCGGCATTTATCTGCATTGACCGCCGGGAATCCGGCACCGAGCAGTTTTGCCCAACGGGAAAATATCCGGTTGGCTTTACCGATGCGGGCATTGCCGTCATGTAAAGTGACCGGGATCTTTTTCCGCAATGCAGCAAGCAGCACCGGAGTCATCGCAAATGACCCCATACCCAAAACCGCCTGCGGCGCAAACGTTTTCATCATTTTTACGGATTGGAAATATCCCCGTATAAGTCCGGAAAGAAACTTAAAAGGATTTCGTTTCGGAGTCGGCATCATCGGAAGTTCGACCGCTTCGATACCAAACTTCACGGCAGTTTGAGCCTGACTTGCAGAATTTACTCCGGAGAGCAGGAGCAATACTTTACCGCCCTGTGATTGAAATTCTCTGGCGATACTCAATCCGGGATAAAAGTGTCCTCCCGTGCCGCCGCAGCTTATGATCAAACGTTCCAATTTTTTCATTTTCAATAATCCCCCTCTTCCAAATCCTGCGTTCCTCTGCGGAAAAATGTCCGATACCCCGGATTTTCGGTATATGCGGCGATCGCCGTCAAAATTCCGGTTGCAATAAAACAGCCCAGCAGATTACTGCCGCCGTAACTGATAAACGGCGCCGGCATCCCTTTGGTCGGAAAAACACCCGACATCGCACCGAAGTTGATCGCCGCCTGAAGCATCACACCGGTGGTAAGTCCCCACGCCATAAGCATTCCGCAGCGGTCTTTGGCACGCAGCGCGATGCGCACCGCAAAAAATCCCCACAATGTATACAGTACCAGCACCGCAACGATGCCGATAAATCCCAGCTCTTCGCCGACGATGGATAAGATGAAATCGGTCTGCTTTTCAGGCAGATAATCGGCTTTGAAGCGGCTCTTGGTCAGGCCGACCCCTGTCCAATGTCCGCTTCCGAGAGCCAGAAACGAAAACCACAGCTGCATACCTTTACCCAACTGCTGTTTTTCCGGATCAAAAAAGATGGTCATACGCGCCCAGCGCATCGCATCAAAGAATTTAAGGTAAATGATCGCCAATCCGCCGATACAGATCGGCACCCCCCAGTACCACCATTGCAATCCGGCAATGAATGCAATAAGAAACGCAACAAATGCCACCAGAGTCGTCGTACCGAGATCTTCACCCAGCAGGATAAGTCCCAGAATGGAACATACCACCACGCCGAGATGGAGTATTCCGTTGCGTTTTCTGTTCCAGCGGTCAAAGGTACGGGTGTTTTCAGAACAGAACCATGCCACAAAAATAATCACCGCGATCTTGGCAATTTCCGACGGCTGAAAGGTGAAGCCGCCGAACTGGATCCAGCGGTGAGCTCCGTTGATCGCCCGGCAGCAGCGCGCCCACAGCAAAAGCACCGCGACACCGCTCAAAAGCCAGTAAGAAAGTTTTCCCAGAAGCTTGTGCCCCATAAAAAAAGCAGTTATTCCGCAACCGGCACCGAGCAATACCCAGGTGAACTGATTGCGGAAAAGCAGTACAGTTTCCTTACTGAAATGGCTGGTTGCCGAATATATCATCATCAATCCGAACGCAGTCAGCGTGATCGTCACCAGGAGCAGACCTACGGCATTGCTGAACGCGCCGGAGGAACCGCACTCCTCTTCAGCATCCGGAAAATCCGGTGATGCAGCATCGTCATTCTGGAGCTGGGACGTATATTCTTCCAATTTGCCGAAGCGAGATTTTTTCATCCGATAACCGCCTTTTCTCCGGGCGCGACCGCTTTTATTCCGGCTTTCTCAACAAGCATCACCGCATCCTCGTCATCGCAAACAGTGCGGGGATCGATCTCAATGACCGCATCGACCGAGCCGTCGGCGTTGCGGGGAATGGTCACGCCGGCACATTCCAGACGGCGGGCGTTGCGTTCAGAGATCATCCGGCGGCAGCTTTCCACGGAATCGACTCCGGTCAAATTCTTGGTCGGGGCAAAGACTTCACTGCGGTCGCCCTCCAGAAGCACCACCTTTTCCGCCATAGGAAGCGCATCAAAGATGAAAGATTCCAGTTTTACGCCGTTGGGTTCATCCGGAGTATAAGGATTGCCCTGTTCATCCAGCACCGGGATTTTTTTATCGGCGCGGTGCCACGGCAGCTGGAGCGAATTTCCGGCGGTGAGCCGTTCAATGAACTCTCTGGAAAAAACGTGGATAGCCGGGCTTCCGGCGGAATACTGCAATGAACCGTCGGCATTGCGTTTTTCAGCAAGAGTTGCGGGCAGATCGCTGTATTCGATGATCTGCGTTCTGCCGTTGCTGACACAGAAGTTGCCGAGCTTTTCATAAGGGCCGGTCTTGGTCAGGACAATGGCGCCGACCTCCGCATTTTCCAGCGCGAGCAATCCGGCGAAGCGGGGGGAAACCACATCCACCAGCGGGTTGTCGACCTGAAAATAGGAAACCACGGTCGTTCCGTCTTTTTTCATCTTGTCCAATGCACCTGAACGGCGCAAAGCCAACAGCGTTCCGCCGTGGCCATCAGGAGAAAGCGCCAGAGAATCCTTTGCACTCAACAGCAGTTTTCCATCCAGACCGAATGCGGGCATCGTTCCCTGAGTGAAGAAAAACAGATCCGCTTCGTCAAGACCGAAAAAGTTGTTTTTCCGGAAAAATGCTTCGGTTGCGGCACGGTTGATCGGGCTGGTCATAATGTACCACGGAATTTTTGTGCCGTACTTTTCGCTCATACGCAAAATTGACGAGGCAAAATATTCAAACAAACTGCGTTCCGTCACAGGTCCGATCGGATATGTTCCCTTGGGGGCATCAAATCCCAATCGTGTGCCCTGTCCTCCGGCGACGGTAAGACAGCAGACTTTGCCCTGTTTCAGGAGTTCTTTACCAAGCGCTTCGGCTCTGACAAAAAGTTCATCATTGCCCTGCAAACGGTAATATTCTGCCGGAGAAAGGTCAGCCGGGATCGCGGTTTCGGAACGTTTCAGCACATAATCCGCCGCCAATGCGGGGATATTTTCCCAGTTGATCTCCGCCAACTGTTCACTCAGTTTCTTTTTGCTGTCAGCATCCAGTCCGTCAAAATAACGCAGCAAATGGGACTGACCGGCAGCTTCGATTTTCCGGGCAAGTTCAGAACAAAATCCACTCATAAAAAACTCCTTTCCAGACAGTATATTTTCTTGCAGAGAATATAATATCTTACTGTAAAAAATTCCACCTCTTTTTTGAAAAATTTTCAAATAATCCGCCCTCTTTTTTGACAAACCGGAAAAAACGTGCTATCTTAAACAGCGAACCCTTCATATAAACAAAAAACAAGAAAGGCTGTTTTATGAAAAAACTGTTTGCTTATCTGTTTTTACTGTGCGGTGCCGCGGCTCTGTATGGTCAAAACGCCAAACCCGCTCTGCTGATCGGCTACAAGTGGGATACCAGAGAACTCAATACCGCAATACTGTACCCCGCCCGGGTCGCAGCCGAAGTCGATCAGAAATGGGTCACCCCTTCCGAATACACTAAATATTCCGCAGTATATATCGGTGAAAGACTCCGTCTGGGCAAAGATGCCAACTGGAACAATAAGGAAAGTTTGAAACTTGTCTCCGATTACCTTTCCAACGGCGGTACCATCATCGTTTCCGGCAACACTCCGCAGGAGCTTATCAATCCGAAAAAATTCCCTGCTGAATTTGCCAGCATCTTCGGTTTTGCCAAACTTTCCACCGTCGCCAAACCGCAGGGTATGAAGATCAAAGGCGAAAATATGCTCTTCCCGCTCAAGCCCAGCCGCGTTGCCGTCAAACCGGCGGAAAAATTGCAGATCCTCGGCACTCTCGTTGCCGCCAAAGGCGAATTCCCGGTCATCACCTCGTTTGCCGTCGGCAAAGGCAAAATGATCTGGATCGCCCCCTGCTACAACCGCTTTCAGGCCGATTGCAAAAAAGCCGGTCTGGAAATGGGCATCCCCGATGACCGCGGCATCTACGTTTTGACCGATGAAGGAAAAACTCTGGAAGCTCTCTACAAACTTTATACCGCAATTTTCAAAAACATCCCGGGTATCAAAATGCTTCCACCGCTGGAAAAATGGGATAACAAACCCCTCGGCGCCCCCGGCAATCTCACCTATGAAGGCAAATTTTCCAAGAAAGCTGAACTCGTTGACAAAGCTCCCGTTTACTCTCCTGGCGTCCCCGTCTGCAAAGACGGCAAACTTGCCGTCATCTACACTCCCGCCGAAAAACGCTTCTCCCGGCTGGCGGGCGAATTGAAGTATCACCTTGACATGATGACCGGAAAATCCTTCACCGTCACCAACACTCTTCCCGCCAAAGATCAGAATGCGATCGTCTTTGCCGACGATGCCGTTGCCAAACAGTACGGCATCGACACTGCCAAACTTGCACAGGACACGATGCTGCTGGCGAAAAAAGGTAATCACCAGATCATCAGCGGTAAAGAGTGCGGTATCTCTCAGGCGCTGACCTACCTGCTCGAATCCATCGGCTGCCGTTATCTCTGGCCCGGTATCGAAGGAAAGATCATTCCCAGAAAAGCTGAACTCGTTCTCCCCGAACTCAACAAATGCTACGCCCCCGAACTCCTTATCCGCAATATCCGCGAACGTCTCAATATGAACAACCGCGCGCTGGCGAGCATCTATATTTTCGGCCTCACTCCGGAACAATATTACAACCGCTATCCGCAACTTGCCATCGACGCTCCGGGCAACCGCGGCTACTTCCAGTGGCACGGCTTGAACGACACCCCCAAAACCACCGGCTGGGTCCAGCAGCCCGAACAGGCCTATGAATGGGGCCACGCTTTCAATGATTTCCATCTGCGCCACGGCCGTAAAAATCCTCAATTCTTCGCACTTCAGCCGGACGGCAAACGCTACGCCATAAATCGCCCCCGCCTTTGCCACTCCAATCCCGAACTGCTCGACACCATCGCCGCCGAACGCATTGAAAAATTCAAAAAATATCCCCACAAAATCGCCCTCTCCCTCTGCCCGAGCGACGGCGGTTACAGCAGTATGTGTCTCTGCGAAAACTGCCGTAAACTTGACCCGGTCAATGCTCCGGAACGTAAGCTGACCATCTTCAAACCCTCACGAAAAGATGTTCCCTATGTGGAATTCACCGACCGCATCGTCGCCTTCAGCAACGCCATCGCCGAGCGCGTTCTGAAAGTTATGCCGGACAAAAAATTCACTATGTACGCTTACAGCAGCTATGTCAAACCGCCGGTCAAGGTCAAACCCCATCCCTCTTTGATCATCCTCACTGTCGACGGTCTCTATGTCAGCGATGCCAGCCGTGCCGCGATGCACAAATCCATCGCCTCCTGGGTCAAATTCGGCAACCCGCTTCTGTGGCGCCCCAATGCGCTTCAGGGCCACCGTTATATGACTCTGCCGCAGAACCACGCGCGGCGAATGTTCAATGACGTTGAACTTTACAAAGCAAACGGTCTCATCGGTACCGACTTTGACGGTCTGGAAAAGAACTGGTCCTGCAAAGCGTGGATCTACTACGCCTTGTGCAAAGCTCATTGGAACGGCGACCGTTTGAACTACGATGTCATTATGAATGACTTCTGCAAAACCGGCTTCGGCCCCGCCGCCAGCTTCGTCAAAGCCTACCTCGACAAACTTGAAGCTCTCACCGATGCCGCCGCCGCCCGCAACAAAACGCTCGGCCACAGCACCGATTACGCCGATGTAGTCGATGAAAAAGCGGTCATCGAACTCAATGCTCTGCTCGAAAAAGCCGCTGCCGCCGCCGCCAACGCTCCGGAATACCTGAGCCGCGTCAAATTCCTGCAGGAAGGTATGAAGTACGCTGTCCTCAACCAGAAGCTCCACACCGCCCGTCAGAAAAAATCTGCTGACTATGCCAAATATCAGCAGGAACTCATTGATCAGGTAAAAGCTCACGTCATTCAGAATCCGTTGATCATCGGACCAGCGGACACCGGCTTCTACAACAGCCACATTCCCCGTCAGATCCGCAGCAAAGCCAATCAGGCCGCGGAAGAATATCTGCTCAAAAATAATATGGAGCATATGATCAAACGTTAATATAACACGGAGCGATCCCGCTTTGCCGGAGCGCGCCTTGCGGCGCCCCGGCAAAACCCGCCCGACTGTGCGATATCGCTTCTGATTCCAGCTTGTTTAGTTTTTGCGCCTATCGTTGTGCTGTCGCGCAATATGCGATAGGCAGTTTTTTTGAGAAGGTGCCGCTGTCGCGGCGGATGATTCCGCCTGACGGCGGTATTTTTTTCTGAAACGTCAGACTGGATGTCCGCGCCGCTCACAAGCTGCTGCGGTAATTTTTCATTATTTCAATGACGTATTTTTTGGTGGATGGAATTTTTATCCGCGGCACAACATCGCCGTCAAAAGTTTCGGGCTTGAACTGTTCGGCATATTTCAATCCGGCGTTGTATTCGATCAGTGCCAATTCATAGGCGCAACGGTAACGTTTCCAACGGCGGAGCGCCCGCGCCAGGTACCAGCTGCCGATGTTGATATTGGTATTCACCCGATAGAGCTTCAATCTGGACGGACATTTTATCTTATATATCCGCGCCCACTCTTCAGGAGCGCCGGGTTTGCCGGGGGGCATCAGCTGCATCAAACCGATCTCCCCTGCCCTGCCGGTGGCAAGGCTGTCAAAGCCGCTTTCCTGCTGAACCACGGCGGCGACAAATTCGGCAGGGATCTTGTGTTTTGCGGCATAGCGGCGGATCTCGCCCATAATCTCCTCTTTATCAGCACGCAACTGCGCGATCGTCACGATCAATGCAACGATCGCCGAAAGAGCAATGATGCTCAATGCCAGCCAGTGATAACTGCGGCGGCGCGGCTTTTTTGCGGAGCGTTTTTTCCGCCGTTGAACAACTTTTATCATCGTAGTCAAAAAAAACGCCTGTACGATTTTCAGCACAGGCGTTTCATTTTCATTGAACAACTCAGGCGTTGTTTTCAGCTTTTTCCTGAAGCTTCTTGGGAAGCTTGACTTCGATATGAAGTTCACGGAGCTGTTTAAGCGTGACTTCGCCGGGGGCGTTCATCATCAGGTCTTCAGCCTGCTGGTTGAAGGGGAACGCGATGACTTCGCGGATGTTGGGCTCATCAGCCAGCAGCATCACCAGACGGTCAACGCCCGGAGCGATACCGCCGTGCGGGGGCGCACCGAGTTTGAAGGCATTGATCATACCGCCGAACTTTTCGTTGACCACTTCCGGACCGTAACCGGCGATCTCAAACGCCTTGTACATAATTTCCGGACGATGGTTACGGATAGCACCGCTGGAGAGCTCGATACCGTTGCAGACGATGTCGTACTGCCAAGCCAGGATATCAAGCGGCTCTTTGTTGACCAGCGCATCCATTCCGCCCTGCGGCATGGAGAACGGGTTGTGGGAGAAGATGACCGCCCCGGTTTCTTCGTCGGTTTCAAACATCGGGAAGTCAACGATCCAGCAGAACTTGTAGACGTTGGGAT
>JAZOMB010000038.1:0-17508 GCA_045653515.1 Victivallaceae bacterium | reverse complement strand
GGCATAGATAAAACCGCTTTAGCGGTAGCCTGAAAAAAAGTTGCGCGTGGCGAACCAATTCAAAGCCCGTGTCGGGCTGCCGGTACTATCGCCTTGAAGGCGTGGAGCATACCACCGGCTAAGCCGGTGGTTTTGATTTATGCTGGCAAAGGCAGCTCAAGCCTTGTCCCGCCATAGCCCCGGGGGACGGAGGATTGTCGCAGCGGCGCCTTGGGAAAAGACGAATGTTCCCGTTATTATCATTGATTACCTCCCCCAACAAAAATCAAGCTTTTTTTACAATAGCGTGTAGATTTTTTCCCAAAAAAGCATTCTTAACCGGTGAAGAGATACCGGTTTTGAAAAAATCAACAACAACAGCTTGAAAGGGCAGAATTATGAAAACAAACCGCTTCGCAACGACAAGTGAAATGCGCCAATTCCTGATCGCATTCTTTACCGGAACCATAATCATCACCTGTTATCATCTCGGCTTGACAATAATGAATTTCCTTGAAGAAAACCCCCCCCCTTATATCATCGTCAACTGCAATCACGGCGGCGATGAAGATGCCGAATGTGAAGATACTGAAGCTGACGATACCCAATCCCAAGCTTCTGAAACTATTCCAGTCTGATAAATGCCACCCCGGGAGCGGTACGGCGACTCCACCCTCACAAAACCAACCGTACCGCTCCCATCTTTTTTAATTGCGCTGTTCCCTTTCAAAAAAAGCGAGGTATGGCTGCTCCAGACTTGTCCCGCCATAGCCTATGGCGACGGCGGATTGTCGCAGCAGGACCTCTTGAGAAGACGGATGGTCGCGTTGTTATCATTGATTAACTACCCATATTGGGAACAGAGCTTTTTTAATAAAGCACTGTTCCCGAAAAGCGGAGTATTTTTTGCTCCCGTTGGTCGCAAAAAGCTTATCAAATCATCTCCCCTCAATGGGAATATAGCGTTTAATAAATTTTTAATTTGCAATGTAGATAATTACGAAAAAATCCATTCTTAATAACGGAAGGAAACTTCCGGAACCCCAAAACCGCAACCAAACAAAAAACAATGGAGGTCAGAATGAAAAAACTGATGACGATCGCCGCCGCCGGAATCCTCTTCACCGGAATCGGAGCCGCCCAACTCAATGCTGCTGAAGCTGCCCCTGCCGAAGCTGCACCCGCTGTCAAAAGTGCAATCCCCGCAGTGAAAAAAAACGCCCCCGGCCGCAAGGGAACTATGAAAGAAATATTGTGTGCCGACTGTTTCAAAAAGTGGATTGAACATATGGCGGCACGCCGCGCTGAAATGCGTGAACGCCGCACCGGAATGCAAGGTAAACGCCCCGGAATGCGCGGCAAACGCCGTGGCAATGGTCCTTGGAAAGATGGGGTAAAAAACGGTATGAATGAGGAGATCAAACACGGCGAAAAGAATGTGGATAAAGAATAATCCGCCTGCCGGAAACGTTATATGACCGACAATATACACTCTTTGAAAATTCAAGGAGTGTATATTTACTTATTTACCCCTGGAGAATAAAAATGTCCGATACCGACACCGAAAAACTCAATGCTCTCGGCGAACAGCTGATGGCATTTTATCCGCAGCTGCTCAGTTTGGCGCGGAGAAATCTGAAGCCCATACTTGCCAAGCGCATCAGTGCCGAAGAGATCGTTCAGGACACACTCTCCAATGCCAGTTTAAAAACACATTATCTGGACAGCAATCCGGAAGTCCCACTCTACTTCAAAGTCCGCACCATATTGTTTCAAACCATCACCGCTATGGAACGCAAACATCTGCAATGCGGCAAACGTGATGCCTACAAAGAGATCGAAGTTGCCGACAACTGCAGTTCAGTTGCGCAGGCAAATTGGAATATGTTTACCGACACGGTGACCTCTCCATTGTCACACCTTGCCAGACTTGACCGCTACGCCCTGCTCCGCAAAGTTATGGAAGAATTGTCAGACAATGACCGGCAAATCCTTGAACTGCGCCACTTTGACGGTATGGGAAACAACGAATGCGCCCACGTTCTGCAGATCGAGCCGAAAGCCGCCAGTATCCGTTACGTCCGCGCATTGAAAAAATTGCAGGATAAACTGCTTGCCCTTTCGGAGTTCCGCGGATGAGCAACTCCAAAACATTTGAAGATATCGTAGAGGATTTTATTGAACGTCTCCGCAACGGCGAAAATATCAATATCGACCGCTTTGCCGCCGATCACCCGGAATTCCGCGCGGAACTGCAGGAGCTTCTGCCGCTGGTCTCCGATATGGAAAAACTCAATATCTCATGGGACACCGATCAGCTCCCTGAGCTTCAGGACAGCGACTTCAAGCTGCTTAAAAAAATCGGCGTCGGCGGTATGGGCAATATTTATGAAGCCGAACAGCTCTCTTTACAGCGGAAAGTTGCCGTAAAAGTCTTGTCCCCGCGGCTCTTTGAGGACGAAACGCAAAAGCTCCAATTTGTCAATGAAGCCAAATTGATCGCCCAGCTCCACCACCCCAATATCATAAAAATCATCGATGCCAAAAGTTCCGGAGTATACTGTTACTACATAATGGAACTCATCAATGGAACCAGTTTGGATCATCTGCATCCGGCGAACATCACCGAAACGGTGAAACTCGGCATCCAGGCGGCACAGGCACTTGACTATGCCCATAATTGCGGAATTCTGCACCGTGATATAAAGCCCGGAAACTTTCTGCTCGATGAAAACGGCTTTCTGCATCTCGGCGACTTCGGATTATCGGTTCTGCAATCAAAAAAGGATGCATCTTTTTCCGATACCGCCGGAGGAACTTTGCGCTATATGGCTCCGGAACAGCTGACCGATTTTGAAAGCTCTGTCCAATCAGATATTTACGCTTTCGGTGCCACGCTCTATGAATTGTCTTTCAATCGCCCGCCTTTTTCCGGAAGCTCGATTTCTGATCTTAAAGAAAAAATTTGCAATTCAACTCCGACTATCCCAGCCGATACGCCACGCGGATTTGCCGCAATTTTGAAAAAATGTCTGCATAAAAATCCCGCAAAACGTTACCGTTCCGCCGCCGAAGTTGCCGCTGATCTGCAGAGATTTTTAAACCACGAAGCTGTTTCGGCAGACAAGGTTTCGCCGCTTTACCGGCTCAAGCTGTGGATGAAGCGCAAACCGGTTGCCGCAGCTTGGGCGATAACGGCAATGATCTTTCTCGCAGCAGCTTTCGGAGCTTTGCTTATCGGCATAAACCAAACCGGAAAAGCTTTGAAACAAACTGAATTCAACGCCCATCTTGCGGATCAGACTCTGGAAAAAATCTTTTCGCGCCTTGATTCCCTGCCCTCTTCACAAAAAAACAACCGGCTGCTAACTGAACTTTTGCCCTATTATCAGCAGATAATCCGTACAAAAAAACTGCCGGAAGACAAACTTTATTCAGCATATAAAATCATTGTAAAATCTGCGATCCGCTGCGGAGATTACCCGCTTGCCGAAACAACGCTGCGAAAAATGTTGAAAATGTACGATGCTCCGGATCTGAAAAATATGCTGGCAATGGTTTTGAAGCGGCAAAATCGTTTTCAGGATGCTGATATTCTGTACCGCGAAGTGATTTTCCGCTGCGAAAACTCGAACCATCCGGAGGAAAAAATCGAAGCGGTAAAAGCATTGCTCGCCTTGAGAAGACCGGATAAGAGGCGCGCCTTTATCTTACTGGAAGATCTCCTTGCCGAAAATCCCAGCAATGCCGAATACCGCTTTCAATACGCGGTACTTCTGGGTTCCGATCCGCGATTTTTTCGCAGACGGTGGATCCCGGGAGTTGAACCGAATCCGGCTCTGCTGTTGACGGAACTTGCCCAGAAACATCCGGATGTGCAGGAATACAGCACCGAATTGATCAAACTTGCGCTACATAAACTGCGCACCAGTTACCGCATAAAGATGATCCATCAGGAGGAAATAAAGCAAACGCTGGAACTTTCTGAACGGCTTATCTGCCGCTTTCCCAATAACCCCGGTCTGACCAAAGCGGTGACCGATCTGCACCTTGATTACATCGAATATCTGCGGGACAGAAGGCAATTCATTCCGGCGAGAAAATGTTTTGACCGGTTGCTCTCCACTCTGGAAGTGCTGTTTTACAATCCGGAAGTATCCGATGCAGTCAGAGAAAAGCTGATCGAACTGCAATTCAAACGGGCATCCGAGCTGAACCAGAATCCGGGGAAAGCAGAAATGATGAAAAAAATCGCAGGAGAATTAAAAATATACCGCGGCGAACGCAAAGAAGAATTTCAAAGAAAATATGACAGCTTGAAATAGTTCAATCCTTCTGCCGCGGTTTCAAATCACGCTTACAGTTTTTTCAGAGTGACGTTGTCCAGATAGACAGTATCTTCAGCGGTAAAGTTCTGGATGGAAATGTAGATCTGATTGTCGGCAGCTTTGCCGTCAAGATTGAAAACCGCTTCATTGTCGTGCCAATCGGTCTTGGTCATATCCACCGCTTTGCCGTAGTAACGCAAAGTGCGGCCCTTTTCATTGGTGGTACGCACGCGGACATAGAACGCCTTATTTTTGGCAGGAGTAACGCCGGACTTTGCGGAAAAGCTCAACGCATACTTTCCTGCTTCCAGTTTGCCGAGGCTCTTGCTCACAGTTTTAAAACCGTTATGCTTATTGGCGGGATCGCCGGTCAAACGCAGAACTTTTCCTTTGTTTTCATCAAACGCCAGAGCTGTACTGGCGACCTGACGGTCGCTGCCGTAAACCCATCCGGTAAGTCCGGCTTCGAAATCGCCGTCTGAAGCTTTTTCGATCTTGCGGACAAAGGCATAATCGACTTCGATATTTTCGCCAACTTCAAAGTTGCTCATAACGATATAGAACTGATGTTTAGCGGCCTGCGGGCGGATCGGCAGGACTTTGGTAACTTCGATCCATTCGCCGTTTTTATTGAGCAGAGGATAAATATTCTGATAACCGACAGTCTTTCCCTTGGCGTTGCTCTCGCGGATCGCGAGCTGGAGCAGTTTGCCTTTTTTGGGCGCGGCATTGATTTTGATTTTGGCGCCGAATTCATACTGAGCGCCCTTTTCCAGCGCGGGCAGCATTGCGGTAGCGGCAACAAAATTTTTCTGCTTGATGCCATCCTGATACTGGCCGTGCAAAATACCGTCTTTCACCGTATAGGTTTTGATCGTCACCGGTCGGCTGTTAACGGTCCAGCCGGTCAGTTTATCTCCGTTGAAATCTCCGTTGGGAACGAGATTTTCGGCTCCGGATGCAGTAAGACAAACCGCGGCGGCAACAGTTGAAAAAATTTTGCGATACATGATACATTCTCCTTATTTTTTGAAGTCCTTTGATAAAAATAGTTTCACTCGGACAATTTGTCAAGCCGAAAGCCGAGCTTAAAGTCAGAAAATCAACATTTATCAAAAATTTTTCAAAAATCTGTGGAAAAAATCTGCTTCGTGTATTATATTATGCAATATATGGTTCGTAACATTACCATAGCGCGCAACCCCATGGTGTAACGGTAGCACAACTGGTTTTGGTCCAGTTAGTCTAGGTTCGAATCCTGGTGGGGTTGCCATTTTGTTTAAAGCCGCTGCTGCAATTTTGCCCGCCGGATGTCTGCCATCTAAAAAAAGGAAAGCGCGTTATGAAACTGTATTCTAAATTCAAAGAAGATCTTTACCACTTTATCGTCGGCTTTTTTATGGGATGTGCCAATGTCATCCCCGGTGTTTCCGGCGGAACGATGCTCTTTATTATGGGGGCATTCAACAAACTCATCGACACCTTGAAAACCATCGGTTCCGTTGAAACGCTGAAGCTTCTCTGCAAAGGGGATTTTAAAACGATTTTCCGCCGCGTCGACTGGAGATTTCTCATATTTCTGATTCTGGGTACGCTCTTTTCCTTTGCCACGCTTGCCAAACTTGTGGTCTATCTGCTTGACGAGCACCCTGAACCGACCCGCGCTTTCTTTTTCGGTCTGATCCTCGCCAGCATCATCACCGTCAACCGTCAGATGAAAAAATGGAGCATCCCCGCCGGCATCTCGCTCATCGTTTCCGGAGCGGCGGCATTTGCCATCATCTCTCTGGTGCCGGTCAACACCGGAGATGCGTGGTATACAATGCTCCTGTGCGGTGCGATATCCATTGTGGCGATGATCCTGCCGGGCTTGTCAGGTTCGTTCCTGCTGCTCATTCTCGGTCAGTACGATCGGGTCTGGAACGCGGTCGGCAACATCGCCCGCTTGAAATTCTCATTTGACGAAATCTCTATGATCGTACTGCTGGCGATCGGCTGTGTGCTTGGCCTGGGCGCATTTGTCCACCTCATCAACTATCTGATGAAAAATTTTGAAAACGTCACCATCGCCGCATTGATCGGCTTTATGATCGGTTCGATGCCCCGCATCTGGCCCTTCCAGCACGCGGATATCACCAGTATCGTTCTGCAGAAAGGCAAACCGGTCGCCACCCGTATCATTTATGATGCACCGCCCGCTTTTGACGGCAAAACGCTCTTTACTCTTCTGTGTGCGCTGGCGGGTCTGGGATTGGTACTCGGCATCGAATACTACGCCAAACGGGTAAGTGCAATCCAGAATAAGGATAAATAATTATGGAACCAATCGCATTTCAAATCGGAGCGCTGACCATCCGCTGGTACGGAGTTATGGCGGCTGCAGGCTTTATCGTCGCTATGTTTCTTCTGGAGTACAACCGCCGCTTTGCCAATATATCCAAAGATCAATGTTCATCTTTGCTCTTTCTGGCAATGGTGACCGGCGTTCTCGGCGCCAGAATCTTTTACGTCGTGCAGTTTTTCCACTATTACCGCGATAATTTGTGGAATATCATCCGCATCGACCAGGGCGGACTGGTCTTTTACGGCGGCTTTCTGCTGGCGTTTTTCAGCGTGGTGATTTACAGTTGGAAAAAGAAATTTGACATTGTTCGGATTCTGGACATCTTCGTTCCGGCATTGACCGCCGCCCACGGGCTTGGCCGTATCGGCTGTTTCCTCAACGGCTGCTGCTACGGCAGAGCAACCAGTGCGTGGTGGGGGATCAAAGCTCCGGCAGGCAGTGTGTTGGAATTTTCCGCAGGAAGTCTGCCCTTGCATCCGGTACAGCTTCTGGAAGCGGGTGAAAACTTTCTGCTCTGCATCTTTTTCTGCTGGCTTCTGCGCAAAGTCCGCCGCGGCGTGGTGATTTCGGTCTATCTGATCATCTACGGCGTTTTGCGCTTTGTCAATGAAACTCTGCGCGGCGACAATGTCCTTTACGGCGGCCTCACTCCGGCGCAGTGGATAGGAATACTTTTGTGCAGCGCCGGTTGCGGACTGCTTTACTTCTTTATGCGGAAACACGATGAACCGGCAGCTTGAATTCACCATTGATGCGCAATTTGCCGCCAGCCGTCTGGATGCGGTTCTGGCGAAACTTATTCCTGACAGCTCAAGAGCCTATCTGCAGAAATTGATAAAGGATGGCGGCGTTACTGTTGACGGTAAAGTTGTCACCCTGCCCCGCACACCGTTGAAAGCGGGATGCCTGCTGCAAGTAACTATGCCGCAGATGGAAGAAGTGGAACTTGCCGCCGAAGATTTTGAGTTTGACATCCTCTTTGAAGACCGTTCGATACTGGTCATAAACAAACCCGCCGCAGTGGTCGTCCACCCCGGCGCCGGAAATCACCGGGGGACAGTAGTCAACGCCCTGCTCGGCCGTTATCCCGGTATGGAAAAACTCTTTCCGGACTCCGCCGGCCGGCCCGGTATCGTCCACCGTCTGGATAAAGATACCAGCGGCTGCCTCGTCATCGCCAAGACCCCGGAAGCGATGTTCAAACTCGGCAAAGCCTTTGCTGAGCATACTGCCAAAAAGTGCTATCTTGCCATTTGCCGCGGCGTACCGCAGGAAACTTCCGGAACTTTGACCACTCTCATCGGCCGCCATCCGGTCAACCGCCAGAAAATGGCGATCGTGGAACAGAACGGAAAAGAAGCGATAACCAGCTACCAGATAATCACCGCCAAGACCGTGGAAAAAATTCCGCTTGCATTGGCAAAAGTCAATATCGCCACCGGCAGAACTCACCAGATCAGAGTCCACTTGGCAAGCTTGAATCTGCCCGTAGCAGGAGATGAACTTTACGGCCGCAACACCGGATTCCCCGGTGTAACGCGACAACAGCTCCACGCGTGGAAACTTGCCCTGCCCCATCCGGAAACAGGCGAAGTGATGGAGTTCACCGCCCCCGTCCCTGAAGATATGACCGCCCTCCTTGCCAAGCTCAATGTCAAAATAAAACAGTGATCACATATTGGTCAATTTGGCATAAATTCCGTTGAGAGCCATAAGTGAATTATGGTTGCCGCGTTCGGCAGCGCGGCCATTTTCGATGACGATGATCTCGTCCGCATTGCGGATGGTGGAAAGGCGGTGCGCGATGACCAGCGTTGCGCGGCCGACGGCAAGTTCGGCAAGCGCCTGCTGGATCTTGCGTTCGCTTTCATTGTCAAGCGCGCTGGTGGCTTCGTCAAGGATAAGGATCTCCGGATCTTTGAGAAACACCCTGGCGATGCTTATGCGCTGTTTCTGACCGCCGGAAAGGCGCACACCGCGTTCACCGACCAGAGTATCGTATTGATGGGGCAGTTCCATAATGAAATCGTGGATATGCGCCTTCCTGGCGGCGGCGATTATCTCATCATCAGAAGCTCCCGGTTTACCATAGGCGATATTCTCTTTCACGGTTCCGTTGAACATATACAGATCCTGCTGGACGATACCGATGTGGCGGCGCAGGAAATCCAGTTTGATTTTGCGGACATCGACACCGTCGATGGTGATACTGCCGGAGATCACATCATAGAAGCGGGGCAGCAGGGCGCAAATGGTGCTTTTGCCGCCGCCGGAAGTCCCGACCAGCGCGACAGTTTTTCCCGGTTCGAGTTTAAAAGAGATATCATTGAGAACAGGGATATCTTTTTCATAGAAAAAGTTCACATTATCGTAGACGACATTGCCTTTAAGGTCGGTGATTTCAACGGCATCATCCGCATCGCGGATCTCCGGCGTGAGATTCATAATCTCGTCAAAGCGTTTGAATCCGGTGTACCCGCGCTGAAATTGTTCAGTAAAGTGCAGAAGCATATTGAGCGGATGGAGAAAAATTCCGACATAAAGCGCATAAATTGCCAACGCTTCCGGCTTCATCGCATCGGTAGCGACCATATAACCGCCGCCTGCGATGATGACGATGTAGAGCATTCCTTCAAAGAAAGAGTTGCCGCCGTGAAGCAAACCCATAGCGCGGTAGCTTGCTTTTTTGGATTCCAGAAAGCGGTTGTTGCAGTTATCGAACTTCTGATTTTCAAACTCTTCATTGCTGAAACTTTTCACCACGCGGATACCGGAAAGAGAATCCATCACCTCGGAGTTGATCGCGGCGATCTTTTTGCGGTTGTCGGTGAAGATCCGGCGGAGACGGCGGTTCTGGATAAAGGTGAACACCCCCATTACCATTGTCACCGCAAACAGCAGCATAGTGAGCTTGACATCGATCGTCAGCAGCAATATAAAGGCACCGATGATCTTAACGCCGGACATAAGCAGCGTTTCAGGTCCGTGGTGAGCGACTTCGGTGATATCGAAGAGGTCATTGACCAAGCGGGAGATCATCTCTCCTGTGTTGTGGGTATCGTAGTAGGAAAATGAGAGCTTCTGATACTGCTGAAAGAGCTGTTTTCGCATATCCGCTTCCATTTTGGCGCCCATAATGTGACCGAGCGAAAGGGTGATGTAGTTGCACACATAACGCACAAGGTACATCACGACCAAACCGGCGGCGAGCAGGCCGAGACAGCGCAGAATAACTTCGCCTTTCTGCTTGAACAATCCATTGGTCAGCAGTTTCAAAAACTGCGGAAACGCAAGGTCGATCGCTCCGGCAACGACGACACAGGTCATATCGAGCCAGAAGAGCCAGCGGTAGGGTCGGTAAAAATTCAGGAAGCGGCGCAGCATAAATTATTTACTCTCAACTTTGAGTTTTTCCACCTCATCAAAACCGATGATCTCCATACCGAGCTTGCGGGCGTGAGCAAGCAGCTCTTCAAGAAGCTCCGTCGGCATATGGATATGTTTGGCATTGGGGGCGATATTGTGGGAGAAAAAGACGAGCAGCGAGTTGCTTTTGGCGGCTTTATCCAAACGTGATTTGAGTTCTGCCGCATCGCTTTTGTAGAAAACACCGATACCGCCGCCACCGAGAACCATTTTCGGCTGGATGGAATCCATAGAGTAATATATCGGCTTTTTGGCGGGGCCGTTTCCGGCACGCAGATAATCAAAATATTGAAAGAGCATCTTATCGGTCTCTTCATCGCGGCGGTTGTTGGGGTAGGCAAAACTGCGTACTTTCAAACCGTTTTCTTCACAGACTTTCAACTGCGGCAGAATTTCATTATCCAAATACCATTTTTCACCTTTGGATTTCATAAAATTGGTCGCGTTGCGATGGTGGGAAGTGTGCAGACCGACCGAATGTCCGGCAGCCTGAAGTTTTTTCATAACTTCGATTTTTGCAGGAGTGATTGCTCCAACGACAAAAAAGGTGGCATGGGCATCATACTTTTTAAAGATGGCATCCGCTTTAAGCCAGTTTTTGCCGAAGTAATCGTCAAAGGTGAAACAAACCGCTCCACGTTTGGGAGCGGCCAGAAGAGATACCGTGGACAAAACAACTGTCAATAAAAGAAACTTTTTCATTTTAAATCACCTCAATCGCAACCACCGCAATTTCTACCATTGTACGGAGTTTTTCTTTTACAACTCGGTTTCCAGTGATAGTGAAAATGTCCGTGGTTATTGCCGCTCTGGATCTGAAAATACGGCGGCTCAGCCTTGTACCCTTCCACATGACCGTCGATATGCACAATATTGTTATTTCTGGCATGAACGAACGCATTGGTGGAATAACGCGGCAGAGTGACCGCAGCACCATCGCCGTCATAGTGGTGTTCCATCAGCATAAATTTGCGGGCAGGACTGAAAGTCTTGTTGAACTTGGGCGTTCCACCGAAGTGCTTGGCCCAAGAGGGTGCGACATAATAAACTTCAGTCCGGGCAGCCCCCTGATTTGCAGAACGTTTATTCACAGCTCTTTGCGGACAGTAAAAAAGCGGAGCATTGCGTCTCTGCAATTCACGCTGAGAGTAATCATCCTTAGGTCTGGATCCATCGAGTTCCGTATCCGAAACCGGAGGAGTTCCGGTTGAAACGATTCCATAGTTGGGATACCACGCGCGGATCCCGTACCAGAAACCGGATCCGCCGTGTCCGGTGGGGAACCAGTCATTGTAGGCATTGCCATACTGAGCCAATGTAGTACCCAGCTGTTTCAAGTTGCTTTGGCACTGGGCACTCATACCGCGTTCGCGGGCTTTCTGCAAGCTCGGCAGCAGAATTGCCGCAAGGATCGCAATGATCGCGATCACAACCAGAAGTTCGATCAGAGTAAAATTGCGTTTTTCTTCGCTATTACGGGAACGTAAATTTTTCACAGAAAAAATCCTCTTTATAATTAAAAAAGTTGAACATATTTTACAACATTCTTATAATCTACACCATATATTTATTTTTTACAAGCTGCAATTCAATATACAGACAAAAAAAACGTCCCCTTTTCGGAAACGTTTTTTTCGATAAACGTGCAGTTTTTATTATTAGCCTGCATCAACTGCAGCCGCCGCACTTTGAACCGCTCGGGAAGATGGTTTTGTTCTTGCAGGTCGGCTTCCAATGATAGTGGAATTTACCATGGTTACCGCCGCTCTGAATCTGGAAATACGGAATCAGAGCAGGATGGCCTTCAGCGTGACCGTCCATATGCAGGATATTGTTGTTGTTGGAATGGACAAACGCGTTACCGGAATAACGCGGCAAACTCACAGCCTGACCGCCACCATCATAATGCCACTCCATAAGTGTAAACTTCCGGGCATGAGAGTGCATTTTACTGTACTTGAAAATATTGCCGCCAAAATGATCACCCCAGGATGGGATAACATAATAGATTTCAGTATAATTTTTTGTAGAACGCTTGTTTTTGGTACGCTGCGGACAGTAGAAAACCGGAGCATTGAGCCGCTGCTGTTCACGACCGCCGGTGGTTTTGCCGTCCGGCATTTTGTCAGACACGCTCGGGGTTCCGGTTTTTTCGAGCTTATAATTCGGGAACCACGCTCTTACTGCCCACCAATATCCGGTTCCGCCATGCTTGACCGGGAAATAATCATCGTACGAGTTGGCATACTGGGCAAAAACCATTCCAAGCTGTTTCAAATTGCTCTGGCACTGGGCGCTCATACCGCGCAAACGGGCTTTCTGCAAACTCGGCAGCAGAATTGCCGCAAGAATAGCGATGATGGCAATGACAACGAGAAGTTCAATAAGGGTAAAGTAAGACTTTACCCCGCCATGGCGGAAAGAAGAATGTTTCATAATAAAAACCCCTTTTTTAAAAGTGAGAAAAAATTACAACGTTGCACTAAATGTACATCGCAAAAAGTGATTTTACAAGTTTTTTATTCAACAAATTTGGTTTATATGTAAAAAAAAATTGAAAAAAGCACTTTTACGGTGTATATTATCCGGATAACATTTTAACCATATGGATTTTACAAGATTATGCAGGAATTACGCAATATTGCAATCATCGCTCACGTCGACCACGGCAAAACCACTCTGGTCGACCAGATCTCCCGTCAGGCAAAACTTTTCCGCGACAATGAACACGTCGAAGAGTGCTTCCTCGACAGCAACGACCTCGAACGCGAACGCGGTATCACCATTCTGGCAAAAAACATCAGCATCCAGTACAAGGGTATCAAAGTAAACTTGCTCGACACCCCCGGACACAGCGACTTCGGCGGTCAGGTCGAACGCGTGCTGAAACTTGCCGACGGTGTGCTGCTGCTGGTCGACGCCGCCGAAGGCCCGATGCCGCAGACCCGCTTCGTGCTGCAGAAAGCGCTGGAACTCAATCTCCGCCCCGTGGTCGTCATCAACAAACTCGACAAACCCGATGCCCGCCCGCTGGAGATCCAGAACAAGGTATTTGACCTCTTCTGCGAACTTGATGCCACCGATGAACAGCTCGAATTCCCCACGCTCTTCGCTTCCGGCCGCGACGGCTGGGCGATCAAGGAGCTGGATGATACTCCTGGAGATATAACTCCGCTTCTCGATGCGATGATCGATTTCGTTCCGCCGCCGCCGCACCGCGAAGGCCCCGTCCAGCTGCAAGTCGCAACTTTGGACTACTCGACCTTTGTCGGCCGTATCGGTATCGGACGAGTTTACCGCGGCAATCTCGACCTCAAGCGCCCCCTGACTCTGATCAAGCGCGACGGCCGCACTTTCCCCGCGCAGGTCAAACAGCTTTTCACCTTTGAAGGTCTGGGCAAAAAGGAGACCGACAGCGTTCAATGCGGCGACTTGTGCGCCATCGTCGGTATTACCGACATTGATATTTCAGACACCATCTGCGATGCGGAAAATCCCGAAGCGATGCCGCCCATTGCCATTGACGAACCGACCATCTCTATGACCTTCCGCATCAACGATTCGCCGTTCTTCGGCAAGGAAGGCAAATATGTCAGCTCCCGCCAGCTGCGCGAACGCCTCTTCAACGAAGTGGAACGCGACGTCGCGCTCCGCGTGGAAGAGATGAGCGGAGATGCGTTCAAAGTTTCCGGACGCGGCGTGCTTCACCTCGCGATCCTCGTTGAGACAATGCGCCGTGAAGGTTACGAACTTGCCGTTGGCAAACCGCAGGTCATCATCAAAGAGATCGACGGCGTTGAATGCGAACCCATCGAATTGCTCACCGTTGACGTTCCCAACGACTTCGCCGGAAAGATCATCGAAATGGTCGGGCTCCGCCGCGGTGAAATGATCAAAATGGAAAGCCGCGGCAACCGCCAGATGCTCGAATTCCACATCCCCACCCGCGGACTTATCGGCTTCCGCAGCAAAGCTCTCACCGCCAGCCAGGGCGAAGCGGTGGTCAACCACCTCTTTGACCACTACGAACCCTTTAAAGGCATTATGCCCCGCCGCAGTTTCGGCGTGATGGTCAGTATGGCAAACGGCAAAGCCCTGCCCTTCGCCATCGACGGTCTCCAGCAGCGCGGCGAATTCTTTATCGAACCTGGAACCGATGCTTATGAAGGTATGATCGTCGGCGAACACTGCAAGGATAACGATCTCGTCGTCAACGTCCAGCGCGCCAAGCAGCTCACCAATATGCGCGCCGCCGGAAGCGACCGCAATATGAAGATCGCCCCCGCCCGCAAAATGTCGCTCGAACAGGCGCTGGAATATATCGAAGATGACGAACTTGTGGAAGTTACTCCGCTCAATATCCGTCTTCGTAAAATTCTGCTCACCGAACTTGAACGCCGCCGCCAGCACGTCAAAAATATGGGGCTTGAGTGATTTTTCTGCTTGCAATACAGCAACTTCGGTGTTATCTTAAAAGAAACACTTTATTTTTAAATTTTATCAGGAGAAAAAAATGGCTATCGAACATCTGAATATCCCGCCGGCCAATCACGTCAAAGTTCTCGGCGGTCAGGGCTGGATCGGCCTTATCGACCACCTCGGCACCGAATCGACCATCGTCAACGCCGCCCGCGTTTCATTCGGTAAACTCAAGACCGAAATGGACGACCGCGATGTAAAATTGCTCGAATATCTCATTGCCAATAAGCATACCAGTCCGCTGGAACATATGGTTTTCACCTTCAGCATCCATTGCCCGCTCTTCGTCCGCGGCCAGTGGCACCGCCACCGCACCTGGAGCTACAACGAGATCTCCCGCCGCTACACCGAAGTTGATATGGAGTTCTACATTCCGGAAAACCTGCGCCGTCAGGCGGAAAGTGACCGTCAGGCTTCTGTTGCCGATCCGGAATTTGAAGGCGCTGAACTCCAGCAGGCGATTGCTGCCCACAATCAGGCTTCGTTTGAACTCTATGAAAAGCTGCTGGCTTCCGGCGTCTGCCGCGAACAGGCGCGCGGAGTTCTGCCGCAGAATATGATGGTGACCTTCTGGGGTACGGTCGATCTTTCCAACTTGCTCCACTTCCTTGTGCTCCGCGACAGCGAACACGCCCAGTACGAGATCCGGGAATATGCCGCCGCCATCAAGCAGCTCATCAAACCGATCGTTCCCAATGTTGCCAAATATTTTGCCTCCAAAGGACAGAACTGGTAATGAAGATCATCTTTTTTTCCGATATTCACGGTGTGCCGTCCACTGTAGAAAAGCTGTTGGCGCACGCTGACCGCTTGCAGGCAGACCAGCTGGTTCTGCTGGGGGATATTTTGTACCACGGCCCGCGCAACGGCGTCCCCGGCTTCTACGATCCCGCAAAAGTAGCCGAACTGCTCAATGCCCGCCGTGAACAGATACTGGCGGTGCGCGGCAATTGCGATGCCGAAGTCGATCAGATGCTGCTCAAGTTTCCGATTATGTCGGATTACGCCGAGCTTGCCGTTGATGAACACCGCTTCTTCCTGACCCACGGTCATTTGTGGAACGCGGAAAACCTGCCCGCAATCCCTGCCGGAACGACTCTCGTTCATGGTCACACTCATATCCCGGAAGACCGGATGCTCGAATGCGGCATCCGCATTTTCAACCCCGGTTCAATTTCTCTGCCTAAACAGCAGACCCCGCAATCATTCGGCTTCTTCGATGGAAAAAAACTTTCCCTCATGAAGCTTTAAAAAATCAGCCGCGCCCGATGGACGCGGCTGATTTTTTACTTTCCGCAGTACTTTTTAAATACTTCAAAATATCCCGGCTGAATGACCGGAGATCCTGAACAAACCATCAGTGTGCCGGCTCCGGAAGCGAGGATTATTTTCAATTCGCGTTCCACATCAGCCGGAGTTTTGTATCCCAGACTGCTCTGATTATTGCTGTTCAAGCCGATAAACGGAACAGCTTCGGCATGAGGATGATATTTTTTATCGGAACGTAAAATATCTTTGACGGCGACAGAAATATCTTCCGGTTTCCATTGGAAATACCACGAAACAGTTTGCCCGGCATAGTCAACGGCGGTGCGGTTGGCAAACCACGGATCGGGTTCAAAATCGGGATAGAAGTGGGCAACGATTTTGAATTCCGGGTGCTTGGATTTGATGTAGGCGACCACCTGATTGTAGTAATTGACCAATTGATCGCGATAGAAGATATCTTTATTGCGTTGGGTATCAGGGAGGTTGTTTTTGGCAAGATATGCGTTGTAACGCGCAAGGCACTCTTTGCAGTAACAGCCGCGATGATTGGCGTAGCCGAAATAGTCAAGATAGATGCCTTTGACACCGGGAATCGCCTTTTTCAAGAGACCGTCGATCTTTTTCCGGGTCATTGCAAGATCTTTGTCACTGGCAAAACAGGGCATAGATTTTACATTGATGGTATCAAGAGAGTTGAGACGATCGCCGCCGAAGCGGTGTTTTTTTTCCTTGCGTCGCGCATCAAGGATTTTTGAACGCTCTTTGCGGGAAAGCTTTTTCGGCAGATCAACACCGTTTATGTAATTGTGCGCGGCAGTTTCTTCCGGGGACATGACCTGACTGTGGGGACCGACCGGAGTGAAGCATTTGCAATACGGAGTAATGCCGTATTTTTTCGCCCATTCAAAGCTCTCTTTGGTAAAGACTTGGATATCGGTGACACCAGCGGCGGCATACTTGGCAGTTTCTTCTTCACTGCGGAGCGTTCCCCAGGCAAAAACGCGGGTGAATTTCGTTTTCGTATTCGCGTTTACATCAGCAGAAAAGCATCCGCCGCATATAAAGACAACGGCTGCGCACCACGCCATAAGAAAACATTTTTTCATTATCATATATCCTTTGGAGAATAATAAAAAAACACCGTATTAAAAATTAACACGGTGTTTTTGATTTTTCATTTCAACCGAAAAATTATTCGGCGGAAAGTTCTTCGACGACAGCTTCATCAGCCGCTTCCGCTGCTTCATCGGCAAATTCGTAGGTCAGCAGACCTTCGGCGATCTCCAGCAAAGCAATATCAAGCAGATTTTCAGAATCGCATTTGATCATCGGACGGCCGCCTGCCGCCAACTGTTTGGCACGCTTGGCTGCGACAACTGCCAGGACCTGCGGATCGGTGATCTGCTGACGGGCGCGGGCGAGATAAGAGTTGTTCATATTCGATATCTCCAGAATTAATTTTATCAGTAATCGATGATGTCGCGGTGGTTGGCGATCAACCGGTCATCGCCGGAGGTCACAACCAGATAGCGGCTTTCAAATTCACTGACGGCATTGAGGACAAAGCGTTCAGCGATCGGAGCGCGTTCAGCACAGATCGCACCGTCGCGGAGCAGCAGCAGACCGACGAGGATCATAGTTTCCATTTCGACCAGCGCACGGGCGACGAGATCGTGGTAAGCG
>JAZOMB010000037.1:0-5320 GCA_045653515.1 Victivallaceae bacterium | reverse complement strand
GAAACTTGCTTCCGGTACGACCGGAGAAATTCAACTTTCCGACTCCAAAGGCATAAAGGATGCCGCCGTCACCGTCAATGGCAAAGCAGTTACGCTGGATAAAAACTTGAAATTCCAGTTGCCGCAGGGGGATTCAAAATGTGAAATCACCCTCTCGCTTCGCGGCAGCAGTAAACTGCTCTTTGCTCCCCAAGCTGAAAACAGTCACATCAAAGTTTCCGGCACCTGGGACAGTCCCGGATTCACCGGTGACATCCTCCCGGAAAAGCGCACTGTCGGCAAAGAAAACTTTTCTGCCGAATGGAATTCCGGCAAATTCAATTCCGAAGTTAAAACCCTCGGCGTCGATCTCTGCATTCCCGCCGGAACCTATCAGCAAGTGGAAAGATGCTTTGATTACGCATCATTTTTCCTGATCGTCTTTTTCTTCACGCTTCTGGCGGCGGAACTCATCACCAAAGTTAACATCCACACCCTGCAATATCTGGTGGCGGCTGTGGCTCCGGTGCTCTTTTATCTGATGACGCTGGCATTTTCCGAAAAGGTCGGCTTCACCTGCGGCTACACCATCAGTGCGGCGGTGATCGTGGCGATGGTGACCATGTATGCAAAAATGTTCCTCGGCAGAATTCTCCCGGCTCTGATCATGGGAATCATTTTTGCCGCAAGTTATCTGCTGAACTTTGTAATTTTGCGTATGGAAGATTTTGCCTTGCTCTCCGGAACCATCGTTCTCGCCGTGATCCTCGGAGTTATGATGGCTCTCACCGGCAAAATCAACCGCAAACAGGAGAATTGATAATGAAACTCAAACTGGTAAAGTTTTTGGCAAAACTTGGTGTCCTCGGGCTTCTGCTCGGGGGCACCGGGACTGCGTTACTATTGTTCGGTTGCGTAAATCATTCAATAGATGATACTGCAAATAATACGCCCTGGGGTCCCAATTTTGGAATTCAAAAAGAATTACGCACCGCCCGCGTGAAACTTGACGACTGCTATACCGGTTCGCAAAGTGAAATGACCATGGTTGCCGGATTTCAACTTGCGCTTGTCCAAATGGAACTTGACCATGTCCGCTACACCATTTGGAATCAGAGCAATTACGGAAAGATCGAGGCCGCTTTCCAAAAAGATGAAGAAGCCTGGGAACGCCGCTTGAAAGCGGAAATGGAAAAACCTTCCGAATTTGAGGGCGGCAGTATGGCTCCGATGGATAACAATCAGCGCATGACCGCACTTATCGAGGGACGTATCGCTGAATTGAAAGAGAAATGGTGTGAAAAAAATCGCCAAACTTTTAAATAAGTTGGCGATCTCCGCAATTGGTTTAAGGAAACACTGTTATGAAAATAAACAAGTCATTACTGCTGAAAATAATGAATACCACCAAGACAATCTCCGTGTGGGGATTGGCTGGCGTGGGTTGCTTAACAATTTTCAGCTTGCTGTTCATAATCAACGAATGGTTGGCAATCATTTTCCCATATCTTATATGTTTCAGCATATTTGCAGCGGAAAGAATTAAACGATACACAACCTTAAAGCACAAAGTGTGCTGCTTTTGGAAATACATCACCGTTTTAGTGGGTTGTTGCAGTATTGCATGTGTCATCTATTGTCTTATCAGCACTTCTACGGAAAACAAAGAAACATCTGTAGAGATTTCACCTCCTAATGTTACCTCTCCGCAACTGGAGAAAAATAAAGAAATTTTTGATACTCTTGTCAAATCAACTATCGGACAGGCCGCAAATGCCGGCAATGACGATGCCAGATTTCTGCTCGGTCAATGTTATGAATACGGCTTGCTGAATACCCCACAAAATATGCAGACGGCTCTTGCTTACTATCGTAGTTCTCACACAATAGCGGCGAGCAATGTTCTGAGACAACACAAGCTTGCCAACATTCAAGGGATGAACGATGTAACCTTACAATTTGACCGGATGACGTCGACACTTGTTATTTTGAATTTTATGGAGGAGATAGGCGAAATTATTGAGCTAAAAGACGGCTCGCTTGCCTTGAAGCCAAAGAAAAAAACAATATCTTCGATCGTAGGCAAGGGGAGTTATTGGTGTTTCGCAGAAGAAGTTTGGGCAGATAAGAAAAATAACAAAATGCGGTTGACTCTCTCCATGGCGGAGTATCCAATATGGTACTGGCGAACAATGCTGCTCGATTTGAAAGGTGACGGCGATTTCCGTTATTTGATCATCGGCAACTGCCACACCCGTTCCGCTTCGGATGGTATGAAAGGCTATGTCATTGATGTCAAAGATAACTTTAAACACATCGCGACGATTCCTATCTGTAAAAGTTTTGATCTGCCGTATATTAATCCCGGATTGGATTTTGAATCACTCCAAAAATAAGAAAGGACTGATTATGAATTTCAATAGGATTTTTTTTACTGCATCAGCTTTTGCGTTGAGTACAGCAACTCTTGCCGCAGTTACTCCGAAAGAATATTATCAGCAAGGATGTGATTTTTACGCCAAAGGCAATATGGTTGAAGCCCGGAAAGCCTTTGAGGCTTCTGCCAAGGGCGGCAATGCCATGTCGCAAGTCTGTTTTGCCAATTTTTTGAAAAGAGAAGGCAGGTTGAAAGATGCTGTTAAATGGTTTGAAAAAGCCGCCATGCAAAATGATCACATGGGACAATATTTCCTCGGAGAAGCCTACTTTAACGGTATCAAAGATGCTATTCCGCAGGATCATAAAAAAGCTGCCGATTTGTTTACCAAGTCCGCCGCTCAAAAGAATCCTTTTGCTCAATATTATCTTGCCAAATGCTGCTTAAACGGCTTCGGTGTGCCGGCAGATAAAAACAAAGCACTGGAATTACTCAAAGCATCTGCCGCGGCGAACAATGCCGCTGCCATGACCGAACTCGGAATATTTTACATAAATGGATTTCTGGTTCCGAAAGATTACAAAAAGGCCTTTGAATTATTGCTTAAACCGGCAACTGGCAACTATTCAGAAGCTCAATTCCAACTCGGCTGTCTTTTCTTTAGTGGTTTCGGTGTCGACAAAAATCTGGAAAAAACTGCCTACTGGTGGCTCGAAGCCGCCAAGCAAGGCCATTTCAACGCGATGAATGAGATCGGCATTTGCTATTTGAACGGCTGGGGGGTGAAAAAGGATGTAAACACTGCAATAATGTGGTTTGAAAAAGCCGTTGCCGAAAAACATCCGGTCGCCATGCGGGCTCTGGGGAACATTTATTCCCAGCAGGAGGAATTTCGTGATTTCAAAAAGGCGGTGAAATATTACCAGATGGCCGTCGATCACGGCAATGTAGAGTCCATATACGAACTGGCAAACTGTTATTTTCACGGCAAAGGTGTAACGCAAGACAAGGCTAAAGGCGTTGAATTGCTCACACGCGCGGCAAACAAGGCAGATGCCAACGCCGCATATATTTTAGGAATGCTTTATGAAAAAGGTGACGGAGTTCCCCAAGATGCCAAAAAAGCTGTCGAATGGTATTCGCGTGCCGCAGACAATGGCCATCTCCCTGCCTTTTATCCGCTGGCAGCAGCCTATTTTGGTGGCAAAGGTGTTGAAAAGGACTTGAAAAAAGGAGCAGAATTGGTGCGCTATGCTGCCGGACAAAACGATGCTGATTCTCAATATGTCTTGAATGCTTACAAGATCATAACCGCGCCCAAAGAGTTGAACAATGTAAAATTTGTCTATACTCCCACGGTTTGTGAAAATAACGGCTTGGAAAAAATGCCGAAAATGGAATTCAGCAAGGACGGCAAACAGGTACTTTCCATTGAAGCCAAAGTTCAGAATTTGTGTTTCGTTGAAGAAGTCTGGGCGGATAAAAAGAATAACAAAATACGATTGACTTTCACTCCGTACAATTTTGATGGCAAAAACTTTGACTGGCGAACCAAACTGCTCGATTTGAAAGGCGACGGTGATTTCCGCTATCTCATTATTGCCGATTACCACACCGGTTCCTCACCGGAAGACATGAAAGGCTATGTTATTGATGTCAAAGATAACTTCAAGCACATCGCCACGATCCCGGTCGGCGAAGCCTTCGATATTCCTTACACCAATCCCAAACTGATTTTTGACGGTGAAAAATGAAAACTTTGTGGGGATATATCAGCGCAGCAGCGTTTCTTGCAGTCGCATTGATGATCGGCTTTTGACCTTGCACGTGATCTTTTTTTACATTATTCCGATCATCCTTGCAATCATCGTCGGCTTCTGGGTAATGCGGATGATCGGCGCCCTGCTTTGCCGGAAGTGAGTCGCAGAACATCCTTACTGAAATCACGGAGATTGAAACAACGATATCAGGGTAATCACCTTGCCCATGTCAAAACCTACTCTCCTGCTGTATTATTCGATAGAAAGTATTTCTGCATAGAAAAGATATCACCTAATTGCAAACGACGGTTTTAATTTTTATTATGAGAAACAAGTATGGCAGACATTGACAAAAATATTTCTTTGCAGTATATTACGCCCATTCAGAGAACACAGTACGGTGCTGCAAATTAGTATTTTTCTACGGCCGCGAAGTTGATTTACAAGGTGAGCAAATGAGTAAAGTTAAAGAATTAAATGTTCAGGGGCGCAATGTCCGTTTTCTTACGCACAATGGCTTGGATTATGTCTGCATTACCGATATTGCTGCGTTGAAAAATCCGCTTGAACCGAAAGATGTGGTAAAAAACTGGCTTCGCAGCCGCAGTACTCTCTCTTTTGTCGGATTGTGGGAAAAACTGCACAACCCGGATTTTAAAGGGGTCGAATTCGACCCCCTTTTGGCGGAAGCCGGAGAAAACTCATTCACCATGAGTCCGAGCCGTTTTATTGAAGATTACAATGCCATTGGTCTGATTTGTAAAACTGGACGCGGTGGAGCCACTTATGCTCATAAAGATATCGCCTTTGAATTTACCTCGTGGATTTCAGCGGAATTCAAACTTTATTTGATTACCGAGTTTGAACGGCTTAAAACAGAAGAACAGAAGTTGCTGGGTTGGAGTGTCAAGCGAGAGTTGACTAAACTCAATTATCGGATCCATACCGATGCGATTAAAGAGAATCTGATTCCGGCAGAGTTGACTGCGAAACAGACTGCAATCGTTTACGCCAGTGAAGCGGATGTGCTGAATATGGCACTTTTTGGAATGACCGCCAGAGAGTGGAACGAACGGCACCCGGATTTAAAAGGCAATATGCGGGACTATGCGGATATCGCTCAACTCATCTGCCTTGCCAATCTGGAAAGCCTCAACGCCGTTCTGATTGAAGAGAAACTTTCCCAGTCGCAACGCCTTGAAAG
>JAZOMB010000036.1:0-98844 GCA_045653515.1 Victivallaceae bacterium | reverse complement strand
CAGGCATAGATAAAACCGCTTTAGCGGTAGCCTGAAAAAAAGTTGCGCGTGGCGAACCAATTCAAAGCCCGTGTCGGGCTGCCGGTACTATCGCCTTGAAGGCGTGGAGCATACCACCGGCTAAGCCGGTGGTTTTGATTTTATGCCATTTTTTATTCAGGCAATATACCTCGCTTTTCTTCAAAAAGGATGCCGAATATTATTTCAGGATCAGGTCGACGATCTTTTGGGCAAGGGAGCTTTTTTCTTCAAGGTCAAGCGGAAATCTGCCGCCGTCGCGGTTGAAGATTATCACCTTGTTCGTGTCGTTGCCGAAGCCGTCGGAAACGAGATTGGCGATGATCCAGTCCAGATTTTTGCGCTGAAGTTTATCCAGCGCATTGGCTTCGAGGTTTTCGGTTTCGGCGGCAAAACCGACCAGAAGCTGACCGGGGAGCTTGTTTTTGCCGACCGTGCCGAGAACATCTTCGGTGCGTTCAAGCTCTAAAAACAGATTGCCCGGCTGCTTTTTCATCTTGCTGTCAAAGGGGTGCGCCGGGCGGTAATCCGCTACTGCCGCACTCATGATTATCACATCAGCCCGGGGCGCGTTGTTATGGACAGCTTCTGCCATTTCTGCGGCGGATTCGATGAATATCCGTTTGACATTGGCGGGATTTTCCAGAGCCACAGGGCCGGAAATCAAGGTTACATCGTGTCCGGCTTCAGCGGCTCTGGCGGCGATGGCGTAACCCATTTTGCCGGTGGAGCGGTTGGATATGAAACGAACCGGATCGATTTTTTCCCGGGTCGGCCCGGCGGTTATCAAAATACGCATAGTGTTTAAGATAGTTTTTTCTGGTGTTATGAAATAAAAATGTTCCGGAGGGCGAACCTCCGGAACACTTCTGAATCGTTCATGATCGAGCGCAGCTTACTTCTTGGGGATGAAGATGAGGTCGCCCTTGACGAATTCAGTTTTGCCGCTGTTCTTTTCGCTGATGACTTCGGCGGAAACATTGTATTTGGCCGCAAGTTCAGCTGCGGTGGTGTTTTCTTCGATCGTGCGCATTTCGATTTCAGATTCGGCATCGACCGCATCAACAGTTCCGGTGACGGCGGGCTGTTCAACCACAGTATTGTCAGTGGTGGTGGTTCCGGTGGTGGCAGATTCCGGCTGAACCACGGGCGGAACGGTCACATCAGTACTGTTGGGCACAGGCGGAACGATCACTTCAGGATCGTTGGTCACCTGCGGTTTGACTTCCGGAGCAACATCTTTTCCGGGGATGATCAGCTTCTGACCGATCTGCAGACGGCGGGCGGACTGATGATCGAGGTTGTTCGCTTTGAGCAGATCGTTCAAGCGGACACGGAGTTTGCGGGCGATGCGTTCCGGAGAATCGCCGGGCTTGACGACATATTTGCCGTCAGCATCGGCGGTGGCGACGGGAGCAGCGGCACCGGAAGATTTTTTGACAGCTTTTTTGCTTCCGGAAACAGCAACTTTGGCGTTGCGGGCGGGGATGGTAAGCTTCTGACCGATCTGCAGACGGCGGGCGGACTGCTGGGTGAGGTTGTTGGCAGCCATCAGCGCGGAGAGACGGACGCCGTGCTTGCGGGCGATGCGTTCGGGGGTATCGCCGGATTTGACGATATAGGTGCCGCCTGCGGCAACGACTTTGCCGGCTTTGGCGCTTTTAACAGATTTTCTGCCTCTGGGAGCGGAATCAACACCGCCGGAAGAGGTGACACCGGTCAGCGGTTCAAAAGCGGGAGCCTGGCTTTGCCGGGTACCAGGAGCAAGTTTGGTGTCATCCGCATTAATGGTAGCGGGAGTTTCGATCGGCTGGGGATCTTCGACAGGGGCGGGGATCACGGGTTTGGTTCCGGCGACCGGAGTGGTCGAACAGCCGCAAAGAATAACAGCGGCTCCGGCGGCGATAAAAAGAGAACTTTTATTCACTTTTACTTTCTCCTGATTATAATTTTTTGTTGAAATTTATCAAAATTTTTTACACGAATGAAATATAGCGTAACGCGGGCATATTTTCAAACTGTTTTTTATAAAAAAAACAAATTTTTACATCGCCGGTTTTGGCTGTACATTTTTCAGCTTCTGTTCCGCGTCAACCCGCTCTTTCCACTTCTGTTCGGCGTCTTTGGGATAATAGATCACCGATTCATTTTTATTGACCATTTTAAGCTCCTCCCTGGCCACCTTTTCGATGGCGGCGGGGGAGGTTTTCAAAGCGTGATTTTCCTGCTGTTTTTGGGTCTGTTTTTTGCGCAGGGAATGCAGTTGGTTTTTAGCCTCCTGCAATTCTTTCTGTTTGCTTCGCAGCTCTTTTTTTATCGGAAACAGCCAGTAGGCGACAGCTGCCGCCCCGATCAGGATGATGACGACCCACACGGCCGTAGCAAAAGATCTTTTTTCACTCATGGCGATCACTCCGTAAAATCAGAAAGAAGTTTTTATCAGCGTTCCGGCTGCAATGTGAGCAGGAATTCGACATTGGTTTTGACCTTTTTAAGCCGTCCGAGGAGGAGTTCCATCGCTTCGGCGGAGGGAACACCATTGACCGCTTTGCGCAGGATCCAGACCTTATTCAACTCGTCCGGATGGAGGAGAAGTTCCTCTTTACGGGTACCGGATTTTTCGATGTTGATGGCCGGATAGATGCGGCGGTCGGAAACGTTGCGGTCGAGGTGGAGTTCCATATTGCCGGTGCCTTTGAACTCTTCAAAGATGACATCGTCCATTTTGCTTCCGGTGTCGATGAGCGCGGTGGCAATGATGGTCAGACTGCCGTGGTTTTCAATATTGCGCGCGGCACCGAAGAAGCGTTTGGGTTTGTGGAGTGCGGTGGCATCTACGCCGCCGGTGAGGACTTTGCCGCTGTGCGGCTGCAATGTGTTGTAGGCGCGGGCAAGGCGGGTGATGCTGTCGAGCAGAATGACCACATCTTTGCCGTATTCGACCAGTCGTTTGGCTTTTTCAATAACCATTTCGGCGACCTGCGCGTGGCGTTCGGGCGGTTCGTCGAAGGTTGAGCTGACGACTTCGGCATCGATGACACGCTTCATATCGGTAACCTCTTCGGGGCGTTCGTCGATGAGCAGAATGATGAGAGTTACTTCCGGATTGTTGGCCCGGATACTTTTTGCAACTTTCTGAAGCAGAACAGTTTTACCTGTGCGCGGCGGGGCGACGATCAAGCCGCGCTGACCTTTGCCGATGGGGGTGACCAGATCGACCACGCGGGTGGAGTATTCGGACGGTTCCCGTTCCAGGAGCAGACGGTTGGTCGGGAAGTATGGTTCAAGGCTGTTGAATGGGATGATGCTTTTTTTGCGTTCCGGAGCTTCGTTGTTGATGGCTTCAACTTTAAGCATTGCAAAGAAGCGTTCTTTTTCGCGCGGCGGACGGATCACACCGGAGAGGAAGTCGCCGGTTTTCAGCGCGAAACGTTTGATCTGCGCCGGACTGAGGTAGATGTCTTCCGGCGAGGGCAGATAGCTGTAGAAGGGGGAACGCAGGAAGCCGAAGCCATCGGGCAGGACTTCCAGATAACCGCTGGCGGTGACGACGGCATTTTTTTCAGCGCTCACGCGCAAAATTTCGCAGATCAGGGTGGATTTTTCCAGAGCGCCGATATCTTCGATGCCCAGTTCAGAAGCCATCGCAGAAAGTTCAACGATGGGTTTTTCCTGCAGTTCGGAAATATTCACCCGCGGCGCATTGGGATCGATGACGATATTTTCATCCGGAATATCTTCATAATTGTTGTTGTGATGATTATTGTTCCGGTTGTTTTTATTGCGGCGGTTATTTTTATTGCGGCGGTTGTTATTGTTGTTATTATTGTTGTTGTTATGCCGGTGATTGTTGTTATTTTCGTGGTGCTCGTGGTGTTCCGGGGGCGCAGGCTGAACCGGAGCCGGGGCGCTTTCGTGCGGACAGATGGCGGTCGGATCGGGTTGCGCGGCGGGAGCGGCGGGAACATCATTTTCCTGCTTGGCGGCGTGAGATTCTGCGGCAGGGGCGGGAATCTTTTCAGACTTCGCCGGAGCTTCAGCGGGAGGATTTGCAACCGCTTGGGGAACGGGGGCAGGGACCGGTGCTTCGGCAGCAGGAACAGTTTTTTCTTCAACGGGAGTTGTGGCGGCTTCCGGCTGGACAATCTTCTTTTTCGGCGGACGGCCGCGGCGCTTGGGCGCAGGAGCCGGTGCCTGTGCATCGGTATTCGGGGCGTTGTCAAAGAGTTCGTTGTCGTTTGCCATGGAAAATTTCCTTTTGTTGCAAATTATATAATAATTTTATTTTATTTTATTTTATTTTCAGTTGAAAGCGGCGGTAAGCTCGTCCAATTGAGCATACAGCATTTCCGGAGTGCCGTTGTTGACCACGGCAAAATCGGCATATTCGAGCTTCAGTTGCGGATCGAGCTGGCGCGCATCGCGCTTGAGCATATCTTCTCTGGTGAAATTACGGTTTTTCAACCGTTCACAACGCAGTTCAGGATCGCTCCAGATCGCCAGAACTGCATCAAAAAATTCCTGATAACCACCTTCGTAGAGCAGCGGCAGTTCAAAAATCCCGTTTATATTATTTTCGCGGCATCGGGCGATCTGTTTATTCATCTCCTCATTGAGCAGAGGATAAACGGTTTGAGTCAATGCCTGCATTTTTTCCGGATTTTTAAATGCGCTTTGAGCGATGATCTGACGATTGATTTTACCGTCGGAGGAGACCGCTTCTGCGCCGAAGAGGGTAATTACTTTTTCTATCAGCACCGGATTGCATGATTCATAGATCGCGTGGCAGGCGGCATCAGCATCAAAGGTGTGCCAATTGTTTTTGCGGAAATAGTCCAATACAGTACTTTTGCCGCCGCCGAATGCGCCTGTCAATCCGAGAATCATAGTAAGTCCTTAAATTTTATGCACATACCGTTTCAGGCAAATATAAATTGCTGATCGCTTTGAACACTTGGGGAATCGAGCTGCGGTATGTCTGATGAGCAACGCACCGGGCCATTTTTGCCGGGAAATGCGTTTCAAATATAATATAATACGCTGTGTGCATTTTTGCAAGTCTGATTTGGAAAAATTTGCGGCTTTGATGCTTGCATTTTTTTCTGAAATGTTGTATATTACCGCAAATATACAGCAACTTTTTATGGAGGAATATTATGGCAGTTCGTAAAGGCGGCGGCGGGGCAGATAAGGCGTCAAAAAGTAAATTATTCGGCAGACTCCGTTTCGCCGGACGCGGATTTATGATCCTCTTCTGGGTTCTCCTGGGCGGTTTGATATTCAACCTCGACCGGGCAGGGGATACCGGGATTTTTCTGCTTAAATACAAACGTTTCATCCCTTATCCGGTGTCAAAACTTCTGCCCGGAGAAGGGACGGCTCCCGGTTTGCCGGTCGAAGCCCAGGTCATCAACGGTCAGGTCATCGAAGTTGCTGACGGCGATACGGTAAATGTTATCACCGCTCACCCCGAGGCCAAGTATAAAGTCCGTTTGTACGGCATTGATGCTCCGGAAAAGGCGATGAAATATGGTGCCGAAGCCAAGGCGGTGCTGCAGGATAAGATCCTTGGTAAAGATGTCGTTGTGACGGTCATCAACACCGACCACTATGGACGTGCGGTGGGAAAAATTATGCTCGGTGCAAGATATATCAATGCGGAAATGGTCGCCGAAGGTCACGCGTGGCACTATATCGATTTTGCTAAAGAGGAGTATGATCTTGCGGCGGCGGAAAAAGGCGCCCGCTTCCATCGCCGCGGCTTGTGGCAGGAAAATAATCCGATGCCGCCGTGGGAGTTCCGCAATAAAAAATAAACTTTCACTACATCAGGAAAAGAAAAATCTGCCATTTACGGCAGATTCTTTTTGTGCTGTTTTCGTACCGCAAGGCATTTGTTTCAAAACTCTTTGCGGAAGAAACTGACGATAAAACTGCTGATCTTTTTGTACAATATGCTTGTGTGGGTGAGCTTTACGGTCACGGTTCGGCCGCTTGCAAGATGGAGTTGCGGTGTTGAACCGGCTTCCAGTTCCACCTTGTAAAGAGTTTGAACAGGGGTGAACTCTTTGCCGTTCTGATACACCGGGATCGGGCCGCCGGATATTTGCAATAACGGAGAGGCCTGAAGCGTTGCGGCAGTTTTTCCGGTTCGTCTGACCTTTACCGGGATTTCGGTCAGGCTGTCGCCGACGGTAACGAATCCGTTCATACCGGGGACGATTTTTCCGATATCCCGGTCATCTGCGTAGGCGTGAATGATGATTTTTCCGGAGTACAAATTTCCGATAACGGTGTTGCGAACCAAAAATGCCCCGCTTGAAAGCTCTTTGTTTATTGCCGGAACAAAAAATCCGTCACTATCAGCTGTTACGGTCAAATTTTTCTGCCGCCGTTCCAGTTCGGCAAGACCGAGTTTATCGGTGATCACTCTCTGGCTGGTGGCACTTTGACGGACGAACTCTTTTTCATCGGTCTTTTGCAGTTCGAGCAGGATCTTGTCATATTCGACCGCCGATTTGAGCTGCATCGCGGCATATTTCAACCGCGGCGAATCCAGTACGATCAGCGGTTCTGATTTTTTCACCTTTCTGCCGCTTACCGGTAATTTGTGCGTAAGGTAACCGCTTTCAGAAACCGCCACAGGCTGACTGTGTTCAAAAACTGCTTCTCCGGGCAGCGTTATGCTCCACCTTAACGGCAGAAACAATATTCCGGCAATCATCAGCAGCAAGGCGGCAAGCATAACTTTTCCGGCGGTCCAGGCGCTTTTGCCGGATAAACTGCGCAAATTCTGAATTTCCCGTTTGCATGGCAGTATCAGCAGTACATAAAATTCCATTATCAGCATCGCGATCGCCAGAACCTTGGTGAAGCGGTGATAGATGAGCAGACAAATTGAGGTGTAAAGAAATATTTTGTAGATAAATGCAGAGATCCCGAAGAGCAGTAATCCGAAGCGGTGCGGTTCACTCGAAGGGCTTCCGAGCCGGAGGATATACCATCGCCAGCTCTGTTTGAATACCGCCGCTGCCCGGCTCATAAGGTTGTCGGTCTTCAATAAATCGCAGAGAATATAGTAGCCGTCATACCGTATGAACGGATTGCCGTTGACCAGCAATGTGGATAATGTACTTACGGCAAAAATGTAGAACATAGTCGATTTCGCTGCTCCCGGAGCCAGATATACCCAGAGCAGCGCGGCAATGCCGCCGGTCAGTAGTTCAGAGATTATTCCCGCCGCATCAATGAGCAACCGCTGTTTATTCGGCAGCCGCCAGCTGTCGGTGGTGTCGGTGTACAGCCGCGGAACCAACAACATAAAACCTATTCCAATACCGCGCACACGGCAGTTGAAACGGATCGCCGCCAGCGAGTGTGCCGCTTCGTGAAGAACTTTGAGGAAAATTATTGTCCAGAAATATTTTACCAATCCCGCCCAGGAGAGGGTGTCCGCAAAAGCCGAATGCACCGCCGGAAGCTCGCGCAATATCAGAAGATATCCGATCGAAGCAAAAATCAGCAGAAAAATCAGAAGCGGTTTCGCGGTGAATATATTGAAAATTTTCCGGTAACGCTGGAAAAAGTTTTCCGGCCGCCACGGCGGCAGACGGAAGAACATATAAGATGAAAAAATATATAAAAGGCGGTTTTTTTCTTTAAGTATCTTTATCTGCTGTTGACGGATGGCAGTTTCGCCGTATTGGGGAACGGTCAAATTATTCTGCTTGAGAAAAATCACCGTTTCTGTAAGCTCCTCAATGGAAACGCAAATGCCGCACGCCTGCAATTTTTGCTGAAATTCCAGCAAAGGCAGATCTTCGGTCAGACGGGAGATCACCTTCAGCATTAGCGGCGTGATTTTGAAATAGGCATCGGCACCGGGATCGAAAAGCATAAGATTTTCGCCGCGCACAAGCTCAATATCGGGGCGCAGAATGCCGCTGGTAAGTTTGGACTGCTCCATTTTACCACTTCCTGAAGCAGAGTATCAGATTTTTGACCAGATAGTAACCAGCAAAGGTTTTTTCACCGTAAAGTTTTGCCGTACCGCGCATTCCGAAACGGAGTTCCGAATCCAGCTCTTTATTTGCAATCTTTACTGTCACCGGATAACAATAGGTTTGCTTTTCGGTCAATTCCGGGTGCGCGGCGATCTCCATTACTTCGGCATCGATCGGCTGTTCCGGCTTGGTGTAGAGAAAGAGCCGTGCGGAAAATTTCTTCTGCAGGATCGAACTGTTCTGTTCCGGAACCAGGATTTTTGCAGTGATGTTGCCGGTACTGAAAACTTCAAACAGCTTGTCGCCGGTACGCACCGCCTTGCCTGTCAATTGTTCAGCTCTCCGGTCGGTCAATGCCAGAATGCCGTCTGCAGGTGCAGTGATGTTTGCGTGGGCGAGGAACCATTCCGCTTCTTTGACGGCAACTTTCATAGAATCGCACTTGGCTTGCAGCAGTTTTGTTTTGCCGAGTTTGCTCTCATCGGTAAAGGCGTTCTGCTGTTCGAGCTCCAGTTCCGCTTCAGTTTCCTGAAGTGACGAACGGGCATCGGCAAGCTTGTATTCCAATTGCGCCGTATCGTAACGGGCGATGCGTTCACCCTTGCGCACGATGTCGCCATCCTGCTTGAAACATTGGGCGATGGGACCGTCGAACCACGCATACGCGGCGGTTGTCTGCTCCGGCTGCAAAGCAAATTCAGCAGTAGTGCTGTCCGGCACCGGAATAAACATCGCCGCTGCCAGCAGGACGATCACGGCAATATATTTCCATACGCGCTTTATTCTTTTGCGGCGTTTGAAATTGGATGACGCGGATAATTTGGCAAAAGCCAACGCCTCTGCAATGGAGCGGCCGAGCAGTTTGGCGGCATTTAGCATGCTTTCCGGAACGGCATTTTCATATTCCAGAAGCCAGATGAATTGAGAACCGTCCTTGCCGGGGGATTTCAAGAGACAGCAGAGAAATTGTTTTTTTCCGTTGTCAGCGGGAACGATGCAGACATCCTGATTTTCAAAATCTGCTTTTCCGGCAGCTTCGGCAAATTCCTCTGCCGCGCTTGAGTGCGGATTGCAGACACTCTGGGCGAATTGTCCAAGCAGATGTAAACGGAGACCCTCGCCTGTTTCAAACAACGCAGCATTGCGGAATGCCAATATCGTCCGTGTGTCATTGACCGCCATTGCCGCAACTGCATCAATATCGGGCGCAGAAAAGAGATCATGCCCGAACTTGAGCATAAATGCAACTGTTTTCAGTTTGGAGGCGGTGTCCTCATTTTGCATTGCAGAGTTCTCCGGTCAAGCCGGGACGCAAAGTTCCCTTGCTGTTGTCGATGATGACCCGGATCCGCACCGTGCCGGTGCGGTGGTCGGCTTGCGGAGATATCTCGTAAACTTTTCCGGAAACTTTCTGTTTGTTGTTATCCAGAGTGATAGTTACAGTTTCGCCGGGGGCAGGGAGCTGTTTTTGCGGAACATTCATCACCGCCAGCAAGCAGTTGTCATCGATCAGTCGGCAAATCTGCTGACCGGGGCGGATGGTTTCATATTCCCGGGTGATTATTTCCACCAGTTTTCCGGCGAAGGGGGCGGTGATCCTGCAGCTTTCAAGATCGAAGCGCGCCTCTTCACATGCGAGACTTGCCATATTGAATTCAAATTCCGCTTTATTCAGCTCCAGATCACTGGTATAATTGTTTGCCCGCAACTCTTTTTTGTCATTGTAAACTGCTTTGGCAAACTCAAGCTGCTTGCTGCGCTGTTTGAATTTCAATGTGTAAACCGTATCATTCAACTTTGTCAGAACCGCGCCTTTTTCAAATTTTTCGCCGATGCGGAAATTGTAGGCCGACAGCGTGGATTCCACGCGGGCGGAGAGTATTGTCTCGCGGAACGGAAACAATACCGCCTTTACCGGCCCGCCCGCCGCCGCTGTCGCTGCACAGCACAAGGTCAGCCAGAACAATAATACGGTATGCTTCATAGCAAAATCCTTTTACAATTACGAAATTCCGGCGACGCTTTCCAGAAGTTCGTCCAGTTCGCTCTTGAAGTTTACAGCGGCAAATGAATTGCCTGAAACTTCCGGAAGCGCGATGGCGGCAAGCTCTTTTACCGCATCTTCGGCTTTGTGGAAGATGTTTTCCGGCAATGCGACCGGCATCGCACGCAGTGAGATCGTGGCGGTTTCTATGTCATTGTTGACGAAATCGTCTTCCACATAAACCGGATTGTGTTCCACGGAGTAAGAGGCATCACGCGTTTCAAAGAGCCGCGCAAAATCGCTTTCGCTGTAATTCGCATTGGCAAACATCTCTGTTCCGGAATGGAACGCCTGAACGTTGGTCATCGTGCTGTTTGCAAAGAGCAGTTCAGAATTTTCTTTCTGCAGAGCATCGAGTTCAAACGGCCGGTGGACGAGAGAATCAACCGAGATGCGAAGTTGATCGATATCAGCGATATCGCTCGCAGGATACATAGTGTTGGAGATCATCTGTCCGTAGGTCAACGTGTAGATATTGCCGGCGCTCCAGACAGTACTCTCTGAGGTGCGGTCGATGAGCAGCTGCCCTTCCATCGAAGGAACGGTGCTGGAGTATTCCGGATAAAGTCCTTCGCTGTACGGGCCATTGGAATATTTTACATCGGTTATGACCAGCGTCACCGACGGATTTTCGATGGCATAATTCGGATCGGGGTTGATGACAGTAACGGTATACTCTCCCGGATTTGTGAAATCTTTTCCGTGCCAATCCAGTTCCAGATAAACCTTTTCTCCGTTGACATCAACATAATATGCTGAAACGGTATCAGATTGATCTGTCTTATTGTATTCGTACGGGGCATCAGTGATATAGGTCACTTCGACCGGCTTGGCGGTGATGGTAAAAGTTCCATCCGTGAAGGATACAATGTTGTAGTTGCCGAACATATTTCCGCCGTCAGCATCGGTCAGAATGATCGAATCACTGTTGAGAATGTAATCATAGATCCCTGCATCGGTACCGCTGACTGAGGCGGTAGTGGAAATCGTATCTCCCGCAACAAGATTATCGGCAGATACTCCGGAAAATGTTTGTTCTTTTCCGTTGAAGACGGTGCTGCCGCTGGCGGCGGTGATGTTCAAATCACGCGCGGAGATCGAACTCTGGTATTCAAATGTTACATTGAAGTTCAGTTCCACATTGTCAGCCAGAACCGAAGTACCTGAAGCGGTCAGATCGGTGTGCACATTTTTATTATTGTACACAAAGTCGGTGACTTCAAACATCGCGGTATCGAAACCGCCGCCGCCATTGGTGTAGGTTATGGTATACTCAAAGGCGGTACCGTCCATAGCGGTATTGCCGTCATAGATCTTGCTGCCGTCAACGGTGACCGTCACATCCGCTTTTTCGATCACGAACTGACCGCTCAAATAACGGAGCGGCACGAGAGTGATGGCATCGGAATTGAGAGTGACACTTCCATTTTCCGGGGTGATGGTATAAGTTCCGGCATTGCGCACAACGGCAGGAATAATATCCGCAGTCAGATTGCTGTATTTGGTATCGGAAATGACAGTGGTTCCGTCAGCAAATACCAGCGAGAGATTTTTACTTACGGCAATATCGCTGCCGGTGTAGACTTTGGAAGCGATATCGTTCTGCTTGATATACAAGCCGATCGGAGCGGCGACGGCACCAATGGCATATTTATTTACGCCCAGAGCATCCTGCGCTTCGGTACGGCTGTTGCCGAGCTGGTCAACAGTACCGATAAGCATACCGGAATACGCGGCTTCGCCGAACGCATCAAGCTCGATCGTGTGAGTGGTTCTGTCGTAAGTATTGGTTCCGAATACCTCTGCGGCACTGACGCCGGTTCTGGAGTTCTGCAGCGTGATGCCGGAAGCACTGTCAGCAGCATCCTGGGACATAAAGACGTAGTTCAAAGTTGAACTGCCGCCGGCTTGCTGATGCAGATCCTCATTGCCGTTGCCGATGAGCAGGGTGTTTTCAACCGTCAAGGATCCGGCGCCATTGTATATCGCTCCGCCGTCAGAGCTTGCACTGTTGTTGTAGAAGGTGGAGTTCTGTACAACAGTATCGCTGTCGCTGTTGGCATAAGCGATCGCCAAAGCTCCACCCACGGCTGCAGAGTTGTTGTAGAAGGTGCTGTTGGAGATTTTGATATCTCCAGCTTCAACGATGTGGATGGCGCCGCCGCGGAATCCGCCGCTGACTAGTGAATCAACATCGGTCGCGCTGTTGTTGTCAAACGCGGAGTTGCTGATGCTGATGTCTCCGGCTTCGCGGATCTGCATTGCGCCGCCGTCTTCGGCTTTGTTGCCGGAGAAATAAGAGTTATCGATATTCACCGCCGCATTGGTGACGCTGATCGCGCCGCCGACCGTGGCAGTATTGTTGATAAACTGTGAATTGTTACGGATGGTGAGTGAACCGCCGTCCGCCGCGTCAAAATAGAGCGCACCGCCTTCGTTGGCAATATTGTTTGAGAAGGTGGTGTTATCGATAACGATATCTTTGCAGTACGCATTGACCGCACCGCCGAAAGTTGTGTTGTTGGAAATCGTTGAATCGGTAAAGGTCAACGTTCCGTCGGCAGCATCATAAGTGATTGCCCGGTTGCCGAAATAGGTGAAAGTGGAATCGCTTATTGAAATCGAATTGACATCAATGGCATCGATCGCGGTCTGATCGTCATTATCTCCGGCAAAGTCGATGTTTTCAATGGTTATATCGACCTGATTACCGAAAAAGTTGGTGATGCTGAAGAACGTGTCCGTGCCGTCATCTCCGGAAATGGTGACATCTCCGTTTCCGATGATGGACAATGCGAGGTCATTTGTGCAGTCCATATAAATATCGCTCTCAATGGCGATATCGTTTTCGATGTTCAACTGGACATCACCGCCGTAGATCGCGGCATCGTTGAACGCGTCGTCGAGGTCGGCGTAGGTGTAGATATCGATCTCGGTCGCGGCGAGGCTGTGATCATAAGCATCACAGCTGATTACTGCGGTGTTGATCAACCCGTTGGAATATTCCAGCTCCCAATCACCGGAAAGACCGGTCATATCATCGCTGGCGGCAACATCGGCGCCGCTGGCTTCGGCGATGCGGTCAATCAATTCAACACCGTCACTGGTGGCGGCGGTGTGGCATCCGTAAAGGAGGATATCGCCGTCAGAGGTAAGGTGTTCGCCGACCGCTTTCCAGTCTGCGGCATCAAAGGTATCATTGTCAATTACTTCGCCGTTGACGGTCATCTCATCTTTATAGCCGTGAACGATAAAGTGGATCGCGGAATAATTGCTGTCATAAGCATCCAGATATTCATTGACCTCATCCAAACCGTTATTGTCCTGAAGGATAAGAATATCAAAATTTTTGTCGATCTGGTCAAGGATGGTGTTGAGATCTTTGAGATTACCATTGATTACTGCCAGCTCTTTTCCGACGGTTACGGTGGTTCCGTTATCGGTGAAAAAGGCTTCGGCATCATCGCCGTCAGCATCGTTTGCGGCGGGGATGGTGCCTTCAATGATGGCATCGATCTCAGCATCGATATCGGTCAATACATCCGGATCGGCGATCGGAGCAGAACCGTTTTCTGCCGGATTTTCGGCGGGGGCATTTTTGAGGGCGTTTTGAGCTTCCTGCGCGTGGCGTTCGCTCTCGCTTACGTTGGCATTGGGATCATTTTGAACGGCGGCGGCAGCGTCGGCGGCATCGACGATCTCTGCGGCGGCTGCGGCTTCAAAAAGAATACGATCCTCAAGCCGGAAAATTTGAATATTCTCAGCTTTCATCGTATTTTACCTCATTATTTACCGCTGACGGCTTTTTTGCTGGGCGCCTGGGTCGCAGTGGCGGGGATGGGATAAGCGTTCGATGCTTTGGCTTTTTTCGGCTTGGCCTGAGCGACCTTCTTTTCTGCCTCTTTCAAGCTTGCTTCATATTCGCTTTTGGCTTTTTTGAGTTCTTCAGCGGCGCGGACGCGTTCCTGTTCGAGCGCTTTTTTGAGACCGTCGACGGTGTTCTGGTGAAGATTTTCGATACCGAGGGTGTTGAGCAGGCGGTAGTAAGCGACGTAGTAGTTGCCGAGGGTGAGATATTTTTCAATTTCAGTTTCGGCGGTGGTCAGCTTCATATGGTCAAGTTCGAGCTGGGAAAGTTCGCTGGCAATGCGCTTGGAACCTTCGGCCTTTTCCAGATTTTTGCGGTAGGCGGCGTTGACTTTGGTATCGATGTCGAGGCGTTCTTTGGTGGCGGTCAGATTGGCATGCGCCATACGGACCTGCGCCATAACGGCGACCGCCTGCGCGTAGCTGCGGTACTCTTCTGCATCGACCTGCGCATCATAAGCCTGATAACGGGCGATCTGCTGGGGGAGTTTGAGCAGATTGTAGGCGGCGCGGACACCGAGTTCCCACCAGGTGCTGTGATAGAGGAAGCTGTTGTTGCTGTTGGTGAAGTCGAGGAAGATGCGGGCGTTGGGGAACATCATAGCGATGGTTTTGCGGCATTCGAGAACATTGATGTGCTTCTGCATATCGATTTCATAGAGTTCCGGACGTTTCATCAGCGCGATCTGTTCCATCAGATCCATTGCGGGATAGGTGAATTCAGGGACGGTATCGAGAATGGAGTCATCGACTTTGATGGCGGCATTGGGATAAAGACCCATCAGAGAGCGCAGTTCAACACAGCTGTTTTCATAGCTGCGGATGTAGTTGGTCAAACGTTTTTCCATTTCGACGAAGCGTTTGACTTCATCAAAGGCCCGGAAGGGAGTGATCTTTCCGTTTTCGCCGAGTTTTTCAATCAGTTTGTAACGGTCTTTGCAGTTCTGGAGCAGGTCGCGGGTGATTTTGACCGCGCGCTGGGCGGCGGCGACCTGGAAATAGAGACGGGCGGTGTCCAGAACCAGATTCTGTTCGGCGCGGCGGGTGCGCTGCTGGCGCAGCAGCATCCGGTCATTGGCCTGCTGGGTGTTGAAGAATGCCAGACCGAAGTCAAGGACGCTCAACGCGAGATCCACATTAAGATAGTTGATAGAGCGATCCTGACTCTGGGCGTAGGAGTAGGTTCCGTAACCGTAGGAGTCGAGCTGTTTGCTGCTGGAAGCGGGTGTGTTGTCGCGGCGGGTGAGATTGTTGGAGATATTCAGTTCCGGGAGCATACCGAGCATTTCGCTGGTGCGCAGTTCCTGCGCGACCTTTTCTTCAATACCGAACACCTTGAGGTCAAGGTTGTTCTTTTTGGCAAAGTGGAAACATTCGTTGAGGGTGAATACCTTGTTTTGGTCGACATTGGAGTACTGGGCGCGTTCAAAGTGAAGCACCGCTTTGTTCTGGCGTTCCGCCTGATATTCGTCAAACGATTTACAGCCGGTGCAAACAACTGCTCCGATTCCTGCAACAAGCATCAATGTACGAATTTTCATAATAAAGTCCTCTTTCTGTTTTCCCACCTTTTGTGCGGAAGTTATTATATTTAAATATTTATTTGATTATATGCTGTTTTTTTTCGATTTTTACGGCTCCCGGATCGCTTCATCCAGAGATTTTACCAACGGGTGAATAATATATTCGATCACGCGGCGGACACCGACTTTGATTTCGGCCTGAGCTTCCATACCGGGGATCAGGCGGAAATTGGCGTGGGTGCCGCGCAGTTTACCGGAAACGGGGATGCGGGCGCGGTAGAAGGCGCCGTCGGCGATCTTTTCATTTTCCTGACGGACATTGTCCTTCTGGAAGGTATCTTCGGAGATGGTTCGGATGGTACCGGAGAGGGTTCCGTGCTTCTGGAACGGGAATGCATTGAGCTTCACGCGCACCTGATCGCCGACATTGACACGGCCGATGTCTTTGGCGGGGATCTCTGCTTCAAGTTCAATGTCGCAGTCGATCGGAACGAGGGTGATCAACGCTTCAGCTTCGCGGACGGCGGAACCGACCGGGAACGATGCGATTTCGTGGACGATAGCTTCGCAGGGGGCGCGCAGTTCGATATATTCATTCAAACGGAGTACCTTTTCCAGCGATTTGCGGATGGTGGTTTTGGACTGTTCTGCGCCGACGAGCTGTTCAGAGATATCCTTTTTCCACTCCATAATAAAAGTTTCTTTGGAGGCTGCGGTGGATTGTTTCTCGTGATTGGCTTCGCGGACAGCATTTTCGAGTTTGGCGATGTCAGCTTCGAGCTGCATTTTGGACATCTGGATCTCCAGAAATTCCTTTTTGGAGGTGACATTTTTGCGGTGAAGTCCTTCATACATCGTCGCGATCTCATCGAGAGCCTTGTAGCGTTCACGCTGTTTCTGGATGGTTTCGGTGGTGCTGATGATGTTGGTTTCAACACGTTTGATCGATTCATCGTAGTAGCGCAGTTTTTCTTTGAAATAGCTGCTGCGCTGATCGAAGATCGCCCGTTGCCAAAGCTGATTTCGGGAGGCTTTGGCGGTAAGTTTATAATCTTTTTCTTCAAATTCGGCGAGCCAGCGGTCATACTGAGCTTCGATACTTTCAAGTTCACTGCGGAGACGGTCTTCTTCCGCCTTGTTGATGGTCGGGTCGAAGCTGATCAGGAGCTGACCGGGTTTGACGACCTGACCGACTTTGACATCGATGGATTTGATGACGGAGCGGTCGAGGGGTTTGATAACGATGTTCTGGTCAACGGAAACAAGTTTTCCTGAGCCTTCAACGATGACGTCAACCTGGCAGAAATAGCTGGCTATCAGAGCGGCAAAAAACACCGTTGCTCCGAAGAAAATGCCCAGACGGGCAAGCAGCGGCAGCGGCCGCATTGCGATTTCTACGGCATCGGGCTGGAAATCTACCGCTTTCCGGTTTAACTTTTTGCTCATCGATTGATATTCCTTTCCATTTGCTGATACCAGAAGTCTTTGTAGACGCCCGGTCTGGAGAGCAGTTCTTTGTGGGGGGCGAAGTCAGCCAGTTCACCTTTGTCCAGCACGATGGTCATATCGGCACCGGAAACGATGGAAAGACGGTGACTGATGATGAGGACGGTACGGTTTTTGGCGATCAGGGGGAGGTTTTCCTGAATGATATTTTCACTTTCGGGGTCGAGCGCACTTGTAGCTTCGTCGAAGATCAGGATGCGCGGATTGGTCAACAGTGCACGGGCGATGGCAAGGCGCTGTTTCTGACCGCCGGAAAGGTTGGACGCGTTTTCTTCGAGCATGGTGTCATAGCCTTTGGGGAGGTTCTGGACGAAGTCATCGGCACCGGCGAGTTTGGTAACGGCGATGATTTCATCGAGCGAGGCGTTGCGCTTGGTGAGCGAAAGGTTTTCTCTTACGGTACCGCTGAAGAAGTAGTTTTCCTGCAGCACGACACCGATGCTGTTGCGCAGGTGGACCTTATCGATTTCACGGATATCGATGCCGTCGATCTTGATCAACCCGGACATAACGGGATAAAGGCTCTGCAAAAGTTTGGTCAGCGTGGTTTTACCTGAACCTGAACGGCCGACGATACCGACGATCTGACCCGGCATAAGGGTGAAGGTGAGGTCGCGGAGGATCATGGGGCCGTCGGGGGTATAGCGGAAGTTGACGTGTTCAAAGTCGATTTTGCCGCGGAAGGGGTTGCGGACACCGCCGCCGGAGGGTTCGGGGCGGGTGTTCATAACGTTTCCGAGCATCTGGACGGAGATGGCGATCTGCTGATATTCATGGACGAGCGAAACCAGTTTGACCAGCGGGCCGGTGACGCGGCCGGAAATCATCTGGAACGCGATCAGCGCACCGACGGAGAGCGTTCCGTCAAAGACGGAGAGGGCACCCAGCCAGATAACGCAGACATTCATGCTCATTTCCAGGAGCTGACTCAACGTTTTCGCGGTAACAGAAATTTTACCCACGCGGAAATAGGCGTTGACGGCGAAGGCGGTGGAGTCTGCCCACGCATCTTTCTGAACCGGTTCAAGCGAAAGGGATTTGACGGTACGCATACCCTGGATGGATTCCACGAGCATGCTCTGGCGCTTACCTTCAGCCTGATAGAGATCCTGCAGACGGTGCTGGAACGGCTTGATCAAAACACCGATAACGCACGCCATCGCGGCGGAGAATGCCAACACCACAAAGGTGAGCTTCACGCTGTAAAGCAACAAAAACGGGATGAAGACCAGCAAGCTGGTGAGTTCCAACACGGTAAAGAACAGGCTTCCGGACAAAAAGCCGCGGATTTTTTCGGTCTGCTGCATATGTTTGAGCAGAACGCCGCTGGGAACGCGGTCGAAGAAGTCGATCGGGAGCATCATCAAGCGGTCAAAAACGCGGGTTGCGGTCGAAATATCGATCTTGTTCGTACCGAAAAGCAGCAGATAGCCGCGCAGATATTCCATAACGGCATTGAACAGCAGTACGAGGAAGATCGCGCAGACGATAACGTTCAAAGTGTTGTAGCTCTGGTTGACCAGCACTTTATCCACGACGATCTGGAAAAAGAGCGGCATGATGAGCGCCACCACGTTGATCATCAGAACGGCGAAAGCGATGTGGCCGAAAACATTTTTCAGCTTGATGAACTCAGGCACGAACCAGAGCAGACCGAAGGGGCGCTCTTCGTCGGAAAGTTTCCAGACGCGCTTGAGCATAAAGACTGAGCCGGTGCAAGTTGTTTCGTAGTCGGCTCTGGTCCAGAAGAGGAAGCGGCTTCCCTGCTGCGGGGCAGGGCCGTTGGGGTCGATCACGGCGAGTTCGCCGCCGTTTTCAGTTTCGCGATAGCCGCAAATGATGACGTGTTTGCCGTCTTTGCGGATGCCGATGACGGGGAATGCCTTGCCCATACCGGCAAAATGTTTCCATTTGAGGGAGGTTTTAGCGGCTTTCAAACGGTTATCAGCGGCGATGCGGATGAGCTGCCGCGGGGAGAGTTCGTCCTGAGAAATTGCATAATCGTGCATTATGCGGCGCGGGGTGAGCTGGATGCGGTGATGGTTTGCCACGGCGGTCAAAGCGAAAACGGATGAGTGGCGTTTGGCGTCGAAGTCGCGGAGGTTGTTGAAAATGATGCAGCGTCCCTCGGCGATCTGCTCAAACTGAGCGATCGGGAGTACGACAGATTGCTGACCTTTCTGACCGCGCGGGTTGAAAAGGCCGACTTTTTCGGATGCCAGCTGAATACAGTTGACCAGACAGACATACTGGTTGTTTTTCAGCAGGACGAGGGCAGGGCCATTGAACTCTTTGAGTTCTTTATAGTCCTTCACCTCCGGCTGGTAGTCCATGCAGTTTGTGATGGTGATCAGGGCTTTTATCGAATCACTGTCGTATAAGGTGAGCATCTCGTCATTGACTATGCCGTCATAGTCAGGCGAAAGGCGCATCTGCCTGATCAACTCTTTTAAACAGTCCAACCCACTTCTTTGTACGATCGCATTATCCATGATTTTTCTTCAACGATTTTCTTCAACAACAATTTCTTCTTCAGTCCACGGACACAATATCTCATCATATAATGTAGCACTAAAGGGGGATTTGTCCAGTCGTTTTGGAGAAAAAAGTGGAATTTTATTGTAAAAAGGCAAAAAATCTTCAAATTGTTGATTTTTTTTTGGGGTGATTTTTTTCGACGTTGCCTATTCAATATATATAATATATATATGCGGCTCCGGCGGCGGGTTTTCCATGACGAAAAAAAAGATGAAAATTTTTTTGTAAAAACACTTGCAATATTGATTTTGGTGAGATATATTAGTAGCAAGCTTAAAAGTCGGCACTGCTGTGCAGATGCGGACTCATAACAAAAAATGATAAGGAAAGCTGAAAAATGAGCGAAAAGAAAGAAATTTACGCAGACGGAGTTGGTCAGATTCACTTCGCGGGTGGCATGGTGCGTTATGACTTTGTTACTCTCCAGCCGGAAGAAGACGGCAAGGCTCCGACCCCGCAGGCAAATGTTCGTATTGTGATGCCTCCGCAGGGTTTCCTCGCTGCCTACAACAGCATGCAGCAGCTGATCGACAAGCTTCTCGAAGCCGGTGTCCTTCAGAAAAATGAAGCGGCTCCCGCAGCCAAGGCTTCCAAAAAGTAATTTGATGGATCGCTGATCCGGGTTCTCCGGAAGGTTTTTCCGGAGAATCTTGAAAATAATAACCAAACAGACGTAAAAACAATGTACTGCATCAACACAGAACTTCTCGAACAACAGAGTGTGGGCGCATCTCTCTGCTTCTCTCTGGATGGCGTTATGCCGTCGTTCGAGGAAAAACGCATAGATATCTTCCCGGTTCGACTGGACCCGGGTCTGTGCTTCTGTATTGCCAAATGTCGTCCGGGGTGGGAAATAGTTCCGGGTTGCGAAGCGGTACTCAATGCGTTGTGTCTGGTTGTCAGAGCGGGCTTGCAGAAGCTCCGCCGTGTTGCTGAAAAAGTAAAATTTGTATATAAGAGGGCAAGAGCGCGGATTTTGTTTTTCGCCCCGCGCTTCCTGCGTCTATGATTTATGGATCGTACTGAAGAGTTTTATTCAAACGACTGCTTAAAGTCCGGTAAAACAAGTGAAAATTGTCTTGCCGGGCTTTGCCGTGTCTTGATTGGATGCTCTGACGATCCTTGCGATGTTGAAAATAATTTTAATGTTTCCAAATAATTAACAAAAAACAAAAAAAACAAGGAGTTAAGTATGAGCATGTACGGGACAATCTTTGTTACTGAGACCGATGATCAGAACGCCGCCGGCGAAAAGATCCTTTCAGTAAACGGAGAAATCGCGCTCACCGGTGAATCTGCTTTCACCAGTCTGAAACAAGCAGTTGCCGCAGTCCAGAAAGTCGCTTCCAATGCGATCGTCATCAAGGTCGCAAGCGGCAAGTATGAAGAGTTCGTTGTCATCAACGAGGGCGTTGCTGTGAAAGATGTCACCGTTGTTGCGGTCGACTTCAATGGCGGTGATGTTGTGATCGATGGCAACGCCGTTACCGTTGATAAGAGCGGTCTTACCGCCGAAGCGCAGGCGACTGTCCTCGCTGATCTGAATGACAAAAACGCTGCCGAAGGCAAAATCTTCGTCGCCGCCGATGTTGCTCCCGCCGGCGCTCCCACGCTGTATGTCGGTGTGGACAGCGATAACAACTATGTTGTCGGTGCCGGAAGCTCCACTGTTGTCGGTAATGATATCAGCTCCCTCATCGAAAACCTGATCAAGAACCCCGTGCAGCAGATCACCGGCAGCACCACTCCTGATCTCTCCACCGGCAGCGACGTTCCCTCTAACGACGGCGCCGGGGCGGAGACCCCATCGCAGGATCTCGCCTCTGCCGGTCTCGTCTCCGTCGATGGAGTTACCGAGGTTAATTACGGTGCAGTTGTTACAACTGATGAAGACCATAATACGGGAAAACTCTATGTCGGATATGATTTTGCCAAAGGACAGGACACTGAAGCCTCCAAGCTTACCGTTTCTGAAGGAACTACCGTTGCTGCCACCGATGTTATTAATGTCCGTAACGGTTCATCCGTAGATGTCAAAGGAACTGTTTCCTCTGGTGAGTACTACATCAAAGGTGATGTTACTGTTGAAGAAAACGGCAAAATGGTATTTACCGGAGTTAATGGTGCAACCATCAAAGATGGCGGCAAATTGAATATTATTAACGGCGGTCAAGCTGTTGCGAATGGATTCTCCTCTGAGAACAATAATATCATTATTGATGTAAAGGAAGACGGAGAACTTAACCTTGATGGCGGCTCTCTTGATCTGCTCAACCACGGTGGACACAACAGCAAAGACGGCATCACTGTCGCCGAGGGTGCATCTGTTTCCATCAAAAATTCCTCCGTTGCTGTTTCCAGCATCGCCAACAGCGGTGACATCTCCGTTTCAGGAGAAAGCACTCTTAATATCGGAACTCTCTCCGGCTCCAGCATCGACTTGCTCGATGGTGCGATCATCAAAGACTCCACCGTCGGTGGTGCGGTTTATGTCGCAGGAAATGTCACTTTCCGCGGAGATAACACCTTTACGATGATCACCGACTACGGCGATTATTACAGCAAAGATACTCCGAGTTCCTGGACGGTTGAAGCCGGTGCTTCTCTTACTTTGACCAAGGATGATCGTTACGGCTTGGGCTATGGCGACGTGGTCAGCGTTTACGGTGAACTTGCCGATGTCCGCGATATGGATGCTGCGACCCGCGCAGAGCAGTTCGTTTCACTGAATATGTACGGCGGTTTGGTTCAGATGACCAACAGCGCTGCAATGAATGCTGAAAACAAACTCACCATCGAAAATGCCCGTGTCCGCTTCGGCTTTGAAGGCGATAAATCTTTCGGCAACAAGCCCGGAAATTATTATGGCAACGACACTATCACGGTCAAAAACTCCATCTTTGAAACGAATGGTTTCAAATACTATGAAGCGAAAGGCAAAACTGCGTTGACTTTCACCGATAGCGTGGTTACTGCAAATGGTGTCTTCATGACCAATGATGCTGACTCAACCTTCACCTTTGACAACACCTCTGTCTACTCAAAGGCGATCAGCAACGGCAGTGATGATAAGAACCAGAACGCCGGTACGATGATCTTCAAGAACAACTCTGACATCACGTACAGCGCGAAATTCACCAACATCGGTTCCATCAGCCTCTCCGACTCTACTTTTACCGCAACTGAAATCGTCAACAACGGCACCATCTCCATCATCGACGGTACTTTCACCGCCGCTTCTATCGTTAACAACGAAGTTTATTTCAAAGTCGGTCAGAACGCTACTGTTACTGTCGGCTCCATGGTAATGGACGGCAACGGCATATTGGATGTCTGGGGTCAGGAAGGCAAGAATGCCACCTTCAACGCCGACAGCATCACCGCTAAAGGTGTTGGTTCCTCCCTCGTCTCCTACTACGGCGATATCACTGTTGACGGAGCTATTGAACTTGGAGGTAACTTCTCCATCGGAGAATCCTCTTTGAAAGCTGATACGTTCAAAAACGTTTCCCAAGGTTATCTGCAGGAGCTGCGCAACGTTGACCTTGATGTCACCAACTTTGTCAACAACGTTAAAGATGGCGGCAAATATGCGACCATCGGCGGAACAAGCAAAGTCCAGATCGACAAATTGTCCGGTGAACGTCTGCACTTCGCTGATGGAACCGTTTTGAAAGGCGGTACTTCAATCAAGGGAACGACCAGTACCCGCAGTCTTGGAGATATCACTTTCGGGGAAACCGAAAATGACATGATCCATATTGACAGCTTTGCCAACAATGGTACCTTAGCTTATGACGGAACCATTACCGTAAATGGAACCCTGAGCATCTCTGATGGCGGAGATGATAAAAAATCATCACTCTACTGGATGGGTATTCATGGTTCAGAAAGTGGAACCCTTCTGACCAGTGAGACCGGAAAAGGTGTCATCAACAGCAGTGGTTTCTGGAACATCTTCCAGGATGGTAAGATTACAGTTGACGAAGGTGTGACGATCAACATCGCTGATGCTTATGCCAGAGACTTGAGATTCACCCTGACTGATATCACCATCAAGGGCGAAATCAACAGCATCGGCAATAACAACAAGCTGAACGCCATTAAGACCTCCACGGTCACTCTCACCGGCGAAAATGCCGCTCTCAACCTTGACGACAATCTGCTCGTCGGTTACGACAACTACTACCTTGGCGGTAGCGACACTACCAACGCCTACAAGAGCACCCTCACCGTTTCTGATGGCGCGACCTTGTCCGTTGGCGGCAGATTCATCATCAACAAAGACAGTGTTGTCATGGTCGACTCCGACAGTACCTTCTCCGTCGGCACCATCGAAAACAATGGCGGTTCAATCAACAGCACAACCTCAGGTGAAGTTGTCATCAACCGCACCATGAACGTTGCCGGTATCGTCAAAACCGATACTCTGGTTCTCAATCAGGGCGCGGCTCTTTCTGCCGGTTCCATCACCGTTGACAACCTCACGCTCTCCATCGGCAGCACCCTTGCTCTCAGCGGTGCCAAATCCACCGTCGGCAGCATCACCGTGGTCGGCGATATCGTTCCCTCCAACAGCGAATTCACCCTGATCACCACCGGTTGGGATACCATCCTTACCGCCTCTGCCGGTAAACCCTCCATCAGCTACAAAGGCAACGTCTACACCGTTGTCAATTACGATGAAGCTCTGAAGGGTCTCCAGTTTATCACCGTCGGTTCCAACCTCTACGTCAAGGACTTCGGCGCCAATGTCACCGGTATCTACATCGGCGCGATCGACAATTATGTTGACGTTGATAAAGATGGTACGCTCAGCAAAGGTGATAAATTCACCGATGCCACCGGCGCCACTTACGAATACGGCGTTGATGCCTTTACCTCTTTGAAGGATGCTCTTGCAAGCGATACCTTCGCCGAAGCCGGTGCCAAAGACAAAGTCACCTCTGTTATCATTGATTCCGACGACAAGCTCAGCAACGTCGCTGAGCAGTTCAAGTATCTTAAAGAGGTCGAATGGCAGATCGAAGCCGGTACCGATGTTTCCGACACCGCTTCCTTCGACGGTAACCTCAACCTCAACAATGACGGTCACCTCGATGCGACCATCACCATCTTCGGCGACTTCACCTTCACCAACACCGCCAAAGATACTCTCGTCGGCGAATATGCTGCCTACTCCATCACCGGTATCAACACCGGCGCCATGGCCGGCGGTTACACCGCTGACGACAAGATCGTTATCGACAACACCAGCGGTATCATCGGCGCTGACAAAGGCGAAGCCTACTTCGGCGGCAGTCAGGTCGAAATCACCGGCGGCGATGCTTCCAATGTCACTGTCAACGCCGGAAGTTTGACCCTGACCGACACCAACAGCTTCGGCCTCAACGCCGACAGCACTATCCTCGCCGGTAAAGACAACATCTGGATCCCCTCCGATCAGACCGGCAAGCTCGGCAACATTATGGTTGTCGGCAGCGCCAATCTCTCCATCGATGGTGACAACAGCGCCATCGGCGCCAACATCGAAAACGTCGATCACACCGGTGTCGTAACCTTCAACGGTAACCAGACCTACACCGGCGACCTCGCCGCCAACAAGTTCGTCGTTGCCGCCGGAAAGAACGTCACCGTCAACAGCAACCAGTTCGACTTTAACGAATTGGCGATCGCCGGCACCCTGAGCACCGACTTCACCAGTCAGGACAGCTTCTCCAAGGCCGGTGCCATCACTGGAATCGGTGCTTTCATCACCACCCACGGTGGCACTTGGATCATCAACGACTCCGTTGAACGCGACTTCTCCAAATTCACCGGTTATGTCTCCATGGAACAGGCTAATGCCTCCATCGTGATGGGCAAAGGCGATGCGATCGCTGAAAGCACCATCGATTCCTCCTACTTCGCTGACGGCACCACCGTTACCATCGATGGCACCCAGTCCGTGGTTCTCGCCGGAAATAAAAAAGATACCGCGATCAACTTCGCCGATGACGGTACCATCAATGTCGGTAACTACGAAGGCGCGTTCGCTGAAAAGTCCAACGACTTCACCCAGACCTTGAGCGGTGACAACTCCGGCTTCACCGGAACCGTCAACGTCTCCGAAGGCGCGGCTCTCACTCTTAAAACTGCCATCGGCGCAACCGCGACCAACCTCGATGCTCCCAGCACCGCCGCCACCGGCGATACTGATGATACCAAGTTGATCCTCAATGTTGCCGATGCCGCCGTTAACGCCAAGATCACCGGCGATACCAACGATATCATCGATGTCAACGCCGACCAGAAACTCGATGCCGCCGAAGCTTTGAACAACTTCCACGGTACCGTTGATCTCAAGGGCAATACCCTGTCCCTTAACGCCGCCAACAGCACCGACGCTCAGTTCGTCAGCGCCAACGGCACCATCAATGCCAACGCTGATCAAACCCTCAGCGGCGACAACAGCACCTTCACCGGCGACCTCAACATCGCTGACGGTGCCGCAGTCACCCTCCAAAACAACATGGGTGCCGCCACCATCGACCTCGGTTCCGACGACACCGGTACCGCCCAGTTGAACCTCGACAAAGCCGGTCTCTCTCTCGACGCCGATATCTCCGGCGAAAATGACGACGAGATCAACGTTGTGCAGAATGCGGCTCTCGGAGCTACCGAGGCTCTCAACGACTTCCACGGTACGGTCAAAGTCAACAGCAGCACCCTCGATCTCAAAGGTGCCAACAATACTGATGCCGAGTTCACCGGCACCGCTTCCGGTGTCATCAACGCTAACGCTGATCAGACCTTCCGCGGCGACAACAGCGGCTTCAAGGGCGATATCAACGTTGAAGAAGGCAAGGCTCTGACCCTCCAGGGCAATATGGGCGCCGCCAACATCAACCTCGATAAAGATGACAATACCTCCGCCACCGGCGAAGTTGATGCCACCAAGTTGAACCTCGATAAAGCGGGTCTCGTGCTTGAGTCTGTTGTTACCGGTGACAAAAACGACCAGATCAACGTCAAGCAGAGTGCCACCCTCAAAGGCGACAACAGCGGTTTCAAGGGCGACCTCAATATCACTGAAGGCGTGACCCTGACCCTCCAGCACAACATCGGTGCCGACTCCATCGTTCTCGGACCCACCGAAGTTCCGAACCCGACCACTCTGGTTCTCAAGAGTGAAGGTCTTGCTCTCAATGCCGAAATCATCGGCGATAAGGATGATGTGATCGACGTTGAGATGAACGCTTCTCTGGAAAAAGCAGGCGCTCTCAACGAGTTCAGCGGTATCGTTGATACCAATACCTCCAGCACCATCTCCTTGAACAAGAGCAACACCACCGCTGCCCATTTCGCAGGTTCCGGTGTGGTCGATGTCAATGCTGAACAGACCTTGACCGATGCTGAAGCGCTGAACAACTTCCACGGAACGGTTGCTCTCGAAGGCAACACCGTTAACCTCAACGGTGCCAACGCAACCGATGCCAAGTTCACCGGCACCGCTTCCGGTGTCATCAACGCCAACGCTGATCAGACCTTCAGCGGTGATAACAGCGGCTTCAAGGGCGACCTGAATGTTGCTGAAGACGTGACCGTCACCCTTGAAAACGCCATGGGCGCCGCCACCATCGATCTCGGCAGCGGTGATGCCGCCAAGGCCGCGACCTTGAACCTCAACATCAACGTTGCGGATTACACTCTCGGTGCCACCCTCACCGGTGATGCCGCTGATGTGATCAACGTTCAGAACAGCATCACCCTCACCGCCAACAACGAAAACTTCGACGGTATCGTTAACATTGCCGACAACAAGGATCTGACCATCACCAACAATCTCGGTGCCAACACCGTCAACTTCGGTGTCAGCAGCGACTTCAATGTTACCGGCAACGCTGTGATCGATTCCCAGTTCGTCAGCACCGATACTACCGCTAACGTTACCATCTCCGCCGGCATCTCCGCCACTTTGAGCGCGCTGAATGCTCTCAATGGCTTCACCGGCACGATCAACACGGGCGCGACTGACAGCAGCTTGATCCTCAAAGGAGCCAACGACACCTCCGCGACCATCACCGGAAGCGGTATCATCGATGCCGATGCTGATCAGATCTTCAGCGGCGACGTCAGCGGCTTCGGCGGTCTCTACGACATCGCGAGCAACGTCACCTTGAGCGGCGACCTTGCTGATATCATCAATGCTCAGGGCAATACCCTGATCCTGAGCAACACCACCAAAGAAGAAGTCACCATCAACTCCACCAACGGCTACGATTTGGATAACCTCGAATTCGGTATCAACGATATCAAGCTCGATACCGTCGATGCTGATGACTTCACCAATCTGAGCGGTACCGGAACCATTCTGGACTTCAGCAATAACGATCAGGATTACGGCAACATCACCGCCGGCGCGATCAATGTTAACGGTCTCGAAGACTTCCTGACCATCGACAACCTGACCGCTGATATCAACATCACCGTCAACGGCGCTCAGACCGATGATAAGTCTGACGTCACCATTGAACAGGTCTTCACCGGTAACATCAGCGTCAAGCTCGAAGATGGCAACTACGTCAAGGATCCGTACAAGTTGGTCACCAACAGCGCGTTCACCGAAGATACCATCATCAAGTTGTTCGTCAATGGTCACGAAACCGACCTGCAGGTTGATCAAATCTTCCGCGACGAGATCGCCAAGAAGGCTTATTTGCTCCAGTTGAAGGACAATACCCTTATCCTTACTCAGATCAACGAGTACTCCAACTACGTTGCGATCGACGGCTCCTGGAGCGGCAAAGTTCCGTACCAGGCGGTCGATGACGAAGGCGAAGAACGCATCGTCGGTTACGATGCCGCCTCCCTGCTCGACGATGCAGTCGATTACATCCGGGGCTACGACAAAGGTATCAACGCCAATGCCGGAACCAACAAGGGCGATGCCACTATGGAACTGATGGATGGAGCCTACAAACTCTCCAGCGGCACGTTGATGACTGATGCTAACGGTGTCACCCAGCTGATCCTGAAAGGCCGTGATGGCAACAACGTCATCATCAGCGGTACTCTCCGCGGTTCTGACGGCAGACTTGCTGCTGACGGCACTCCGACCGAGTTGATCATCGAAAACGTCCGCACCACCGGTTACGTCTTCGGCGGCGGCGACCTGACCATCAAGAACAGCGCTTCCATCCGCACCTCCGGCAACGCGATTGCCGCCGGTATTGCCAACGAGACTGCCGGAACCACGCTGACCATGGCGAACAGCTCCACGCTGACCGTCAACGGCGGTTACTTCTCAACCACCGTTCTCACCGGCGGTAGTGTTGCCTTCGGCGGCAATGTCAATGTCATCGGCGACACCTCCGTGGTCATCAACAACACCACTGATGAAACTCTGACCATCACCGGTAACATCTTCGGCGGCAGCTATGCGGCGCAGGGTACTGTCACCCAGACCAGCGATGCGTTTGTCTGGGTCAATGCGACCAAGGCGACGACGCTCCGCGGCAACATCTACGTTTCCGGATTCCAGAGCAGCAAGGGTACGTTGAATATGAGCGGCGACAGCACCATCACCTTTGCCGGTGCGGCTGCTAACTTGAACTTCACCGGTACTGTCAGCGCGATCAATGGTACTACCACCGATGAAAGCATCGTGTTTGCGAACTTCAACGGCAAGTTCAACGGTAGTATGGTTGGATTTGACACCGTGGTCATCAGCGGAGACAGCAGTCTTGCTCTCGGCCGCCGTCAGACTGAAACTTCCAGCACCGATCTGGCGTTCACCGTCAACGGCGGAACCAAGGCCAACACCGCGATGTACACCGTCCGCGATGCCAATGCGTGGGAATTCAGCAAGCAGATCATCATCGACACCACCGGTGCGATGGCAGGCAGCTACGTTATCGTTGACAACTACAAGGGCGGCTTCGATGGCTTCACCTTCAAGGTCAACGGTGAAGAACAAAGTAATCTTACCGCTGCCGGCTTGACGTACGAAAATGGCAAGTTGACGTACGAAAATGGCAAGTTGATCTACGAAGTCACCAGCAAGTCCAACACCATCGAAGTTGATGTTGATGCAGTCCTCAACGGCACTCTCGAAGCCACCAACGGTCTGAACATCACCGGCATCACCAAGCCGACCACCGATACCTTCGGTGTCAAGGCGATCGCCGGAGACATCGTTGACAGTGTTCTCGCCAGTGCGAAGATCGAAGGTATCTCCAGTACCAACGGCATCTACCAGTTGACCGGTGCTGATACCCTCGTCTCCACCGATGATGTCTGGGCTGGTCTCGGCGTGGATAAAACCGGCGACACTCTGGTTGTCTGGGGCAACACCGAAGAGTTTGTTGCCGACACTATGACCGAGTTCGTCAATCAGGATCTCTCCGTCGGCGAAACCTACAGCGTTTCGACCCAGGTTGCTCCGGAAGATATCTTCAAAGAAGAGTACAAGAAGAACAACAATGGAACTTTGGCGTAAGCCAAACGTTCCCCTTGAGAAAGGGCCGTGCAAACGGTCCTTTCTTTTTTTGTGCAAAAGTGCGGCAGACGGGATATCTGTCTGCCGCGTTCTATGCCCGCAGCAGCTCCCCTTATACCTACGGTATACGGGGGGAATTTTTTTGCCAAAAACGCGATTTTCTGTTAAAATGTCATAAATTTTCAAAAAAATGTTAAAAAAAAGCAGAAATGGGGATAAAAAGGCTTGCAATATCACTTTCTAGGGGATATATTAGTCACAAGCTTAAGAGTTTGTACGATTGTGTCGATACGAACCCAAATTAAAAAACACATAAGGAATGAGAAAAATGAGCGAAAAGAAAGAAATCTACGCAGACGGCGTTGGTCAGATTCACTTTGCGGGTGGCATGGTGCGCTATGACTTCGTTACCCTCCAGCCTGAAGAAGATGGCAAAGCTCCGACCCCGAAAGCCAATGTCCGCATCGTTATGCCGCCGCAGGGCTTCCTCGCTGCCTATAACAGCATGCAGCAGCTGATCGACAAGCTTCTCGAAGCTGGCGTCCTGCAGAAAAACGAAGCTGCCAAGAAGTAATTTCCGGCTTGCTTGAATAGAGTGGTTCTCCGGAATTGATTTCCGGAGGATCATCAATAAAAAATAAACAACGCAGAAAAAAAGAATACGATGTACTGTCTTAATACAGAACTTCTCGAACAACAGAGTGTGGGCGCGTCTCTCTGCTTCACTCTGGAAGGCGTTATGCCGACGTTTGAGGAAAAGCGCATAGACATCTTCCCGGTTCGTCTGGACCCGGGCTTGTGCTTCTGTATCTCCAAGTGCCGCCCTGGGTGGGAAATTGTACCAGGTTGTGAAGCGGTGCTGAATGCGTTGTGCCTGGTCGTAAAGGCGGGATTGAAAAAGCTCCGCCGTCATATTACTGAAAAATTAAGATTTGTATACAAGAGGGCGAAACTGCTGGTGCGGTTCTCGGCACCGCGGTGTTTGCGTCTATGATTTATGGATCGATCTGACGGACTATACTTAAAAATCAGTCAAAAGTCCGGTAAAACAAGGGAAAATTGTCTTGCCGGGCTTTGCCGTATCTTGATGAGCTGGCGGTCGATCCTTGTGAATTTGAATTTTATTGTCGTGTTTCCAAATAACCAAAAACTAACAAAAACAAGGAGTTAAGTATGAGCATGTACAAGACAATCTTTGTTACCGAGGAAGAGTCTGCCGGACAGCCGGTATTCTCGGTAAATGGAGAAGTCCAGCTCACCGGCGAATCAGCTTTTGCCAGTTTGAATGAAGCTGTCGCAGCCGTAACGGATGGCAAAGCCATCGCTGTTGTCCACAAGGTCTCCAGCGGTAAGTACGAAAGCTTTGTCGTCGAAGGAACAGAGTTTACCGCTGTTTCTGCAATTGCCGTTGATTTCAATGGCGGAGAAGTCGTGATCGATGGCGAAAAGGTCACTGTCGCTGACAGCGGTATCGGTGCCGAAGCGCAGGCGACCGTTCTCGCCGATCTGAATGCCAAGAACGCTGCCCACGGTAAAGTGTTCGTTGCGGCAAATGAAGTTACCGCCGGTCTTCCGACTATTTATGTCGGTATGGGTGAATCCGGTTTCGTCGCCGGAACTTCCGCTGCGGTTGTCACCGGTCCTGATACTGATACAATGATCGGTATCCTCGACAGCCAGATCAATACTTCCACCTCCGGATGGCTGGATGATTTCCTCGGCGGTCTTGATGATCTCATCAACGGAGGCAAAGACGGCGGTACGATTTATGTCAACAGCGACTACACCACTGATGGAAAAACCAAATTTAAAACCTACGCGGACGCGTTGGCGTTTGTCAGTGGCAAAGATGCATCTACCAAGTACGAAATTGTCATCGAAAAAGTGGCTGTTACTGATAAGTATGTTGCAAATCAGTCTCTTATCAATGACTACGAAGAGATTCTTGATGATCGCACCGGGGTTGCGACTGTAATCAATTCCGGAGCCCGTATGGATATTGCGACCGGCAAAGCGGATATCACCAATGATATCACCGTCAAAGCAGGCGGTACTCTGGCAGCCTACCGCGACAGTGATGTTCGTGAAATCCACATCAAAAACGGTGCGGCTCTTGTCGCCGGTGAAGCAAACGGTGCCCGCGCAACGGTCAATTTGATGTACACCACGACCCGCGGTTATGATGTTTTGACCACTGCCGGAGACAACTGGTTGGCCGGTTCAAGCAAAATCGAAATGGTCAATACTGATTTCACCTGCCGTGACCTTTCTTTGAAAGATGGTGCCGGTACTTTTAAAAACAGTACTTTGGTCATTCAGGGTGCATTGGGTGCAGAAGCCAAGCTTACCTTGGAGAATTCTACTGCCACCGTTTGGGGTGACAATGGTCATTCTACAGAATATTTCAAAGATTTCAACAATCTTGCCAATGTTAAGATGACCAATTCAACCCTCAACATCGGTGTTGAAAACGACAATATCACTCCTGATAAAGTTGTTCTGGGCTCCGTTGAGATGAGCAACTCCTTTATCAATGTTGAAAAGACTGCACAGGTTTTTGTCAATGGCTCTGTTACCCTTACCGGAACTTCTGAGTTGAATGTCGGTGCTTTGGACATTGCCAGCGGCAAGACCCTCAAGATTGACAGCACCGCCACCATCACTGCTGATTCCTTGAATGTTGCCGGTAACATCGTCATCAATCTTGTCAACGGCTTCACCGGCGGAATGATCATCGATATCAACGGAAGCGGTTTGACTCAAGAAGCTTGGAACAAATTGATTGCCGATAATAAGATCACCATCACCGGAACTGGTAAAGATGACTTCGGTCTTACCATTCAGGAAGGCGATATCTATGTTATGAAAGGTGTCGGTATCAAGGGCGGCAATCTTGATCTGACCGAAAACAAAGCCGAAACCTTTACCGGTACCATCGGTAATGCTAATGATGATCTCACCATCACTTCCACCGGTACCGCGACAAGCGAAACCGCCACTATCAATGCTGATGTTAAAGCCAAAGATGTTACTTTGACCAACAGCAAAGATCTGAATGTTGCAGGTAGCGTCAATGCTTCCGGCGATATGACCATCACCAACGCTGCCGGTGCGACTATCTCCGGAGCTGATGATACCAACGGTGCGAAACTCACCGCCGCCGGAACCATCAATATGACCAATGACGGTCACGCTGACGTTGATATGGATGCCACCAACATCAATATCAAAAACAACAGCGTCAACACCATCACCGGCGAAATCACCGCGACTGAAAAGGTTGAAATTTCTGCCGATAAAGTTACTGTTGACGGCGTTGAAAAGAGCGGTCAGGGCAAAGTTGAAGATGCTACCATCACCGCGAAAAACGTTGTTGTCTCCGACCAGATCGTTGAAGACACCACCGTCAATGGAACCACCCGTTTCCTCGGCGACTCCGTGGTCGAGGATGTCACAGTGAACGGCAAAATTTACGCCGGAACTATGGCGGATGATGACGAAACCGATTTCAGCGGCGTTCAGAGCTCCACCCTCGCGGTAAATGGCGATCTGAAAGCCAACACTCTCTGGATCGGTGCCCAGTACGCTGACGGCAAAACCGATGGCAAAACTGCCTCCGTTACCGTTGCCGAAGGCGCTTCCATCACCACCGGCGGAGCCAACAGCGGTTTGGTCATCCGTGAAAGCGGTGAGTTGACCACCAAAGGCGATGTCACCATCGGTCACGATCAGCAGGTAGTTATCCAGGGTAAAGTCACTGTTGACGGTGAAAATGCCAGCTTCGTTACCCAAAGCAGCGGGGTCGGTATCTATAAAGAAAATGCCGAATTTGTTGTGACCAACGGTGCTTCAGCCACCTTTGGTGAGTACAATGATACCAATATCTATATTGGTAAGGACAGCGACAACGGCGGCGGTAAGCTCACCGTTGAAGCCGGTTCCAGCATAACCATCAATGAAAAATTGAACATCAAGAAAAGCGGTCAACTCACCGTCTCCGGCTCCACCTTCACCGCAGAAGAAGTCGCCAACGCGGGTACTTTCACCGTTTCCGGAAAGAGCAGTTTGAATATCGACAAGGTCACCGGTAACGATATTGCCGTTGCAGGAGCTGCGACCTTGACCAATTCTGCGATTAATGGTGTTTCCCTGAATGTCGCTTATGAAAATTCTGCGGCGGACTCAAGTTTGACTTTGTTGGGTAATAACACTATCAGCAGTCTCTGGGTCGGGGGAACCGGCAGTTTGCAGGTCGGTGAAGCAGGTGATGATAAACAGCGCAATACAGCGGATGTCTCCCTTGGTGATTTCTATGTCCGCCCCGGCGGTGCTGAAATCAATGTCGATAACGCTTCCCTGAAAGTTACCAAGTATGGTAACTGGAAAGGATCTCTTACCGCGAACAATGCCTACATCGGTGCTCATAACGACATTTATGTTTATGACAACAACAATGCCGGTCTGCTGACTTGGGAACTGAACAATTCGGAACTGAATATCAAATCCGGTTATGATGTTTCCATCGGCGGTAAAGATGGTATTGCCCCCAATGGTAATGCAACATTGATTTTGAACAATTCCAGCATTACTGGCGGATCTAAATTGAATGTTGCCGGAGCCGGTGATGTTTCTGATGACGGCGTCTTCCAGTTTGTTTCCAACGGTTCTTCTATGGTTCTCAACAACTCCACCGTTGATCTCGGGATCCTCAATGTCGGTCAGGGAGCAACGATTACCGTCAACAACTCCACGATGACTGTCGGAACCATTAACAATGCCGGTACCATCGATATTACGGTCTCCGCTGACTTCCTCGCCGGTATGACCGATGATCGCGCTATCATCAGCCAGACCAACGCAAACGCCGCTGCGCTTGATATCACGGTCAACATCGCCGGAAAAGATTATGCCCTCGGCGATTATATCACCACCATCGGCGACAAAGACTACTATCTTACCAAGGGCGACGGCAACGATATCGTGCTCGATGTCCGCAAAGATAAGATCTATGTCAACTCCGATGGTTCCGGCGACTTCACCAACTTCGCCGATGCCCGCGCCTACGCGACTGCCAATGCTCCCACGGCGACCATCGTCGTGCAGGAAACCAATGGTATCAATGTCGTTGAAGGCGGCATCCGCAATCTGCCTGATATGAACATCGTCATTGAAGACGGCGCCAAACTCGGTACCGGGTACAATTCAATGAAGCTGACTCAGGATGTTACCATCAAAGCCGGTGGTTTCTTTGGTAACTTGAGAAACGATACTTACGGCAATTTGCAGATCGAAGGCAGCAATATGGTCGTCGGTGAAGCCGATGCCACCGAAAAAGCTGAACTCGACCTCTACAAAGGCAACAAGTATTCCTCCGGACACACCGGCGGTCAGAGCTTGATCGTCAAGGAAAACAGCTCCTTCACCGCCAACAATGCCACGATCGAATTCTCCGACTTCACCGCCAATGGCGCCGCTTCATTCACCGATACCGAAGCCACGGTTCAGGGTACGGTCGCTCTCGGCTGGGATCGCACCGACAGCGACGGCAACTTCTTTACGGCTGCAAATGCGACTATGACCAACACCACTATGAGTGTGGTCGGCAACGGTGCACTCAAAGGCGATGGCTACGGTCAGCCCGTCAACTCCTTCGACAAGTTGACTATGACCAACTCTTCCATCACCGTTGATGACTTGAAAGAGGGCTCCGCCGCCGCTGATGTCACAATCGGCAATGTCGCGATGACCGGTTCCAGCTTCACCGCCGAAGCCGGTACCGATGTCACCGTCACCGGTAACGTTAACATTACCGACTCCAGCCTGACGGTCGGCTCTTTGGCAATGGGCGAAAACGGAAAGCTCAATCTTACGCTCTCCCACGAAAAGCTTCTTGCCACCGGTACTACTGCGTACTACCTGATCAACCAGACTGAAACTTCCGCCGCAGCGCTTGACGTCAAAGTCAACTACAACGGCAAAGAATACGCGGTCGGTGATACCCTCTACTCCGCAAACGGCGTTGATTACAAACTCGTCGCCGGAGATAACAATGACATCGCCATTCAGGCTACCGCAGAAGAGTTTGTTGTCGATGCCGCCTACACCACAGCTACTGCGGGTTACGGAATCAGCAAGTTCAACAGCTTCACCGCTGCTCTCAAGGCTGCTTCCGAAAGTCAGACGGTCAAGGAAATCAAACTCGCGTCCAGTATCAACGGCGAAGTCATGCCGTCCGATGTCGAATTCATCGTCAACAATGATATTGCCATTACTTCGGACACCCCCGTCAGCGTGAACTTGAAAAATGTCGGCACCAGTTACGATATTGTTCTCAATTCCACTAACGGCAACACTATCACCTTCGGCAAAAATGTCTCCATCGCTCTCGATGACCGCGTCATCTGGGCAGGTTACTACGGCAACAACGTTAATATCGAAATCAATGGTTCTGTTTCCGGATACCAGTGGTGGAACGGCGCCGATACCACCGTCAACGCCGGCGGTAAACTCAGCACCTCCGGAGAAGCGATGATCTTCCGCCGCGGCGCAACTTTGACCGTCAATGGCAACGCAGCTCAGGGTGCCGCCGCCGCCGATCGCGAAGTTCAGATCGATGCTAATTACTTGAACTTCCTTTCCGGTAATTTGATCGCAACCAACAGCAGAATTGAATCCGGTGCCGTTTGGATTGCAAACAACGGTAGTTATACCAATGAATCCAGCGTTTGGATCAATCTTGACAATACGGTGTTGAACAGCACCGGCAACCTCAAGCTGAACAGCGACGCCACCGCTCTCATGATCGTTGAAAACGGCAGTACCCTCAATGTCACCAACTTTGACGGTTACGGTGCAAGTGAAATCGGTGCCAACGGTTCTCTCTGGGTCTATGATTCAACTGCAAACTTGAAAGATGTTAACAACGCCGGTGATATCGACATCGCTGACAGTACTTTCGTGGTCAACGGCACGCTGAACAATACCGGAATGATTGGTGTTGCCGGTGACAGCACGATTAAGGTTAACAATCTGGTCGGAACGATGAATGTCGCTGATGCCACCATCAACGATGGTTCATTCATCGGCGGCAAAAAAGGTTCGGTCGATATTTCCGGTGATGAAGTCAACTTTGACGGCAATGTGACCATCGACGGCGCTGTGAACTCCAACAAGAGCAGCGATGCTACCACCATCAATATCAACGAAGGTGCTGTGGTCAACATCAACGGTAAAGAATACGACAAGTGGGAGGGCGGTGTCAACTTCGGCGCTACCGATACCCTGAATGTCGATGGTACGCTGAATGTCAACAAAGGTGACAATTTCTATTTGAAAGCGACAACCAATGTTGCCGGTGAATTGAATGTCACCGATGCCGGTTTCCAGAATACCTATGGCAAATTGACCGTCACCGGTGCGATGAATATCACCGACACCTTTGATGACGGCGCTTACCAGAATATCAAGCTTGCCGGTAATGACAACGCCTCTACCACCGGAGAATTGGATGTTAACGGCGGTACTCTGACCATCGATGCTCCCAGTTTTGCATTCGGCGGCGGATACAAATCCTCCGGCTGGGTCGATGTGACCAGCGCCGATGTTACGGTGCAGAATGGCGGTAAGATCACTTCCAACGCTGTCGTTTTCCGCAATGGTGCAAACAGCACGATGACTCTGGATAACGGTACGTTTGAATTTACCGCAGCACCGGATTTCGGTACGGTTCACGTCACTCTGGGAACCGGAATTGACAACCTGGGTACGATCAATGCCTCCAACGGCAGTACTCTTGATTTCGGTGACCGCGCCTTCACCAACGCCGGTACTTTCACCGCTGATGATTCAACTGTCAATGTCGGTCTGATCAACAACAACGGCACTGTTAAGATTACCGGCGACGGAAGCTTCAACGTCTCCAAGGTTACCGGCAGCGGTACTATGACTTTCGGCGATGCTGAAGGCGAACGCAGCAACATCTCTCTCGGTAAAGTCAACGGTACCGGCGCTGAGTACACTCAGACGATGATCAACTTCTACAACTCCAATCTGAGCTTGAATGAAAACTTGATCGTTACCTCCACCAATGGCGATGCTTATTCCCGTATCCACAGTTCAAACGTTGATCTCAATGGCAAAACTCTGACTATCAACAGCAAGAACTTCATGCTCAATACTGAACACGGTCTTGATTCTCAGGGAACCACTTTGAGCGATGGTACATACCAGATCAATGTTAACAGTCTCTGCTTCCAGCGTTACAACCACGTCATTTCTGAAAATGCCACGGTCAAAATCGACGGCAGCAGCTATGGCGCTCATCAGATCAATGTTTACGGTTCTTTGACCATTGAAGGTCAGTTGTACTCCACCCGTAACGGCAAAGATGTCTACACTTATGCCAATGTCGGTACGACCGCCACTGCTTGGCCCAAGAGCAACTACCCGGAATCAACCCTGACTGTTACCGGCAGTAACGCCAAGTATATCGTTGAAAATGGTCATACGTTCTACGTTTACCATGAAAGAGAAGCTACCGGCGCAGGTACATTGAAAGTTCTCGATGGCGCTGAATTCAGCTTCACCGGAAATGGTTATGGCGAATTCCACAACGGCAACAAGGTTTATGTTGATGCCGCCAGCTCCTTCACCGTTACTAACTATTACGGTTCAGAAAACGGTTACAAAGGTTCGTTCAACAGCGACAAGGCTGGCGAAATGGTCGTCCTCGGCGATGTCACCGTCCAGAACAAACTGGTTACCGATTCTCTGATCGTCAACCAGGGCGGTGTCCTCTCCGCAGGTTCCATCACCGTTGACAGCCTCGCTATTGAGATCGGCGGAAGCCTCTCTCTCGGCGGCAAATCCACTGCCAAGAGCTTCACCGTTACCGGTGTCCTCCAGCCCGAAAACGCCGAATACACCCTCGTCGCTTCCGGTTGGGATTATCTCACCGATGCCAACGGCAACAAGCTGCAGATCATCTTCGACGCTAACAATGACAACACGATCTCCACCGATGAATACTTCACGGTCGGTCAGCTCGGCGCAAACAACATCATCTTCAGCGTTGCGGCAGATGGTTCCCTCTACATCTCCAAGCAGAATGCGAACATCACCGGTATCTACATCGGCAAGGATGTCCCGGCAAGCGGTACTTTCATCGCTGACGACGGCGCCAAGTATACTGTCGGTACTGATGCCTTCGCGTCTGTCGAAGCTGCCAAGGGGGCGATCACCGGCGACAAAGCTGCGCTTGTCACCAGCATCACCCTCGGTTCTGCTGACCTCGTCAGCGCTGCCAAGGCGCAGTTCGCCAACCTCAACGATATCCGTATCGAAGAGGGTGTCAAGATCGAAGATGCCACTGAAACGACCTTTAACGGCAATGTCAACATTGACAATGACGGTCACCTCAACGCCAGTATGAACATCGTTGACGGAGGTCTCACCTTCACCAATACTTCCGATCAGACTCTGCTCGGCAGCTACACAGCTACTAATGCCATCGTCGGTACCAACAGCGGTACTATGGGCGGCAACTACACCAGTAAGGAAGCCGGTATCACCATTGACAATACTTTCGGTAACATCAACGATGCCACCACCTTCACCGCCGGCGGCGTTGTTGACATCACCGGCGGCGATGCCGGAAATGTCACCGTCACCGCCAACGGTCTGCACCTGACCGATACCAACAGCTTCGGTTTGAATGCTTCCAGCGGCGTGCTTACCGCCACCGGCTCCGTTTCCAACAATATGTGGGGCGTGAATGGTGGTGCCTCCGCCATCCAGCTCTTTGGCAGTGCCAATCTCTCCATCAACGGAGATGCCAGCATCACCGCCGGTATTGAAGCTCAGCTCGATGATCACACCGGTACTGTTACCTTCAACGGTAATCAGACCTACACCGGCGATATCGCCGCCAACAAGTTTGTGGTCGCTGAAAACGGCAACGTTACCGTCAACAGCAATCAGTTCGACTTCAACGAATTGAACATTGCCGGTACCTTGAGCACCGACTTCACCAAGCACGATGCTTTCACCAGTCAGGACACCTTCACCACGGCTGGCAGCATCACCGGTGCAGGTAACTTGAATACCACCCACGGTGGCGATTGGGTCATCAACGACTCCGTCGAACGCGACTTCTCCGGCTTCACCGGTACTGTCTCTATGGCTGATGCCAATGCCTCCATCGTGATGGGCAAAGGCGATGTTGTTGTCGGATCCACGGTCTCCTCCTACTTCAGCGATGATGCCACCGTGGTTGTCAATGGCGACCAGTCCGTGGTCCTCGCCAAAGACGGCGTCAACACCGCGATCGACTTCAAGGGTAACGGTATCATCAATGTCGGTGACTACACTGGTGCGTTTGCTGACCAGTCCGAAGACTTCAGCCAGACCCTGAGCGGTGTCAACGGCGAGTTCACCGGAACCGTCAACGTCTCCGAAGGTGCTGTCCTCAAACTTGAAAGCGCTATCGGCGCCAACAAGATCGACCTCGATTACGAAGCCACTCAGTCCGCCATCGATACTGCTGACGAATTGTTTGACACCCAGTTGATCCTCAATGCCGCTGATGTCATCACCGAAGCTGAAATCCACGGCGATGCCGATGATATCATCGATGTCAATGCTGATCAGACCTTGAACAAGCTCGGTGCGCTTGACAACTTCTCCGGTACTGTTGATCTCAATGTCAACGAAATCACCCTCGAAGATGTCAACGACACCGCCGCCAAGTTCACCGGTTTGGCTGACAGCATCATCGATGCCAACGCCGACTTGACCCTGAGCGCGGCTGCTGCTCTCAACGGCTTCAACGGAACTGTCGAACTCGAAGGCGACAAGCTGACCCTCGAAGGTGTCAACGAAACCTCCGCCAAGTTCACCGGAACCGGTACCATCGATGCCGATGCCAACCAGACCTTGAAAGCGACTGGCGCTCTCGACGGCTTCAGCGGAACGGTTGATCTCGGAGCAAACGAACTGACTCTCGAAGGTGTCAACTACACCGATGCCAAGTTCTCCGGAACTGGTATCATCGACGCCAACGCCGATCAGATCCTGAACGCGGCTGGCGCTCTCGATGCCTTCGCCGGAACGATCGAACTTGAAAACAATGAGTTGACCCTCAACGATATCAACGATACCAATGCCAAGTTCACCGGTACTGCTGACAGCGTTATCGATGCCAATGCCGATCAGACTTTGAGAGCTGGTGGTGCTCTTAACGGCTTTGCCGGAACCGTTGAACTCGAAGACAATACGCTTAACTTGCTCTATAACAATGAAACCAGTGCCAAATTTACCGGTACCAACACCATCAATGCTGCCGGTGGTAATTTGACTCTGAATGCAAAAGGCGCACTCGATGACTTCAGCGGCACGGTTAATCTTGCCAAGAACAAACTGACCCTGAACGCTGAGAACGATACTGATGCCAAGTTCATCGGCAGCCTCAGAATCGAAGCCAAAGACGATCAGACCTTTAATGCAGAAGGCGCTCTCGACGGTTTCCGCGGTACGGTTAAACTCGAAGGTAATAAGCTGACTCTGAACGGAGCCAATGAAACCAGCGCCAAGTTCACCGGTACCAATGTCATTGATGCCAACGCTGATCAAAACTTCAAGGCAGCTGATGCGCTCAAAGACTTCAGCGGCACGGTTGAACTCGAAGGCAACTCGCTGACTTTGGGCGGTGCCAACACCACTGCTGCCAAGTTCACCGGTAATACTGCTGCTGATATCAAGCTCAACGCCGAGACTACTTTGTCTGCCACAGATGCTATCAGTGGATTTGACGGTACTATCACCGTTGCCGATGCGAAAGTGCTTACTCTCCTCGGCGCCAACGATACCAAGGCGACCTTTGTCAGTGATGCCGCTTCAGCGTTGATTGTTCAGAATGAAAATATCTTTGAAAGCAACCAGGCTTTGGATAACTTCAAAGGTAACCTTTCTGTTGAAAGCACTCTTACCCTCAACGGCACCAACACCACCGGCGCAACTCTCTGGAGTACAGACGATGCAGTCATCGTTGCCAATGTCAACCAGAACTTCACTGGTAACGTCAGCAACTTCAGCGGTACCTACGATATCGCCAGCGGTGCCGAAGTTACCTTGAGCGGAACCATTGCCGATACCATCACTGCCAAGGGCGATACCTTGACCTTGAGCAACGCGACCGGCAAAGCTGTCACTGTCAAATCTACTGCGGACAGCAATCTTGCCAACCTCAACATCGGTGCCAACAATGTCTATCTCACCGGCGGTGATGCTGAAGACTTCACCAACGTCACCGGTAGTGGAAGCATTATGGACTTCGGCGTTGACCAGAGCTTCGGCGAAATCACCGCTGCTGCGATCAATGTCAAGGGTTCTGAAGATGCTCTGACCATTGACAAGTTGACCGCCAATGTCAACATCACCATCGATGCCGCTCAGCTTGATGACAAGGCTGATGTCACCGTCATCGGTGCCTTCACCGGCAGCATCACGGTCAATGTCGCAGACGGCGACTTCGTCGGTGACGGTTACAAGCTCGCTGCCAACAGCGCGTTCACCACTGCCAGCACCATCAAGCTGACCGTCGGAACCGCTGCCGAAGTCACCCTCCAGGTTGATGAACGCAAAGTCATCGGCGACAAGTCCTACTTGCTCCAGCTCAAGGACGAAACCCTTATCCTGACCCAGATGCCCGGATACTCCAACTATGTTGCAGTCAACGGCGGATGGAGCAGCAAGGTTCCGTATCAGGCTGTCATCGACGGTACCACCGAACGTATCATCGGTTACGATGCCGCCGCCAGCCTTGACAACGCAGCTGAATACATCAAGGGTTATGACACCGGTATCAACGATCTTGCCGGAACCAACTTGGGTGATGCCACCATGGAACTCGTCAAGGGAACCTACAAGCTCTCCGATGGCAAGTACCTGATGACTGAAGCCAACGAAGTTACCCAGCTCGACCTCGTCGGCCGTGAAGGTCAGAAGGTTACCATCAACGGTACTCTGAACGGTTCTGACGGCAGCAAAGCCACCAGTATGTTGATCGAAAACATCAGCACCACCGGCTTCGTCTTCGCAGGCGGCGACCTGACCATCAACAACAGCGCCTCTGTCAAGACCTCCGGCAACGCGATTGCCGCCGGTATCGCAGCTGACGCCGGAACCAAGACTATGGTGAACGATTCCACGTTGACCATCAACGGCGGTAACTTCACCACCAGCGTCCTCACCGGCGGTAGTGTTGCCTACGGCGATGGTGCTGTGGTCAATGTCGAAGGAGATACCTCCGTGGTCATCGATAACCAGTCCGGCGAAAAGCTGACTATCACCAGCAACATCTTCGGCGGAAGCTTCGCGGCTCAGGGTACTGTCAATCAGACTGGCGATGCCAGCATCACCGTCAAGGCTGATCAGGCGACCGTCATCCGCGGCGACATCTACGTCTCCGGTGCGGCCGGTCTCGGCACCCTGAATATGAGCGGTAACAGCTACATCACCTTCACCGGCGATGCCAGCATGCTCACCTTCACCGGTACCGTCAGCGCGATCCAGAGCGATAAAGCTGAAATCGCCACCTTCGATGACTTCAAAGGTCAGTTCAATGGTAGCTTGATCGGCTTCGACAGCATCACCATCAGCGGTGACACCAACCTGTCTCTCGGCCGCCGTCAGACCGAAACCAGCAATACCGGCCTGGTCTTCAACGTTACCGACGCCACCGACACTACTGACGCTGCGATGTTCACCGTCCGCGATGCCAACGCGTGGGAATTCAGCAAGAGCATCACTATCAATACCGAAGCGTTCACGACCTCCGGTGACTATGTGATCATTGACAACTACGCGGGCAGCTTCGCAGGCTTCACCTTCACTGTCAACGGTACCAGCTACACCGATCTTGCTTCCGCCGGATTGACCTACAATGAAGCCACCGACCAGTTGGTCTTCAAACACGAATCCGATGCCCAGATCATCACGGGAAAAGTTACCGCCGATGTTACTGCCTCCGCTGTCAAGCTTACCAATGCCGAAGTGGCCAAGGTCAATATCTCCGGTAAAGATATCGTTCTGGAAAATGCTGATTCTAACGTCGAAGCCAAGATTTCCGGCGGCGACTACACCGGCGATATCACCATCACGGCAGACAAAGACTCCTCCGGCGGCATAATCTACGGTACTGCTATTGATAACAGCAACGGCGACATCAATATTGATCTGGACTATGTGCCTGCAAAAGTCTACGGTGTTGCGATGGGCGGTTCAGCCAAAAACGTCTCCGTCAAGATCGGTGGTGACGTTGAAAAGAATATACCCATCGGAGCCGGTGAAGGCAACGCGGTAATCAATGGCGATGCCGAACTGATTTTCAAGGATGGAACCAAATTCGCCACCGGTAACGAAATTGCCGGCGGTGTTTACGGAACCGGTTCTGACTATGGTATCGTCAAGGGCGACGCCAGCCTTGAAATCGGCAAGAACGCCGTTATCAATGCCAAGACTATCGTCGGCGGCGGCTGCCAGATCAACGGCGACTCCAGCGTTGTGATCAAGTCCGGTGCCAAAGTCAACTCCAGCTCCATCATCGGTGGTACTGCCTGGAGCGGCAATGTCAACGGAGACTCCTCCGTTACCATCAATGGCGCCGACGTCACCGTTTACAACGCCAGCTCCCCCGCGAAACGTGCTATCTACGGTGGTTCTTACACCGCTGGCAGTGCAACTCTCGGCAATGCTTCCGTAAGCATCACTGACAGCACCGTTGCCGGCAACATCATCGGCGGTAACAATGATACCGCCAGCACCAGCACCACCATCACCATCACCGACAGCACTGTAAAGAATGCTGAAGGCGCGATCAGCACCATCAGCGCGGTCGGCTTGACCAATACCGCCAGCACCGGAACTGCCAGCGTTGTCATCAACGGCAACAGTCTGGTTGCCACCGCGATCAACGGTCAGGCTGAACTCTCCACCGTGAGCAGCACCCTTGACATCAACGGCGGCGCGGTCACCGGAGACGTTTCCGGATTCAACTCCATTGAACTGGATGTTGATGCGGTTATCAGCGGCTCCTTAACCGTCAGCGTTGAAGGCACCAGCTTGAATGTCACCGGTATCAGCAGTCTCACCGTTGATACCTACGGTGTCAAGGCAATCGCCAACATCGATGCGGCGCTCTCCAACGCCACCATCGAAGGTAAGGACGCCAACAGCGGTGCCGTCCAGATTGCTGGCGCGGGAACTGCTGATCTCACCGATGACGTCTGGGCAGGTATCGGCAAGGATTCCACCGGCGATACTCTCGTCGCCTGGGGTACTACCGAACAGTTTGTCAATAGCACTCTGACTGATCTTGCTGATGACAACTTCGCGATCGGCGACACCTACGCTATCGCGACCTCTACCGAAACTCTTATTGATGAAAACAATAAGAAGAACGGCAGCAACGGAACTCTGGCGTAAGCCTGAAGTTCTCCTTGAGAAAGGACCGTGTAAACGGTCCTTTCTTTTTTTATGTCTTGACCCGAAAGGGGAGGGGATGGCACAAAAAAAAGAGAAGGGAAAAACTCTTTTCGTTAGAAAAAAAGTTTTTCCCTTCTCTCTTGCTGCCGCTTTACTGCGGTTTATTCAATGATATTGTCGCTCCACAAAGAACGGTTCTGGCGCATCGCTTCGTAAAGCACGATGCTTGCCGCATTGGCGAGGTTCAAACTGCGGTTGAATTCTCCGGGCATCGGGATCCGGCAGAACTGTTCCGGATAGCGCTGGTGAAACTCGTCAGGCAATCCGGCGGATTCTCTGCCGAACACCAGATAATCACCCTCTCTGAACTCCACATCAAAAAAATCTTTTCTGCCGTGGGTGGAGATGAAAAACATCCGCTCCGGATTTTGCTTGTTCAGAAAATCCTCCCAATCCTTGTATATGGATGGATTGAGAAACTGCCAGTAATCCAGCCCGGCGCGCTTGAGAAATTTATCCTCCAGCGAAAAACCCAGCGGCTCGATCAGATGCAGTTTGCTGTTGGTCGATACCGCCAGACGGCCGATGGTTCCGGTGTTCTGCGGGATCTCCGGAGAAAAAAGCACGATATTGAACGGCTTCATAATCAGTCGACCTTGATCAATCGGGCGGCAAACAATGTGTCGCAGTTGAAGCTGCCGCCGTCAATGCGGAGCATTCCCGGCGCGACTTTGCCCGTCAGCGGGTGTTCAAACGGATCAAGTTTGAACTCCGGATGTTTCTCAAGGAACTTCCGCACAACACAAACGTTTTCCGCATCAAAGACCGAACAGGTGGCGTATACCAGTACGCCGCCGGAACGGACCGCCTTGGCATAGGTTTCCAGAATTTCCAGCTGCTGCGCAGCAAGCTCTTCGAGCTCTTCCATCGTCAATATCCATTGCGCACCCGGATTGCGGCGCCAGACCCCGGAACAGCTGCACGGCGCATCGACCAGCACACCGTCAAACGGATGTTTGACTTTGCCGCTGGCGGCGATGTTTTCTTTGACCGTGATATTGGGGAATCCGGCGCGGCGGGCGCGGCGGCGGAGATCTTCAAGTTTATAGCTTCTCAAATCACTTGCCGTGACATTGCCTTTGCGCTTCATCATCTGCGCCAGCTGCAAGGTCTTTCCGCCTGCTCCGGCGCACGCATCGAGCCAGCGGCTTCCGGGGCGCGCCTGACAGACCAGACCAACGCACTGACTGGCAAGATCCTGGATCTCAAACCATCCTTTGCGGTAGGCTTCCAGCGAATACATATTCACCTTTGCCCGGATGGCAAGCGCATCTTTCACTTCCGGAACTTCATTTATTTGGGCATCGTGCTGAACGAGTTCGTCGATGACCGCATTACGTTCTTCGGCATTGCACTGCAATCTCAAATAAATAGGCGGCCGCGCGCCGAGGGCGTTGATAAAGGTCTCTTTGTCAAGATCTGCGGGCAGATTTTCTTTCACCCGGTCGGGCAGAAGATCTTCAGCGGCAATGGATACTGCCGTGCTGAAACAATCCGCCATCTGTCTGGCTCTGCGTTCCGGAGTCCCGGCGGGCGGCGGAAGCGAATTGAAAAGCTCTTTGGCGCTTCTTATCAAGTCCGCCGTTTCCATATCACCAGCAATGTAACAGCCCGCCATCACCAGCGCCGCAAGTTCGCGCGAGGTAAAGTGAACGGTTCCGCTTTCGAGTTCTTCCAGACGTTCTGCCGGAAGATATTTGCGCAAAAATCCCCAGTTCCGCAGCAGCGCGTAGACCGCTTCGGAAATAAACGCGCGGTCACGCGAACCGCAGCGGCGGTTCTCTCTGAAATACGCCGACAGCACCCGGTCAGAGTGTTGACGGCGGCCGAAAATCCCGGTAAGTACCCGTCTCAACGCTTCATCAAGCAAATTGAGCTGGGCATTGCGTTTGCCGGGAGCCAATGTGTCGTTTTTAGTGTAAGTATTCATAATGTGTATAATATAACCCGCTTTGGGCAAAAAAGCAATTTGAAAAATGCTTTGATTCGTTTATTATGTAGATTTCAGAGGAGATTTTTTCCGGCATCCGGCTGACGGCGCCGGTTGGCACCGGAAAAAGAACAGGCAAATCAAGGAGGAGATATTATGAATTTGCTTGCCAAACGAGAAAATGAGGTCCCGGCTGAACTTGAAAAGGTGTTCCCGGGAGTCGATGAACTGATGCGTTCATTCTTCGGGCGCTTTATCGAACCGGGATCAGGACTGCTCCGCAGTTCGGTCTTTGATTCCCGCTGGGAGACCGAGGTGAAAGATCACGAAGTAAAAGTCCGCATCTCCTGTCCGGGATGCAAAAAGTGCGATTTTGAACTGGAGATCGTCGGCGATATCCTCAACTTCAAACTGCGCCGCAACGGCAAGTGCGAAGAAAATTGCGGAAGCCGCCGCTACATCTTCCGCGAACGCTCCTTCGCCGAATACGAAGAGTCGATCAAACTTCCCGTTCCCGTAAAAGGTTCTGAAGCTTCCGCAACCTACAAACACGGCGTGGTCGAGGTGGTCATCCCCCGCGATCTGCAGGAAAAAACTTCCGCTCGCACCATCAAAGTAAAATGCGAAAAGTAAGGAGATCTCATTATGTCAGACGAAATGATCAAAAAAGAAGAAAAGTGCGATTGCATCTTTATCCGTCCCGTTGCCGATGTCGCCGATGAAAAAGACGGAGTTGAGATCTGTTTTGAAGTGCCCGGCACTTCGTCCGATGATATCACGCTTGAGATCAAAGATAAACTGCTCACTCTCAAAGCCTGCAGTATGCTTCACCGCCGCGGTATGCCGGTGGTTTACAAGCGTTCGTTTTATCTTTCCGATGCGGTCGATACTGAAAAAATCACCGCTCACGCCGCCGACGGTCTGCTGACATTGTTCCTGCCCAAAGCCGAATGTGCCAAAGCTCATAAAATCGAAGTGAAGTGATAATCAGGCGTTCACCTGCGCCCCGGAGCTGTAAAATGCACCGGGGCTTATCTGTTTTGTCTTGAAAATTCCCCCGTCAGGCATTATATTATCATATATATAATAAGGGGGATGTATGAATAATGCCGATCAGCTGCCCGCCAACGTCCGTTACAATGACGATGCGGAGTATGTGAAAAAATTGCTTGATGCGCTGGAAAAACGCGGCGGATATTGTCCGTGCCGACTTCAGCGTGTGCCGGAAAATATCTGCATTTGTCAGGAGTTCAAAGCGCAGATCGCTGATCCGGATTTTGAAGGCTTGTGCCATTGTAAACTTTTTTATAAGGAGAAATGAATCATGGAAATTCTGCATATCGATAAAGCCGCTTTTGAAAAACTTTCCGCACAGGACAAGCCGATCCTGCTGGACTTCTGGGCGAGCTGGTGCGGTCCCTGCATGATGCTTGGCAAAGTCCTTGAAGAACTCGCCGCCGAACGCGACGATATCATCATCGCCAAAGTCGATGTCGACCAGAACCCCGAATTTGCCGCCGAACTTGGGATCGATGCCATTCCTGCGGTGTTTCTTTTTAAAAACGGCGCGGAAATCAAGCGTGCAGTCGGCTTTATGGACAAGGCGGCGCTCTGTGCTAAAATGGGGATTTGAGAGATATTTTTCCGGGAATGGGGATTTTTTGCATTTTTGATGCGGAAACTGCTTGAAAAATCAGCAACTTTGAGCTACATTTAACCGGATATAGTAATGTATTTAAATATTAATGGAAGGTACGAATTATGACATCCAGAGAACTCAGAGTAAAATTTATTGAATTTTTCAAGAAAAACGGTCACGCTGAAATCAAAAGCGCTTCACTTATTCCAGAAAACGACCCGACCTGTCTTTTTACCACCGCCGGTATGCACCCGCTCGTGCCCTATCTGCAGGGCGCCAAGCACCCCGCCGGACGCCGTTTGACCGACTGCCAGAAGTGTATCCGTACCGGTGACATCGACGAAGTCGGTGATCCCGTGCATCTCACCTTCTTTGAAATGCTCGGTAACTGGTCGCTGGGCGATTACTTCAAAGAAGAAGCGATCAACTTCAGCTTCACCTTTTTGACCAAAGAACTCGGCATCCCCGTCTCCCAGCTGGCGGTCACCGTCTTTGCCGGTGACGACGATTGCCCCTTCGATCAGGAAGCGTGGACCATCTGGAACAACCTCGGCATCCCCGCCGAACGTATCGCCAAGCTCGGCAAAAAGGACAACTGGTGGGGGCCCGCCGGTACAACCGGTCCCTGCGGTCCCGATACCGAAATGTTCTACTGGACCGGTCCCCAGCCCGCTCCGGAAACCTTTGATCCCTCCAACAAACTCTGGGTTGAGATCTGGAACGACGTTTTTATGCAGTACAATAAAACTGCCGACGGCACCTTTGAACCGCTTTCCCAGCGCAATGTCGATACCGGTATGGGATTGGAACGTGTCACCGCTGTTCTGCAGGGTAAACCCAGCTGCTACGAAACCGAAGTTTTCGCTCCGCTCTTTGCGGAACTTGACGCGGTTCGCGGCGTTCCCGGCGTGCCCGCCAACGAACGCTCCTCCTCTGAACGCATCATCGTTGACCACCTCCGCGCCGCGACCTTCATCATCGGTGACGGCATCACCCCCGGACGTGTGGATCAGCCCTACGTCCTGCGCCGTCTGATCCGCCGCGCCATCCGCGAAGGCCGCAAACTCGGTATCACCGATGTCTTTGCCGGACGTATCGCCAAGGTCATCGTTGACCAGTTCGGTGAATTTTATCCGGAACTTGCCGCCAATGCTGAAGTGATTTACAGCGAACTGGAACGTGAAGAAAAACAGTTTGCCTCCACTCTCGAAAACGGTACTAAAGAGTTCCAGAAGCTTATCGACCGCGTTCCCCCGCACATCGCCAAAAAGGTGGTCAGCGGAAAGAATGCCTTCAACTTGTACGAAACCTACGGCTTCCCGCTTGAATTGACCGTTGAAATGGCCAAAGAGCAGGGCTTCGAGGTCGATGTCGACGGCTTCAATGCCGCTTATGCCAAACATCAGGAGATGTCCCGCGCCGGCGCGGAACAGAAGTTCAAAGGCGGTCTTGCCGACAATTCCGTCGAAACTGCCAAGCTCCACTCTGCGACCCACTTGCTTCAGGCCGCTCTGCGTAAGGTTCTGGGGGACCACGTCGAACAGCGCGGTTCCAACATCACCGCTGAACGTTTGCGCTTCGACTTCTCCCATCCCGACAAAGTCACCCCGGAACAGCTCAAAGCCGCTGAAGATCTGGTCAATGCCGCCATCGACCGCAAGCTGCCGATCGTTTGCGAAGAGATGACTGTTGAAGCCGCCCGCGATGCCGGCGCTATGGGCCTCTTCGGCAACAAGTACGGCGAAGTGGTCAAAGTTTACACTATGGGCGATGTCAGCAAAGAGATCTGCGGCGGACCCCACGCCGAAAACACCGGCGACCTCGTCCACTTCAAGATCCTTAAAGAGGAAAGTTCCAGCCGCGGTGTCCGCCGTATCAAAGCGGTCATCGGCGAAGCCGCCCTCAAGTAAACTTGAGTTTAAGGAGATCCCAATATGCGCAAAGAAGACCTTACGATTACTGCAATGGATAACGGCTATCTGATAGCCGTTACCGGACGTGCCAACTTTGATTACGCGGTTCCGTTGCGGGAGCTTTCCGAAAAACTGGTGCCGGGAAACTGGCTCCAGTTTGATATGGAATATTGCGAAACTATGGACAGCACCTTTATGGGGGTGTTGACTATGCTGGCATTGAAACTGCGCAAAAGCGGCGCGAAAATAATGTTGATCAATGCTTCCGAGCAGCTCAATAAACTGCTTCGCGATCTCGGCGTGGCCAAGCTTTTCAACTTCGTTTCCGGCGATGAAACGGTGAAAAACAATGGCGCAAAGACCGAAGTTCAGCTCTCCGGCAAAGCCTCTTTGCTCACTACTGCGCAGACCGTGGTCGATGCTCACAAAACTCTGGTCGAAGCCGACAGCAGCAACGCTGAAAAGTTTGACAAGGTTATTGAATTTGCCGAACAGGATGTTGAACGTTTGAAAAACGCTCAGCAGTAACAGCCAATGTTTTTTTTGATCGTCCAGAGTTTTCCGGACGGTTTTTTATTATAAAAAGGGTATTCTGATGTTTATAACCGAAAAAAGCAATAATGATTTTTCCCGGATGATCAATGCTGAACTGGTCGTTGTCGGCGGCGGTGTCACCGGAACTCTGGCGGCGGTCGCGGCTGCCAGAGAGGGGGTGAAAACCGTTCTGATCCAGGATCGCCCGGTGCTGGGCGGGCCATCAAGCAGTGAATGCAGTGACGGCAGCGGTAAAATGGTTCTCGGTGCGCCGAATTATTGCAACCGCAACGCCCGTGAAGCCGGATTGATGGAAGAGGTGCGGAATTTCCACTCCCGCCGTTTTATCAACGGCTGGCGCAATCACTGGAGTCTTACGCTTCGCGATTTTGTGGAAGCGGAAGAAAACGTCACCTTGCTGATGAATTGTTCCGTTTATGATTGCCTTTGTGAAAATGGCGTTATCAAGTGCGTTTATGCCCGTCAATGCGGCAGTGAATTGGAGTATACTGTTTACGCTGATAACTTTATCGACGCCAGCGGCGATGGTGCGCTGGGCGTCAAAGCCGGTGCCGAGTTCCGTATGGGCCGCGAGGGCAGGGCGGAGTTCAATGAGCCGCTCGCTCCTGAACAGCCGGACTCCAAGACTATGGGTACAAGCATCTGTTTCCGAGCTGAAGATGTCGGACACCCGATAAAATTTGAAGCTCCGTCTTGGGCGTACAAAATCAACAGCGATGACGATCTGCCGTACCGTATGCACTCCAATCCCACCAGCGGCTACTGGTGGCTTGAATACGGCGGCGAAGTCAACACCATTGCCGACAATGAAGAAATCTACAAAGTTTTGCGCAGCGTCCTTTTCGGTATGTGGGATCACGTTAAAAACGGCGGCGATCACGGCGCGGAAAACTATGCCATATCCTGGGTTTCTTCCGTCGGCGGCAAGCGTGAATCCCGCCGCTTTATGGGCGATTATATTTTGAAACAGAGCGATGTGCTTGAACATCCCCGTTTCCCCGATGCGGTCGCTTACGGCGGCTGGCCCATCGACATTCACCCGCCCGAAGGCGTCTTCGGCAAAGGTCATCCCGGCAGTACTCCGCCCTTTATCTTCCCCGGGCTCTTTCCGATACCGTTCCGTTCGCTCTACTCGCGCAACATCAGCAATCTTATGATGGCCGGGCGCAATATCAGCGTAACACACGTTGCTCTCGGTTCGACGCGGTTGATGGCGACCTGCGGTCTGTTGGGGCAGGCGGTCGGAACTGCGGCTGCGCTGCTGAAAAAATATAACTGCACTCCGCGCGAACTTTATCAGGATCACTCCGCTGAACTCCGTCAGCTTTTGCAGAAACGCGATGCGGCGATCCCGGGATTTCCGGTTCATATCGATGATGATCTGGCATCGCAGGCAAAATTGAGTGCCGACAGTTCCTATGCCTTTGTTATGGAAGATGTAGAGCGTTTTATTCCGCTGGTTGCCATCGACACTCCGACCAAGAAGTTCGACCCCTGCGACGTTGCCCCGGAAGATCGCCGTATCGGTATGAAATTCCTGTGGGATGGACAGGATTTGAAGCGTATCAGCTTTAAATTCAATAATCCAACTGCGGGATCTCAAAAAGTTACCCTGCGTATCAGAAAAGAGTTTTTTGATGCCAATGATATCGCTGCTGCAACGCAAATCATTCCACAGGGAGAATCGGTCGTTGCGTTTGATTTTGATCTCAAACTTGCTTCGGGCAGTTATGCGCTTATTTTTGATGATGCGCCGGAACTTCAAATCGGTGTGTCCAGTCGACATCTGCCCGGTTTTGAACGCAAACTTGACGGCTGTTACCTCAATTATGAGCATCCGGTCTGCGAGTTTTCTCCGATGCAGTACCCGTATGATGCCTCCCGCGTGGTCAATGACAACGGCCGCAGTGTTGACGGCGCTCCGTCGCTGTGGATGGCTGACGGCGTTGCCGCGACATTGAAACTTGAGTGGGAGAATCCGGTTGTGCTCAATGAGGTCGATATTGTTTTCGACACCAATTTGGACCGCTTCAAACTTGAGCAGATCGCCCCTGAGTGTGTAAAAGCTTTTGTCATTGAAGCTGACGGAAAAGAGATTTACCGTGAGGATGACAATACTCAACGCTTTGTGCGCTGTAAATTCTCCGCTCTGCTGACCGTAAGCAAGCTGGAGCTTAAAATCACCGGAACCAATGGAGACAACAACGCCCGCGTCGTCGCTGTCCGTTGTTTCTGATAAAAAAATACGCCTGTTGTGCTTTTGCGCAACAGGCGTATTGTCTTTTCAGCAGAACTTTGTGAGATCCAGATTTTTCACCAGATTGTTGCCGTACAGGAGAAATCCGGTATCGTTGGGGTGCAGATAGCCGTCGGCGTAAAATTCCGGCAGGTGCGGCACCAGCGGCATTCCTTCAACCACAGTGATGTTGTCAAACTGCACGTAAACCTTTTTCAATACGGTTATCGCATCGCGCAACTGACCGGAGAGTCGGCTTTCTTCCATATCTTTGCGCCATATCGGCAAAATGGCGATGATCGGCGCATCTGGATAGTGTTTGCGCAAATTTGTTACAAAATCTGTTGCGTTTTTCTCAATGTTTTCGGCAGATACCTGTTTCGACCAATCATTGGTTCCGTATGCGATGCTGATGATATCCGGCATAAATTCATCCGGCGCATCGGCAAAGGGCGGATTGAAAACCTCCGCGCCGATGGCTTTATTGAAAATCTCCGCATCCAGCGCATCCGCCAGAATATTGGCGTAGGCAAACGAGGGATATTGGGCATCGTAACCCTGGGTGATGGAATCTCCGTAGCAGAGGATCTTGCGATTCTTTTTTACCGGTTCAATCTTGGCAGCATTGATCAATTCAAAGCTCTTTATGGCAGCATTGGCAATACACGGGAAATATATCGTCACCCGGTTGTCTTTTCCGTTCAGCGGCAGCGAAACCGCAAAATCAGGATTTTGCAGATGATCCGCCGTTCCCGGATGGGCGGCGAGAACCCCATTTACATAAATATCGAAATAGGCAAATTTACGGGTGGAGCCTTCTGAAAAACGGCCGGAAAATTCAAGTGCTTCGGCATCGGTGATGAAATCCATTTTTATTCCTGAGGTCGCGGTGGATTTCATATAAAAGTCATTAATATTTTTGAGGATATCACCCTGCTGATCAGTCATCCGGAAAAATTCATAAAAACCATTGTTTTCTCTGATCACCGCTGCACCGGAGGTGAGTTGCTTTATAAGTTCAAAATCTGCTTTCATAATCAATCAACTGTTATACTTTTGCCTTTAGTTTCTTTCAAACAAAGTGAATTTGCCGCCGTCACCATACCCAGAACGGTGAGCAGAATAAAGACGGTCAAATAGGAGTTTCTGCCATAGATTTTTATGCCGTTGACAACTTGCGGCGGAAAAAGTTCCAGCAGTTTGCCGGTCAATGTGCCAACGATCGCAATGATAAGATAGGAGAAACAGTTTCCGATGCTCAAGCTGGTTCCGACCCGATTCGCAGGATTGGTTTCTTTCTGCATTGCCACTTGAATGGTTGCGCAGTTTCCGGCAAAGCTGAAAAGAATCCACGCCGCCGCCGAGAGCTGCCAGGCGCGGATATCGAACAGCGCCGCCGAGAGCAGCATCAAACTTCCGGTGAGAGTGCCAAAGCCGCAGAAGTACATAAACGGCCGCCGTCTGTTGCCCGCAAGTTTGCTCAACAGCGCCAGCAAAAATGCGTTGCAGCTGGAAATGATCATCGTTATTGACATCAATACTCCCGCCATATCGGAAGACAATCCGGTGAAGTCTTCCATATATTTTTTGCCGATAGTCATCTGCATTGAGTAAAACACGGCAAAACCGATACCGGTGGTAAGGTAAAGGTGGATATTGTGTTTCTGTTTCAGCACATTTTTGTAGGTGGAAAAACTCAGCTTCACACTCTTATCCACCGGTGGAAGTTTGGAACACAACGCATTGATAAGGAAGAGGAAAAAACTTATGACAGTTACCACGCCCACTGTCAGCATACACTTGGTGTAGCCGAAGCGGGTGACCAGTTTGACAAACGGCGCACCGCTGACGATGCTTCCGGAATAGCCGACGATCATTATTATTCCCAATGCCACGGTGAAGTTTTCCGGAGTGATGCGGAAAATGAGCTTAAGCATACTCAAATATATCACGCTTGCTCCGAAGCCGGTGAGAATTCTGCTGAGCATCAATATCCCAAGTGAACCGGAATATGCCGACATCAGCGAGCCGATGCAGAAGAGCGCACCGCCGACCATAATGACCCGCGTCCCGGTGTAACGGTCGGCAAGGACACCTACGGTCAGCTGGTTCAAGCTGTACACATACATAAATCCTGCGCCAAGTCCGGTGATCGCTCCGGCATCGCAGTTGAATATCTGCTGCAGCTCATTGAATACACTGCCCGGCACCACAACTTTCTGCAAATTGGCAAAAAAGTACATTATGCTGACCAAAACGAGCAGCAGCCAGCCCAGAATCTTTTCCCGGCGTTCAGCGGACATAATTTTTTTCTCCGTTTTATTCAGCGGCGGTAAGAACCGCCACGGCGATTGCCACCGCTTTTGCGGAACTTGTGCGATGAACCGTTTGCCGGAGCTTCGCGTTCCGGCAGTTTGGGATTTTCCACCGGCTGGGGCATTTCAAGCATCTCTTCGGTAGGCAGAATGCTGCCGAACTGGGTCCCGAGCAGCTCTTCGATCGCGGGGAGATAGTAGGCACCGTATTCGCAGAGGAAGCTGATGGCTGTACCCTGTCTTCCGGCGCGGCCGGTACGTCCGATGCGGTGGATGTAATCTTCCGGCTGTTCGGGCAGATCGTAGTTGATGACCAATGAGATATCGTCAACGTGGATGCCGCGCGCCGCCACGTCGGTAGCGATGACCACACGCTCTTCACCTGAGCGGAAACGTTCCAGGATTTTTATCCGTTTGGCCTGCGTGATGTCGCCGGAAAGCACCGGAACATTGTAGCCGAACCGCGCCAGATCATACTGCAAGCGTAAGTTTACATCTTTGCGGTTGCCGAAAATTATCAGCCGTTCAAACTCCATCGTTTTGAGAATATGGAGAACGAGCGCGAGTTTTTCTTCACGTAAAACCGAATAGAAGGTCTGGGTGATGTTTTCGCTGACCGGCTTTTCCGGTTCGCTTTCATAGATGACCGGATCCGCCAGCCAGCCGGAAGCCAGATTCAAAATGCGCTCTTCCAGCGTTGCCGAGAAGAGGAGGGTCTGGCGCTTGCCTTTTTCGGGCATACGGGAGACGATCCGTTTGACATCGGGGATGAAGCCCATATCCAGCATCCGGTCGGCTTCGTCAATGACCAATATTTCCACCTGCGACAAGTCGAGCGCACCGCTGCGGGAGTAGTCGATGATGCGGCCGGGGGTACCGACCAGCACATCCAGCGGACAATCCAGTGAACGCCGCTGAGTTTCGTGATCCATTCCGCCGAAAACGACGGCGATATTGAGTTTGGTGAATATGCCCAGTTCGCAGGCATCTTTGTGTATCTGCATCGCAAGTTCGCGGGTCGGCGCCATCACTACCATACGGGGACGGGCGTTGGTGCGCGGTTCGGGCAGGGGATTATTCAGCAGTTTGGTGAAGGATGCCAGCAGGAATGCGGCAGTTTTACCGGTACCGGTCTGTGCTTTGCCCGCGAGGTCGCGTTGTTCAAGAAGCGGCGGCAGCGACATCTGCTGGATGGGGGTGCAATACTCGAAACCTGCGTGCTGGATGCCGTACTTGACCAGCAAGTGCAGATCAAGATCAAGGAAGCGGGTTTTTCCTTCAACGACCGGAACTTCCGCAAGCTCGGTCGGCATAGGCGGAACTTTCACTTCCTGCGACTGATTTTTGCCGGAGCTTTTTTTGTTTTTTTTCTTTTCCTGTTTCGGAGTTTTTTCGACAGAGTTGTTTTTTGCCGGTTTTGCCGAAGCATTTTTCTTGCGTTTTTTGCCGCCTTTATCCTGCCGGTTGTTTTTTGAAACTTCCGGCTTTTTTTCCGGTTCAAGGTTTAGCAGATTTTTCAACAGTTTTTTCAGTTTTTTGAACACAATAATTTACTCTTTCATTTTAATATGTTTCCGGCAAGATCCGGATGTGAAGCTGCCAGTTTCCGGCTCACCGCCGCTGCCAATTTCTCATCGCGCAATGCGAACTCGATATTGGCGGCGATAAAACCGGCTTTACTTCCGAGGTCATAACGTTTTCCATTTATCCGGCAAGCGTGGAGCGCTCCGGCCGGAACCAGCTGTTTTATTGCATCGGTAAGCTGGATCTCATTACCTTTGCCGCGCGGTGTTTTGCGCAAAAGAGCAAATATTTCAGGAGACAGCAGATAGCGGGACGCTACTGCCAGATCAGACAATGCTTCCGCAGGAGTGGGTTTTTCAACCATCCCGGATACACTCATAATGTTTTCCGTACACCAGGAGCCGCCGACATTGCCGTAGCTTGAAATATTGTCCAATCCGACTTGTTCAACTGCGATGACGGAAGTCCCTACCGCATTATAGGCGTCGATCAGCTGCTGTGTGACCGGAACGCCGTTGAGGCTGTCCAGAACGGTGTCGCCAAGGAGAACAGCGAAATATTCTCCGTTGCAGAACTCTTCGGCAAGTTTTACCGCTCCGCCCAAACCGTCCAGTTCTTCCTGATAGACACAGCTTATTTTTGCCTTGCTTCCGATGGAAGTTATCTGCTCATAGAGTTCTTTTTTTCCGGTTTCAAGCAGACGGGCTTCCAAGTCGGGAACCGAACGGAAATGATTCAAAACCGCCTCTTTGCCGCTGCTCAATATCAGCAGTATCTCTTCGATCCCGGAAGCCGTTGCCTCTTCGACAACATACTGGATCACCGGTTTATCCACCAGCGGGATAAGTTCCTTTGGCACCGCTTTGGTGAACGGAAGCATCCGGGTCCCGAAACCGGCGGCAGGAATGACCGCTTTTTTGATCTGTTTTTTCATAATTGACGAAATATCCTCAAGGTGTCATTTTACGATATGCGGACGGAGAATGTCAACATTGTGACTTTTCAGCGCCTGCCGCAATTGTTCAAACATAGCATCGTTTTCGTAAGTTCCGATTATGGCGCCGCCGGAACCGGTGAATTTTGCCGAAGCTCCGCATTCCCGTGCCAGTTCGACCATACGGCGGTTTTTGGCGCTGATACTGCCGGAGCAGACCTCACAGCGCAGATCGAAGTTGCGGTCAATAAGTTTGGCAACTTTGGCGCGGTCGCAATTTTTCAATGCTTCAACCATCTGGTCGGTCAGGTTTGCCCACTCCGCCATAGCATTTAAAACTGCCGGACAACCGGAATTGTAATCGTCCCGCAAGCGCGAATGGAGGATCTCTGAACCCTCCGCAAGGTCGGTACGGAAACCGACGTAGAAGTTTAAATTATCCGGAATTTCGATCGGCTGATAAATGCCGTAACCGTACTGCTCCATATGAGCCCGGTCGAAATTCATAAAAATCGGGGTGTTGTACGCTTGCGCCACCCGATCCTGAAGTCCGGCCGGGATGCTCAATTCATCCCGTTCCGTGCTCAGCACCAGATTAGCAAGTTCCGCATTGGAGATCGGCAGTTCGTAGTATTTGAATATCGCCCGCATAGCGGCAGTGATGATTGCTGATGATCCGGCCAGACCGAGGCGGTTGGGGATGTCGCTTTCGTACCGGATGGTGAAATTCCGTTTGGGAATGGTTATGCCGCGTTCATTGCAATAAATATAAAACTTTCTGGCGGCGGCTTTCAAAAGCCGGATGCCGCCGTAATAACCGAAACTGCAGATCTTGCTGTCGAGATCTTCCAGATCATCAAAACTGGTGTAGTCTTTGCTCGACGGGATAAAGCAGAGTTCCGGCGTTTCGTAAAGTTGTACGGATGCCCGGTAATTGTCAAAAACAAAGGCTATCGTTTTGCCGAAATAGCCGTCGGACGGATTGCCGATCAATGCGGCGCGGGGATATGAATATTCGGTGATGATCATTTCAGTTCAGCCTCCAAACAGCCAGAGCATAGTTAATGATACGGTCAATGTTCCCGCTAAAATTGCAACGGCAAGCGGCCAGCAGGATGCTGCCGGGGCGGCAGATGCGGGCATTGGAGCAGAATTGCCGTGTCCGCCTTTACGGGATGTTACAGAATCAAATCTGCCGCGGGATTGAAAATATTCAATTCGCAGACGGTTTATTTTGGACATATCTGCCGGATTTTGAGAAGCAAGTTCATTCAGCTGGCGTTCGATAACGGCGCGGAATTTTGCCATATCAGCCGTGTAGCGGCGGCAATCTTCCTCTTCAGCTTCAATAAAACTCAAGTCCCGCAGTAATCTGCCCTCAAGATCGCGCTGTTCGCGGGCGGCATCGCTGTTGTCTCTCGCCGCAGAAATTTGCGGCAGACGGGGCGTTGACACCGGGGCAGGGGATGCGGGGGGAGGTGTTGGTGCAACTTGCGCTTCAACATTTTGCGGAGATGAGAAGCTTTTGATTTCGGCAGCAGAGGTCTCCGCTGCTGCGGCTTCGGCAGTTTGCTGAACTGCTCCGGGCAAATTCATCGACTGATTGCGTTTGAAGCGTTCCCGCATATTGTAAAGATTATCGCTGATAAATTTATCCCGGGACATAAAAAACTCCTGTATCAATAAAAGCAACAGTTTTCAGCAGAATTTTTTCCACTGAAAACTGAATGAAATATTCATGTGTCAGTTGATGCTTTCTTCGGTAGCCAGCCGGCGTTTGAGTTCACGTTTGCCGATAGAGCGCAGCGCACAGATGGCGGCTTTGGTATCCTGACGGGGAGAAACTTTGCCAAGTTCCCAGATGGAAACAGTATGAGAAGAAACTCCGAGGAGTTTGGCAAATTCGCTCTGGGTAAGTTTCAGTTTTGTGCGGATCCGGGCGATCCCGGCGGCATTGAGGCGGAGTTTTTTGCCAACTTCCGTTTCAGCTTCAGCTTCAGCGGGAGCTTCCTTTTTGACTGCAAAAGCGGCTTTTTCGATTTCGGCGATGCGTTTTTTCAATTCAGAGATAATGCGGCGCTGTTCAGCGATGGTCTGGGTCAGCGGCAGTATGGCGGCTTTCACCTCTTTTTTTGCAAGGCGACGAATTTCTTCACTCAATACAGCTTTGATGTCCGGCATCTTTTTTTTCCTTTAAACTTTATATTTCTCAACAAATAGGATTATTTTGTTAACTTATTTTCCGGAATGATGACGGAATATCGCAAAATGTTTTCAGCTTCCGGGAAAGTGATATTTGTATACATCCTGTCATCTGTAAAAAAAACAGCCAACATTATAATATACATCAACTTGGATGATTTTTCAAATAACCGGATATCCGACAGTAAATATTTGGTGCAAAAACGTTTTGCTTCAAGCTTTAGGCGGAGTGAAAATGTCAACCGGCAAATCGAGTTTTGCCCGGGTGATATCTTCCATAAAGCTCGGGATATTGCCCGTCGGCAGATATTTTCCGGTCATTTTTCCGTTGCTGTCCCAGCCGGTGTGATGGAATACGAATATATCCTGCATAGTGATAATATCGCCTTCCATTTTGGTTATTTCGCTGATATTCACCACCTTGCGGCTGCCGTCGCGGGCGCGGGAGATCTGGACAACAATGTTGATAGCCGAAGCGATCTGTTCACGGATCGCCCGGAGCGGAAGATCGAATCCCGCCATAAGTACCAATGTTTCCAGACGGGCAAGCGCATCGCGTGGAGTGTTGGCGTGGACGGTGGTCAAACTGCCGTCGTGACCGGTATTCATCGCCTGAAGCATATCCAGCGCTTCACCGCCGCGGCACTCACCGACCACGATTCGGTCAGGGCGCATACGCAGGGAGTTGCGAACCAGATCGCGGATGGTAACGGCGCCGCGGCCTTCAATATTGGGCGGACGGGATTCCAGACGCACCAGATGTTCCTGATGGAGCTGAAGTTCGGCGGCGTCTTCGATGGTCACGATGCGTTCGCGGTTGGGCAGGAAGCTGCTGAGTACGTTCAACAGCGTGGTTTTACCAGAACCGGTACCGCCTGAAATGATGATATTTTTACGGACCGCGATGCAGACCGCCAGAAAGCGCATCATATCTTCTGAAATCGAGCCGAAGTTGATCAAGTCTTTGGCTTGGAACGGTTTCTTGGCAAATTTACGGATGGTGATGGTCGGCCCGGTCAATGAAAGCGGCGGGATGATCGCATTCACACGCGAACCGTCCGCCAGGCGGGCATCCACCATAGGGGAGCTTTCGTCGATACGCCGTCCCAAAGGCGCGACGATACGTTCGATCGCTGAAAGCACCTGCGCATCGTCGGCAAATTCACTGTCCGAGCGGTAAATCACGCCGCGACGTTCAATAAATATCTGATTGGGGCCATTGACCATAATTTCTGTGATATCGTCGCGTTCAAGCATCGGTTCCAGAGGGCCGAGGCCGATAGCTTCCTGAAGCAGCTCTTTTTCCAGCTGCTGAAGCGAACTTGCGCCCGGAAGCGGGATCGTGAGCTGACTTAAGATCTCCTGGATCATCGCCTGAGCTTTTTTAGCCAGTTCTTCGGAGGAAATTCCGGAAAGTGCCATCTTTTTTAAATTCATCCGCACCAGAAGTTCTTTGTGCGCCTGCCGTTTGATTTCCTGGATGACGGGGCGCAGTTCCAACGGGAACGCGGAAATTTGAAACACAGGTATCTCATCTTTTTCCGGAGTGAGCGAAAACGGCTGCGGATCGGTATTGGGCGTCTGGATCCGGGCTTCTTCCACACTGTTTGAAGCAGCTGGCGTTTGAGTTTTTGCTTCGTCCTTTATCGGCATCACCTGCAAATAGGCTTTGCCCAGACTCAATGTCGCTCCGCCGGAAATATCCACGGGGCTGTTGGGGAATATCGCTTCGCCGCCATTGAGCTTGGTGCCGTTGCTGCTTCCGAGATCCATAACGGTAATGCGGCCGTCGGAAACGATCAGCTGAGCGTGGCGGCGGGATATTCCTGTGGCCTGGATCGGAATGTGGCAGGAGCTGCTGGCACCGATGATGTAGGCTCCGTTTTCAAGGATCGCCGCCGCCGGCGGAGCATCAGGAGTTGTGATGATTGCTTTGACCATAATAAATCACAGCCCCCGGCGTTGTTTGCGGCGGGTGTTGTAGTTGGGGATCTCTTTTTCCAGCATGGCAAAATTGACCCGGCGGGATTCGATATTGCGGTCGATGGAACGGTCTTCGTAGTTGCGCAGCGAGAAGCTCAAAGAGCCTTTCTGGGAGGCGAAGACCAGCATCTCAACTTCGTCCGGATAGACCTGCAGGGTGATCGTGCCGTAGTTGCGCATTCCGTGAGGATCGATCGCGCCTGAACCCCAGCGGTTGCCGACTGCCAGAACTTTGACATCCTGCAGAATGGTGATGGTGATGGTGTCGAGTTCGGCATTGCCTTTGGCGCTGGGGAAGCGGAAAGTACCGACGACATCGACATTGTCGTTGGGTTGGATGAGGTAGTTGACCGAACTTACCGGGTCAACGGCAAGCGAAACAGCACGCATATTACGGCTGACCATATTGTTGAAGCTGTTGCGCTGGGTCGGCTGCTGAAGGTCGGTGGTCTGCAAGGTTTGATCTTTGTTCACTGAAGTTGCCAGTTTTCTGCCGACGACGAGTGCGATATCGCTCCACGGAATTTCCCTGCTGAGCATCTGGGTTTCGCGGTTGCGGCGGGTCTGGAAGCGGATCAGGTCGGCTTCGCTTATCTCTTCGCCCTCGTTCATATCGCGGGCGAGCCGGATCAGGACGACGTGTTCGGAATCTCCATTGATCTTTGCCTTTTCAGCTTCCAGCTGCTTGTAGGTCAATATGAAAGCCAGCAAACCGAACAGCACCGCGAGAAAAATCAAAAGTTTGTGACGCATAATACAACTCCTTGCAGTTTACAGTATAACATTATAGATAAATATAGACCATATTTATTGCTTTTTCCAGTTGAGAAACTGCAAAAAAACATTTTTTATCAAAATTTATTTGAAGCGTACCGGTTTTACCGTGAAATCTGCAAAAAAGTACCATTGATACGAAAAAGTGCATTTTATAAAAAAATCTCTGCTTTTTTGTCTTGACAAATTGCATTTTATGGTATAAGTTAGAATCGTGACGGAAATATTTTCTGTCAATTTGGTCTTTTTATATAATGGAATATTGTTAAACTATGTTTAGAATGATGTTGAGCGGAAAGATCCATACAGCAACCATCACCCGCTGTCTGGTCGATTATGAGGGAAGTTTGGAAATTGATCCGGAGTTGCTCAAAGAGGCAAATATTATGCCCTATGAGAAAATTCTGGTCGCTAACCGCAACAATGGTTCGCGTTTGGAAACCTACGCCATCCCCGGTAAAGCCGGAATGCGCGACTTCTGTTTGAATGGCCCCGCCGCCCGCCTGGGAAAAGTCGGTGATGTGGTTACGATTATGGCGTTCAGCTCGGTGGAGGAAGAGCGCGTGGCTGACTTCCGTCCGACGGTGATCGTTCTGGATGAAAATAATGAGATCAAGAGCCGTCACAACTGATAGATGCAAGTTGAGAAAAGCCTGCCGCGGTCAGGTTATCGCGGAGTATGTGGTTTTTCTGGCGGTCACTCTGGCGTTTGTCGCCGCTCTGGTGCTGCTGATGCGGGTCATCGGCGAGCACAGCGACAGAAATGTGGAACGTATCGGATATTCCGTTCCGTAAAGTTTGAGTAATGTCTGTCCGGATGGATTCCGGACAAAGTTTGGAAATATGCAACTGTAAATTAAGGAGCAATGCTGATGAGAAAAGCTGTTATCCGTCGGCGCAGACGCGAAAATGGACAGGCGTTTGTTGAGTATGTGATTTTGATTGCTGTGGTGGCTTTGGCTGCGCTGTTCGTGCTGGCGAACTTCAGTGACCGCTTGCGTGATATGGTTACCGGTGTTACCAATACTCTGGGCGGCAACGTCGAAAAGCCGCAGGACAGCCTCCAGCAGGTCAAAGACCTGAATGCTGAAGGTATTGAATAATTTCTGTTTCAATGCGGTCTGCCGTCCGGGCTTGTGCTATGGACGGCAGATTTATTTTTACTGGTAAAAAAATGGTTCCTTTTACATATTATCTCGGTTTTGACGAATTGACCGAAGCGCAGCGCGCGGCGATGCTGGACGAATTTGTCTGTTCCGGCGGCAAAAATCTGGTGTTGACCGATGCTTTGCTGCCGCAGTTTTGCTATAAGCCGCAATCAAGAAGAGTTTTTTACAAGCAGATCGAACAGGCCGGGATCAAACTGGTCGATGCTCACTCTCCCTATGGTCCGGAATGTGATTTGATGCTTCCGGACGATATGCGTCAAGTAGGTCAGGCCAGACAGAATCTGGTTTTGGAAATGGTTCACGAAGCGGGAGTGAAAAGCTGCTGTTTCCACTTGGGAAATCCGATCGCTTTTCCGCAGTTCACTCTGGATGAACTGCACACCTTCATCTGCCGTACACTGGAAAAACTGCTCAAGCGCGCCGAAGAATTGGACATCGTCATCTGTATTGAAAACGTTTTCAAACCGCTCAATACCGTTTCTGAGATCCTCTCGCTGGTGAAAAAGTTTGATACTCCCTATCTCGGTGTCTGCTACGATGCCGGTCACGCCAATATTATGGAAAAGGGTATGAACTTTTCCGACAGCCGTCCCTGGGGCCAATGGGAGGGCAGGGGAGAGGTCGAATGGGAAAAGGATGTTTTGACCCAGCTTCTGCCGCACATCGTCAACTGCCATTTGCACGACAACTTTGCTTCTCAGGACGAACACGCTCTGCCCGGCAGCGGTACGGTCGATTGGCAGCGTACGCTTGCCCTGCTCAAACAGGCACCGCGTCTGCAATGTATGCAAAGTGAAGTTATTCCGCTTCGTCACGGCATTGCCATTCGCCGCCTGATCGAAACCTGGGATAAATTGCTCAACGCCTGAAGTTACCGGCATAAAAAAAGGACGGAATTTTCCGTCCTTTTTTTTGTGCAGCGTTTACCGGATCAAAGTACCGGGCGGGATTTCACCGGTTGCGAGATTTTCTGCATGACTGCAGTCAGTACAGTCGTGAGATCCAGTATATTGAGTTCGCAGCTGGTTACAACTGTTGCTCCATCGGCTTTGAATTGAACTTTTTCCGCAAGTCCGGCAAGCATCGGATCAGCTTTCTGTTCGGCAAGCTTTTCTTTGCATAATGCAATCGCCTTTTGAGCATCTGCCGCAGAAGCGTAGGTATCTTTTGACTTGTATTCAAGGGAACCGTCCGGCTTTAAATTGCAAATTATTTCGGATAATTTTTTACCTTCGGCCAATTTCAGTATGTCGCTGGAACTGTATCTGCTGTTTTTGATGATTTCTGCAAATGCGGCAAGCAGCTTCTGGTTGTCCAACGCGACGATGATCGCGGCATTTTTCTCCTTGATATTGCTGAAGAGATTTTTATTATTTTTCAATTCAGTGAACTTCATCTTGTTTCCGATGAGCATTTGGAAGGTCAGCTCTTTGGGATTGACAAGGGTGAGCTTGAAATCTTTTCCGACAATGCTGATTTTTTGGCCGGACTTTTCCGTTTTAAGTCCGGTCGGATGTGCCAGACTGAGGAAATTGCCCATAACTTTGAACAACTTTTCTGCATTGGGCTGTTTCAAACTTATCACCGCATCAATTCGGGCGTTTTGGTCGGGGTTCTCTTTTGCAAAGGTGACACCGGCGGCGACAGTGCCCTGGATATCCTGAAGCGTAAGCTGATACTGCGCCAGAGTACCCTGCAGCATTTCTGCTCCGGCTTGAGCGACCAGCGGCCAATTAATCACTTGATCAAGGTCGATCGATGCAACAGCAACGGCGGCGGCGGGGATTTTGTTCTGCGGAGTGGCGGCATTGAGGATAGTCACAGCTGCGGCTGCGGCGATAACGGCAAATTTTTTCATTATGGAACGCATATTTATTCTCCTTGATTATAAAGTTGTTTGCATAATACAGAATATAATCATCTTCGAGTAATTTGTCAAGCACTTTTGTGGTTGAATATTAATGTAATGTGTGGTATATTATATGGTAAACATTTTATACAATTTCAGGAGCGTTTTATGTTTTTTACCAGTACCAGAAAAAATTGTCAGATCACCGCATCGGCGGCAATCGCCAAAGGTATTTCCGAAGACGGCGGTCTGTTTGTTCCCTCTGAGTTTCCTAAGCTCGCCTCAGGCGAACTTGAAGCATTGGCAAAGTTGTCTTACAAGGAACGCGCCGCGCAGATTTTGCAGAAGTATCTCGGCGACTTCACCGCTGAAGAACTGGCATATTGCGTTGAAGGCGCATACGAAGGCAAGTTCGACAACAATGAACCGGCTCCCGTGAAAGAGATTTATTCCAATGTCAATATCCTCGAATTGTGGCACGGCCCCACTTGTGCATTCAAAGATATGGCGTTGCAGATCCTGCCCTATCTCCTGACCGCCTCCACCCGTAAAAACTGCCCCGACCGCACCACCGTTATCCTCGTCGCCACCAGCGGCGACACCGGAAAAGCGGCGCTGGACGGTTTCGCCGATGTCTCCGGAACGAAGATCATTGTCTTCTTCCCCCGCGACGGTGTCAGCGATATGCAGAAGCTCCAGATGACTACCCAGAAGGGCGGCAATGTTGCCGTCTGCGCCATTGAAGGTAATTTCGACGATGCTCAATCCGGCGTGAAAAATATCTTCGCTGATAAAGAGATCGCCGCACTTCTTGAATCGCGCAATATGGAATTCTCTTCTGCGAACTCAATCAACTTCGGACGTCTCGCTCCGCAGATCGTCTATTACATTTCCAGCTACTGCGATCTGGTGAAAGCCGGAAAAATCGCTTGCGGCGATGCGGTCAATGTGGCGGTTCCCACCGGTAACTTCGGCAACATTCTGGCGGCGTACTACGCCAAACAGATGGGATTGCCGGTCAAGCGTTTCATCTGCGCTTCCAACCGCAACAACATTCTGTCCGACTTTATTGCCACCGGTGTTTACGACCGCAACCGTCCGTTCTTCACCACCGAAAGTCCGTCGATGGATATTCTGATCTCCTCCAACTTGGAACGTTTGCTCTATCATCTTTCCAATGATGACTGTGCTCTGGTCGCCAAGCTGATGGATGAGCTTAAACGCGACGGCCGCTACACCGTTCCTGCTGAATTGCTTGCCAAGATCAAAGACGAATTCTTCGGCGGCTACTGCAGTGATGAAGATGCCCGCCAGACGATCAAAAACTGTTTTGAACAGCACAACTATCTCTGCGATACCCACACCGCCGTCGCGGTCAATGTCTATGAACGTTACGCCAGAGAAACCGGCGATAACACTCCGGTCATCATCGCTTCCACCGCATCTCCGTACAAATTCGCCCCGGCGGTGCTCAATGCACTCGGCGGCAATGCGTCTGAAGACGGCTTCGCTGTGATGGAAAATTTGTCAAAGCTGACTTCCACTCCGGTTCCCGCTCCCCTCGCGGAACTCAAAACCGCTCAAGTGCTTCACAAAGACAGCTGCGCCAAGGACAAAATGGCTGACTTCATCTGTTCGGTATTGTGAAAAAATTTGCTGATAAACTTGAAAAATCACCATTTAAGTGATATAGTAAGAAAACAGCACATTGTGGACCCATAGCTCAGTCGGTTAGAGCAGGTGACTCATAATCTCCGGGTCGGCGGTTCAAGTCCGTCTGGGTCCACCATTTTTGATAAACGCCGTTGCCATTTTTTTGGCAGCGGCATAATTTTTGTATGGAGAATGATTATGACTTCAATTATTTCACTCTCACTTCTTGCCGGAGTTATGTTTGCCTTTTCCGGAATAGCTTACCGTATCGGTACAACGGGAAATGTTCAGCCTATCCAATGTGGAGTCGGTCTCTCTTTTATCGGTTTTGTCGGCTTCGGATTGATCGGATATCAGGAATGGCAAAACCTCGATTTACGATTGATGATGATAATTACCGTAACCGGTATTACGCAATATCTGGTGGTCGCGCTGTTGCGCTATGCGTTTAAGATTGGACCGCTTTCTCCGGTATGGTGTGCGGTGTCGCTGGGATTTATTCCGGTGATAATCTATTCGGCATTGGTGCATGGGGAGCGGTTGAGTATTTGGCAATACATCTCCATTGCCGCAACGATCGGTGCTATTATCAGTGCATCGTTTACAACTAAAGATGACGTAAAACGTGAAAGTTCATCCGGAGAAAAGATTATTTATTGTTTGCTGCTTCTGGTGCTGGTGCTTTTCAACAGTACGCTGTCAATGGCATTGAAACTCTGTACAAAATTGACCCTCGCAGACGGCAGTATGGATTACACAAAGGCGTGCGGCAATGTTATTTTGTCTCTGGTTTATTTCTTCATCATGGCGCTGGGGGCGATCGACCTCACCGTGCGGAAAAAGTGGGTGTTCAACCGCTATGCCTGGTACGGCAGCGGATTGCTGGCGATCGGCGCTTGCAGTGGATACGGCTTGCAGCTGTATCTGGTTGACCGCGCTCCGGCAGTGATCGTTTTTGCTTTGAGCAATACGGTATCCATTCTCGGTGCGGCGTTGATTTCAGTAATTGTTTTCAAAGAAAAAATCACCCGTTCCTGGTACTTTACCATCGGTTTTTCCATTGCGGCGATTATCCTCAACCGCTGAATGTTGATAGTTGTGCGCGGTAATTTCGCGCACAATATTCAATTTTTTCTTTGTTCAGCCGGGTCAATTCCATGACTTGTCAAAGTTGAAAGTGTCGGTTTCGCTGTTTTTCCAATGAGCGTTCCGCAGATCGTAGAAGTCATATATTCCGGCAATGCGCGGGATCGATACCACCCGCACCGGAAACACTCTGGACAACCCGCTGCGTTTGTCATAACGCAATTCAAACTTATTGCCGCGCGCATCGTTGAAGCCGCCTTCAAACGGGATACGGGCGCGGGTCACCAGAAGCGACGGACGGCCGAGCCGGTAACATTCCAGTTCGATAGAAGATTTTTTCTGCAAATCTTTGATGTCTGCTTCCGTCATTTCGACGTGAGCGGTGACGCGGGAAACATTGTATTTGGTCAACTCTTTGATCGCCATACTGTTGCAGACCGGGAAGGGAGCGGAAACGATCACCTTGGCTTCCGGATAATTTTCCAGCAGCGCCAGCGCGTAAAGCGAGGTCACCCGGAAACGGCGGATGCCCTGTTTCCATGCCGCGTCGATCGCTTTGGCAACCGATGCCAGACGGTATTCCGGACAGAACTCCGGCAAAATCGCTTCCTGGGTCATCTTGTTGATGTCAAAGAGATTATCGGCACGGATGGCGCGGCGGTCGGCGGGTTCTGCGCCGTTGGGCTTCATTGCAACAGTTTCCACCAGATGCGCATCGGGCTGATGTTCCAGCGCTCTGATCGTACGGTAATCAAAGAGGAAACGGTCGAGCGCGGCGGCGCTGTCATGAATATTCTGCAGCAGAGCCGGATCAATTTCCGCGTGGATCTTATCCCACACCTCGCGGCGGAGCTGTTTGAGCTGTGAGCCGGGGAAGAAGTAATTTCCGTCAATGACAACCGTGCTGTTTGCACCCAACGCGAAGGTGTCGGAGTTGCTTTCTGCGAAAGCGGCACGGACGGTTTCTTCCGCAAGCGGATGCTTGGCGGCATCGGCGAGTTCCAGCGGGAAACTCATTTCAAAACCGGCATAATTGAGCGTTTTGACCGTCATTTCGCTGCGGCTGATAGCGATCGCAAGTTCGACTGCGGCTTTGCGCTGCGGCAATGCGGCGATGCGCTTGCTGTAATCGGTGAAGCTTTCACCGATTTTAAACACGATACCGTCAGACGGTACCGCTTTGTCACAGCAGACAAAAACTTTTTCTCCCGGCATCGCGCGGCGCACCGATTGATTTTTGACCAACATCCGGGTAAGGGTAACGGCGGTGCCGTCATCGCCGGAATGCGGCTGGATGCGCAAGCGGTCGCCGAGGAACAGACGCTTATTGGTGACAAACGAAAATCCGCGTTCTGCAATATCTTCTACATTGCCAACTCGCATCCCGGCGGCACCGAGCGAATCCGGTTTGATAAGCTCCTGCGGAGAGGTTTCGGTATAAAATCCAGTCGACCACCGTCTGCCGCAGGTGCGGCTGAGGATGTTTCTTGCTTCCGAGAGCGCGGCGGGAAAATCCGCTTCAGGTGCATCCAACAGCATCCGGTAAGCGGTGACAGTATTGTGGACATAGTCAGGCTGGCGGAGGCGGCCTTCGATTTTAAGTGAATTTACGCCGATCTTGCAGAGCTGCGGAATAAGTTCTGCGGCGTAGAGATCCTGCGGAGAAAAGAAAAATCCGTTGCCGTTTTTGGAGTAGTAACGGCGGCGGCAGGGTTGTTTGCACTTGCCGCGGTTGCCGCTCCATCCGCCGAGATAGGATGAAAAGAGACAGGTTCCGGAAAGTGAACAGCACAACGCACCGTGGATAAACACTTCCAGTTCCAGTTTGGTGCGTTTGCGGATCGCCGCAAGTTCTTCCAAAGTCAGCTGGCGTTCCAGCACCACGCGGGAAAGTCCGAGCTTTTCCGCCATCGCCATTCCGGCAGAGTTGTGGATGCCCATCTGGGTCGAGCCGTGAAGTTCAAGGTGCGGGAAAAACTCCCGTGCCACACGCAAGACTCCGAGATCCTGGATCAGTACGCCGTCCGGCGCGATGTCGCTGACATTGGCGAGCATCTCAAGCAATTCAGAGAGTTCACACTCTTTGATCAGCGTATTCAGCGTCAGATAGACTTTTTTGCCGTTTTTATGAGCATAATCCACCGTGGAACGCAGCAGTTCTTCGGTGAAGTTGTCGCCGCGTTCGCGGGCGTTGAATTTAGACAGACCTGCGTAAACCGCATCGGCACCGGCATCAAATGCGGCAAGTGCGCAGGCGGCGTTTCCGGCAGGAGAGAGCAGTTCGGGAAGTTTCATTTATATTACTCCAATTTTATTCGCGGGTCAGCCCACGCATAAGCGAGGTCAGCCAGCAGATTCATTATTACAAACAGCAATGCACTTAAAAATACCAGCGCTTTAAGCAGTTGCAGATCGGAGGTGTTCAATGCCTCCACTCCGGCGAAACCCAATCCGGGAATGCCGAAAAATGACTCCAGAAGCAAGCTCCCGGTAAAGAGGAACGGCAGGCCGGCGCTGATTCTGGTGATGATCTGAATAAGGGAATTGCGCAACAGATGGCGCCCGTAAAGCGTGAATGTATTGCACCCCTTGGCCGCCGCTGTGCGCAGATATTCCCGCCGCAGTTCGTCCAGAAACACGGTGCGGAAAAAGCGGATATTGCTTCCGGTGCCGCAGGCGATCCCGATAAATACCGGAAGAAAATAGTTTGCGGCACTTTCGTACCCCCACACCGGGAACCAGTCCAGCTGATAGCCGAGCAGCCATTGTCCAAAAATGATTGCGGTGAGGTAACTTACGCTCATTGAAGCAATGCTGATCAAAGTGATTGTCCGGTCGGTCAAACTTCCGGCACACGCCACCGCGCAGAGAGCAAAGATTATGCCGCAGATGATCTCTCCGGCAAAAATCGGCAGCATCAGCGATAATGACGGCCCCATACCGCGCCGCAGCACATCGGTTATCGGTTCGCGGGTCACCAGCGTGGTGCCGAAGTTGAAAAATGTTACATAAGGAAATGTCGATTTGAATGAGATTATTTCAGACAGCGATTTTTTCAGCTGGGAGTTCCAAGGGGAGTGTTGTTGATAAAAGAATTCTATTTTGACGATCTGTCTGCCCTGCGGTGCAGAAAATTCCGCAAGTTCAGCATCATCAGGGATATCCTGTTCAAGAGTTGAACGGTCATCAAATGTGATTTTTGCAACAATATTTTCCTGTTTGAAATTACGCGGGATGGTAACTTTTTTCTCCTTCCCGTTCCAGTTTGTAAAGGTTTCAGTACGGCAGTTGCGGCCGTAGAAGAGCGGCAGGTCGCCGCCGATGGCGCGCCGGAAGTTTTCGATCTCTTCCGGCAGCGCATTTTTGCCCAATACCGCCGCCGCCGGGTCTCCGGCAGACATATTGAAGAGAATGAAAGTCAGAGCCAATACTCCGGCAATCACCCAGATCGAATAAAAACTGCGGCGTAAAATGTAGTTGAGCATAGGAATTTCTTCAGCAAAACAGCGGATATGTCCAATTTTGGAGATATCCGCCGTCCGCTGTTGTCAGATTCAGTAAGGTTTCAGCATCAAGTTGGTGAACAGCCAGATGAAGAGGAATATCACCACCGACATTGAATACAGACGGTAGGAGAGCTTTTTGCGCGCCGCACACAGAGAAAGGCGCAGCAGCGTAAAGAGCAATACCGCCGCACGGATGATGGTTATCTGTTCCCAGTTGGCATATTTTTCCGGGAGCAGATCGCCCCAGGGGTAGACCAGCAGGATGCCTGCCACGGCGAAGAACAGCAGCAAACTGAATGCTTTGAGTTTGCTTTTGATCAAAGTTGCCGGACGGCGCAACGCTTTGAAACCGATGTCTTTGCGGAAGAACATATCTTTGAACGCGATCGGTTTGACGCCGTAGTAGGCGTTGTAGATGGCGTTGCGGATGCTGCTGCCGGTAGCGGAAACGCCAAGCACGCGGCCGCCGGAAGTGACGATCTTGTCATCCTTTTTCGCGGTTCCGCAGTGGAAGACCACAGCTCCGGTGTCAGCGGCTTCTTTCAAACCGGTGATCTCATAGCCGTTTTCATATTTGCCGGGGTAACCGCCGGAAGCGATAACGACGGAAACTGCCGCATCTTTGCTCCACTTGAGTTCAGCTTCGGCAAGTCGGCCTTCGGCGGTCTTGGTAAGGACATCGTACCAGTCGCCTTCAAAACGGCGCATAACCGGCTGGATCTCAGGGTCGCCGAAACGGACGTTGAATTCCAGAACTTTGGGAACTCCGTCTTCGATCATCAATCCGCAGAAGATAACGCCGCGGAAGTTGAGTTTTTCTTCGTTGATACCTTTGAGGAACGGTTTGAGGATCTCGCGGTCAATACGTTCACTGACCGCTTTGGTCACGACCGGGGCAGGGGAGTAAGCACCCATACCGCCGGTGTTGGGGCCGAGGTCGCGGTCAAAGATGCGCTTGTGATCCTGACTGGAGACCAGCGGGATGATGGTTTTGCCGTCGGTGAGCGCGAGGATTGAGGCCTCTTCTCCGGTGAGCATCTCTTCGATAACTACACGGGTTCCGGCATTGCCGAATGCGCCGTTGAAGCACTCTTTGACAAAATCTTTGGCGCCTTCGCAGTTTTCTGCGACCAGCACGCCTTTACCGGCGGCGAGGCCGTCGGCTTTGACCACAATGCCTTTGACACCGGCTTTGAACTGGTCATCAATATACTTGCAGGCATCGTCGGCATTGTCAAAAGTGTCGTATGCAGCGGTCGGAATGTTGTATTTCACCATAAATTTCTTGGCAAAATCTTTGCTGCCTTCGAGCTGGGCGGCAATTTTATCGGGGCCGAAGATCGCCAGCTTGCGGCTCTGGAAGACATCGACGATACCTGCGCACAGGGGAGCTTCGGGGCCGACCACAGTAAAGTCGATGGCATTGGCCTGCGCGAAATCGGCAAGTTTTTCAAGTTCATCGACTTTGATATTGACACATTCCGCATCAGCGGCGATACCGGCATTACCGGGGGCGCAATATACTTTTTCGACCTGAGGGCTGCGTTTGAGCTGCCAGACAAGCGCGTGTTCGCGGCCGCCTGAACCGATAACGAGAACTTTTTTCATAGTAAAATTTCCTTTTTATGGTTATATATTATGCAAAAATTTATCTGCCGGAAACACTGCCTTTATAGCGCAAATCAAATGTACTCCAGGAGCTTCCGCTCCGTAAAATCGTGGTTTGAAGCACGGAAAGCAAGTAGTTGTAATCCTCTTCTTCGGTAGCGGGGAAGAGTACAGTGCATTGTTTGCTGTTGCGGTAGTAGAGTTTCACTTGCAATTCGCCGGGAACTTTAAGCGATATTTCCTGTATCGCGATATCAGGATAATTGCTCAACGCATTGAGAATAAGCCGCAACGCCGGACGCACCTGAATTGAAACATCCATATTGCGCAAGCCTTTTATCACAGGAAGCCGCTGATTGGCGGCGCTGGATTCGGATCGTTTCATTACCACGCCTGCGGCATCGACTACCGCCGGAGAGTTGACGGTATACAGCGCGGCACGCGGAATGCGTTCAACGATTTTCACTTTCAACGTGTCCGGCAGAACCATCCGTACTTCAGCGCTTTCGATACTGGGGATCTTCTCCAATTGCCGGCGCAGTTTCTGCAAATCAATGGTAAACAGATAACTGCCTTTTTTCAGTCCAAGCCGGTCAAGAAGCATCTGCGGATTTTTCTGCCAGTACCCGGTACTGTCAACTTCAAGATTCTGGAATTTGAAGCGGGGGTTTTCAGAGAAAAAAATGCCCGGCAGTTTGATGATGCACCAGATGACTGCGCCCAGAACAAGCAAAATGACTCCGCCCCAGACGCTCAGTTTCAACTTGCGCTTCGGATCTGCCGCCGCGCCGTCACTCCGTCGGGAAGTGGTTCCTTTTTTGCTGTTTCTGCTGCTTACAGCCATTTTTTCTCCGATATTAAAGAGACGAAAACGACGCTCCAGAAAATTTCCGGAACGTCGTAATTTTGTTGATCAAGACATTCCGAATATTAATATACACCGTATCCGTTGCGTTTCAACTCGGCTTTCAATTCCGGAATGGAAATCATCTTGAAGTGGAACACGGATGCCGCCAGCAGGATCTCTGCACCGGCCTGGGCAGCTTCGATGAAGTGTTCCATTTTTCCAGCGCCGCCGGAAGCGACGATCTTGGCGGAACACGCCTGCGCCATCGCTTTGATGACCGGCAGATCGTAACCGGTTTTCGCTCCGTCTCCTGCCTTGCTGGTCGGCAGGATCACTTTTACGCCGAAATCGTCAACTTTTTTGGCAAAATCGACCGCATCGGCACCGGTGGCTGTGCGTCCTCCGTCAACGTAAACTTCGTAGCCGGAAGGCATCGCCGGATTAACATCAAGGTCGATCGCAACAGTGACCGCATCAACACCGAATTCACTGATAAGCTCTTTGATAAGCTCCGGGCGGCGGAACGCTGCACTGCTGGTGGAAACTTTATTCGCACCGGCGGCAAGCACCTGACGGGCGGATTCCACATCACGGATACCGCCGCCGACGGTGAACGGAATGGTGCAGACATCGGCAACTTTCCGGACAACTTCGGTCAGGGTATCACGCTTTTCAACGGTTGCGGTAATGTCAAGCAAAGCCAGCTCATCAGCTCCGGCTGCGCAGTATGCCAATGCACACTCCACCGGGTCGCCGGCATCAGCGATATCCACAAAATGAACCCCTTTTACAACCCGTCCTGCACACATATCCAGACACGGCATGATCGAAATTTTGCTTGACATAGTAACAACAGTCCTTTATATAGTGTAATTTAAGTTCAACGCGGCATTCTGTCCGGTTCTTCAACCGCAAGCTTCTGGAGCCATTCCACGTTGGGGAAGTAATCTTTATAGAATGAACGGATCAGCGTTTCCAGACCCTTCTGACCGTATTCCCAATCGAGAACGCTGTCGCCGAGGACTTTGCGGACATTGGTCTGATCGAAGACGATGTCGCTGCTGAAGTACGGATACAAGTCACCGATAAAGCGGGACATCAGATCGGAGTTCGCACTGTTGGCTTCAGCATCCTTGCCGACATGAACATTGTCCAAACGGAGAATGGAACAGATTGAGTCGCGGATCTGCTTGGTAGTGACCGGGCTGTCACCGGTGATGTGATAGGCGGTATTGGTCACCGGCTTCTGGAAGAGCGCGGTGATGGCTTCCTGCACATAGTCGATGGGCACGAAGTAGACGTGTTCAGAGGGAACCGCTGCAAAGACGATATCCATCGGAACCCAGGAGGCCGGATCAATGCCGCGTTTGCTGCACTGGTGGCTCTTGATCTTTCCGAGGAATTCAAGAATACGGTAGAAGGCAAGCGGCTTGCGGATGCGGCCGTCGGAACGGCGTCCGGTGATGATCGCGGGACGGTAGACGGAGAAAGGTATGCCGGAGTTGCGGACGAGGAATTCCGCTTTGAATTTGCTCTCTTCGTACGGGTTGTTGAAACCGCTGTCGATGGGGTTGTCTTCGATCGCAGTACCGCAGAGCTTACCGGCGATGTAGCTGGTTCCGACATAGTGGAATTCTTTAACATTGAGCAACTTCGCCAGAGCGACCATCTTTTCGGTGCCGTGGTAGTTGATCGTGAAAACTTTACCGGTGGGATCCTTGCCGAGGTTGACGTCGGCGGCGCAGTGGAAAATGATATTGACGCCGCGCATAGCCTCATCTTTGGCCAGTTCTTCAGGGACAATCGAGGTGACATCGCCTTCAACAACGCTGACTTTGCTCAAGATGCGGTCAGCTGCTTCCGGGCAGTTGTCGAATACGCATTCGTCGCGGATAATGGAATCCACGCGTTCAGCCGCGCTCTTTCCGCCGCCGCGACGTACCAGACACACCACTTCGTAATCATCACGTTCGCGGAGCAAAGCCACTACGAATGCACTGCCGACCAAACCAGTCACACCGGTTACCAGAATTTTGTTCATATTGAATCCTTAATCTTCGCTTTTACTTATGTCCGGACAATGTTTTCTCAGAGTCCCCTGTTTTATGTTCTTCCGGACATCGCTGCATCAATCCGGAAATACAGTGCCATCAGGCAGTCTGTTTTTCCGGTTGCCGATAAAAATAAAACAAACTGCTATACTATACACTAAACATTCACTTTTATCAAGTTGTTTTCTCAAAAAAAACATAAAAAAACTCTGTCCGGTTCCAGGGGCGGGCGGAAAACTTGTGTTAATTTTTAACATAAAAAAATCGCTTTTTTCTTGTATTTGCACAAAAATAACATTATTTTATATTGAATGACATTACAATTCAGTAATATTAACTCAAAATATGAGGGTCTTATGGAAGATTTCAAATTCTTCAACATCATCCCCTATAATCCGGGGAGAGAAGAACAGACAGCACAGGACATCATTGAATTCTATCAGCGCACCGGTATTTCCCGGGTGTTGTACAGCTTGTCCTATCATCCGCAGGGCGCCAATGCAATGGTCAAAGCAGAACGGCTTACCGCCAGCTTCCGCAGATTGAAAGAACTGCTCGCCTGCGAACCGGGAATCCGCGCCGGCGTGCTTATTCAGAGTATTCTCGGTCATGTCATCGGTGCCGAAGTCGAACACGAACCGTGGACAAAAGTTATCACTCATAATGGCAGACAGGAGGGCGTCGGTACCCGTTTCTGTTCGCTCGATCCGGGATTTTCTGATTATATCCGCAAGGTCGGCGCCATGGTCGCCGCCGAGAAACCGTTCTTCATCCTCGGCGACGACGATATCCGTTCCTGGTCCGCCGGGGTGGAGTGTTTCTGCGAACTGCATACTGCTGAATACAACCGCCGCCACGGAACAAACTTCACTCCGGAAGAGTACCGCAAAGCGGTTTGCGAATCCGATGTAAACAGCGAACTTTACAAAAACTTCGATCAGCTCCGGCAGGATACTGTCAACCGGGTCGCCGCTCTGCTTCGTGAAGGCATCGATTCAGTCGATCCCTCTATCCCCGGCGGAAGCTGTATGCCCGGTGGAGAATATTTCTTCAATCATGACACCGCCGCCGCTCTGGCTTCCAAAACGCAGGACGGTGCCGTCATGCGTATCTGCAACGCCAACTATGTCGAACAGTCTCCGCGCGACTTTGCCGCCAATGTTTTCAAGACTCAGGCGTACCGCAAATATCATAATGGTGTAAAGACGGTGCTTGATGAAAGCGACACCTTCCCCCATTCGCTTTTCAGCAAGTCGGCAATCAGTTTCCATGCCAAGGAAACCTCTGCGATATTCAACGGTCTTGACGGTGCCAAGCTCTGGTTCGTCAACTGCCGCCGCCCCGGAATTATCGTCAGCAGAAAATATACTGATATCCTTGCCAAATATTCCAAATTTTACACCGTCCTTTACAATACGGTGAAAAACAGCGAAACCTCCGGTATCCGTATTCCAATCCGTTCCGGCAAAGGCAACTGGCACGCCATCACCAACCGCGAACCCAATATCATCCCGAAAAACTCCTGGAGTGAATATCTCGGTATTTACGGAATTCCTTTCTCCGCAGAAAAGCAGCTCGATCTTGACGGTATCTACGCCATCCGCGGTAAAGATGCGGTCGACAGCTTGAGCGATGAGGATTTGAAAACTCTCTTCAAAGGCAAAATGCTTATCGATGGCGCAGCCGCTCTGGCTCTTACCGGGCGCGGTTTTGCCGAATATATGGGCGTTAAAGCGCAGACGCCGACATTCCCCTTCAATGGTGAACATTATGTCGGCAGTGATGCTCCGATCTACTGCCGCACCTGGGTGAATGCTCCGGAGTTGGTTCCTGTTGCCGATGATTTGGAAGTGGTCACCAATATGTACTATTCCCCCTTCTACGGCGCGAAGCTTGAGGAACAGAAGCTGGTCTGTCCCGGAACTGTGATCTTCAACAACTCTCTCGGCGGCAGGATCTGTACCACCGTTTTCTGCACGACCGATGAATTCACTCCGCGCGGCGGTGTGCCCCGCAAGGAATGGCTCATCAAAATCATCGATGCCATCGAAAACGGCGGTGCCAACGGTACGATGCTGGTTGAACATCCCGCGCTGGCGGTTTCCCGCAAGTTGTCCGGCAATGCAACGATGCTGATGCTGTGCAATCTGGGATTTGATGCCATCGAAGGTGTCGAATTGATTTTCTCCGGAGCGTCAAAGGTCTCTGAACTTACCGCTGACGGCATCTGGAAAGAGCTTGACTTCAAAGAATATTCCGGCATACTTACCATTGACCGGAACATGGCTTGTTACGAAACTTTGATCTTAAAGGTAGAAAGATAAAAAATGAAAAAAACTTTATTGCTGTTGGCTGTTGCGACGCTGCTTTCCGGTTGCGTCTGCAAACAGAGTGCCGCCAAACCGGAAGGCAAATATGATTATCTGACCAATAAATTCAATATGTGGAACATCGTTCCGCCGTCAGTCGGCAGAGAAGATGTCGCCATCAAAGATATTATTGAATTTTATGAACGCACCGGCATCGATACGGTTCTTTACAGTATGCCGCTTGCCCCGCGCCGCAGCGATCAGTATGTCTATCTTGAAGAGATGGTCACCAGCTTCCGCAAGATCAAAGCCGGTCTTGCCGGCTACCCGATCAAGACCGGTGTGCTGATCCAGTCTATCCTCGGCCATGTCACCAACCCGACGGTCGTGGTCGAGGATTGGACCCGTACCTACACCTCCACGAAGAATGCCTCCCGCTTCTGCGCTCTGCACCCCGGATTTGCCAAATACATCCGCACGGTCGGTGCCAAAGTCGCTGCTGAAAAGCCCTTCTTTATCCTCGGCGACGACGATATCCGTTCCAACAACGGCGGCCGTGAATGCTTCTGCAAACTGCACGTCGCCGAATACAACCGCCGCTTCAATGGCAATTTCAAGACCCCGGAAGAGTATCGCCAGGCGGTTCTCAATGCCTCCAATACCGATCAGGTCTATCTGAACTATGAAACCCTGCGCCGTGAAGGTGTTGCCAACATCGGTAAACTCATCCGTGAAGGAATCAACTCGGTCGATCCCTCCATCCCCGGCGGAACCTGCTGCCCCGGCGGTGAATATCACCACTACTTTGACGTCACCCGCGAATTTGCCGCCAAAGATCAGCCTCATATGATGCGTATCTGCAACGCGCACTACGTTGAAGAATCCCCGCGCGAATTTGCGTACAATGTTCTCAAGACCCAGATCTACCGCAAACATTTCAGCTCCATTCCGTCACTCTTTGACGAAAGCGACACCTTCCCGCACGCGCTCCACAGCAAATCTGCGGTCAGTATGCACGCCAAACTTTCCTCCGCTATCTTCAACGGATTGAAAGGTTCCAAACTCTGGTATGTCAACGCCACCAAGAACGGCGGCTGGAAGGTCAACCGCAGTTACACCGATATTCTGGAAAAATATTCCAAGTTCTATCCTGCGCTTTTTAAAGCGGTTCAGGGCAGTATTGACGGCGGCGTTTATGTCCCCGGCTACATCAGCCAGCATCTGCTCAAGTCCACGAACAATTACACTCCGGTGCTCCCGATGGAAAAGGAAAACTGGGCGTACTACATGGGTATCTACGGTATTCCCTATTCCGGCGAAGTCCGCTTCGAACATGACGGCATCTATTCATTGCGCGGCGGCTATGCTGTTTCCCGCCTGACCGATGCCCAGATTATGGCGATGTTCAAAAACAAAATGTTCATCGACGGCGGTGCCGCGGTTGAACTTTGCAAACGCGGATTTTCCAAATATATGGGTGTCGAGACCCGCGAACCGGATTGCTTCTACAACTCCGAAGTCTACAAAGATGATACGCAATACATCTACACCCGCAGCTGGAAAGGCGCTCCGCAGCTGGTCGTAAAATCTCCCAAAGCCAAAGTCATTACCAATATCAACGCTACGGCTTATGCTCTCAAAGGCGACCGCCGCCGCGTGGTTCCTGGTTCTGTTCTTTTTGAAAACGAACTCGGCGGCAAAATTATGACTGTTGCCTTCTGCAGCGATGAACACTTCTCTCTGCGCGCCGGTCTGCCCCGCAAAAACTGGATGCTCTATCTGCTGGAAAAACTTGATCCTGAAGTCGTGCAGGGCGCTGTCCTCAATGACACCCCTGTGATGAGCATCAAACGCAAAGCTGCTGACGGTTCCACCTTGCTGATGGTCTGCAACCTCGGATATGACCCCATCAAAAGCTTGCAGATCAAACTTTGCAAAGCTGAAAAGATCGAAATGCTGACCGAAAAAGGCAAGTGGGTTTCTGTTGACTTCAAACGTCTCTGCCCGAAGGCCGTCGATGCTGATATCGCATTGCCCTGCTACGGGGTGGCGATTCTCAAAATCAAGTAAAGCATGAACGTTTCAAAAATCGCATTGATTCTTCTGGGAGCCGTGAGTATGTGTTGTTCGGTCGTTTCTGCAGAAACTTGCGCCGCCAGGCGCAACGGGATCCTTCAATTGCTTTTTAGCGAAATTGACGGAAAACAGATCGGAGCAGACTACCTCGCGGCATCCCGCAAAAAAGATGAAGCAGCTATGATCCGGGCGATCGCGGACTATTACCGTAACCGTCCGGAGTCGGTTTATCTGCGGAATAAAATAAAAAGCCGCAAACATTCCGTTGAGACCGCCGAGCGGGCGCTCCGCAATGATTTTACTGTAATAAACATCGCGTGGCAGTTCGATTCCGGAATAAAGTGGGTCTTCAATCCGACATGGAAAAAGAAACCGGTCAATAACGAATGGCTCTGGCAGTTCAGCCGGATGTATTTCTGGCACGATATGATCTGCTGTTATCTTGAAAGCAAAGATCGCCGTTTTGCTGAAGCCTTTGAAAAACAGGTCGTTTCATGGATTATGCAGGCGGATAAAAAAACTGCTTTGTCCGGTCCCTACGGCCATAATACCTGGCGGACGATCGAAGCCGGTATCCGGTTGCTCTATTCGTGGCCGTCGGCGTTTGAGGTCTTCCGCAAATCTCCGGAAGTCAGCGACGAAACTCTCTGTCTGATGTTGGGATCGATGTTTGAACAGGCTGAATTCCTGCGTCACAATCATCGTGACAGGTCAAACTGGCTGCTTATGGAGATGTCCGGAGTGTACACTTTCGCTTCGGAATATCCGGAGTTCAAAAAATCAAAACAGTTCCGGCTTTATGCGGTTCGGCTTTTCGGAAAATCTTTCTGCAGTCAGATGCTGCCGGACGGTATGCACGATGAGTTGTCTCCGGACTATCAGATCGTGAGTTTGCGTACGGCGAAAAACTTTGTCGATCAGGCACAGCTGTCCAAACGTATGGATGAACTTCCGGCAAAGCTGATGAGTGATTTTGAAGCAGGATACGATGCGTATGTCGCTCTGGCAACCCCCGCGCTCACCGCGCCGCGCACCAATGACTGCTACACCACGCACCTGCCGGGAATATTCAATGATGCATTGGATAATTTCCCGCAGAGAGAGCTTTTCAAATGGGTCGCTTCAAAGCGGAAAGAGGGCAGGGCTCCGGCTGATACTCCGACGGCCTCACGCTTTTTGCCTTACGCCGGTTTTATTGCTATGCGTTCAGATTGGAGTCCTGATGCGCTCTATTGCTGTTTCGATGTCGGACCTATCGGAAACGGTCACCAGCATTGGGATAAGCTCAATATCAATATATATAAAGGTAAAGATGAGCTGATTTACGATGACGGCGGCGGTCAGTATGAACTCAGTCCGTTCCGCTGGTTCGGAAGATCTGCCGCTGACCACAATACGGTGCTGGTCGACGGTATGGGGCAGATGCGCTATCAGCCGAAACGGGTGATTAAGCCGATCGATGCAAAATTTGTCAGCAATGAGAAGTTTGACTATGCAAAATGCAGTTATACTGATACATTCGGCTTGAATAAGTTTGACGGTACTGATGATGAAAAAAATATTCCGCTGTTCAAACCCGCGACCCACACCCGGGAAGTCCGTTTCTGCAAGCCGGAATTTTTCTGCGTGGTCGATACATTGAAGTCGGCTGACGGCAAATTGCACGATTACGAGCTGCGGTTCCAGCTTGATACGCTGAAAACCCGTAAAGTGCGTAAATATCCCGGCGCGGTGCTGTCTGATTATGACGGCTATGAGTATGACATACTTATTCTGCCGCTTTATCCGGAGAAGATCGAAACATCGACCGCTTCCGGAAAGCGCAAGCCGCTGATGGCGGGATGGTTCATCGGCCGCAATGACTTGACCCGGCACAAAGCTACTACAGTGATGATGCGGGCAACGCAGCAGAAAAACTTCACCTTTGCCACCTTGCTCATCCCGGTTCGCAAAAACAGCGAGCTTCCGGAGGTCAGGGCGTTGGGCGGAAAATGTTTCTCGGTGACTGTAAACGGAAAAACTTTTGAAGTCGATCTTTCGGCATTGAATCAGTGATTTGTTTAAAAAACACCTTGAATTGTTTGAAAAAAGGTGTTATATTCTTTAGGTTGGATTGTGAAAGTTGTACTTTTGAGATAAACAAAGGTAAAGTGATGCGTCTTTTCAATATAAATATTGTTTTGCTTCCGATGCTGCTGGCGGTGTTTTTTTCCGGTTGTACCAAGGCTCCGGAGAAAAAATCTGACGGTAAACTTCAGCTCAGCTGCGGTTTGCCGCCTGTGGCGTTTATCGTTTCTGCCGTAGCTGGAAACTTGGGAGAAGTTGCCGCACTCCTCCCGGAAGGACGCAGTCCGCACGATTATTCGCCGCGCCCTGCGGATATCCGCAACGCCGGAAGAGCACGCTTTTTCTTCACCACCGGAATGAATTTTGAAAACAGCGCTGTCCGCGCTTTGCCGGCAAATGTCGGGATCGTCGATGTGTCAGAGAATATCCGCCGCCGCCGCTTTGACGACGGTCAGGATTGCTGTCATAACGGCGGCGATCACGGTCATCATCACCACGGCGAAGATGCGCTTGATCCGCACGTCTGGCTTTCGCCTGAAAATGCCGCGATCATTGCCCGCAGTATCGCTGATGCATTGATTAGTGCCGATCCGGCAAATAAAGAGGTTTATCTGAATAATCTCAAGGCGTTTGAGAAACAGCTTTCTGATTTGGATGGTGTTATAAAAAAACAGCTTGCAAACTATTCTGACCGGACGGTGCTGGTCTACCATCCGGCATTCGGATATTTTACCGATGCCTACAAACTGCGCCAGCATCCGTTGGAGATCAATGGCCGCGAGATGACTGCTGTCCAGCTGGCTGCCGTCATCAATAAAGCGCAGAAAGAGAATATCAAAGTGGTTTTCGTTCAGCCGCAGTTCAACCCGCGCACCGCTGAAGAACTGGCGCGCCGCATCGGCGGAACGGCGGTACCGCTTGATCCGCTGGCTTGGGATCTGATCACCAATTTCAAAAAGATGAGCGAAGCGATTTGCCTTGGTTTCGGGGAGAAAAAATGAGTTGCAACTGCCATTGCTGTGAACATAAACACGATACCGTGCCGGTGATCGAGCTTGAAAATGTTTCGTTTGCTTACACCTCCGGGCAGAAGGTGATCGAAAACGCTTCTCTGCAGATCAAGCCTGGTGAATCCGGCTGTATCGTCGGCCCCAACGGCGGCGGCAAAAGCACTTTGCTTAAAATTCTGCTCGGCCTGCTGTCTCCGGATAGCGGTAACGTGAAAATTTTCGGCCGCACTCCGGTCGAAAGCCGCCGCCGTATCGGTTATATGCCGCAGTATCATCAGCTTGATGCTGCGTTTCCGGTGAGCGTGCTGGAAGTGGCTTTGATGGGACGCGTTTCGTCAAAATCGCTCTTCCGTCACAAAAAAAGCGACCGCAAATATGCGATGGATGTTTTGTCCGAACTCGGGATCGCCGATCTGGCGGAGCGTTCGTTTGCCGGATTGTCAGGCGGGCAGCGCCAGCGGGTGCTGATCGCCCGCGCGTTGGCAGGAGAGCCTGAACTGCTGCTGCTGGATGAACCTACCGCCAATATCGACCCCGGTGCGGAGGAGCAGTTTTACGGCATATTGGATCAGCTGCGCCAACGGATGACCGTAGTAACTGTGTCACACGACCTCGGATTTGTCAACCGCGAAACGGATTTGATCATCTGCGTCAATAAACAGGTCGTCACCCATACGCCTGCCGATTTTACTGCTGAAACAGCCAACGAAATATATCATCATCATATGAGTTTGATCAAGCACGATCACGCCTGCTTCTGCCATTGTGAAACAGGAGGCGATAAATAATGGATATACAGACCATACTTTTTGCTCCGGAATGGGCGTTTTTGCGTTTTGCCTTGCTGGTGGGAATTCTTATTTCTCCTGCATTGGGCGTTATCGGAACATTGGTCGTTACCCGACGGATCTCTTCGCTTGCAGGAGCGAGCGCACACGCGGCGCTCGGTGGCTTCGGATTGGCGCTCTTTCTGCAGCGGGCTTGCGGACTTGCGTTTATCACCGCGACTGCCGGTGCGATGTTCGGAGCATTGGCGGCGGCATTGACCGTCGGTGTGGTCAGCATTTGCGCCAAAGAACGGGAAGATACGGTGATCGGTGCAGTCTGGGCGATCGGAATGTCGGTCGGCTTGCTGTTTCTGGATCACACGCCGGGGTATGTCGATTGGCAGAGTTATCTTTTCGGAAACATCCTGCTGCTGTCAAAGCAGGATCTGATATTGACCATTTTGCTGGACATCGCCGTGCTGGTTCCGACGGTGCTGTTCTTTCCGCAGCTTCTGGCGATGCTCTTTGACGGAACCTATGCCGCATTGCGCGGCGTGAAAAATAATCTGATCTATCTGGTCATGCTGGCGATGACCGCGCTGACCATCGTATTGCTTATCAATCTGGTCGGCATAATGCTGGTTATTGCATTGCTGACTCTTCCGGCGGCGGCGGCAGGATGCTGTACTTCGCACTTGAAGAGTATGATGATCGTATCGGGTATATTCAATGCACTGTTTGTTGTCGCCGGATTGATTGCAAGTTCCATATTCAGTCTGCCGTCCGGACCTACGATCGTGGTTATCGCCGGTATCGTTTATGTGGCGGCGATGGGAATCAAGCGTTTGCGTACAAAATAATTTACATATATTCAGGGGATAAGATGAAAAATATTGCTGTTGTGCTGATGGTGCTGTCTCTGCTCCTTTGCGGATGCGGGAAACGGGTTTCTGACAATGAGCGTTTGAATACTGCCGCGCGTGAACTGCGCGACGGAAAAGTTGATAAAAGCATTCAGCAGCTGGAAGCGGTTTTGAAGAATAATCCGGACAACTGTTCCGCCCGCTTGCTGATGGCGCTGAACCTTGAAAAACAGGGAAAAGTCGAAGAAGCTCTCGACCTTGCTTCAGCGGTCGCGGCAGAAGAACCGGATAACTTCGCCGCACTCTACACCTGCGGCAGATTGCGGATGTATTTTCCCGTGCAGAAACGCAACGCCTATCAGCTGCTTTCCAGCGCCCATGAACTCAACCGTGAAGACATTCCGACCTTGATCGCCTTGTGCAATCTCGGAACTGAGCTCAAATACAAAAACGTTCTGCAATACATCAATCTTCTGAAAACCAAGCCAGGATATGAGAAAAACAATATTCTCAATTATCAGCTCGGTCAATGTCTGCTCCAGCACGGCAAGCGCAAGGAGGCTCTTGACGCATTCAAAAGCGCAGTCAATGGACTCAGCGATTTCACTGTTCTCTTTCATATTGCCAGAGCGATCGACCTCAATCAGCTCGACCGGGCATACGCGGTCAAACTTTACCGTTTCTATCTGATGATCCCTGCCAGACAGCGTGATGCCGGGGCGACGGCGTATGCCGCCAGCCGCATCAAAACTCTCGGACGCTGAAAAATGAGTTTGGATTTGAACAAGGATATCATTGAAGATATCCGTTCACGCTGCAATATCGTGGATGTTATAACCTCGTTCGGGGTTCAGCTGAAGCGTTCCGGCGGCTCCAGTTTCAAGGGATTGTGTCCCTTTCATCAAGAGAAAACGCCGTCATTCCACGTTGATGTTTCGCGCCAGAGTTACCACTGCTTCGGCTGCGGCAAGGGCGGAGATGTTTTCCGCTTTTTTATGGATAAAGAGAATGTCGACTTCGTCAATGCCGCCCAGATCCTTGCCGCCCGCTGCGGAGTGATAATCCCGGAAAAAGAGTTCAATGGAGCGCAGCGCGCCAAGCAGGGCGAACGTGAGCGGCTGTTGGCGGTCAATGCGGAATTCAGTAAATTTTTCTGCCGTCTTCTGGCCGAAAATCCCAACTCCGAAGCGGCAAACTATCTGCGCAACCGCGGAATAACTTCCGATGTCATACAGAAATTCAAGATCGGTATGGCTCCTTCGGGATGGACCGGATGTCTGGAATATGGTAGAAAACTCGGCTTTACAGACCACGAACTGCTCACCGCCGGTATCATCCGGCGCAAAGATGAGACCGGCAGATTGTATGACCAGTTCCACGACCGCGTCACCTTTACCATTGAAAACGAACAGGGCAGGGCAGTCGGATTCAGTGCAAGAACCTTGGAAGCCAAACCTGCCGACGGCAGAAAATATGTCAACACCCCCGATACCCCCGTTTTTCACAAAGGTCAATTGCTCTACGCCCTGCCGCAGGCCCGGCAGGGTATCGGCAAGATGAAAAAAGCCATCCTCTGCGAAGGGCAGCTCGATGCGATAGCGTTTCACCGGGCGGGGATCGATTGTGCTGTCGCTCCGCTTGGAACCGCATTTACTCCGGAGCAGGCGCGGATGATCCGTCGCTACTCCAATAATCTCATACTTTCTTTTGATGCCGACAGCGCCGGGCAGAAGGCGGTTTTGCGGGCGGCGGAGATACTGCTGCCGCTTTCGGTGGATTTGCGCGTGCTGCAAATCCCGGGCGGCAAGGACCCCGACGAAATCTTCACCAAACAGGGCGGAAGCGTTCTGGAAGAGCTGGTGAATAACGCCGTGCCGTGGCTTGATGTTCTAGGTTTCATTCTGCCGGAACGTTATCAGATGGATATTCCTGCCGGGCGCGCGGAAGCGGCTTCTTTTGTGGCAGATTTTCTTCGTCTGGTTCAAAATCAGGTTGAGCTGGAAGTTTACATCGAAAAGGTGGCGGAAATGCTTCAAGTCAGCACCAACGCGATCAAATCAGCGTTGAACAACTCCATTTCTGCCGCCAACCGTCCCCGTCCCGCCGCTCCGCAGGAGCCGCAGAAAATCGTTCAAAAAACGGTTGAAGTGAAAAAAGATCCGGCGCGGGTGGCGTTGCTTGAATTGCTGGAGCTTGGTATGGCTTCTATGGACAATGCCCGCAAAATCGCCCAGGAACTGGAAGATATCACGCTTGAAGAGAGCGATCCCGTGGTCAAGGCGTTGAATATCGTTATAAATTGCGCACTCAACGGAGAGATGGATTCGGTTTCTGCTGACTTGAACTCTCTGCTGATCGAAACGCCGTGTCCGGAAGTCAGCCGTTTGATGGTGAAAAACAGCACTTTTCCAGATGCACCGCGCGCCATCGCTGAAGCGATAGCCGATGTGAAGCGGGTGCGGAAGCTGACCAGACAGCAGGAGCTGCTGAATAAATTGCGTGTGGAGACCAATGAGCAGGTCAGACTTGAACTGCTGCTTGAAATAAGTAAATTGAATATGGTGTAATATTATGGAGGTAAATATGAAATTACATTGTTTGAGTGCGGTTTTTTCCGCAGTTGTGCTGCTTTTTTCCGGATGCGCCGGAAAGAGTGAAGCGGTAAAAAAAGACAAAGTTGCTATGGCACTCCCGCATGGACAAGTCAAATATGAAAAGGTGAAAGCCGACGGCTTGTCGCTGAAAATTCTCGGCAATCCGGTTGCCCGTGCCGGCCGCCCCGGGGTGATAACTTTTGCCCTTGCCAATGACGGTGTTGTGAAGGTGAATATTCCGGAGTGGTTCAGCAATGAATCGGATAATGTCGGCATCTATGTCCAGCCGCTTTTGTCCGGAATGGTTGAACCCGATGACAGCAAATGGGTTCGGTTGGAATTCGAGTTCAAGAAACCGATTATGCACTATCCGGTAACGTTGATGCCGGGAAATAAGCTCCTGATCTCCAAGCAGGTGGATTTTGTCAAAAATATGATGATCAGGCCGGGAGAGGAAAGAATGTTTTTCTTCCGCGGTGAATTGACGCTGGAATCGCTGCCGCTTTCCAGCCGTGTGGGTATTTTGCGCGTCACCTCAAATGTTGAACGCGGTAAATAAAATTTTATAAAAGGGGAATATCGATGTTTTGGGATTTTATTTTAAACCCGGTCGTGCTTGCGGTGCTGCTGCTTCTGGTGTTGTCGGCATTGCGGCTCAATGTGGTGTTTGCGTTGGTGATATCTTCGCTTTTCGGCGGATTGCTTGCTAAAATGAGCGGTGTCGCAACTATGGCGGCATTCAGTAAAGGCTTGGAACACGGAGCGCAGCTGGCGTTCAATTATGCGATGCTCGGAGCGTTTTCGATCGCCATTTCCCGTTCGGGAGTAACTGAATTGCTGGCAAAGATGCTCTTCAAACGGTTGAATAAAGAGCTGACACCGGGAAAACTGATCGCATTCAAATATACACTGCTTGCTATTCTCGCGCTGGCGGCGGTCTCTTCACAGAATATTATCCCGGTGCATATCGCCTTTATTCCGGTATTGATCCCGCCTTTGCTCGGCGTATTTCAGAAAATCAACCTTGACCGCCGTGCGGTGGCGTGTATCCTGACTTTTGGTCTTATTACGCCGTATATGGTGATGCCGTTCGGCTTCGGCCGAATCTATCTCAACGAAATTCTTATCGGCAACATCAATAAATTCGGTCTTGCCGTTACCGCTGATATGGCGCCCAAAGCGATGTTTATCCCCGCGCTCGGAATGATCGCTGGTGTTTTGATCGCCGTCTTTATCTCCTATCGGAAACCACGCGTTTACAAAGATTTGCCGGTTATGGCTTCCGGGAACAGCGAAGTTGAGATCAAACCGCTCAATGTCATTGCTGGAGTGATCGCCATAATTGTCGCACTTGCCGGACAGTTGTTCCTTGATTCGCTTATCATCGCCGCATTGGGCGGTATCGCCGTTTTTGTCGTGGCACGGGTCATCACCATGCGCGGTACGCAGGATGTTTTTACTCAAGGCGTTTATCTGATGGGCGGTATCGGTATCGTGATGATCGCCGCCAGCGGTTTTGCTGAAGTTATGAAAGCCACCGGAAGCGTTGACACTCTCGTTCAGCTTACGGCGGATGGCATCGGTGACCGCCGCGGTCTGGCGGTCTTTATTATGCTTTTCATCGGATTGGTTATCACGATGGGCATCGGCTCATCGTTCTCAACGGTTCCGCTCATTGCGGCGATCTACGTTCCGTTGTGTATCAAGATGGGGATTTCACCTTTGGCGACGGTGGCGATCGTCGGTGTTGCCGGAGCGTTGGGCGATGCCGGTTCTCCGGTCTCCGAATCGGTGCTCGGACCTACTGCCGGATTGAATGCCGACGGTCAGCATGACCACATTTACGATTCAACGATACCCACCTTTATCCACTTCAACATCCCCTTGCTCATCGCAGGATGGATCGCCGGAATGGTGTTGTAAAAATAGCGGAGCGATCTCGCTTGCTCCCGCGAGCCTTGCTGCGCTCTCCGCGCGGGTCGAGTACGTGAGTACACCTTGTCCCGGCGCAGCTTTAGCGAAGACGGATCCCTCGGCTTTGCCTTGACAAAAACACCGGATAGCGGCGCGATATCGCTCCTTGAGTCGCTGGAGTTTGCGCCTGTCGTCCGGCTGAACGCCGGACAGGCGTGTGGTAGTGTTTTATTCCGCCTATCAGCGGATTTTTTTTGCGGCGGACTCATTCCCGGTCGAGAACGGCAAGGGTGCTGAATGTACGATCGTACAGAAAAAAAGAATGGATACTGCTGCTTTTTTTATGCTTTTTCCTTGTCGGGTAAAAACAATTCCCTTGCCGATTTGAAAAGCAGTATAATGCCCAGAATGACAAAAAACAGCGGGATTGCCCCGACCAGTAATGAGTCGTAAGAAATTTTTCTGGAAATTACCGATTCAGCAGGATTTTCCGGATTGACCAGACACGTCATTTTGGTTCCAACCGGATGACGGCGCACGATCGCTTCAACAGCACCTTTTTCGCTGGTGTACATGTTTTTTGAACGGAAGAAAGCATAGCGGTCGCCGCGGTATGTTTTGCCTTGATAATTATACTGGTAGTCTATGTGGATCGAATAGCTTACAGAGGTTTTTTTTCGGGTGCGGGATATATTTCTATCTACCTTGCTTGAGGTGACGACTGCAGCATTGGGAGACCACGAAGCACTTTTTGCAACCAGTGAAAGCGGACGGTACAAAAATGAATAACAACAAATACCGCCCAGAGTGACAAATAATAATCCGCAAAAAAGATTATGGCCAAATCTTGTCTTCATTTTTAAAGTCCACCTCTCCCGAGGCTTATCCTTTCAGTTTTTCGCGGCAGAGCTGGGCGCGGAGGATGTCGCGGGCGTTGGAGTTGAGCTGGTGTCCGGCGTTTTTCTGCAAATGCGCCTGACCGGTGGCGATAAAAAGTTCATTGACTTTAGCAAGGTCAATGGTATTGAACAAACCGAGTTCCACACCAAGCCGGACTCCGGAAAGCGATTTCAAAGCTTCTGCTCCGGTGAGTTTATAGCTGTGCCGCAAAGTTCCGTAGGCGCGCCCGACATAATCAAGCAAGCTGAAACGGTCGTTTTCCAGCAAGGTCTGCCGGGCGCGTTTTTCGTGGTAAATGATCTGCTCGATAACTGAAGCAAGATCGTTGATCGTTTTTTCTTCACTTTCACCGAGGGTGGACTGGTTGGATATCTGGAACAGATTTCCGAGATTTTCCGAACCTTCTCCGAAGATGCCGCGTACAGCCAGATGCAGTTTATTTATGCCGTGGATAGTTGGCGCAATTTGTTCGGAAAGCACCAATCCGGGCAAGTGGAGCATCACTGATGCCCGCATACCTGTGCCGACATTGGTCGGACAGCTGGTCAGAAATCCGAGCTGTTCATCAAAGGCGTAATCAAGCTGCATACTCAGTGCATCGTCGATGGCACTGATCTCTTCATAGACTTCAGGAAGCTGAAATCCGGGGCGGATGGACTGCATCCGGATCTGGTCTTCTTCGTTGATCATTATGGAACAGCGTTCATGTGGGCAGACCATCAGCATTTTTCCTGCAGTTTCTCCTGAAACGAATTCCGAACTTGCCAGGCGGCGTTCAAGCAGTACGCCGCGGTCGGTTTCATCGAGAAGTGCAAGTTCAAACTCTTTACATTCGCCATCGAAGTCAAGGATTTTTCCATCTCTTACCGCATCAGAAACAGTTTTGCAGATTTCCTGTTTTTCTGCATCATCGGCAGAGCAGGGGAAGCGGTGGTGCGCCAGATTGCGCGCCAGCCGGACACGGGAGGATATGGCGATACCGCTTCCGGAAACGGAGTTATCGAGGAAACTTACCGGACGGGCGAGGAGGTCTTCGATTCTGCCAAGCATAGTCAGCGCGCCTCCAACTCTTTGCGTATGGCGTTGATGCGGTCGCGGCAGACTGCCGCTTTTTCGTATTCTTCAGCGGCTACAAAATCGGCAAGCTCGGTCTGCAGACGTTTGAGCTCCTGTCGGAGGGAACCTGATTTGTCATCTTTGTCAGCCGGATGCTTGCCGAGGTGCAAGGTTCCGCGTTGAACTTTGCTGAATGCTTCAGCGAGGATGGGGGCAAAAACTTTATAGCACTCCGGACAGCCGACTTTACCATTGCTTTCGCGGATTTTTGCGGTGGTCCAGGAACACTCCGGACACACGGCAGGCGGAAGCTCGTCGGCATCATCCTTTTTGCCTTTTTCATTGATGAAATTATTGAGTTTTTCGGGATCGAACAATATCTCCGAAAGCTTGAAACCAAGGGAACCGAAATCTCCCTGCTGCTCTTTTTTACCTGCACATTCGGCGCAGAGATGATGGGTTTCGCATTGACCGTTGTGAAATTCCTTTATGTGGACGGTCGCCTCATTTTTCTTACAAATATCGCAAAGCATTATAAAACTCCTGAAAATACAGCTCATATACTTACTATACCATCAATTCAATAAAAATGCAAATTTCCGCTAATCAAGGGTTGAAAAAATTTTTTCTGATGCTATTTTTTAAGAATGTAAAGATTTTTTAATCACAGTTTGAAACCACAACCATAACCAAAGGCGGAAAATGAGCAGTATAGACGACCCCGGACCCCGACGGTGCAATGCCGGAATATTCAGCTGCGTTTCCGCGAATGGACGCTTCTGAAAAAGATTCCGGCGTCTACAGCCGCGGCGTCGAGTCACCCTTTGCTTGAGAATTTTTGCACAAAGGAGAAGTACCGATGTTGAAGTGTTACGATCTTGTTGATGGACGTGTGCAGCGTTGTCCTGACGGGCAGGCGGGCATGATCCAGGTTTACAGTGATCCTACGGATGAAGAAAAATGCTATCTTGTCGAACAGTGCGGTATCGACGGGCACAACCTTGCCTCTGCATTGGACGAAGATGAAATAAGCCGTATGGAGTTTGAAGAAAACCACCTCGCCGTGATTATGAAGCGCCCCCGCGATGTCGGCATGGACCGGCGGATGGAATTTCTGGTATCTTCGGTCGGAGCGTTTTTGTTCGAAGACCGCATAATCGTGGTGCAGACCGAGGATATGCCGCTTTTTGAACACGTCAGAATGCCGTTGCGGGGCAACAGTATTCCCGGGATTCTGCTGCGTCTGCTCTACCAGTCCACCCGGCACTTCCTGCAGCACCTGCGGATAATCCGGACTATCTCCGAGCAGATCGAAAAGAAAATCGAATACGCTGTCACCAACAAAAGTCTGGTCAATATGTTCAGTTTGCTGAAAAGTTTGACCTATTACGAATCAGCGATCAGCGCCAATGTATTGCTTCTGGGCAAACTGCGTTCCGCCGCTGACCGGATCGGTTTCAAGGAAGCCGAGCGGGAGTTCCTGGAAGATATCTCCATTGAAAACAAACAGTGCGGCAACTTGTCGCAGATCTATGCGGCGATCATCAAGGGCATGGCGGAGTCACGCAACGCAGTCGCCAGCAACAATATGGCATCGATCATGAAGTATCTTGCCATTATCAACATCGTTTTTATGCCGCTGACCGTTATCACCGGTTTGGGCGGTATGTCGGAGTTTACGATGATGACCGAAGGCATCTGGTGGCCGCACGCTTATTCGGTGCTGGTCGTGTTTATGGTGGCGGTTGGATTCATCACCTATCTTCTGGTACGCGGTATCGGAACCCCCAGAAACTCAAGGAGACGGTAACGTGGCAAAGAAAAAGAAAAATACTTCCGGCGTTTCCGGACGCAGAGCCAAGGAAAAGGTCATCGACGCCCTGCGGAAATTTGATTGGGTGATGACGGCATTTATGCTCACCGTGATCCTTGCTGTTCTGGTGGGCAGAAGCGGCGAATATGATCTCGGACAAGCCAATCTGCACGGTTTCGCACTCTGTTTTCTGCTGATACCTGCCTATTTGATACTGGAGCTTTTGAGCTTGATAAACTATTTCGGAAACTTCAACTGGAGCTGTGCCGGATTGGAAGCTGAACTGCTCGGCGTTTGCGATCTGCTGCTGGGAGCTGCGGTGTGGATCTTTGTCCGTATGCGCGGACCTCAGCGCGGGCCGGGATTTATCAAAGCCGCCAGGATGTTTGTATTGATCGTTGTTCTCTGGGGCGTGTTTCAATTGCTCTGTACCGGAGCATTGTGGCTGTGGCAGAACGGCGGATTTTCCTCTTTCAACCGCCACTTGCTGAACAAGCAGCCTGCGGCGCAAGTGGAAAAGGCGGTAAAGTAAAAGAATATGTTAAGCGGAATAGTTTTTGGAATTGCGACTGCTTTGATGCAGTCGCTCTCTTATCTGACCAGTGCGTTTTTTATCCGCCGCCACGATTCGGCATTGAAACTGCTTATCTGTTCGCACGTTGCGATGGGCGTTTGCAGTGCGGTAATGCTGCCGTTTTTCTGGAAAGACGGAATATTTTCTCTTCCGGCGGAATTATGGGGCTTTCTCGGTTTGTGGATGTTGATGTTTATGCTGGGACAGGGGGGCTTTTTCCTTTCGCAAAAGCTGATCGAATCCAGCCGTCTGGCCTCGCTTCTCGGATTGAAAATCATCGTGCTGTCGGCGATTTGGATACTGGTTTTCCGGCAGACATTGAATTTTCTGCAAATCATCGGAATTCTGCTCAGCGTGACCGCCGCTTTTGCGATTAACTGGAGCGGCGGCAAAAAGCTTGACCTCAAAGCGTTGATAGTGTTGACCTTGACACTGGTGTTTTACTCCATCACCGATTTTACCGAAACCCATATGGTCGTGATGTGCAATCGGGAAAATATCGTCCGGGCGGGGATCGCGGTTACCTTGCTCTGTTACACGGTGCTTGGAGTATGCAGTCTGCCGATGCTGATCAAAACCAGATGGAATTGGAAGATGCAGCTCGATGCGATCCCGTTTTCGCTGTTGTGGCTTTTTTCGCAGATGACATTGCTCATCTGCTTCGGGATCATCGGTCCGGTCTTTGGAAATGTCATCCAGTCCAGCCGCGGGATATTTTCGGTTGTTTTCGGGGTGGCAGCGTGCAAACTCGGCTTCGATGTGATGGAGAATGCCGCCTCGAAAAAGGTGTGGCTGCGCCGGGCGCTGGCGGCATTATTGATGATCAGCGGTATCGCCTGTTTCAGTTTCGGCAAAATCATAGGGCAATAGGCTTGAAACTTTTGAACAATGGTGGTATCTTATATAAGGTGTATTGAAATATTGTATTACTATAGAGGTTAATATGTCACTGGAAATTATCACCAAATTGTCAAATGTGTATGGCGGCAATCCTGATTATGTGCTTGCCGGAGGCGGAAACACTTCCTTTAAGGATGAAAAATATCTCTATGTCAAACCCAGCGGCGTATCGCTTGCGGCGATCAAAGAGGGTGATTTTGTTAAGATGGATCGGGCTATCGTCCGCTCCTGCTTTACTTTGAAAGATTTCGCCAGCGTTGAAGAACGCGAAGCCAAAGTCAAAAAGCTGATGGATTTCGCTTGCGAAACCGAAGGCCGCCGCCCCTCTGTGGAAGCTCCTATGCACGAGATCATGCCGTTCAAGTATGTTGTCCACACTCACCCCGCATTGGTAAACGGTATGACTTGCAGCAACGACGGCAAACAGATTTGTGCTGAACTTTTCCCTGATGCGCTGTGGGTGGATTACTGCGACCCCGGTTTCATCCTTGCCAAAGTCGTGTATGACCATTGTGAACTTTACCGCAAAGAGAAAAACTGCGATCCGCAGGTGATCTTTCTGCAGAACCACGGCGTTTTTATCGGTGCCGACAGCGCTGAAGAGATGGACAGCGTTTACGCTTCCATTATGGACACTCTGGAAAAATATTGCGCTTCCAAAGGTGTCAGTACCTCGTTCGCTGAAGTGGAAGCTGCCTGCAGTGAAACTGTTATGGAATATGCTCCCATTCTCCGCAGTGAGTTGAGAAGCAGTGATGCCGACAAATGCGTTACCGTCATGAGCAGCGGAGCTTTCCCGATTCCCGGCGGCCCGTTGACTCCCGACCATCTGGTTTATGCCAAAGCTTTCGGCGTGAAGAGCGATGCTCCCACCGCCGGAATCATCGCTGAATTTAAGCGCGAACGCGGCTATGCTCCGCGTATGGTCGAGATCCCCGGCAAGGCGCTCTTCGTCGCCGGAAAAAATCTCAATGCCGCCAAAACAGTTCTCGCTCTGGCGCAGAATGGCGCCCGTATCGAACAGATCGCCGAAGCTTTCGGCGGCATCCATTATCTCTCCGATGCCCAGCGGCAGTTCATTGAAAACTGGGAAGTCGAATCCTACCGCGCCAAAGTTGCTTCCGGCGCCAACGCTCCTCTGACTGGAATGGTTGCCGTCGTTACCGGCGGTGCGCAGGGCTTCGGCTACGGAATTGCCAAAGGATTGGCGGCGCTGGGTGCTGATGTGGCTATCGCCGACCTCAACGTTGAAGGTGCGGCAAAGGCGGCGGCTGAACTCGGAAGCGGTGCCCGCGGATTTGCGGTCAACGTTGCCGATGAAGCTTCAGTCGAAAAACTGGTTGCCAATGTGACTGCCGTTTACGGCGGCATCGACCTCTTCGTTGCCAATGCCGGTGTTGCCCGCGCCGGTTCGGTCAAGAGCTTCGCTATGAAAGATTGGCAGTTCGTTACCGACATCAACTACAACGGCTTCTTCCTCTGCACCAAATATTGTGCGCAGGTTATGGCAAAACAGAATGCTGCAAGCGGCCTTTGGAGCGACATCATTCAGGTCAACTCCAAGAGCGGCTTGACCGGTTCCAAAAACAACGGCGCTTACGCCGGAAGCAAGTTCGGCGGTCTTGGTCTGGTTCAGAGCTTCGCTTTGGAACTCGTTTCTGACAAGATCAAGGTCAACGCCGTCTGCCCCGGCAACTATCTGGACGGCCCGTTGTGGAGCGATCCGGAACGCGGACTCTTTGTCCAGTACCTCAATGCAGGAAAAGTTCCGGGAGCCAAAAACGTCGACGATGTGCGCCGCCACTACGAAAAGCAGGTTCCTATGAGCCGTGGATGCTTCCCGGAAGATGTTGTGCGGGCCATCTGCTATGCGGTCACCCAGCAGTATGAGACCGGACAGGCTATCCCTGTCACCGGCGGTCAAACCATGTTGAATTAATCAATTTCCTCAAAAGGAGTATTTTACTATGCGAAACGGAATTATCGGAGCTGGCAACTGGGTTCTGGACAAGGTCAAAACCATCGACCGTTGGCCCGGAGAAGGAAATCTCTGCAATATCACCAAAGAGGTCTTCGCTCCCGGCGGCGGCCCTGCCAATGTCCTGTTTGATATTTATGCCGCTGACCCCGCTCTGCCGCTTTATGCCGCCGGAAAACTCGGCGCCGACAGCGAAGGCGATTATCTGATGGCGGAGATCGAACGCCGCAATATCGACGGCAAAAATATGAAACGCAGTGAAACGGTTCCGACCAGCTACACCGACGTTATGTCCGGCAACGGAAAACGCACCTTCTTCCATTGCCGCGGCGCCAATGCCGAACTCTGCTGCGAAGACTTGGAAAACATCGATGTTCCTGCCAAATATTTCTACCTCGGCTATCTGCTTTTGCTCGACTCTCTCGATGCCGCCGATGCTGAATACGGCACCAAGGCAGTCCGTCTGCTCAAGACTATGCGCGAAAAAGGTTACAAAACTGTGGTTGACTTCGTCTCTGAAGCTCCGGAAAAGTTCCGTTCCGCAGTTATCCCCGCTCTGCCGTACATCGATATCCTGATCGTCAATGAAGTTGAAAGCGCCTGCTGCTGCGGCTTTGATCTGCGTGATGCCGACGGCAAACTCCTGTGGCAGAAACTCCCGCAGGCGGTCGATTTCATGCTTGAAAACGGCGTCCGCGAAACGGTTGTCATCCACTTCCCCGAAGGCGCC
>JAZOMB010000035.1:0-8933 GCA_045653515.1 Victivallaceae bacterium | reverse complement strand
GTCGGTCAGGAAGGCACCATCACCGTCGAAGAAGCCAAGACCCTCGAAACCACTCTCGATGTCGTCGAAGGTATGCAGTTCGACAAGGGTTACCTCTCCCCCTACTTCGCCACCAACGCTGAATCCATGGAAGCTTCTCTGGATGATGCCTACATCCTCATCAACGAAAAGAAGATCAGCAACCTCAACGATATGCTGCCCTTGCTCCAGGCTGTCGCCAAAGAAGGCAAGCCGCTGCTCATCATCGCTGAAGATGTTGAAGGCGAAGCCCTCGCTACCCTCGTTATCAACAGCATGCGCGGCATCCTCAAAGTCTGCGCCGTCAAGGCTCCCGGCTTCGGCGACCGCCGCAAAGCCATGCTTCAGGACATCGCCATCCTTACCGGCGGTACCTGCATCTCTGAAGATCTCGGCTTGAAACTGGAAAATGTCACCACCGCCCAGCTCGGCCGCGCCAAACGCATCACCGTTACCAAAGAAAACACCACCATCGTTGAAGGTTACGGAACTCAGGATGCCATTATGGGCCGCGTTGCCCAGATCCGCCGCGAAATCGAAGAAACTTCCAGCGACTACGATCGTGAAAAACTGCAGGAACGTCTGGCCAAGCTCGCCGGCGGTGTTGCCGTGATCAATGTCGGTGCCGCTACCGAAGTCGAAATGAAGGAAAAGAAAGACCGCGTTGACGATGCTCTGCACGCCACCCGCGCTGCTGTCGAAGAAGGTATCGTCCCCGGAGGCGGTGTCGCTCTTGTCCGCGCTTCCAGCGTCATCGCTGATCTGAAGCTTGCCGGTGATGAAGCCATCGGTGCCGCCATCGTCGCCCGCGCCGTGGAAGAACCCCTTCGCCAGCTCGCCGCCAACGGCGGTTATGAAGGCAGTGTCGTTGTCGAACGCGTCAAAGCCGGCAAGGGCAATGAAGGTTTCAACGTTGCCACCGGCGAATATGTCGATATGATCGCCTGCGGCATCCTCGATCCCGCCAAGGTGACCCGTTCCGCTCTGCAGAACGCTTCCAGCATCGCCGGTCTCTTGCTGACCACCGAATGCCTGATCACCGATATCAAGGAAGAAAAAGAACCTGCTATGCCCCAGCCCGGAATGGGCGGAATGGGCGGTATGATGTAATTCATACTGCGTAAGCAGAGAGAACCCCGCAAGCGCGGGGTTCTTTTTTTTTGGTGTCTGGATCAATTGCGACCAGCGGGAGCAAAAAATACTCCGCTTTTCTCGGAAGGGGTGGGGTGTGGGGGGGGGAAACCCTCTTTTCCCCTGAAAAGAGGGTTTCCCCTCCCCACAAGTCATCTCCCCTTATCGGGAGCAGAGCTTTAAATAAAGATGTTTTCTGCAACAGCAAGAGAGATTTCCACACTCTTGCCGTTTACTTGGAGATGCAGATGAGTTTTGTCCAGCGGGACACTCTGCAGCGTTACGGTGTCGCCGCATTTCAAGTTGAGCTTTTCCGGATCGGAGATGTTGCGTCCGATGCGGCGGATGACGGCGCTGCTGCCGGGAAGAAGCGAATTGAGCGTGCGGCATTCCGCACCGCTGTTTTCTTCCATAAGTTCAATGGCTTCAGAAAGAAACACCCTGAGGTTTCTGGCATCAAGACGGTTTTCTATCGCTTCAGAGAACAGCACAAAACGGTTCGCCGTATCTTCGTCAATAAGATGTTCCAAGTGGCACGCCGCTTCGGTCGCCGCTTCGGGGAACATCCCCAATATATCGGTAAAGAATTTTTTCAGCAGTTTGTGACGGGCGGCCACCTGTTCGGCGATAAGTTTGCCTTTTTCGGTAAGCGTTACCGGGTAATGGGTGTTGTAGGTGATATATCCCATCTGCGCCAACTGCCGCAATGCACCGGTGACCGAAGGCATTTTTACCTTGAGTTTTTCGGCGATCTCCTTGGTGTGAGCGTGACCTTCCGCCGCGCTCAATTCGGCGATGGCTTCCAGATAATCTTCCAGACTTTCAGTTAAAAATTTTTCCATAGTATTCCTGCAAATATTGTACAAGGTGAATATAACACCGTAAACGCAAAATATCAAATGCCGTAACCAATTTTAATCAATAATCGCACGTTTCAAACGGAAAATGTTTCGTCTATTGACAAACCACTATGAGTATGATATATTATTGTATGCAGTAATAAGAAACATTTTACAAAAGAGGTTAAAAATGTATGATTTCAGTTCCAGTCCGGTCGTTGCCGAAGCTGATGTTGTCGTTTGCGGTGCCGGTCCCGGTGGAATGGGCGCGGCGTATCTTGCCGGAAAAAGCGGTTTGAGCGTGGCGGTCATTGAAAAAGCCGGACGTCCCGGCGGTATGGCGGCAAATTGCGAAGTTATGCCGTTTATGTCCAGCGCCTTGAATAATCGCCCCATTGATGCACCCGTTTATGACCGTTGGGTACAGGCGATCTACTCCTACCAGAGCGACAGCGTAAAAGCGCGTATCGATGCATCACACGGAACTGAATATCCGCGCCGTACCTTCACCGCCGCGGTGGCATCGCTTGCCGCCGAAGATCTCTTTCTGGAAGCGGGCGCGAAAATGCTTTATCATCACACCATCATCGGCTGTGTGAAAGAGAATTCAAATATCAAATCTGTGGTCGTTCACTCCAAAAGCGGCATCGGTCAGGTCAAAGGAAAAATGTTTGTCGACTGTACCGGGGATGCTGACCTTGCGGCGCTTGCCGGGGCGCCTTACGAAGAGGGCAATGCCGAAGGCTTCTGTCAGCCGATGACCACCTGTTTCAAACTGGCAAACTTGAAATTTCCTTATGAATCGATCCGCACACCCGAGTTTGCCCAGCTTTATCAAAAGCTTCACAAAGAGGCGCAGGAACGCGGCGACCTCTCCTGTGTCCGCGAAAATCTGCTCACTTTCCCCACTATGTACAAAGATACTGTCCACTTCAATACCACCCGCGTCTGCGAACACAGCGCCACCGACGGCGTGAGTCTTGCCGAAGCGGAGATCATCGGCCGCAAGCAGGTCAGGGAATATCTTAAATGGATGCGCAACGATCTGCCCGGTTTTGAAGATGCCGAGTTGACCAATATGGGCGATATCGGCATCCGCGAAAGCCGCCGCGTGCTGGGTGAATATTATCTTACCGCCGATGAATTGGTCAACTGCTGCAAATTTCCGGATGCGATCGCCCGTTGCAATTATCAGGTGGATATCCATAATCCGCGCGGTACCGGAACCATTCTCAAGGTCATTCCGCCGGGGGATTTCTATGAAGTACCCTACGGCTGTATCGTGCCGCAGAAAATTGACAACCTCACTGTCGGCGGACGTCCGATCTCGGCGGATGTCGCGGCACACAGCAGTTTGCGCATTATGCCGACCGCCTGTTCCATCGGTCAGGCCGCCGGACTTGCCGCCGCGCTGGCGGTGAAGCTCAACACCATTCCCCGCAAACTTGACGGCAAAATGGTGCGGGAAGAGTTGAAAAAAGCCGGAGCCGAATTGTAACGTATCAATAGCATAAGGAGATATGAAGATGAAAAAAATTATTCTGTTTGCGGCAGTGTTTGCCTTATTTAGTGTCTTTGCCGCGCCGCAGCTGCAGCTGTTCCCTGCACAGCGCAACAAATCTCCCATCATCGGCGGAGCGGTCGTCGAACGGCCGGATGCCACGGTGCTGCTGTTCAAGTTGAAGCCGGAGACTCCGGAGAACTTCAAGCTCAACAATCTCTACATTCATCTGGATGATAATATTGCCACCGGACGGAAGAAGATCGGTAACGAATACTATTGCGATCCGGCCAAAGGACAGCTTTCAAGCTATTCCGCCGATGGTGTCGGCAAACTTCACCGCCGCGCCGTGACCGCGCATCGGGTAGCGGATTGGTACTATCTTATCATTGCCAACGAAAATCTCATCCACGGCAAAATTTCCGCCGCCAGATTTATTATCAACTCCAGCAGCGGCAGCGGCGTAGTGACGCTCAAAGCTCCTCCTGCACCCGTTTCGGTCGATGCCCCGCAGATCCCCGCCGTCGGCGCCCGCCGCATTATGCCGCCGCCCCCCGTTAAGAAAACTCCCGCAGCTCCTGTTAAAGCTGACGGGAGCAAAAAAAAAATAAGCTCTGAATCCCGCTATACCATCTCCGATTTCTTTCCGGAAAAAGTTCCGCAGAAATACGGCGATATTGAAATTTTTATCGCCAACGGTGATAAAGATATTCAAACTGCCGATGATACCACCGGAGCAAAAACGGTGGTCATCGATGCCGCAAGAAATTCGATCGAAGATTTTCAGATCGGTGTCTGGATCGGCAAACGCGCACGGGGCGGGATCTATCTTGACTGGGGCAAACTTACCGATGCTTCCGGCAAGGTTTTGAAAAACGGCAAAATCACTATGTCCCGGGTGCTCGGCACTCAATTTTTTGAACCGGTAAATCCCAAATTCAAATACGCTCTGGGCGGCTTCGGCAAAGGCCCCTTTATCCGCAAAGAGGTGCTTGACCGCTGTGTACCCTATCGGGCAGGGGGCAAGACCGGCGGATATAAAAGCACTTTGACCAAGACCTTCACCCTTTTCCGCGGCAGCGTTCATCTGCCTGTTGATACTGCGCCGGGAATCTACACCCTTGAATTGAATGTCACCCATCCCCACGGCAAAGAGAAATTGACCCTTAAAGTCAATGTGGACAAGTTTGCCCTGCCTGAACGTCCGAGTTTTGTTATGTTTGCCGATCTGCCGCGATTGATCAATTACCGTTCCGGCATTCCCGGCGTTGCCGATGATATGCGTTACCCCAACGGAATGACCCTCAATCTGGCAAAATGTCTGCAGAGTTTGCGCGATCACCGCATCGCTCCGCGCCGGGTCAATGTCGAGACTCCGATCAGATTCAATGCCAAAGGTGAGCCGGAAATTGATTTTTCCAGCTTCGATGCGCTGATGAAATATACTCTGGACGAGTTGAAAATGAACCCCCGTCTGGAGATGCCGCTGGCTACGGTTTCTTCCGGTCACGGCAACTGGTACACAAGTTTGTACGGCGATATCGGCTACTCCCATATCAGCGACGAATTCAGGAAAAACTATGTCAACACTCTGCGGGCGGTTTTGAAGCACCTGCGCTCCAAAGGCTGGGAAAAATTCTTCTTTGCCTACTATTCCGATGAACCCGCCCGCGATCAGACGGCGCAGACGATCGAACTTGCCAAACTTATCAGGTCGGCGGATAAATCGCTTGTTCCGTGGATCTACGGCCCCGGCCCCACGGAGCAGTATATTGACGTGATCGACACCTGGATGGGCGGTTTCGGTTCGCCGCTGGAAGCCGGTGAAGCACAGATGCCCGAACAATCCCGCGCGCTGGAGATCGCCCGCAAACGCGGCGACCGTCTCGGCGTTTACAATCCGCACACATCCTATTTGCTCAATGTGCCGCCTGCCTACACCAGATCGCTGTATCACTGGGCGTATCAGCAGGATCTTTACTGGATGAGTATGTACTGCCTTGCCTATTTCACCACCGGGCCGCAGGATCTGACCAACCGCCGCTACTGGCACTACTGGGTCTATCCGCCGGAACCTGGCAAGTCGGATATCTGGGAAAATTCGGTGCGCTACGAAGCGACCCGCACCGGATTGAACGATTATGAATATCTCTTTGCCATTCAGGAAAAGGTGGAAGCTTTGAAAAAGGTCATCCCGGCATTGAAAAATCTTTCCAAACGCGCCGTTGCTCTGGAGTATGCCAATGCCACCGTTCACAGCCGCGAAGTCCGTTCCGGAGATTGGGAACTGCTTCAGAAAGTCCGCCGCGCGATGAGTCAGGAATTGCGCAATTTGAACAGCAGTGTTCCGGCAGTTATCCATTGCCAATGGGATAATGGCTCTCCGGTATTGGAAATTTACGCTGTTGACGGTTCGGTGATTACTTTTGCCGGAAAAGAGTACATTGCCAATGGCAGTGCTGTTACCATTTCTCTGCCGCAAGATGCCGCCGGCAGAACGGTTGAAGTGCAAGTCAAACATAACGGCAAATCGGCAATATTGACCAAATATCTGCTTCCGCCATTGGGACAGGATCGTTAAGGAGAATAAATATGCTCAATCTGCACAAACTTCACCCCTTTACTTTTCCGGAAAATTTTATCTGGGGAAGTGCCACCGCCGGACACCAGATCGAAGGCGATAATGTCAACTGCCAATGGTATCATCAGGAGCTGGCTCATCCCGAATGGGAACCTTCCGGAAAGGCGTGCAACAGCTGGGAGCTGTATAAAGAAGATGTTGAAATGCTCAAACGACTCGGTCACAAAGCCTACCGCTTCAGCATCGAGTGGAGCCGCATCGAACCGGAAAAGGGGAAACGCGATATGGCGGCGCTCAAGCGTTATATCGACCTGCTGGAACGGCTCAAGGCTGCGGGTATCTTTACCTGCGTAACCTTGTGGCACTTCACCCATCCGCAATGGTTTGAAGCGGAGGGCGGTTTTGCCGAGGCGGAAAATCTCGATTACTTTAAACGACACATTGAATTTCTGGTGCCGGAAATTGCTCATCTGGTCGATTCGTGGTGCGTGATGAATGAATTCAACCTCGGCCCATTCACGCAAGAGTGTTTCAACAGCAAAAAAATCAAGCTCAAAGCTCACGCTTTCGGAGCGCAGATCATCAAAAGCTGTTCTTCCGCTCCCGTTTCAAGCGCCCACGCCTACGTTCCGCGCGTACCCCTGCGCCAGTATGACGAGTTGGATAATGCGGCGGCGGCGATGCAGAACTGGAACCATAATCTGTTTTTCTTTCACGCCGTCCGTACCGGGGAGATCGTCCTGCCCGGAATCGATATGGAGTATATGCCGGAATTGAAAAATTCCTGCGATTTCTGGGCGATAAATTACTATCACCGGGGACTGGTCGATGCCCGCAAAGCTGATCTTGCCGGGAGCAAGTTTGATTTCAACAGCTATCAGATGCTGAAAGATTTCACTATGCCCCGCGAGTTCTGTCCTGAAACTTTTGTCCATGAAATGTCGCGGTTGACCGACAAACCGGTCTGGATAACGGAAAACGGCTGCTGCACCGAAATCGACACCTTCCGCATAATTTATATGATGCTTCAGTTTGAAGCGATGCGCGAGGCGATGGAACTTTATCACGTCGATATCAGAGCATATTTCCATTGGTCGCTTTTTGACAATTACGAGTGGGGAAGTTTTCAACCCAAGTTCGGTATGGTGGCGGTCGATAGGGAAACCTTTGTCCGTACGCCGAAACCGAGTACGGAATTTTACCGCGAAGTCATTGAAAATAACGGTTATTCCGGCGAACTTTTTGCCAGACACACTCCGGATCTGCCCCATTTTGACTTGGGCGAATTTACTCCAAGAGTACGGACATTCGCGCAGGAAACGCAAAACTGACAAAAACAAAAAAATACTTCGCTTTTCTTGAAAAGGGAAGGGGGGGAGGGAAAAACTTCTTTTCTCGTGAAAAGAAGTTTTTCCACTCCCCCGCATCCAACTGCTCTTGTCATGAACAGCGAGTGAAGTTATGTCAGTTTGCCGAGCAACGCGGCGAGGGCGTATTCTGTTCTTAAAATTCTGGAGCCGAGAGTGACTCCCTGTGCGCCGAGTTCGCGCATTTTCTGTGTCTCGTAGTCGGTGAATCCGCCTTCGGGACCCACTATAAGTGTGACAGGAGTATTATTATATTCTGCGGCGTCGCCTGCTGCGGAAGGGTCCCCGAAAATCATTTGGGTTCCTTCGGCAAAGTCTTGCAGTCTGCCTTCGCAGAACTCTTTGAATTTGGGACAAAATTCAATATCAGGCAGTATGGTGTCTCCGCACTGTTCGAGGGCTTCTATCAACTCGTTGCGGAAATTTTCGGGCAGTATCCGCGGACTCTGCCAATAACTTTTTTCGACCTTGAAACTGTGGAAAAAGAGGATTTTTTTAACTCCCATTGTCGTTGCAATATGCAGAACTTTTGAAAAAGTCTGCGGTCTCTGCAGCGCGATGGCGAGCCTGACGGAGACCGGCTCCGGAGGCTCTTCATCTAATTTTACATCGAAAGTGATGTCGTTTTCGGTGACCTGCATCACCTCGGCTGTTCCGCGTTTGCCGCCGAGCAAACCTGCTTTGCAGACCTTGCCGACTGGAGTTTTTATCACATCGACAAGCTGACGGAAACGCCGTCCGGTAATCAGACAGCGTTCCGGTGCGATAAAATCACTTTCTTCGAGGATAAGGCGGTTCAATTACTTGATTCCGTAAATCCAGGTGTTGCGTTCAGAGCAGAACTCTCTGGTGACTCCGCAGCCGTTTACAGCGGCTTTGTCGAGCAGTCCTGCGATAACGACGGTGTCATCTTCTCTGCCGATGAGTTTTGCGAACTCATAAGCGCATCCCTGCCAGTCGGCGAGTTCTGCGATTTTGGCGCGGACAACACTGCCGAGTTCCAGCACACCGTTGGCGGCAAGTTTGTAAGCCTGCACGCCCGGCTGGTGGAAAGCGTTGATATTGATGTATTCAGCATACATGGCGACTGCACGCTCGTAGAGAGCAATAATCTGACCGAGAGTGAACACATCAAGGTCGGGAATACGGATAGTGATGATCTGGCGTCCTTTGCCGAGCAGAGCCGCGCTCAAACCCTCAAGGAATCCATGCAGATAATCGCCGATGGCAACTCCGTCGCCCATGTCGAGACGGGCGGAATCCTTGAGAACTTCGATGAAGGTCGCAAAGAAATCATCGCGTCCGTCGTTGAGCTGCTGGATGAAGGCGTGGGCGTCGGTGCCGCCCTTGTTGCCGAAAACGTTGAGTCCCTGATAGACTTTGTTTCCGTCAAGGTCGAGTTCCTTGCCGAGACTTTCCATAACCAGCTGCTGCAAGTAGCGTGAGAGCAGCACAAGGCGGTCGCTGTAAGGAACGATGACCATGTTGCGGTCGCC
>JAZOMB010000034.1:0-41732 GCA_045653515.1 Victivallaceae bacterium | reverse complement strand
GTGCGATGCTGACGAAAAAAGAGCGGGGCGACGTGAACTGCCGTCCACGAGCTTCCCCGCTCTTTTAAAGCCAGCGCGCACGAGAGCCCGCCGCACACTTATCGCGACTACCGCTTACTTTTTCTGGTACAAGAAAAGATTCCGGAATATTCCGCCGAAGCCGCCGCGATCCATAGCAAGGACGCGGATGACGATGCGGTTTTTGCCCGGTTTGATGACGCCCGCAGGCATATCTTTGGTCCAGACATAGTTGAAGCGTGACCACCAGGAGTGATAGGGCTGATAGGCAACGAGCTGACCGTTGATCCAGATCCAGGCTTCGTTGTTGATACCGCCGACATAGAGCGCGAGTTTATCGGCATCGAATTTGCTGTCGAATTCGAAGTCAGCGGCGTAGAACATCTCACCGAGATAGGGAATCATATTCTTTTTGCTGGTGAAATATCCCTGCATTTCGATAGCGCGGGGGACTTGGATATCTTTCCAGCTGGAGATATCGTAGTCTTTGCGGAACCATTCATCGACAACGCCGAGCGCGAGTTCATCGGTGGTGAACTTCCAAGTCCGGGGGAAGTCAACGGCGAGAGTACCTTCGGTGCCGTTGCGCAGGGCATCGGTATTGAGATACTGCATCATTTTGCCGTAGGAAGAACGGTTGGCGCCGAATTTGCCGTAGACGGGGCGCTGATCCATTTTGTAATCGCCGGGGGTGAAGAAGCAGACACTCAACTTCATCATTTCGGCTTCAAGCTTCTGCATCTTCTGCGCGAGCTTGGCGGCACCGGCAAAATCGCAGTTGCGTTCACAGACACCGCGCATTTTGCTGTAAGTATGGATGTGGTCGGCGGTGATGCGGAGCATTTTCATCCGCATAGCAATACCGGCATCATCGGTGTCGGCGGCAAGTTTTTCCGCTTCGTCGATAAGCGGCATCAAACTGGAGATGAATTCGTAGTTGTAGAATTCCGGAATGAGTTCCTCTTCGTGGGTATTGACGGTGAAGTTGCGCACCGCATCTTCGAGCGCGGTGTAGAATTTTTTGACGGGAGCGGCGGCGGGACCGTAGAGTTTGGAATAGGCTTCATCGAGAAGTTTTTCGCCGTCGCCGTCGGGGTTCCAGAGCATTCTGCCGAGCATATATATATTAAGGAAGTGCAAGTTCCAGATCTGGCGGCACTCCCAACGCATACCGAGCGGCTTGTTCTGAGGCTGAGCGAGGAATTTGACATCGCGGATGATGTTGTGCATCTGCGGGATGGGCAGAGTCAGACTGAACATGAAGTTGGGGTAGTAGGGGCGGTAGATGAATTTATCCATACGCCGCTTCCAGGATTTGAACATCGCGGCGATCTGCTGCGACTGCCAGTTGTCGGGGTGATCAATGGGTTTGACCAGAGAGTATTCAAGCAGCGCGAGGTGGCCGCCGACATTGTCCGCGAATTTGAAATCGCTGGGCGGAGTGTAGATACGGCCGCAATAGATGCTGGCGGAGACGATTTTGTCGGGGAAATCTTTTTTGATGCGGGCGGCGACATTGCTGATAAGGCGGTAGTAGGAGCCGCTGACGGAGGGTTTTCCCTGTTTGACCACGCCGTCCTGTTTACGGATGTTTCCGTTGGCGGCAAGACAGTTGGGGCAGTAGCAGATGAACATACCGTCATGGGGAGCGAAACCGACATAGGTGATGTCCGGATTTTTGGTAAAGAATTCACGGATCTTTTCGACCAGAATATCTTCCACCGCAGGGTTGGTCATACAGATAACTTTGATATCGCGGCCTTTGCCGTCGGGGAGCAAACCGAAGTATTCGGGGTGCTTTTCAAACATACTGTTGGTGATGAAGCGGTGGATGGAGCTGTCTTCGGCGTTGCTGAATCCGGCGGAGAATTCCAGAAAACGGTTGCGGTGGAAGAAGGCATCCAGTTCGTTTGCCGCCTGATTGTTGCGGGGGGTGAGCCAGTAGCCGCGCATCAGGAAGCCGGGGCGTTCAAAGATATCGAGTTTGCCGATGGAAATATTGGCATTTGAGGGAACGACTTCACCGATTTTTCCGGGCATATACCAACGGCAGCCGAGCTGTTCCAGAAAGGCATAGACAGCGAACAGAGTTCCTTTGTACGCTTTGCCGAAGTTAAGATCCCACGGGCGTTTGGGGTCGGCGCCTTTGCGCTTGGTGGGGCGGCCGCCGCGGCTGGTGGCAAGACGCCAACCGTCATCATTACCGGCAAGCACGAGGTCATTGCCGACAGTTTTGACCAGAAATCCTTCCTTGATCTCTTCGTAGCTCTGACCGGAGGGGATATCCAGTTTCATTTTGGCGGTGTAGCGGCTGCGGCCGACAAGGATCTTGGGGCCGGTGACCCGCTGGTCATCGGTTTTGATAACGAAATCGGCACCGGAGATGCGGTCGAGGAAGTGTTTGAGCTCTTTGGCGGCGAGCTGGTTTTTGTACGGCGCATCAGCGGCGACGACGATAGTGGCTTTGGCCTTGCCGTTTTCGGTGATGGTCATCACTTTTTCACCGCATCCGGCGGTGATGGGCTTTGAACACTCACTCAACGATGCACACGATGTAGAAATCAGACTCATAGCAACGGCACCTGCAATTAAAGCAATTTTTTTCATTTAGCTGTTCCTTTATATATTAAATGTTGATCAGAAATTCGGTGCCATCGCAGTTTTGCTGGCGGCTCGGGAAACTTCTCCGGTCGGACTGATGATGACATAGTACTTGCGGGTAATTGAATTCGGCTTCATAATGATCCCGGAACCGTCGAAGAAGCTGGCAGTACCGGTGCGGCGGGCGTTGGTCGTCCCGCGGCCGTGACCGTAAATGACCTGCTGTTTGGTTTCACTGTTGATGCCGATAGTGCGTTCATTGATATCCGTACCGCGGTAGTTGGTCTGCTGCCCTTCGGCAATAAAGAAGACCTGACTGGGGCGGCGGATGCGCTTATAACCGCCCTTGTCGGTATTGGAATATGCTTTGGCTTTATACCACGGATTGGTTCCCATCCACGCATTGACGCCGTAGGTGCGGTAATCGGCAAGATAGGCGCGGTTAGCACTTTTGGAATTCTGGCAGTACATCACATGATTTTTGGTTTTCAACTGATCTTCGCTGAGGCGGAGTTCGAGCATCACCCCTTGCAGCCAATCATCATCAATGTACTCTTTGTTGCCGGTCATCAAACCTTCGTAATTGTCCAGATACTGCTGGGTGGCGCGGGAGATCTCGCGGACATTATTCAAGCATCCGGTAAGTTTGGCCTGTTCACGCGCCTTCTGCAATGAGGGCAGCAGGATCGCCGCCAGAATGGCGATGATCGCGATGACGACCAGAAGTTCGATCAAGGTAAATCGGGTAAAGTTCTTATTCATTTTTTTTAAATCATTCTCCTTTGACGCTGGCAGAAAATTTCTGCATAAAGGCTTTGGCTTCTTCATACTGACGGCGGAACGTTTCATCAAGAAGCTTGACGGCATCAGCTTTTTTGCCATTGAGAATAAGCATTCGCGCCTGCTCTTTTGCGGCAAAATATTCATCAATAAAGCGGGTTTCCACCGCTTCAAATTCCGGGATACGGTTATGGTCAAGCGGCAATTTATCCCGGAGCGCGATCGCCTGACTGCCCCAATCTCCATTAGCAAGCGATTCGGGAACAGCACTCAATCCCATCGGTATCGGCAGAAACACCGTATGGCGCTGCGGCCCAAGCGCAACAAAGGTCACACTCAAATAATCCGGAAACTGCCGGTCTGGCACAAACATCGTACTGGCAAGAGAACTATTGACACAGACCGAACGGTATTTATAGGTTTTTTCGATCTCCGGCTCCCGGAAACGGGAAAGCCGCATCAAGTCAAACGGGGCGATTTTTCCCTTTCCAGCAACCACACGGCGCAGAAATTCCGAAGCGGCATAACGGCGGTTGGCACCGTTGAGAAAAGCTTCGCGCTTCTGGGTGAGCGAACCGCGCATCCCCGGCAGAAGATAGTTGTTGGCACGCACTTCATAGGAAAAATTCACTTCGGCACAGGAGAAATGGCGCGGAGTGGCTTCAAAAATCATTCCGCGGTCAAGATCGGCAAGCAGATAAAGCGAAATCGAACGCGCCAGCCCCATGCGGTGCAGTTTTTTCATCATAGCAACCGCTTCGTCAAGATTGGCACAATGCTCTGCCACATAGCGCAAAATAAAAATCGAACCGATATTGACCTTGCCCGGCATCCATTCGCTGTTCATAACGCTGTTGCCGTCATTCTGGACTATCATCAATCCTCTCTCATTCATCACCGCCCCGGCACCGGAACTCCAGAGATCGTTGACGGTAATGACCTTATATTTCCCCGGCATCGCACGGAACAATCGCGCGCTCAAAAGGTTCTGTCCCCGGTAATCGCGGTTTTTCTGTACGATACACGCACCGGAAGCGGAAATTTCCGGAGTTATGATCCAGGAGGTACATCCGGTACGGGTGTAAAAATAATTGTTATGAAAAGTGAAGTCACCCTTTTTCCAGTTGAGCGCACGTTCAATAGCCTCATTTTCGGCGCGGTAACTGGGCAGACCGTTAACCTCCAGCATCCGGTGAAACGCTTCAGCGAATTGTGCGCGGTATCCGGCATTGCCCAATTTATCAAGCTTGGTGCGATAACTGTTTTCCCGGTCGGCACGGCTCTTTTGGATCGAGCTTACAAACCAGTTCCCCAAAGTCAAATCTTCGACCGGGATATATTTTTCTTCAGCTCCGGCAAGAGATACTGCGCCGGAGATCAACATTACCAAAAACAGTTTTTTCATCACAAACATATCCATCACTTGAATTCAATCTGGTGATAGAATTTTGCCTGACGGCGGCGGCCGGTGAAAAGTACCGCGGCCGTCCAAGGGACCTTGCCCTCTTCTTTGAGCTGATTGTACTGACGGATGAACTGACCGCGCATTCCAGCGGCAGTTGCCGGAGTAAGTTTCAGCTCTTTCCACGGCACAGTGAAAAGCGCACACCAACCGTAATCAGTGATTTTAACCTCATTTTTCCATTTGATCTTACGCCCGGCATAAAAGCGGTTTCCGGAAGGATCGGTCGCGATGTGGATCAAATTGGCTTTTTTACCTGACTTATGGGACAGAATAACTTCAAAACCTTCACCGTGCGGAACAGCATTTTTACCGGCACGCAACGGGCGGTACTTCATCTTTTTGACATCGGGATATTCGCACTTGACACCGATGTAGATATTTTCATTGTCGTAGAGCATCCGCATTTCAGTTCTGTTGGGGTGACGCTGGGTTCCGGTGTTGTGGAAGAACTGATCGTGAACCGTAGCGGAAACCCATGCCGCAGTGCTGAAATCGGGATCAAGTCCGGGATTGCCGGAGGTACGCTTACCGGTTATAACTTTGGCAGACTCGAAACTCATATGTTTTTCAAAGTTTTCTTTGAGAGCGGTAAAGAACTTTTTGCCGTTGGGTTTGACCTTGCCTTCGGCGCGTTTGAGCGCGGCGCGACAGGCGGCAACGACCTTCGGTTTGCTGATGACAGCTTCCTGCCACGCGGTGTGGGCAACTTCGTTCCAGATGGCGCGGCCGGGGGCCTTGATCCAGGATTCGCCGATCAATTCATAGTATTCAGCGATATCTTTGGCGGCGGCCTTGCCGTAAACGCGGTTCAAAAATTCCATCCGCAGCGCCTTGTAACCGGGGGTGTGATCCCACGTTCCCTGAGTCAGCACCCAGTAGTGCATCGCGTTGACATCCCACGGATTGCTGAGGAAACGGGGGTATCTGGTATCGGCGCGCATTTCGCTGTAAGTGCGGCGGACGCCGCGGTCATAAACATATTTCCAATCGTTGAGAGCGGTTTTGTCGATGGCGCGGGGGAAGTCGCCGCCGAGACCGTAGTATTCACGCAGGGTGATATTTTTGGTGATTTTGTTCCATTCGAGGAACTGGTTGCGGGTCTTTTCGGAACCGGGTTCGGAAAGATCGAACTTGGCATTTTTGCCGATGGGGGCAAAGGAGATGTCGATGTTGTCTTCCAACTGGCACTTGGGCGGAATGACTGTGAAGAGATAGGCGAAAGTCAGGATGCGTTTGCCGGGATAGTTTGCCTTCATATGGGCGGCGATCTGATTGAGGAAGATAAAGAACTGGGTGGAGTAGAATGCCGGGTCTTTACGATCAATGGTTCTACCGTCGGCAAGCTGGATCGGCTTCAGACAGTTTTCGCATTCGCAAAGATTGCGGTTGTCTTCATTCATAATGCGGTAGGTGGTATAGTCCGGATTCTTTTTGATCAGCGCATCGAGTTCGCCGATAAAGGCTTTGATCATCTCCTGATTGGTAAAGCAGAGCTGGACGGAACCTCTGAATTTGCTCGGCTGCATACGCTTGCCATCTCTCAAAGGATAAAATTCTGGGTTGGTTTTGAAGTATTTCTTTTCGCGGATGAACATACCGACGATATTGTGACCGCCGCCGTATTCAAGAATGGTACCGAACTTCCTTTTCAACTCCATATTGGACAGTGAATTCCAGTTGGTGCCGTTGCGGGTCTGCCAGACATAGCTTTTGAGCAGATGTTTGCCATTGTACAAAGCGGGCATCTGCCAGCCGCGCAAAAGGAACTTGGGAATGTCGATGTAATCGGTCTTGGTCAGAGTAAGATTTTTGTCGGGAGTGTAAACGGTACCGAACTCTTCATCGGGGCGCGCCCAGATAATGTCGGAGTTTTTGTAAAGCAAACGGAATACACCGTTGAGAATACCTTTGGAACAACTGGCGTTAAGGTAAACTTTGTTGCCTTTCTGCCGGACGGAGTAACCGTCATTGCCGGTGAGCTGCTTGAGGTCAGCAGGGAAACGGGATGCCGTGGGATCGAGAACGATTTGGGCTGAATCTTTCTCCTCATTGACGATTTCAAGCTTCGCGCCGGAAATAGTTTTGATCCAGAGTTGAAGCTCTTCCGCCGCCATTTTCAGCGTGGGATCGGCATTTGCAGGGAGAACGATACCCGCAGCCGGAGCGCCGTTTTTCGCCAGCGGCAACGCCGCAGAAAGCACTTGGACAAGCGAAACTGCCAACGCTAAAAACAGGATTTTAACACTTTTACGATACATTTTTCCTCCACATATTTTTAATTTAAAAACAAAACAAACAGTTTTGAAATAAAATAGCACAATTTCAGCTGATTTTCAAGCAGATATGAGTTAAAAACCGGAGAAAAATATAGCAAGATGTACTGCGCGTTGCAGCAGGACGGGCGGGCCGGTATGCGGTGTGCCAGTCAACAACAATAAAATCAGCCTGTCCTGGTCACGGAGGAAACCTCGTAAACTGGTATAAAAAACCGCCGCCAGGCGGAAAAAAGAAAACTACCTCTCGCATGTTGCGCGACAGCGCAACGATATGCGCCAACTCCAGCGGCGTGGTTTCTGCTCCTCACCGTTCCCTGGCGGCGGACATTGTCCCGTAAAACAAAAAAAACTCCCAGGGAGCCTGGGAGTTTTTGGGGATGTCTGGAATTACTTACCGGACATAACACCGTGTTCTTTGAACACACGGGTCGGGGCGAATTCGCCGAGCTTGTGGCCGACCATGTTTTCAGTGACGAACACCGGGACAAAGCTTTTGCCGTTATGCACATTGAAGGTGTGTCCGACAAAATCCGGAATGATCAAAGACCGGCGGGACCAAGTTTTGACCGCAGTTTTGTTGGCATTGGTCATCTTGGAGATCTTGTCGATAAGATACTGATCGACAAAGGGTCCTTTTTTGATTGATCTGGGCATTACTTCTTCCTCCGTTCAACAATGAAGTTCTTGGAACCTTTACGCGGATTGCGGGTACGTTTGCCCTTGGCAAGTTTGCCCCAGGGTGAAACGGGATGACCGCCACCGGACTCACGACCTTCACCACCACCCATCGGATGGTCGACCGGGTTCTGAGCAACACCGCGGACGTGCGGACGGAAACCTTTGTAACGTTTCTTACCGGCTTTACCGAGCTTGGTGTTCATCAGATCAGCGTTGCCGATCTGACCGATCATAGCGCGGCAATCCAGATGGATCATACGGACTTCTCCGGAGGGAAGCTTGATCTGCGCATAAGTTTCTTCTTTACCACGGAGGGTGGCGACCTGACCGGCGGAGCGGACAAGTTTGGCACCGGTGCCCGGGGTCATTTCAATGCAGCTGATCTCGATACCGACGGGGATGTCCCGCAGCTTGAGGCAGTTACCCGGTTTGAGTTCGGCTTTGGAGCCGTTCATCACCTTGTCGCCGACCTTGAGACCGACGGGGGCGAGGATGTAGGCTTTTTCGCCATCAGCGTAGTTGATAAGCGCGATGTTGGCGGTACGGTTGGGATCGTATTCGATGGTGGCAACGTTGGCGATGATACCATCTTTGTTACGATAGAAGTCAACCATACGGTAGCTGCGCTTGTTGCCGGCGCCGCGGAAACGGGTGGTGATACGACCCTGATTGTTACGGCCACCGGTGGATTTTTTACCCTTCAGCAGGCTCTTCTCGGGAGCGACCTTGCTCAAAGAAGCAGTGTCGATCACGGTCATATGCCGCCGTGAGGGAGTCGTCGGATTGTAACTTTTGATAGCCATATTATCTTAAACTCCCTTAGATGATTTCAATACTGCCTTCGGCGAGGGTGACGATAGCGCGTTTCCAATCCGGACGGCGGCCCATTTTCATAGTACGGCCGGCGCGTTTGGCTTTGCCCTGATAGTTCATCACGTTAACCTTGGCGACTTTGACCTTGAAAAGTTCTTCCACGGCGCGGGCGATTTCGATACGACCGGCTTTGGGGTTGACTTTGAAGGTGTACTTCTTTTCCTGCATCAGCGCGTTGCACTTTTCAGTGACAACCGGCGCGATAATAACATCAAAAGCGTTATTCATCTTGAGATCTCCTTATTACGCCAGGCGTCCGATGAAAGCATCCAGTGCATCTTTGCTGAAGACCAGCTTCTTGAACCGGAGCAGTTCGTAGACATTGACGGTGCCGGAGCGGCGAAGAACCAAGTTCGGAATGTTGCCGGTCGCGCAGACGGTGGCTTCATCATATTCGCTGACAGTGAGCATGATGGTATCATTCTGAATCTTGAGGTTTTTGAGGACCGCATAAGCACTGCGGGTCTTGTGATCCGCAATAGCGAACTTATCGAGCACCACGACATCGCCTTCAGCAATACGTTCGGAAAGAGCGCGCTTCAGAGCGAGAACCAGAACTTTCTTATTGACCTTCTTGGCGAAGGAACGGGGCTGGGGTCCGAAGATGGTACCGCCGCCGACCCAAACGGGTGAACGTCCGGAACCGGCACGGGCACCGCCGCGACCTTTCTGACGCCAGGGTTTGGCACCGCCGCCGCGAACCAGTCCGCGGGTCTTGGTGCAAGCAGTACCGGCACGGGCGCCGGCCAGATAAGCGACGACAGCATCATGAACTGCCTGAGCGCCTTTTTCCATCTCGATCACGCCTTCGGGGATGGTGTATTCACCAACCTTGACACCGCTGCAATCGAGGATATCCAAAATATTTGACATTTGTATTACCTCCTCTTACTTCGCTGCGGCTTTTTTCAGCGCGCTCTTGACGGTCAGCAAACCGCCGTTGGCACCGGGGATGGCGCCTTTGACGAGGATAACATTTTCCTCAGCCATAACGCGGACGATCTTGAGATTCTGCACGGTGCAACGTTCGTTGCCGTAATGTCCGGGCATCTTCTTGCCTTTGATGATCCGGCCCGGCCACTCACGGCAGCCGATTGAACCGGGGCGGCGTTCCCAGTCGCCACCATGGCTGGCGCGACCACCGCCGAAGTTCCAGCGTTTGACAACGCCCTGGAAACCACGACCCTTGGTCGTACCGGTCACATCCAGATACTCTCCAGCGGCAAAGATATCCGCCTTGAGAACAGTACCGGCTTCCACAGTCTCCGCGGTGCGGATTTCACGCAGCACCGCCGGCAATGCCGCACCGGTAACACCGGCCTTGGCCAGATGGCCCTGACACGCCTTCGTAACATTTTTTGCTTTGCGAGAGCCATAGCCCAACTGAATGGCGCTGTAGCCGTCGCGCTCGACGGTCTTGACCGCAGTGACAACGCAGGGACCGACTTCGATAACCGTCACCGGAATCAGAACGCCGTTCTCGTCGTAGACCTGAGTCATGCCGAGCTTTTTACCGATTAAACCTTTCATTTTTCTCCTCTCGTTTTATTGAGATTTACGATACTCACTCCCAATCGGCCGGGAGCGTCGGTATCAGATATCCGGGCACGTCACCCGGATATCCCGGATTTCATATTTCAGAAACCCGTTTTGATCGAAATGTCCACACCAGCGGGCAGATTGAGCTTTTTCAGCTCATCGACGGTGCGGGCATTGGGATTAACGATGTCCAGCATACGCTTGTGGGTACGGATCTCGAACTGCTCCATGGACTTTTTGTCGACATGGGGAGAACGGTTGACCGTCCAACGCTCGATGCGGGTCGGAAGCGGAATCGGACCGGCGACAACAACGCCGGTACGTTTGGCAGCATCCAAAATCTCGTTAACGCTCTGATCCAGGATCCGGTGTTCATAAGCCTGAAGCCGGATGCGGATACGCTGATTTTTTGCCGTAGCCATAACTTACTTTTTCTCCACGATTTTATCTTGAACTTGCTTTGGAACCTTCTCAAAGTGCGCCGGCTCCATAGAATAAGAGGCACGGCCGCGGGACAGCGAACGGATCGCCGTGGCATAACCGAACATTTCGGCAAGCGGAACGTTGGCGTTGACGCGGGTGAAGCTGTTGTCACCGGCGTTGATTTCAGCGATCGCACCGCGACGGCTGGTCAAGTCACCGATAAGGTCACCCATATTTTCATCCGGAGTGGTCAATTCGACCTTCATGATCGGTTCGAGGAGTTCGATACCGGCCTTCTTGGCAGCATCTTTGAACGCCATAGAACCGGCGATCTTAAACGCCATTTCAGAGGAGTCGACCGGGTGGTAGCTACCATCGACGATTTCAACCTTGAAGTCGATCACAGAGTAACCGGCGAGCACACCGCTGGCGGCAGCTTCACGGATACCGTTTTCGATCGGTTTGATATATTCTTTGGGGATGTTACCGCCAACGACTTTGTTTTCAATGGTGATACCGGCACCGCGTTCCTGCGGGATCAGATTGATGATACAGTGACCATACTGACCGCGGCCACCGCTCTGACGGACGAACTTCATATCGGAGGTGGCGGGCTTGCAGAGGGCTTCACGATAAGCAACCTGCGGAGCACCGGTGGTAGCTTCGACCTTGAATTCACGGACCAGACGGTCGAGAATGATTTCGAGGTGCAGTTCACCCATACCGGAGATGATGGTCTGTCCGGTTTCTTCGTTGCTCTGAACCTGGAAGGTCGGGTCTTCTTCAGCCAGCGCGATCAAACCCTTGGAGAGTTTGTCACGGTCGCCGGAGGAGTTCGGTTCGACAGCGATGGAGATAACCGGTTCGGGGAAGCTCATAGATTCCAGAACGATGGGATCATCTTCCAAGCAGATGGTGTCACCGGTGGTGACGTTCTTCAAACCGACCGCAGCCGCGATATCACCGGAGAAGATCTCGTCGCGTTCTTCACGCTGGTTGGCGTGCATCTGAAGCAGACGGCCGAGACGTTCACGTTTGTTGGTACGCGGGTTGAAAACGGTCATACCCTGCTGGGCGACACCGGAGTAAATACGGAAGTAGTACAGCTTACCGACGAACGGGTCGGTCATAATCTTGAAGACCAGAGCGCTGAACGGCTGCTTGTCGCCGGCGTGGCGGGTCTTCGGAGCACCGGTATCCGGATCGGTACCCTGGATTTCCCAGGTGTCGACCGGAGAGGGCAGATAACGGACGACCGCGTTGAGCAGCGGCTGGACACCGCGCTTCTTGAAGGCGGAGGCGCAGCAGACGGGGACGGCTTTGGCGGCCAGAGTGGCGCGGCGCAGACCGGCCTGGATCATATCGTAGTCCGGGGTTTCGCCTTCGAGGTAGACTTCCATGATCTCGTCATCGACTTCGGCGAGGGATTCCAGACCTTCATGATAGAAGGTGTCACGGTAATCCTGCAGATCGGCGGGGACATCTTCCACGCGCATCTTTTCGCCGTTGTCGCCGTCGAAGAAGATCGCCTTGTTGGCGAAGACGTCGATAACGCCGCGGAATTCATTTTCTTTACCGATCGGAATGGTCACGGGGATCGGGTTGGCACCGAGTTTGCTCTTGATTTCGCCGACAGCGCCTTCGAAGTCAGCACCGGTACGGTCCATCTTGTTGATCAGGGCAATGATCGGAACTTTGTACTTCTGCGCCTGGCGCCAGACGGTTTCGGTCTGGGGCTGGACTTTACCGACGGAGCAGAAAACAGCAACAGCACCGTCGAGCACGCGGAGAGAACGTTCCACTTCAGCGGTGAAGTCGACGTGTCCCGGAGTGTCGATGATGTTGATACGATGCTGAACATCTTCCAGATTCCAGAAGCAGGTGGTAGCCGCGGAGGTAATGGTGATACCGCGTTCCTGTTCCTGTTTCATCCAGTCCATAGTGGCGGTACCTTCGTGGGTATCACCGATCTTGTAGTTCACACCGGTGTAGTACAAAATACGTTCGGTAAGAGTGGTCTTACCGGCGTCGATGTGAGCCATAATACCGATGTTGCGCACTTGACGAAGCGGCACAACACGATTGGCTGACTCTGCAAATACTTTATCGCTCATAATTCTGCCTGCTCCGGATTACCAGCGATAGTGCGCGAACGCCTTGTTCGCCTGCGCCATCTTGAAAGTATCTTCTTTTTTCTTCACGGAAGAACCGGTGTTGTCGAACGCATCGAGCAGTTCGCCGGCAAGGGATTCAACCATGGATTTGCCTTTGCGGCCGCGGGAATAGGTGGTGATCCAGCGCATAGCCAGAGCGACCTGACGTTCGGGATCGACATCGATGGGCACCTGATAGGTGGCACCGCCGACGCGACGGCTCTTGACTTCCACTTTGGGCTTGACATTTTCAAGCGCCTGGGTGAAAATATCGATGGCCGGCATATCCGGCTTCTTGGATTCCATCAGTTCAAAAGCACTGTAGACAATGCCCTGAGCGGTGGACTTTTTGCCGCGGGTCATAATGGTATTGATCAACCGGGCGACCAGCAAACTGTTGTACTTCACATCGGGAGTCAACTCCCGCTTGACGACTCTACGTCTTCTCATAGCACGATAACTCCCGTATTATTTTTTCTTCTTGCCTGCGGTTTCGGCGCCCGGTTTCGGACGTTTGGCACCGTATTTGGAACGGCCCTGACGGCGTTTGTCAACACCGAGGCTGTCCAGAGAACCACGGACGATGTGGTAACGGACACCCGGAAGGTCGCGGACACGACCGCCCTTGACCAAAACCACAGAGTGTTCCTGGAGGTTGTGACCTTCACCGCCGATGTAAGCGGTAACTTCCTGACCGTTGGTCAGACGCACACGGGCGATCTTGCGCAACGCGGAGTTCGGCTTTTTCGGGGTACGGGTCGTCACCTGCAAGCAGACGCCGCGGCGTTGCGGGCAGGCAGACAAAGCCTTTGATTTACTTTTCTTTTCTTTCTCTTCGCGTCCGAGACGCACCAGCTGATTGATTGTCGGCATGGTAATTTCCTGATTTTTTACTCTACACTTTATATAAAAAACTCTTACGAATCAAACACAACATATCGACGGATTTATAAAATAGCACAGAAACGTGCTATTTTCAAATCCTATATTGAAATTTTATTCAAAAAACCTCAATTTTCGTCGATTCCAGCGTCAGTTTCGCCAAATCCGTCAAGCTCTTCGGTGTCGAAAACCACTTCAGTGGTCTCTTCCGGAAGCTCGTCACCGTCATCGCCCCATTCCGCTGCATTGGCAACTTCATCGTAGGAACGCGGAACTTCTTCCTGCACGGGCAGTTCCGGTTCGATCTCGGTTCCGAGGTACTTCAAGCGGATGTCCTGGAACTTCGCGGCACCGGTACCGGCAGGGATAAGATGTCCGGTAATGACGTTTTCTTTGAAACCGGCCAAACGGTCGACTTTACCCATAGTCGCGGCTTCAGTAAGGATACGCGTGGTGTCCTGGAAGCTGGCGGCCGAGATGAAGCTTTCGGTTTCCAACGCCGCTTTGGTGATACCCAGCAGCACCGGCTCAGCTTCTGCCGGACGTTCGCCGCGGGCGCTCACTTCGCGGTTGACCCGGTTGAACTCCACACGGTCAGGCTGTTCGCCGACCAGATACGGGGTCTGTCCCGGATCGGTGATCCGCACTTTCTGCATCATCTGACGGATGATGATCTCAACGTGTTTGTCGTTGATTTCCACACCCTGTGCGCGGTACACCAGCTGGATCTCGTCGACCAGGTGGCGCTGCAACTCATGAATACCGCAAACTTCAAGCAATGCGTGCGGAACAATGGAACCTTCAGTAAGTTTCTGTCCCTTGTGTACAAAGTCGCCCTTGCTCACTGCCAAATGTTTGTGCAGCGGGATGGCGTTGTGTTCTTCAGTCATACCGGAGACCGGGTCTTTAATGACCAGCTGCCGTTTGCCGCGCGCCAGTTTGTCGACTTCAACGAAACCATCGATCTTGGCGATTTCAGCGACATCTTTGGGCATACGGGCTTCGAACAATTCGGCAATACGCGGCAAACCACCGGTGATGTCTTTGTTTTTGGCGGACTGACGCGGAACTCGCGCGACGACCATACCCGGAACCACTTTGGCACCGTTCTTGATCATCAACACCGCACCAGCCGGAAGCGGATAACTGGAAAGCAGATTGTCTTCGGCATCCTTGACGGTGATCTGCGGGTGCAGGTCGTCGCGGTGTTCCATAACCGTTCCCTGGTCACCGGAACCGCTGCCGCGTTTCTGCTTCTGGATGGTAACGCCTTCAACCAAATCGGTGAGTTCGACGATACCGCTTTCTTCAATAATGATAGGCACGTGGTCAGGTTCCCAGCGGACGAAGATTTCGTTCGCCTTGACCATTTCGCCGTCGCCGAGGTCGAGGATTGAACCGGGTTCGAGGTCATAGCGTTCAAGTTCGGCTTCGAGAATGGCATCTTCGGTGAAGTCGTAATCTTTACGCATCATACCCAGAACAGCGGCTTCGGCTTCCAGCGCGGCGCGGGCCTTGTCTTCAGCAGCTTTGGCCTTCTCCGGATCGTAGATGATGACACAGCCGTTCTTGTTGACCACAACGGTCTTGCCCTTCTGGTTGACAACGGTACGGACGTTCATCAGCTTGATCTTACCGGCGTGACGCGCGGCGATGACCGGCTGTTTGTACGCGGCAGAAGCGGTACCGCCGATGTGGAAGGTACGCATGGTAAGCTGGGTACCGGGTTCACCAATGGACTGCGCGGCAATGATACCGAGCGCGTCGCCGGGACGGGCTTCGCGGTCGCTGGCAAGGTTCTTTCCGTAGCACTTGACGCAGAGGCCGTGGAGGGTTTCGCAGGTGAGCGCGGAACGGATCAACACTTTAAGGATACCGCGTTTTTCGATAAGTTCGGCGATTTCCGGAGTGAATTCTTCACCGGCGCGGATGATCATACGGCCGTCGTTGTATGCCGGGTCGCGGATATCCTGTGCGCTGTAACGGCCGATCAGACGGTCGCGCAGCGGCATCATAACTTCGTCACCTTCGGTGATGGCGCTGGTCCAGACACCCTTGCTGGTTCCGCAATCGTGTTCGCGGCAGATGATATCCTGCGCGACGTCGACCAGACGGCGGGTCATGTAACCGGAGTCCGCAGTCTTCAACGCGGTATCAGCCAAACCTTTACGGGCACCGTGGGTGGAGATGAAGTATTCCAGCACGGACAGACCTTCACGGAAGTTCGAAATGATCGGACGTTCGATGATGTCGCCGTTCGGTTTAGCCATCAAACCGCGCATACCGGCGAGCTGACGGATCTGATCCTTGCTGCCTCGCGCACCGGAGTCCATCATCGCGTAGACCGGGTTGACTTCACCGCGGCGGCTGGCTTCTTCCAGACTGCGGAACAGTTCGTTAGCCACAGCGTTACTGGACTGGGTCCAGATATCGATGACCTTTTTATGGCGTTCACCGTCAGTCAACATACCGTTGGTGTACTGTTTGAGAACTTCATCGATCTGCGCACGGGCGTTGTCGATGATCTCGATCTTGGTTTCGGGAACCTTCAAGTCCGCAATGGAGATGGAAAGACCCGCCAGCGTGGAGTGCTTGTAACCGAGATCCTTCAGATCGTCCAGCAGCTTGATGGTCGCTTCGTGACCTGCGACTTCATAGGAATCGCTGATAAGTCTGCCCAGGTTTTTCTTCTTGGCAACCGCGTTGTAGAAACCGAGACGCTTATCCCAGATCTCGTTGAACAGACAGCGGCCCGGGGTGGTGGTGATGAAGCGGGCTTCTTTGTCACCGTACAAGGTGTCGCGGCCGTAGTCGGGGTTGGGGATGCGGACGGGATCGTGGATCTTCAGGAAGCCCTGCTGCATAGCATACAGCACTTCATAATAGTCACGATAGAGCTTGGCAGGCTTGTTCTGCGGTTCGATGGTCAGATAGTAGCTGCCCAGCGTGATATCGTGGGTGGGAGATGCGATCGGCTTACCGTTGGCAGGTGAGAAGATGTTGTTGGGAGAAAGCATCAGCAGCTTGGTTTCCATCTGCGCTTCGTTTGAAAGCGGGACGTGAACAGCCATCTGGTCACCGTCGAAGTCAGCGTTGTACGCGGTACAGACCAACGGGTGCAGACGGATAGCAGAACCTTCGATAAGCACCGGGTCAAAGGCCTGGATACTCAAACGGTGCAAGGTAGGCGCACGGTTGAGCATGACAGGATGTCCCTTGGTCACTTCATCAAGGATATCCCAAACGACGGTTTCACCGCGTTCGATCATCTTTTTGGCACCGCGGACGGTGTGGGCATAGCCGCGGCCCTTGAGGTGGCGGATGATGAACGGTTCAAAGAGGACCATCGCCATCTTCTTGGGCAGACCGCACTGGTGGATCTTCAATTCCGGACCGACAACGATCACCGAACGGCCGGAGTAGTCGACACGTTTACCCAGCAGGTTCTGACGGAAACGGCCCTGTTTACCTTTGAGCATATCGGACAGGCTCTTGAGGGGGCGGTTGCCGGCGCCGGTGACGATACGGCCGTGACGGCCGTTGTCCATCAGGGAGTCAACGGCTTCCTGAAGCATACGTTTTTCGTTGCGGATAATGACTTCCGGTGTGCGGAGCTGCAGCAGGTTTTTCAAACGGTTGTTGCGGTTGATCACGCGGCGGTAGAGGTCGTTGAGGTCGCTGGTGGCGAAACGGCCGCCTTCGAGCGGAACCAACGGACGCAGATCCGGCGGGATGACCGGCAGAACGGACATCATCATATATTCCGGACGGGAATTGCTGTCGATGAAGCCTTCGACCAGACGGAGACGTTTGGCAAGCTTTTTACGCAGGGCTTTGTTGCCGGTGGTAACGAGTTCGGCTTCGAGCTGGTTGCGCATATCTTCGAGGTTGATGTCTTCCAGCAGCGCTTTGATGGCTGGCGCACCCATATCGGCGACAAATGCATCGCCGTAGTCTTCGCGGGCCTGATAGTATTCAACTTCTTCGAGCACCTGGCCTTTGGTCAACGGAGTGTCGCCGGGATCGGTAACAGCGTATTCTTCATAATAAAGAACCTTTTCCAGCTGTTTGCCGGTCATATCGAGCATCAGACCGATACGGCTGGGCATACACTTGAAGAACCAGATATGGCTGACCGGCACTGCAAGTTCGATGTGTCCCATACGTTCACGGCGCACTTTGGCCTGAGTGACTTCGACACCGCAGCGGTCACAGATCACGCCTTTGTGCTTGATGCGTTTGTACTTTCCGCAGTTACATTCCCAGTCCCGGGTGGGTCCGAAAATGCGTTCGCAGAAGAGACCGCCCTTCTCCGGTTTGAGAGAACGGTAGTTGATGGTTTCAGGGTTCTTGATTTCACCGTGAGACCAGCTCCGGATCACGTCCGGAGAGGCTACACTGATGGAAATCGCACCGAATGAAGTGCCGGCTTCTTTGCCGAGCAATTCACGATAAGCATAAGTATTGTCAATCAAGGTTCAGTCCTCCCTCGAAATTTAATTACCGTTTTCAGCGCCGTCACGAACGGTGCGGATGTCGAGACCGAGACTCTGCATTTCTTTCATCAACACGTTGAAAGATTCCGGACGTCCGGCGGACAGCACGTTGTGACCTTTGACGATCGATTCATAGATCCGGGAACGGCCGGTGACGTCGTCAGACTTGACCGTAAGCATTTCCTGAAGCGTGTAGGCTGCGCCGTAAGCTTCCAATGCCCAGACCTCCATTTCTCCGAAACGCTGACCGCCGTGCTGCGCTTTACCGCCCAACGGCTGCTGGGTGACCAGCGAGTAGGGACCGACGGCGCGGGCGTGGATCTTGTTGGCGACCAGGTGGTCGAGCTTGAGCATATAGATCTGACCGACCATCACGCGCTGATCGAAGCGGTCGCCGGTACGGCCGTCGTAAACGTCGGATTTACCGTCGTAGACGTAGGAACCGTCGGCCTGCTTTTCAAAGCCCCAATGGTAGTTGGTGCCGTTTTCTTCAGCGAACTTCTCATTGGCTTTGGCCATAAGATCGACGATCATATCTTCGGTAACACCGTCGAACACCGGGGTGGCGACTTTGATGCCGAGCATCTTGGCGGCCCAGCCGAGGTGGGTTTCCAGAACCTGACCGATGTTCATACGGCTCGGCACGCCGAGCGGGTTCAGGATGATATCGACCGGAGTACCGTCTTCGAGGAACGGCATATCTTCGACCGGAACGATACGGGAAACGATACCCTTGTTACCGTGGCGGCCGGCCATCTTGTCACCGACCTGAAGTTTGCGCTTGCAGGCGACATAGACTTTGACGCGGCGGATGGTGCCGTTGGCGCCGGGATCGGCGTTTTCGTTGCCGAGGTTGTGGAGACGGGCTTCGTTTTCTTCAAACTTGGGCTTGAAGGAATCGATGATCGCGGCGATGGCGGCCTTCTGGTCGCAATCTTCCATGGTCCAGGTATTGTAGTGCGCGGCAAGCTTCTGCAGCGGGCTGCGGGTGATCTTGCGGTTGGCGGGCACGAGGACCTTGCCGTTTTCATCAGCGCCGTCAATGATGGCGGCTTTGAGCTTCAAACCGAGCAACGCATCGGAGAGACGGCCGGTGAGTTCTTCAACGAGATCGTTGTAGCCTTCACGGTAGTCGTTGCGGATCTGACGTTCCTGCTGCTTTTTGTCGGCTTTGGTCATACCGCCGCGGACCGGCTGTTCCTTGGCATAGTCGATGCGGATATCCATAACGATACCGCCTTTGCCGCTGGAAACGGTCAAGCTGGAATCTTTGACATCAGCGGCTTTTTCACCGAAGATGGCGCGGAGCAGACGTTCTTCCGGAGCGAGTTCAGTTTCGCTCTTGGGAGTGATCTTACCGACGAGGATATCACCGGGCTTGACTTCGGCACCTTCGATAACGATACCGCGGCTGTCGAGGTTGCGCAGAGCATCTTCGCCGACGTTGGGGATATCGCGGGTGATTTCTTCCGGACCGAGTTTGGTATCGCGGCTGGTGATTTCGAATTCGTCAACGTGGATGCTGGTGTAGGTATCTTCTTTGACCAGACGTTCGCTGACGATGATAGCGTCCTCAAAGTTGTAACCGCACCAGGGCATAAAGGCGACCAGCACGTTGCGTCCGAGGGCGAGTTCACCCTGCTGGGTGGCGGCACCGTCAGCGAGGAGATCACCTTTTTTAACCACGTCGCCGCTGTGGACGCGGGGACGCTGGTTGATGCAGGTACCTGCGTTGCTGCGCAGATACTTGTACAAACGGTAGGTGCGGCCGGGGTTTTCTTCGGTGGGAAGAGAGCCATCGGGGGTGACCACGATGCGTTCGCTGTTGACTTCGGCGACGACACCGTCCTCACGGGCGATGATCACGGCGCGGGAGTCGCGGGCGATGCGTTTTTCCAAACCGGTACCGACATAGGGGGATTCCGGATTGAGCAGAGAGACCGCCTGACGCTGCATGTTTGAACCCATCAACGCACGGTTTGCGTCGTCGTGTTCAAGGAACGGGATGATACCGGCAGCGGCGCTGACGAGCTGCTTCGGAGAAACGTCCATATAGTCGACCTCTTCGCGCGGATGCTCACCGGATTCACCGGCTTTACGGCACATGATCATCGGACGGACGAAGCGGTTGTTTTCGTCGAGCAGGGCGTTCGCCTGGGCGATAACAAACTTCTCTTCCTTGTCGGCGGTCAGATAGTCGATCTGTTCAGTGACCTGACCGTCAACGACTTTGCGGTACGGAGTTTCGAGGAAGCCGTATTCGTTGATGATGGCGTAGAGCGACATTGAGGAGATCAGACCGATGTTCGGACCTTCCGGAGTTTCGATCGGGCAGATACGGCCGTAGTGGCTGGAGTGAACGTCGCGGACTTCAAATCCGGCGCGGTCACGGCTCAAACCGCCGGGACCCAACGCAGAGAAACGGCGCTTGTTGGTCAATTCGCTCAACGGGTTGGTCTGATCCATAAACTGGGAAAGCTGACTGCGGGCGAAGAAGTCGCGGATGACACCGGCGAAGGTCTTCGGGTTGATCAGCTTGGACGGAGTCATATCCGCATCTTCATAGGTCATACGTTCGCGGATGAGACGTTCAGTACGGAGCAAACCGGCGCGGCACTGGTTCTGGAGCAATTCGCCGACGGTACGGACACGGCGGGCGCCGAGGTGGTCGATGTCATCGACCTGACCGTTGGTGTGATGCAGATCGATCAGCATCTTGGTCGCAGCCATGAGGTCGCGCGGATCAAGGGTACGGACATCCATCGGGATGTCGAGTTTGAGCCGTTCGTTGAGTTTGTAACGTCCGACAGCGCCGAGGTCATAGCGGCGGTTGTCGAAGAACAGACGCTTGATAAGCAGTTTGGCGTTGCCGAGGTTGAGCGGGTCGCCGGGACGCATACGGCGGTAGATCTCTTTGAGAGCATCTTCTTCGTCGCGGGCGGGGTCCTTGCGCAAGCTGGCAAAGATGTAGTCTTCTTTGGGCGGAACGATAGCAAGTTCCACTTCATTGATACCGCCGTCCTGCATATCAGCCAGAATCTTTTCATTGAGCTGCACGGGCTCGCTGACGATAACTTCGTCGGCGGCGTTGGTGACGTCGTCAATGGTGTAGAATTTGGAGAGATCCTTCTCTTTGAGCAGCTGGGCGATGGTGAATTTCTTCAGCTGATAGAACTCTTTGAGGATGTCGCGGTTGGTCGGGTAACCGATGGCGCGCAGGAAGGTGGTGATGTAGAATTTCCGGCGGCGGCGGCGGCGGTCGAGGTAGATCCAGATGCAGCCGCTGGTATCGAACTGCACATCCATCCAGGAACCGCGATCGGGAATGACACGGTAGCTGTAAAGAGTACGACCGGAGGTGTGACGGGTCTTTTCAAAGCAGATACCGGGGCTGCGGTGCAGCTGGCTGATGATGACGCGTTCGGCACCGTTGATGATGAACGTACCCTGCTCGGTCATAATGGGGATATCGCCCATAAAGACCTTGTCAGCGATTTCACCCTTTTCAGTTTTGAGCAGGAAGTTGACATGAAGCGGCGCATCGTAGATTTTGCCGTCTTTGATGCAGTCGATCACATTGCTCTTCTGTTCGGGGCATTCGCCGATTTCGTAGGAGACAAATTCCAGCGAAGTCTGCTTGTCGAAGCTTTCGATCGGGAAGATTTCCATGAAAACTTCCTGCAAGCCCTGACGTTTACGTTCGGCAGGGGGGACATAACGCTGCAGAAAATTGTCGTAGGAATCGACCTGGAGAGCGATCAAGTCCGGCATCTCCAAAACATCGCGGAGTTTTCCAAAATTTTTCCGTTCCACTTGTACTTTTCCTGTAGTTGGTTTATCAGGAGCAAAAATTTGCTCCGTAAATTAAAATATTACACATTGCAAAGCAGAAAAAATTATAATTTTTTACAATTTTTCTGCGGAAAACCATAGCCTTTACACAAAACAACCGACCTCCACCGACAAACGTTGTCCGCGGTGCAAAAAAATTTGCATCGCAGGAACGATCGTCCGCAGACATCGGACTACAAACAGCGACAAAAAACCACATCGCTGAACTTTGCATAATTTATTCCCACCGGCAAAAAACCACACCGTACCGGGAATTTTTGTTGAAGTTGCGGCAAAAAACCACACCGCTTGTCACTTCAACTGCCTTACACTGCCGGCAAAAAACCACACCGACAAGTTTAAGGCGCGCTGCTGAACGGCAAAAAACCACACCGTATCAGGCAGCTTGCATCTGCTCCCGGGAACCCCCGGGGACAGATACGAAATCGCGGCGAAGAGGGCAAAACACCCTTTTCGCCGTGAAAAATGCAGTCAAAATTACTTGACTTCGATCTTGGCACCAGCAGCTTCGAGCGCGGCTTTGATCTTTTCGGCTTCTTCTTTGGAAACAGCTTCCTTGAGAGCCTTGGGAGCGCCTCCGACGAGGTCTTTGGCTTCCTTCAGACCGAGACCGGTGACGCCGCGGACTTCCTTGATGACGCCAATCTTCTTGGCAGCATCGAAGCCAGCCAGGATGACGTCGAATTCGGTTTTTTCTTCAGCGGGAGCGGCAGCGGCGGCGGCGGGAGCAGCAGCGGCGACGGCGACCGGAGCAGCAGCGCTGACACCGAGACGTTCTTCAAGGGTCTTGACCAGCTTGGAGAGTTCCAAAACGGTCATGTTTTCAATATAGGAAACGAATTCTTCCATTTTGTTTTCTTCAGACATCTTAAATGCCTCCTGTATTTATATTAGTTGTTAGCGTTCTCAAGTTTGTCTTTGTATGCGTTGACCACATTCACGATGCTCGCAGCCTTGGCATTGAGAACCGTAACGAGGTTACGCGCAGGCGCCTGAAGGACGCCAAGCAACATCGACTGAAGCACGGGTTTGGTCGGCAGTTCAGCCAGTGCGCTGACTTCTGCGCTGGACAGCACCGCGCCGTCCATATAACCACCTTTGGCCTTGACCTGTTCGTTTTTCTTGCCGAACTCAAGCAGCAGTTTGGCCACTGCGCTGCAATCACCGTTACCGAACACCATCGCGGTGCTGGCGGTGAGGTCGATAGCTTCGACACCGCTCAGTTCGAGCTGAGCAGCCGCCTTTTTGATCAAAGTATTCTTCTGGACCTGGCAGAAAGCGCCCTGGGCGGCAATCTGATTACGCAGATCGGAGAAATCCTTGACCTTCAGACCGGCATAGGAGACGAAGTAAACGAAGTCAGATTCCTTGACCGCGTTGACGATCGACTGAACCAGAAATTGTTTTTCACTTCTCATTTCGCCACCTTCGCCAGTTCCTTGAGGTTGATTTTGAGACCGGGGGTCATCGTACCGGAGATGGTGCAAGACAGGATGTAAGTACCTTTTGCAGACGCCGGACGAGCCTTCTGGATAGCATCGGCGAGAGCGTCGAAGTTGTCCTGAAGAGCACTGGTTTCAAAAGAGAGCTTACCGATGGGGACGTGGATGCAGGCACCGCGATCGGCGCGGAATTCCGCACGACCGGCCTTGGCTTCACGAACCGCAGCACCGACAGCGTCGGTAACGGTACCGGTTTTGGGGTTCGGCATCAAACCGCGCGGTCCGAGCTGACGACCAAGAGGACGAACCATCTTCATCGCTTCCGGAGTGGCGATCAGGGTGTCGAAATCCTGAAAACCGTCTTTGATCTTCTGAACCAAATCTTCGTAGCCGACAACATCAGCTCCGGCTTCCTGAGCTTCCTGAGCCTGGGCACCTTCACAAACGACCGCGACCCGGACAGTTTTACCGGTACCGCTGGGCATCGGAACGACGCCACGAACCGTCTGATCGGATTTACGGGGATCAATACCCAGTTTCATCGCGACTTCGACCGTCTGATCGAACTTAACTCCGGGCAGAGCCTTGAGTTTACCGATCGCTTCGGTCACGCCGTGACGCAACTGCAAATCTCCGAGAGATTCGAGCTGCTTTTTGTACAGTTTACTTCTACGCATCGACCACCTCGATTCCCATGCTGCGCGCGGTTCCTTCGATGATGCGCATCGCCGCTTCTTCGCTCCGGGCGTTGATATCTTCCTTCTTGATCTGAACGATTTCACGGATCTGCTCGCGGGTGATTTTACCCACTTTTTCGCTGCCGGGCTTGCGGGCGCCGGAAGCAAGACCAGCCGCCTTCTTCACCAGCACGGGGGCCGGGGGCGACTTGCAGATGAACGTGAAAGAGCGGTCCTGATAGACCGTGATCACGACAGGAATAACCGTTCCGCTCTGAGCCTGAGTGGCGGCATTGAACTGCTTACAGAACTCCATAATGTTGCAACCTGCGGCACCAAGCGCGGGACCAATCGGGGGAGCCGGATTGGCAGCACCAGCCGGGATCTGCAAGCGGATCAAGCCTGTAACCTTCTTTGCCATGATTATTTCCTTAATTACGACACCGATGCGGTACGAACTGACAGGGATTCTCCCGACACGGTTGTCAACACTTTAATTAAAGTCCCGAACAAGCTCAAACTGCCTGCTCGACCTGCCAAAACTCCAAATCTACCGGGGTGGAACGTCCGAAGATCGAAATAACGACCGTGAGACGGCCGCGGGTTTCATCGACCGCCTGAACGTTACCCTCATAACCCATAAATGCACCGTCCTTGATGCGGACGATATCGCCGACTTTGGCACCGATGACCAGCGTGGGCTGGGGAGCATCTTCGCCGAGAGTCGGGTTCATATCCTGGAACTCCTGCTCAGTGAGCGGGGTCGGACGGTTGGCACCGCCGAGAAATCCAAGGACACCTTGAACGCTGCGGACGAAATACCACGCCTTTTCATCAATGCGGCCGTCCATATCATAAAGATCCATACGGACAAGGATGTAACCCGGGAAAAATTTGCGGGTGACCTGAACCTTTTTGCCGCGGCGGATCTCCATCACGCGTTCAACCGGGATCATTGCCTCATAAACCGGCACTGAATCACCGATGCGGAGTTGACGATTGATAGTATCACGCACCTTATTTTCGTGACCGGACAGCGTCTGCACGACAAACCACTGACCACGATCGTCTTTCATTTCAAGTGTATCGCTTATATCCATTGTCATAGCTCCAACTGAAAAATTATATCAGGCATTGCGGACCGTAACCAGACGGATCAGTTTCATCGCCAGTTCATCAACTCCGGCAACAAACAACGCCAGAATGACCATAGCGACCACAACGAGAACCGTAGACTCCAAAAGCTCCCGGCGGCTGGGCCAGGAACAGCGACGGAGTTCCGAAATCGTATCGGCAATAAAACCGCGGACACGTCCCATGACGGAATCAAATCCGGCAATGATGCCGCCTTTTTTGTCTTTACCCATCCAGAGTTCCTCAATGTTACTATTCGTTAAAAAAACTAAAAAAAAGACTGGCAGGAGAGGTGAGGCTCGAACTCACGACCTGCGGTTTTGGAGACCGCTGCTCTAGCCAACTGAGCTACTCTCCTCCAGGAATTTATCGAAACTTCCCGGCGTCAGCGCGTTTCTTTATGCACAGTGTGCTTGCGCTCGAAGGGGCAATATTTCTTCTTTTCCAGACGCTCAGGAGTGTTGCGCTTTTCTTTCATCGTCGTGTAATTGCGACGTTTGCACTCAGTGCACTCCATGATAACCAATTCACGCGCCATTTTAACACTCTTAAGTTACAATTGTAATTTTACAGATTATCCCGAACCGTCGATACCGGCGGTTCGGGACCGATTCACTAGCGGGTATTACCCTCAGTGTTATTCAATAACTTCGGTAACACGACCGGAAGCGACGGTACGGCCGCCTTCACGGATAGCGAAGCGAAGTCCTTTTTCCATAGCGATCGGGGCGATCAGCTCAACGGTGATTGAGGTGTTGTCGCCGGGCATCACCATTTCAGTACCTTCGGCCAGGGTAATGGTACCGGTGACGTCGGTGGTACGGAAGTAGAACTGGGGACGATAGTTATTGAAGAACGGGGTGTGACGACCACCTTCTTCCTTGCTCAAGACGTAGATTTCGCCTTTGAACTTGGTGTGCGGGGTGATGCTGCCCGGCTTGGCCAGAACCTGACCGCGGGAGACGTCTTCTTTCTTGGTACCGCGGAGCAAGCAACCGATGTTGTCACCGGCTTCACCCTGATCCAGCAGCTTACGGAACATTTCAACGCCGGTAACGGTGGTCTTGGTGGTATCTTTGATACCGACGATTTCGACTTCGTCACCAACTTTGATGATACCAGCTTCAACACGACCGGTGACCACGGTACCGCGGCCTTCAATGCTGAACACGTCTTCGATCGGCATGATGAAGGGTTTGTCAGTATCGCGGGCGGGCTGCGGGATGAAGGCATCGACAGCGTCCATCAGATCGAAGATCGGTTTGGTATCGGGGTTCGCGGGATCGCCTTCGGCTTCGACAGCCTTGAGAGCGGAACCCGGGATGATCGGGGTGTCGTCGCCGGGGAAGTCGTACTTGCTGAGCAGGTCGCGGATTTCCATTTCGACGAGTTCGAGCAGTTCGGGGTCATCGAGCTGGTCGACTTTGTTCATGAACACGACGATGGCGGGCACGCCGACCTGGCGGGCGAGCAGAACGTGTTCGTAGGTCTGAGCCATCGGGCCGTCGGTGGCGGCGATAACGAGGATCGCACCGTCCATCTGAGCAGCACCGGTGATCATGTTCTTAACATAGTCAGCGTGTCCCGGGCAGTCGACGTGAGCATAGTGACGGGCAGCGGATTCGTATTCAACGTGAGAGGTGTTGATGGTGATTCCACGAGCCTTTTCTTCCGGGGCGTTGTCGATTTCGTCGTAGTTACGAACTTCGCCGCCGAATTTCTTTCCCATGCACATGGTGATAGCAGCGGTCAAAGTGGTTTTACCATGGTCAACGTGACCGATGGTACCGATGTTGCAGTGCGGCTTTGTTCTTTCGAATTTTTCTTTAGCCATTTTGTCCTCCTGACAAGTTTTCTTTGGTTACCTTACCAGATACTCACATATAAATAATGGAGCCTGCATCCGGACTTGAACCGGAGACCTCATCCTTACCAAGGATGTGCTCTACCGACTGAGCTATGCAGGCATTTCACAAAAGTGGTACCCGAGGGGGGACTTGAACCCCCAAGGATCGCTCCATATGGACCTCAACCATACGCGTCTGCCAATTCCGCCACCCGGGCAATTTTTTAATTCCACTCACGAGCCGCATCATCAAGCATGTCGTACATGGAACAGCACCTAATATACACGAGACCTACCCATTTTGCAAATCGTTTTTTGATTTTTTTTGCATTTTTTTTGATTTTTTCTGTATTTTCGGGTAAAAAAGCATAAATCAGGTGTTTTTTTCAAGACAAAAAACCGGGCAGAAGCGATGCCCTGCCCGGTTCTGAATGAACTCCGTCAGTTCTTGACTCCGACCGCACGGAAGCGGGGATAGTAGACTCCGGGAGCCTTTTCGAGGCGCACTTTGACCTTTTCGGCACCGGCAGCCAGTTCGATACGGCAGCAGCCGTCGGCATCAAACTTGTACTGTTTGGCAACGCCGTCGACGGTACAGATGAAGTCAGAGGTCTCTTCCGTATCGCCCCAGACATACAACGCACAGGCATCAGCGGGACGGGCAAGCTCCATATCGAGGAAGCCGTTCGGGAAGACGGTATTGCCTGCCCAGCGGATCTGATAGCCGTTTTCCACCGAGGAGTGGGCCGAGTGCATATAGCGGGCGATACGCCATTCATCGACCAGACCGCCGCAGAGGATCAGATCGTAAGCTCCTGCGCCGAACTCTTTGCGGGCCTTGAATTCAGCCTCATATTCCGTTTCCAGAACCTTGGTAATGACATAGGTCGGCTGCATATAGATTTCTTCGAGTTCGCGTTTGCCGCGGAAAAGATGCTGTTCGATACCGTTGATGAATGCCGTCTTGGTGGGAACGGGCTCTTCCAACGGATATTTTGCCATAGCCTGGAGCCGTTCACGGGCTTCGGCAGCGGCGGCACGGAATACCTTGCCTTCCGGATCGCCGGCTTCCATGGAGTCGAAGTAAGCCGCCATCACGCGCATATATTCAAGGAAGGTGCGGGTGATTTTGGTGGCATTGTCCCACAATCTTTCGCGCCATTCGTACTCTTTTTCCCAACCGGCTTCACGCGGCAGAGATTTCAGCAGTTCCAAACCGGCATCGGCAATGGCAACAGCTTCCTCTTTTTCGCGAACGATGGCATCGCGTCCCGGAGTACTCTTATTATATAATACGGACCAGACGCCTTCGCCGTTCTTCAAGCTGACGCCGTTCTTGAAAAATGCGGGGACAAACGCCGCCTTGACATATTTCAAAATCTTCTGAAGCGGGAAAGTGTGGAAGATGACGTGTCCGTCGATAAAGTTGTTGCGTTCGATCATCCGGAAACCGTCGATACCAAGCTTGTAGAACGCTTCACGGGCGGAAGCCGGAGCGTGCATTTCCAACCACTCTTTACGGATATCTTCGGCAGTAACGTTGGGATCGTCGATCGCCCGTTCGTAGGCATAGAGGTTGATCTCGTAGCATTCGAAGATGTTGTTGCCGACGCGGTCGATACGGATGGCGTAACGGTCAACACCGGCGGCCTGTCCGGTGCGGACATACTTGACGATGTTTTCGACATTTTCCGCGGGGAGTTTACCGGCACCGAGGAATTCGCCCAGGCAGTCACATTCGGCGCCGAGAGTGGCACCCGGAACGCTGCGCAGGAAGGGGTTGATCGGCAGGAACGGATCGAAGTCATACGGCGTGATCTTGGTTTCGATTTCAAAGCCGTATTCCAACGCCGCGCCGCGGGCACCGCCGATGATATCTTCGTAGTCCTGGGCGATGGAGCCGAAGGAGCGGAGAATGAAGCGTTTGCCGCGCGCCGCCAATTCAGAAGCGAAGATGCGGACGATGTGTTCGACCACCTTCTGCGGCGGATATTTCTCTTTATTGGAGTTATGGATGACCGAGTAGGTAGCTTCGGTAAGGGTCAGCACCAGACCGTCCAGTTCGGGAACGCTCTTGAAGCTGCTGTCGATTTTGTAGCGGAGCAGATCTTCGTAAGCTTTGCCGAGCAGGTCGAATTCGCCGTTGGAATCGAGCAGGTCGGGGCGATCGGTCAGCAGACCAGCGGGAACCATCGCTTCGCGGTGCCAGTAGTAGACCGGTTTATTGATGGAGTGGGCGACAGCCAGAACTTCGCGCAATTTTTTGCGGTTGGCTTCGATACCGGCAAGGTCGATGGACTTGTGGGTAACAGGGAAGTCGGCATAGTCGGTAAGACCGTCCATACCGCCGAGGTTGGTGTGGCAATCGGCACAGATTTCAAAGCTGTCAACGCGATACTTCGGGGCGTTCGCGACGACCAGCTTCATGTAATCGACATCCAACGGTGTCGGATGCATCAGACTCCAGGTGATTTCAGCCATAATTTTTTCCTTTATTTTTATGTTTGACTCTAATGTTTTACATTGAATATCACTATAATAGACCACCAAAACTGCAATTTTTCAACTATATCGGCAGAAAAAACTGGTATTTTTGACTAATATGTGTTATATTTGATAGTTGTATAACAATTTTCACTATGGAGAATATATTATGACTAAACTGCATTTGTTTGCCGTCAACAACACGGTACTGAACCTTGATTGCAATGTCAGTTGGAAAGAGTTTGCGGTCAAAGAGGGCCTTGCGCCCGCCGATGCCGCCGCCCGCGCCGCAGAATTTCAGCAGGCAATCGAAGCCGGTACTGTCAACGGTTGCGAATTTGCCCGCTTCCTGCTTGCCGAATTCACCGGAAAAAGCAAGCCGGAAGTAATGAAGATCACCGGCAAACACTTTGAAGAGAAGATCAAACCCGCCATCCGTCAGGCCGCTTTTGATTACATCAAACAGCTTATCCGCAAAGGTGAAAGCGTGGCATTCATCTCTTCGATCGACACCGCCAACGCCTACTATGTCGCATTGCACTGCGGCGTTTCCGATTTCATCGCCACCGCCAGCACCATCAAAAATGATGCTCTCACCGATGTTCCCGCCGACGCCTGCGCTGTCGGTATCGGTAAAATTTTCCAGCTCGGCCGCATCTGCGAACGTTACGGCATCACCCCGGATGAAGTAGCCTACTACGGCAGCTCCGCCGATGACCTTCCGCTGCTCAAAGTTGTCGGAAAACCCATCGCCGTGATGCCCGTCCCCGCCTTGCGCGAATACGCTGAGAAGTCAAATTGGCAGATCATCGGCGACTGGGCGGAATAATCAATCTCTACTCAAGGATCATTCCAAAGTGGCTGGAAAAAAAATAAAATTCACCGCTGAATACCGGAAAAACTATGTCGCTGTTCTGGCTGTTTTTCTGTTCATTCTCATCATCATCGCCGAAGCTACTCTGGCTGCGGTCATCCCGTTGGCAATGCGGAACGAAAATCTGATGGCAGAAGAAGCTGAACGGAACGATCTGCTGGTGCTTTTTGACCAGACCCGGGCGCGGTGCGATGCCATTTCCGGAAAAAATTCCGCAGGCGGGGAAGACAATCTCATCCTGATGGAAAAACAATTGATCTCCGATGTCCTCGACCGCTTCGCCCGCTATATGCGTAGCGAAGGCGACCGGATGACACCAGATGAAGTAGCCAAAGTCAAATGGACCGTTAAAGAGCTGTACAAGGTCGTATCTCAGTTGGCAAAAGGCCGGAGCTATTCGAAAGAAAACCGGCTCGATACATCCCGCTATGTCAACACGCTTCTGAAACAAACCAATGGGGGAACACTCCGTGACGGAAAAAATAAATAATGATATTTCGGCATTGAACCGCTTCTCTGCCGGACGGGTCGCCGTGATCGGCGATATTATGCTTGATGCCTATTTGTGGGGCGCAGTCAACCGCATCTCTCCGGAAGCTCCGGTCCCGGTGGTCGATGTCCGCCGCCGCAGCTGCTGCCCCGGCGGCGCTGCCAACGTCATCCGCAACCTTGCAACTCTGCACGGCCACGCCAAGGCGTTCGGTATCGTCGGCAATGATGCCGCCGGACGTGAGGTCATCTCCCTGCTCAAAGAGTACGGTTCCGATGTTTCCGGCATCATCCGTTCCAACGACCGCCGCACCACGGAAAAGTGCCGCGTGGTCGCCGGTGCCCAGCAGCTTCTGCGCGCCGACTTTGAAGACACCGCCCCCATCCCCGAAGATGTAAGAGACAAACTCGTACGGAAAGTCATCAATCTCATCCGCAAAAATGAGATCGATGCGGTTATTTTTGACGATTATGCCAAAGGTGTTCTGTGCGCTGATATGCTCAAACCGATCATCAAAGAGGCGCGCAAACATCAGATATTCACTATGCTTGACCCCAAACCCAAGGCCGGCGGCGTTACTCCGGTCGCAGGGTTGACTCTGCTCAAACCCAACCGCGGTGAAGCGTTTGCCCTCGCCGGTATCAACGATCCCGGCCCCGCCGCAACTCCGGCGGAAGATCAGGCCCTGCTCCGCGCCGCCGAAAAGATCTTTGAGATCTGGCAGCCGGAAAACCTGCTGATATCTCTGGCTTCTCAAGGTATGATGCTCTTCCCTGCCGACGGTGCGCCGCAGGTCATTCCGACCCGCGCCCGCGAAGTTTTTGACGTTTCGGGTGCCGGAGACACGGTGGCGGCGGTCTGCACGCTGGCGCTTGCCACCGGCTGCGATGTCCGCCAGGCAGCTGAACTTGCCAACCGCGCCGCAGGTGTGGTGGTCGGCAAGATCGGCACCGCGCCCATTATTTTCGACGAATTGCTGGCAGAGGTCAGCAGTAATCAATAAAACAAACATTTATCCGGTATATTATTTATGGAAATCAAAATTGGAAATTCTGTCGTCGCCGGCAATGGCAAACTGCTTCTGCTCGGCGGACCTTGCGTTGCTGAATCTGAAAAAATGTGTCTGGAGATCGCCGAATATCTCATCGGTCTGTGCAGTGAACTGGATATCCAGTACGTTTTCAAAGCCTCTTATGACAAGGCGAACCGTTCCAGCATCAACTCCAAACGCGGTCTGGGCATCGACAAAGGTCTGGCCATTCTGCAGTCGGTCAAAGATCACTTCAACATCCCCGTCGTGACCGATGTCCACGAAAGCGCCGAAGCTGTCCGCGCCGCTGAAGTGGTCGATCTGCTCCAGATCCCAGCTTTCCTCTGCCGTCAGACCGATCTTCTGGTAGCCTGCGGCAAAACCGGTTTGCCCATCAATATCAAAAAAGGTCAGTTCATGGCGCCGGAAGATATGGCGGGCGTCGTGGAAAAAGTCCGCTCCACCGGCAATAACAATGTTATGCTCTGCGAACGCGGCAGCAGCTTCGGCTACCACAACCTCGTAGTCGATATGCGCGGTTTGATGACTATGCGTTCCATGGGAGTTCCGGTGGTCTTCGATGCCACTCACTCCGTCCAGCTTCCCGGCGGTCTGGGCAATGCGTCCGGCGGCCGCAAAGAGTTTGTCCTGCCGCTGGCCCGCGCGGCGGCGGCGGTCGGTATCGACGCACTCTTCACGGAAGTTCACCCCCGTCCGGCTGAAGCGTGGTCAGACGGCCCCAATTCTCTGGACTTCGATCAGATCCGTGAAACTTTGATCCAGGTCAAAGCTATCCACGATCTCCAGTATTGATTTACATAAAGTAAGACTTGCCGCTTCCGGACCACCCGGAAGCGGTTTGTCCAATATCCCCTGCGGGGGCGCAGAAAGAAAATTTTATCAGTTAGTTTGAAACGGTATCGAGGATGAAGAAATTTTTACACTTATTATTGCTGTATCTTGCATTGGCAATTCCTGCCGGTGTCATCGCCGCCGACCCGATACGGGATTTTGAACTCGGCAATGTCAAGATCCCCGTCTATCAGAAAGGTAAACTGGCATTTGTCATCTTTGCCGACAACGGCAACCGCCGTTCGCTTCTGCTCTCCGGCAAAAACACCCTGATCGACCGCTTGGTCGACAACGTTGACGTAGACAAGATCCCCGACGGCTGGATGGAAAAAATCTATCCGCTTGATGCGAAACTCCCGGATGTGGTGCAGTTCTGGAAAAAACGCTACCTCACCAGCGAAGCGGTCATCTTCACCCCGCGCTGCCGTTTCGACCGCAAAACCAATGTCGTTTCCAGCAGCAATGAAGTAAAGATGCGTACGCCAACATTCGATTTGGACGGTATCGGTTTCCGTTCTGATTTGAACAAAAAAGAGCTGGAGATCAACTCCGATGTCCAGATCATCGCCCGCCGTGATGACAGCGATCCGCGCGAAATCATCCCAGGACAACTGCCGATGCCTGCAAAGTACACCACCGTTTCCGCAACCGCCGACTCACTGCGGATGGATATGGCCAACAATGAATTGATGCTCATCGGAAACGTGAAGGTCGTCGACGGTATGACCACCCTGAGTTGCGACCGGCTTACGATCTTCCTCAAATCACAGTCTGAACAGAAAAAATCCTCCGCCGGCAAAAAAACTGATACCGGCGACAGCAGCGCTATGCTCAAAGGCATCTCCCGCGTGCTTGCCGACGGTGAAGTGGTATTCACCCGCCGCCCGGAAAACAACACTTCAGGATCGCTTCAGGTGGCAAAATGCGAACATCTTGATTACGATCTTGACAGCGGTCTGATCATTCTCACCGATCCCGATAAACTTCCGCAATTGGCGCAGGACAATTACATCCTCACCGGAGAACGCATCGAACTGCTCCGCTTCTCCCGCAAAGCTTTCGTCAAAGGCAAATGCAAAATCGTCGAATATCAGAAGATCAGCAAGGTTTCCCGTGCCGCCCGCACCATCGTTTCCGACCGCGCGGACTTTGACGGTGATGCCAATTTGAATATCTTCACCGGCAATGTCGTCGTCAAAGACACCGATGCCACCATAAACTGCGACCGTATGGAGGTTTTCCTCAAGCAGACCAAAAACGCCAAAGCCGCCGACAGCAAAAACTCTGCCGGACAGGAATTTTCTCCCGTGAGTGGTTCGCAGGAGCTTGACCGCATCCACTGCGACGGAAATGTGAAGATCGTCACCATTGCCAAAGCTGACAGCACCGCCCCCAATGCGGCAAAGAAAAATACCGCCGAACCGGTTCCCACCGTGATCACCTCCAACCAGTGCGATCTCGATTATCATACAGACAAACTCATCTTCCGTGAAAATGTCAAAGTCAACCATCAGGGCGATACCCTCGACTGCGACCGACTCGACCTCTTCCTCAAAGATTCGATTTACCGCAAAGCGGCAAATAGCGGAAAGAAAAACAGCGGGGTCGCTCTCGGCGGCCGCAGTTCCGGCAATAAGACCCTGACCAAAGTCATCGCTTCGGGCAACGTCTATATGAAAGATCAATCCAGCGATCTTGCCACTGAACTTATGACGCTTCTGTTCAAAGAACTGCCGCCCGACACCAGCCAGAAGCCCGGAATGTTCGCCACCAGAGATATTCAGCTTATCCGCATCATCTGCGACGGCAAAGTTGTCGCCAACAGCTTCCCCGGCACCCCCAAGGGCAATACTCAGGGCAAACCGCGCACCCTGAAAACTGAACACGCTATGAGCGATATGGAAACCAACCGTTCCGAGTTCCATAAAGATGTCTATTTGAAAGAGGATAACAGCGAATTATTCTGCCGTGATATGTTCGTTTACACCGGCACTGCACCGCAGGTTCCCGAAAATCAGCCTGCAAAACCCGCTGCGATCCCCGATGATCCGGATGCCGATCCCTTTGATATCGAAATCAAAGAAAATGCCGCGCCGTCAAAGATCGCGCTCTCCAACGGTGTTGAACTTCAACGTGTCGTCTGCAAAAACAATGTTATTCTCATCAACCGCGATAAAAACGGAAAAACCATCCGTGCCGAGGGCGACACCGCCATCTACACCGTGAAAACTGCCGATGTCGTGATCACCGCTGATGCACCGCGCCGCGCTTCGCTGCGCAGTGACGGCAGGATCCAATACAGCGACCTCATCCGGGGCAATTTGCGCGAAGAGACTCTCCACAGCGAAGGCAACGTCCAGATGGTTCCCGACAAATCTTTCAAAAAAGAAGAGAAAAAGGACAATAAAAAATGAAAACTGCTTCGATCATTTCCGTTCTGCTGGGCGGATTGCTTCTCTCATCCCTCCTGGCCGCCCCTGCGACATTGAAAGTCGCCTCATACAATGTGCGTACGAACACCTCGCGCGACCTGCCCAACAACGGCTGGAACAAACGCGCCGCCCGCTGTCTGGAACTTCTCAAGGCTGAAAAATTTGACATTTTCGGCACTCAGGAAGCCCAGCAGTACCATATTAAAACCATCACATCCATCGGTTACAAGGTGATCGGTCGGCCCCGTGACAACACCAAAAATTCAGAATACTCCACCATTTTTTACGATCCGGAAGTTCTGGAACTGCAGAAAACAGAAACCTTCTGGCTCTCCGAAACTCCAACTGTTTCCGGTTCCAAAAGCTGGAACAGCGCCTGCCCGCGTATATTTACGGTGGGATATTTCACCCATAAGGCCAGCGGCAAAAAGTTCGTCTTTGTCAATACCCATCTCGACCACAAAAGCCAGGCGGCCCGCGAAAACGGCGTCAAACTTATCATCGACTATCTGAAAAAACTCGCTCCCGACTGTCCCTGTATCCTGACCGGCGATTTCAACGCCCGTCCTGATAACAAGATCTACAAAACCGTCACCGATTTTATGGCGGATGCCCGCAACGTTGCTGAAAAAGTTCTCCCCGGCCCCAGGCAAACCTTTCATGGATATCAGGCGGATCCGGCGAAACGCAAAATGACGGTTCCCATCGACTACATTTTCGTCAATAAAAACGCCGTCAAAGTAAAATCTTTCAAAGTTATTGACGACTTCAAAAACGGCTTTGCTTCCAGCGACCACTTCCCCGTTGTTGCAGAGGTGACTTTGTAAACGGTGGGCGGCGGGCCCTCATGCGCGCTGACTTTAAAAGAGCGGGGAAGGAGCGTGAACATAAGTTCACATCGCCCCGCTCTTTTGAGGTAGTTTTTCGTTTTTCCGCCTGACGGCGGTATTTTTTTATCACCCGCGGAGACGGATGCGGGCGGCGAAAGCACCGTCGTGTTCAGAATCAGGCAGGATGGTCTGCTGTGCTTCACACTGCAATCTCTCATCCAGAGAACAGAAAAACTTCACCAGCTCTTCGTTTTCTTCAGGTTCGATACTGCAGGTACTCAAAATGATTATGCCGCCCGGAGCGAGAAGTTTCAACGCTGACTTGACGATCTCGTGCTGAATACTGCTGATCTCCTGCAGCTTCTTTTCGCTGAAGTGCCAGAGTGCATCGGGCCGTTTGCGGAACACCCCCGTATTGGAACAGGGCATATCGGCAAGGATGATATCATACTGACCGTAAAGCTCATCAGGTGAAGCGGTAATAACTTCATAACGGCGGCCGCGCTGAACGAAATTCTCCTTCGTCCGCTGCTGCCGTCTGGAGCTGATATCGGCGGCGACGACCCGGCACTCCGGAGCGCACAACTCGCCAAGCATCAAAGTTTTACCACCGGGAGCCGCACAGAGGTCAAGCACTTTCTTTGCTTTCGGCGCATCCTCTGCCGCCAATGAAACAGCAAAACTGGTCGCCGGATCCTGAATGTAAAATCCCCCTGACTTCAAACTTTCAGAAGCCAGCACCGCCGCCGCAGGCGCAGAAGCGAATTTGAAATTTCCCCAAGCACTGACATTGGAACTGCCTTCGACCGCTTCAAATCCCGGCAGGATGCGGTAGGTAAAATCAGCTTCATGGGTAAATAATTTGGTAAGCGTTTGCAATTCTTCTCTGGAAAAACGTTTCAGCCAACGGCGGTAGATCGCATCAGGCAGGATATCGGACGGGCGGCTCTCCGTTGGCGGCTCGTTGCGGAGAAACTTCCGCAGTACTGCATTGACAAACTTATCCGCGTGAAGCGCCTTTGCCGCATCGACCGCCACATTGACCGCCGATTCCGGACTGATACCGCTTTGAAAACGGCATTGGACGGCGGCCGCTGTGAGCAGGGTCATCACCTTCGGTGACGGCGGACGCTGGATAAACTTGTTCAGCTCCCGGCGCACCACTTTGCGCTGACGGTAAAAGTTGAACAGCAGATGCTCCACGATCCTCCGGCAATCTTCCGGAAGCGTGTCCACCGCATCATCAAGTGTGATCTCTCCATTGTCACAGCCGCCGATGATCCGACAGGCGTGTTCCAGAACTTTTCCGGCAATCCCGTTGCCGCTACGGCGGAAATTACTCATCGCCGAGATACCGTCCAAGTTCCAGATAGTTGACCAGATAATCCTGCACCGCATCTTCCAGACTCATAATGTCGCGGTCATAGCCGAGCACACGCAGTTTGCCGATTTCAGCGCAGGTGTAGTACTGATAACGGTCGCGCAGAGATTCGGGCATATCGATATATTTGATATTGCAGGGTTTGCCGAGTGCGGTGAATGCGGCGTTGACCAGTTTGTTCCAGCTTTCCGCCTTGCCGCTGCCGACATTGTACAATCCGGCGGCTTTGGGGTTGTTGAAAAGGAACTCGACCATCGCCACAGCATCTTTCACATAGAGGAAGTCGCGGAGCTGTTCGCCGTCGGCGTACTCTTTTTTGTAGGAACGGAAAAGTTCCATACAGCCGGTGGCGGTGATCTGTTCCCAGCTGCGCATCACCACGCTTCTCATATTGGCTTTGTGGCGTTCATTGGGGCCGTAGATGTTGGAAAATTTGCAGCCGACCAGATGTTTGAGGTAGCCGCGCCGCTTCGCCCAGAGGTCGAACATCTGTTTGCTGTAACCGTACATATTGAGCGGGCGGAGATTTTCGATGGTATCTTCATCATCTTTGTAGCCGCAGCTGCCGTCGCCGTAGGTGGCACAGCTGGAAGCATAAAGCATTCTTATATTGCGGGGGATACAGAACTCCGCGAGCATAGCGGTATAGCGGAAGTTGTTTTCGACCAGATAGGTGGCATCGCGTTCGGTGGTTGCCGAACAGGCGCCGAAGTGATAGACACCATCGATTTTGGCACCGTTGAAGTCGCCGCGCAAAAGTTTTTCCTGAAACGCATCACGTTCAAGGTAATCGTCATAGCGCAGCGGGGCGAGGTTTTTCCACTTGTCGGTCGTATTGCCCAGGTGATCGACGATAAGGATATCGTCGATTCCGGCACGGTTGAGCTGCCAAACCATTGAACTGCCGATCAATCCGGCTCCACCGGTAACAATAATCATTTTATATAACTCCTTGATTCTGTATAGAAAAATTACATTCCGTGACGGATTTTCCTGCAGGCTCCGCACATAAAGCCTTCCAATCCGTAAATCGTTGCTGTTTTATCCGAAGTGCGGAAGACCACACTTTCGCCGTTTTCCAGCTGCAAATGCGTTGGATCGTTGTCGGCGATCACCATTCCCGGCCCGCGGATGATGGTCAACTCCACCACCGAAGCACAATCGAGTATCAGATGGTCGATGTCCGCATTGGCGTGGCTGAACGCCAATCCCATACCGACCCGGAACATCCCGCCGGTAATGGAACGGTAATAAGCGGAACTGCCGTGGACGGTGGAAAGACACACGCCGTCACCCCGCACTTCCGGAGCGTAAAGTTCGCCATCGATTTTCACCTGGAACCGCAATGAAGAGGTGCGGTTGATATTGTGCAGGAAAAGATCGTTGATGCCGAAAAGCACGCCGGAAGCACTTGCCGCACAAAGCTTGGGCAGAACAGTCTGCTTCAACTCTCCGGCAATAAAACGGTCAAGCACCAAAGCTGCTTCATGCAACGGACAGGTCGGCGCGGTCGCCGCATCCCGGAGCGCCAGTATCGGCAGATCGGAAAAATCTCTTGCTGCACCGAGCAACGCGCCATCGCCGCCGTAAGTTATCACCGCTTCGGCGCCGTCAGCACTCTCTTCCAGATTCCGGGCAGCCAGCAACGGGCGGATATCATCCAGATTTTTTCCCAAAAGTTTGATCTTCATTTCACAATTCCGTTTTTCGCCGCGACCGCATACATTATGGCGGCGGCGGCATTGCCAACATTTATTGATGCTTTCTCTCCGAGCATAGGCAGAGAAACAATACCATCTACAACTTTCAACGTCTCTTCAGCCACCCCCAGCGCTTCATTACCCAGAACGATCGCCAGCGGGAACTCATACTCCATCTCCCAGGCGCCGCTGCCGCCGGGTTCGGCGGCGAGCACCATCCTGACCCCCTCTTTACGCAAGGTTTCAACCGCTTCGAGCGAAGTTTCAAAATGGCGGCACTTCACCATTTTGTCACTTCCCATAGCGGTCTTTTCCAGCTTCGGATGAGGCGGGAAAGGGGTATATCCGCAGGCGGCGATCTCTGCATTCAGAGCTTCGGCGATGCGGAATATGTTGCCGGTATTGTGGGCGCTGCGCAAACGGTCAAGCACCAGCACGACCCGGAAATTTGTTGTATCGATCTTTGTCATATCTATAAAGTAACGCAGCAAATCAAATTTTACAAGTAAAACCACTTGCCGGAACGCATTTTTGATGATATAGTATATAGATGACAGAATTTTTTTAACCAAAAACATATTATAAGGAAAAAGACTATGGCTAAAATTCATCCTACCAGTGTTGTTATGGACGGAGCCATTCTCGGAGCAGATGTTGAAATCGGACCGCTTTGCTATGTCGGCCCCAATGTGAAACTCGGTAACGGCACCCGCCTTATCGCGCATTGCAACGTCGACGGCTACACCACCCTCGGCGAAAACAATGTCCTCCACCCCTTTGCCGCCATCGGTCAGCCCGCTCAGGATCACGCCGTTGAAGAGGGCGCCGTGACCTATGTCGAAATCGGCGACCGCAACGTTTTCCGCGAAGCCACTACTGTCCACAGCGGTACCAAACCCGGAACCAAAACCATCATCGGCAGCGACTGCCTCTTTATGGCGACCAGCCACGTCGCCCACAACTGCAAAGTCGGAAACCATGTCATCTATGTTAATGGTTCGGTCACCGGCGGCTATGCTGAAATCCAGGATCACGCGATCCTTTCCGGTCTGGTGGCGATCCATCAGTTCTGCCGCGTCGGACGTTACACCATCATCTCCGGTTCCTCTGCCTTCTCCAAAGACGTCCCGCCGTTTATGGTGGCTGAAGGCCGCAATGGCGGTCCGTCCACGATCAACAAGATCGGTTTGCAGCGCGGCGGATTTGACAGCGAAACCATTTCCGTGATCAGACAGCTGCACCGCATCTATTTCCGCAGTGAACTTTCCTTCACCAACGCTCTGGAAAAAATCAAACAGGAACTTCCCCGGATCCCGGTAGTTCAGGAATTTATCGACTTTTGTGAAAACAGCCCGCGCGGCGTTGTCGGCAAAACCGGCCATCACAAATAATTTTATCAAGGAAAATATACTATGTTGAACGCATTGGAAAAAAACAGCAAATTCAATCCCCGCCGCGGCCCGGTCGTCCTCGCGATCCTCGACGGCGTCGGTTTCGGTAAATACGCTGACGGCGATGCCGTCGTCCGCGCCAACACCCCCGTCCTCGATGCCCTGATGGCTGAAAATCCGACCACCAGACTCAAAGCCCACGGCACCGCTGTCGGTATGCCCTCCGACGATGATATGGGCAACAGCGAAGTCGGCCACAACGCCATCGGTTCCGGTAGAGTCTTCTCTCAGGGCGCCAAGCTGGTCGGCGAAGCGGTCTCTTCCGGCAAACTCTTTGAAGGCGAAGTCTGGAACAAACTCATCGCCAATGTCAAAGAAAAAAATTCCGCACTGCACCTCATCGGTCTGGTTTCCGACGGTAACGTCCACAGCCATATCGCCCACCTTTTCGCGATGCTGGACAACGCCGCCAAAGCTGATGTGAAAGTTGTCCGCGTCCACGCACTCTTCGACGGCCGCGACGTCCCCGAAACTTCCGCAATGGAATATCTCAACCCCCTCGAAGCCAAGCTCGCTGAGATCTCCGCCACCGGCAAAGATTACCGCATCGCTTCCGGCGGCGGCCGTATGGTCATCACTATGGACCGTTACGGCGCCGATTGGGATATGGTCAAACGCGGCTGGGACACCCACGTCCTCGGCAAAGGCGAATTTTTCAAATCCGCCACCGAAGCGGTCACCACTCTGCGTGAACGCACCGGCGCCATCGACCAGGATCTCCCCGCTTTCGTCATCAGCGAAGACGGCACCAACCCCGTCGGCGCGATGAAAGACGGCGACTCTGTCGTTCTCTTCAACTTCCGCGGCGACCGCGCGCTGGAGATCACCGCCGCCTTTGAAAGCGGTGACGATTTTGACAAATTCGACCGCGGCAATCGCCCCGACGTTATGTACGCCGGTATGATGGAGTATGACGGCGACCTCCACGCCCCCAAACTCTATCTGGTCAATCCCCCCGAAATCACCGAAACTATGGACGAATATCTCTGCGCCACCAAAGTCAAACAGCTGGCGGTCAGCGAAACCCAGAAATACGGTCACGTCACCTACTTCTTCAAAGTCGGATCGTAGCC
>JAZOMB010000033.1:0-38214 GCA_045653515.1 Victivallaceae bacterium | reverse complement strand
ATTTTGCCGGCATTGACGCCGCTCATCATCTTTCCGGCGCGGCCGCCGCGCCAGATATTTCCGGCACCGCCGACCAGTGCGACCTGCACGCCGCGATCGATAATGGTTTTGATACGGGCGGCGGCTTTATTGCAGCTTTGCGGATCGTAGCCGTGTTCAAGATCACCTTTGAGCGTTTCACCGCTGAGTTTCAACAAAATCCGAGAGTAGACACATTTTCCCATAATAGACCTCCAAAAGCAATAGAAATTTCTTTTTTTATATAATATAAACCACTTTTTGCTTATTCGCCATAAAAAAAAGTGAATTTGCCCTGTTTTTATTCAAAAAAGTGGTGTATATTAAGAAAGTGTATCGTCTTTAATATATATTGAGAAAGGTTTTCACCATGGCAGATACTGCAAAAATCAAAGTCGGTGTCATCGGCACCGGAGCCCTCGGCCGTCATCACGCCCGCCTCTACGCCCAGAACCCCAATGCCGAAATGGTCGGTATCTTTGACGTTTCAGCGGAATCTGCCGCTAAAGTCGGTGCTGAATTCGGTTTGAAAGTCTTTTCCACCTGGCAGGAACTTGCCGCTGAATGTGATGCGTTGAGCGTTGCCGTTCCCGCCACCTACCACGCCGCCACCGCCATCCCGCTTATGGAGATGGGCAAACACGTTCTGGTTGAAAAACCGATCGCCGCCACTCTGGATGAAGCGGTCAATATGGTCAATGCCGCAAAAGCCGCCAATGTCGTCCTCGCAGTCGGACACACTGAACGATTCAATCAGGCGACCGACTACATCGATACCCTCCCCGGCAATGTCCGCTGTATCGAAGCCAAACGTATGGCTGCCTACCCCCCTGCCCGCCCGGGTATGCACCGCCGCGGTACTGAAGTCAGCGTCATCCTTGATCTGATGATCCACGATCTGGATCTGGTTCTGCACCTCATTGATTCTGAAGTTGAAAAAATCGATGTCCTCGGTATTCCGGTGCTTTCCGACACCGAAGATATGGTTTCCGCCCGCATCAAGTTTGTCAACGGCAGCGTGGCGATGGTCACCGCCAGCCGCGTGAGCTTGAATCCGGAACGTACAGTGCAGATCTTCCAGGATGACCGCTGCATCACTATGGACTACGGCAACCACACCGGTACCGTGGCGACCATCAAAGACGGCGAAGTTGCCAATGAAGCGGTCACGCTCGGCGAAAAGAATGCGCTCGCCGATGAGTTGAATGACTTCATCCTCGCCGTTCGCGCCAGCAAAGATTCCGGCAAAGTCTGCGATGCCAAAGTTTCCGGTACCGCCGGTCTCAACGCCCTCAAGCTGGCTCTGGACATCGAAGCCGAAGCCCGCAAATATGCTGAAAAATACAGCATCAAAGTCGGCAAATGAAACTGCTCAGCTCCGCCGATGCCGGCGGTAAAATCAATCTGCGTTTGAAGGTGACCGCCCGCCGTCCGGACGGTTACCATGAATTGGACACCATCTTTTATCCGCTGAAACATCCGGCGGATAAGGTTGCGCTGTACGAAAGCGGCAACGCCGGGATCACCTTTGAATGCGCGATGTTTTCTGACGTGCCTGCCGAAAAAAATCTGGCGGTGCGCGCCGCAAAAAGCTATGCTGAACGCGCCGGAATAACTCCCGCGTGGCACATCACGCTTGAAAAACATCTGCCGATCGCTGCCGGTGTCGGCGGCGGAAGTTCCGATGCCGCCGCGGTACTGCGGATGCTCAATGATCACTACGGCAAACTCACAGAAGCTGAACTTGCCGACTCTGCCGTCAAGCTTGGCGCAGATGTGCCGTTCTTTCTCAAGCGCCGCCCGATGCGGGCAACAGGGATCGGAGAGAAGCTGATCGATTTTGAACTTCCGGAAAAAATGCCGGAAATTTTGCTGGTCAACCCCGGTTTCCCGGTGAGTGCCAAGTGGGCATATCAGCATCTTGACACAAAACACATTGGAAGCGATGCCGGAGTAACCGCAGAGGATTACCAAAAAGCGTTTGCCGCCCCGTCGACGGCGGATTGGGAATATCTTTTGCGCAACGATCTGGCATTTGCGCTGTGGGAAAAGTTTCCGATGTCCAGACTGCTGAAAAAATTCATACTGGAACGCGGCGCGTGGGCGGTGCAGATCTCCGGAAGCGGTTCATCTTTGTATGCTCTCTTCCCCGATAGTGAAAGCGCGGCAGAATGTGCCGTAAAACTGCGGAAAAGCGATTTCGGCAATCCCTATACAAGAATTTTTACCGGAGGAAAAGAGTGGTGAAAAAGGCAATATTTTTTGACCGCGACGGCGTGGTGAACGTCGAAGTATCCTATTTGTGCGACCCCGAAAAAACCGAACTTATCCCCGGCTGTGCCGAAGCGGTACGCAAAATCCACGAAGCCGGATTTATGGCGATCGCCATCACCAATCAGTCCGGCATCGCCCGCAAGATGTACACGGTCGATGATATGATGAGTGTCCACGCAAGAATACAGAAAATGCTGCTTTCCGAAGGGGCAGACTGCGTGATCGATGCTTTTTACTATTGCCCGCACCACAAAGATTTTTCGGGTGAATGTTCCTGCCGCAAACCCCATCCGGGTATGCTTCTGCAGGCGGCCCATGCCTTTGATATCGACTTGGAAAATTCTGCTATGATCGGTGACCGTATGTCCGATCTGCGCGCCGGGATCGCCGCCGGATGCAGTAAATGCGTACTGGTCAAAACCGGTTACGGCGAAAATGAGATCGACAAAGCTCTTGAAGCGCATTGCCCGATCACAGAGAATTTGCTTGATGCTGTGAATACAATATTGAAATAAAACATTGTTCAACCAAAAAAAATACCGCCAAATGGCGGTATTTTTTTTGCTTTTACTGCGTACTGCAATTATTTTTTGACAGCGGGGAAGGTCAGAACACCGTCTTTGACAATGATATCGCGGGCGAAATCAATGGAAAGGTGCTTGGAATTGTGACCGAAAGGCAGGCCGCGGTAGACGGGAACATTCAGCTTTTTGGCATAGTCTTCGAGGATCTTGTCAATGACTTCAGTTTTTCCGCTCTGCAGGAAGTGGCCGAAAACCACACCGGCAGCACCGTCAAAGAAGTTGGCTTTGAGCAGTTCATCAAAATCTTTAGTGATCTTTTCCGGCGTACTGCGGACACATTCGATGATGACGACCCGGCCTTTGGTGCTGATGCCGTAGTTGCTGCGGACGGCGAGAGCGAGACGGGCGAGGAGACCTGCGACAGGCTTACCGGAGAAGTCTCCCGGAACCAATGCCTGCAGTTTGATCGGCTTCAAAGCTTCGCCGTGGAACATCTTTTTCATTTCAGGAATGATATCCAGAGCCAAGCCGGGGTGAGAGGTGATGTTGGCACCGGCGACCGGACGGCCGTAACCTTTGGCGTACATATGGGTAAGAAGCATAGTCACGTCGCTGTAACCCATCACATAAAGTTCGGGACGGCGGGGAAGTTTCGCCCAGTTGACTTTGGCAACGAGGTCAACAGTACCCCAGCCGCCGCGGGCGCAGATGATCATATCGTTTTCCATATCGCTCCAGGCGGCTTCAAAATCTTTCACGCGCAATTCAACGGGACAGGAAAGATAACGGTTTTTCTCCACGCCTGCGGGGCGGTTGAAGACATTGGGATAAACTTTGACCTTGTAACCGGCTTTGCGGAGCAGATTGATCGCGCGGTTGGCATTTTTGGGATTGGGATAGGAACCGGGAGTGACGACGGCGATCGTTTTGACATGGCTGGGGTAGACGCCGGTGTAGTTGCGTTTGCCGCCCTTGGTGCTCAAAACTTCCGGATCGGAATCCTTCGGCGCGGCGCAGAGCGTGAATACTGCGGCGCAAGCCACAGCGACGGTTGATAAAAAGCGAAAGTTCATAATTTGATCTCCTTGTTTATTTTTTTACTTCCGGGAAAGTTATGATATTATTTTTAATGAACGCCGGACGGGTGAAATCGATAACGAGATTATCCGCCTGATGGCCGAAGGGAAAACCGCGATAGACCGGAATTTCAACTTTTCCGGCGAACTTTTCCAGTTCGATGCTGATCTGTCCATGGTCGACCGGGCGGGAAAAGTGTCCGAAAACCACCGCAACGGCACCTTTGAAAAAACCCTTTTCCAACAGCGTATCCAAACTTTTGGCAACATATTTTGAGGAGTTGCCGACACCTTCAATAACGACGATCTTACCCGCCGTCGAAAAACCGTACTTGCCGTCAACCAGCCGGAGGTAACGGGAAAGAAGTCCGGCAACCACCTTGCCGGAAGCTTCTCCGGCTTTCAAGGGTTTGAGTTTCAGTGAAAGCTCTTCGCCGTGGAGCATCTTTTTCATCGCCGGAATGATCGGAACCGTCAAGCCGGGCAGACTGTTGGCGGTGGGCCCGGCAAGCGGATGACCGTAGCCCTTGGAAATCATAAAGCTGACCATCATCGTCACATCGCTGAATCCGAGCAGATAAAGTTCCGGGCGGCGCGGGAGCTTCGCCCAGTTGACGTTGTCAACCAGATCTTCGGTACCGCGGCCGCCGCGCGAACAGATGATCATATCGTTTTCCATATCGCTCCAGGCGGCTTCAAAATCGGCGATGCGGTATTTCAAAGGAATGGCGGCATAGCCGGTTTTATTCTCACCTTCCGGTTTACGCAAAACATTGGGATAAACCTTGACTTTATATCCGGCTTTCCGGAGCAGTTTCACACCGGCAAGCAAATTACCGGGCGCGGGGTAAGATGCCGGAGTGATGACGGCGATGGTCTTGACTCCGGGCGGAAAAACGCCGGTATAATCAGGGGCTTTGCCGCGGACGGCAAAAACTTCCGGATCGAAACTGCTGTCAGCACCGGACAAAACGATCCCTGCCAGCATCAAAACCAAAAGAAAACATTTTTTCATCATCAAATCCTTTATCTGTTTGCAAATGTTTCGGATAATATACACTTGATAAAGATGGTTTTCAAGCATTTAAAAAGAGTAAAAACTCACAAATAAGGTTGATTTTTTCTCTGAAGGATGCTATATTTGAAACAATCGTATATTCCGACCAATTTGAAAGGCCAAAAACAATACTGATAAAAAATATATTCTGACTTTAAAATTATATAGCATAAAAAAGGCTCTCCTTACAAAACTACCACTTATTGTATTTCAGCCTGCATCCATACAAAAGCATTTTGTGCCATATACTGCGTTCGCGTATATGGTGCATTTCTGCATTGTATTTGTATGGACGCTGTGGTAGGCGTGTAAGGAGATACATAGGGAATGCACCTTTTTTTGTTTGGTGCATCTCCCTGAAAAAAAATTTACGGCGGTATTTCTGCCGGGGGGCGGAGCAACACCTTTATACCAAACCGTCCATCCGCCAGAAAACCGCCGTTTTTTTGATACAGTTACTTTGCTGCGACCAGCGGGAGCGGCAAAACACCCAGCTTTTATTTCAAAAGCTGGCGGTGTTTTTTGATATACTCGTTTTCCCAATCCAGATCGAAGTGGATCCACTGCCGATTTTCGGCAAGCACCTTTTTAACTCTGCGGAAATAGTTATCGTATTTGCTATGGACAAAGACCCGCGTTTCGCGATGGCTATGAATCCATTCAAGGAGTTCATCGACATCGCTCTCCTTTGCCGTATTGGCGGCGTTAAGATCGTAGAACTTTTTGAAGCGCACCAGATACTCCATCCAGACGGTCAATTCCTGACGGAAACGGTCGGCGGGATCGAGGGCGGCAAGCGCCTTGGCTTCAGCAAGCAGAGCTTCGTACTGTTCAACTTTGGTACGGCGCAGCAGAGAATCGGGGTACGGGATGTGGCACGCCCCGGCGCTGAGCAGAACCTTTTTGATTTCGGCATAGAATTTTTCCGCCTGCGCGGCATCTTTGCCGAAGAGTTCAGTAAAGAAACGCTTGATGCAAGCTGTTTCATCTTCGCCGCGCGATGCCTGCGCCATCAGGCGGTAGTTGACACCGTAAACGCTCCAATGGGCGACGTGGAACTGGGTCAATATGCCGTCAACGCCCCAGAGGGAATAGTTTTTCATTTCGTGGAACATCTCGTTAAAATGAAGCATCGGCAGCGAAAGATAAAAGTTTACACCCATAAAGTATTCATAAATATTGACTTCTCCGCCGTTTTTGGCGCGGCACCAAGCCTGGATATCGCGGGCATAATTCGGGTTGATCAAACAGTTTTCATCTTCCAGAGTGTGATTGATGCACCGCCAGTAGGTCGCCATATGGACTGCCATACCGCGCTCAAGCGAGAATCCAGGCGACGGCGCACAATAGTTGATGTACGCACAGAAGGTCAACTGGATATCCGGACGGACTTTCTGCAATTCGGCGCCGACTTCGCGCAGCAGATCGTGATAGATCACATCGGCTTTATAAACGTGTTCGGAGACGCTGTAAAAATCCCCTTTTTTGTTTTTGTCGTAAAATTTGGAACAGTTTTCACATTCACACCAGCCGAAACCGTCATTGGGGATGAGCGAGATGGTTTTGACCTCCGGATGTCTGGCGCAGTAATCGACCATCCGGGCGACGATCTCGCGACGCAGAGCCGGATTGGTGGTACACAATTGTTCGCTCAAAAGGAGACCGTCACCGCAGGAAGGATTGATGCGTTTGCCGTTGATTTCAGCGAAAAATTCCGGATTGGTCTTGCCGTAAACTTTGCCGGGGATCCAATAGTTGAAGTTATGGTGGCCGCTTTCAATTTCAATGCCGCGGCAGCGGGCGAAGGCTTTAAGTTCATCGGAAAGTTTGTCATAATACTTCATCCAGACCAAGAGATAGTTCAGCTTGTTTTTCGCCATCCAGTCAAAGAGCTGTTCCGTTTCGTGGTCAAAGGGAAATTCCTGAATAAATCCCCGCCTTTTAAGCAGCGGCTTTTTCGCCGGAAAAAGTACCCCTTCCGGCAACACATCCGCGCAGCGCGCTTCATCAAAGCGGTCGCGGCCGACTTCAAAAAAGCTCCAGCCGCCGAAGCGCTCGGCAAAGTCATAGACACCGTAAAGAAGTTCAATATCATTGGGGGCGGCAATGATGATCTTTCCGGAAATATTGCGGAGTTCAAAAGCGGGCAAAACTTCTTCAATAACAAGTTCGGCTTCAAATCCGTAGCGCCGCATCTCGGACAGGGCAAGTTTAAAGGTATCAGTCATAATCAAAATTCCTTAATCATTCAAAAATATTTTACCGGCAAAGCTGAGCAGATCATCCCAGTTTTCAGGGGTGAAATCGTGGCCGCCCGAACGGATGAAGTAACGGACATCATCATCCCCTGCCCCATTGCCGGGAGCGGGGAAATCTGCCGTTTGCAAGGTGCTGTTCCACGCTTTTGAAGCAAGTTTCGTCGCCGTAAATTCGCCCAGCGGGTCGGCGTATTCGTCCAGATCGGCGCTGGCGACATAAAGTTTGCGCGGAGCGATCGCCGCCATAAGCTGATGCTGATCCCACGGAACGATCGTATCGCGTTCAATATAATCAAACAAGGGCGGCACAAACCAGTATTTCCGCCAGAAGAGCAGCCAGCCGAGATCTTCTCCATAGTGGCGCCGGGTCATTTTCGCTCCGCAGCAGCCGGAACAAATCGAAACAGTCAAGGCAATACGTTCATCATTGGCGCCCGCCCACAATGCCGTTTTGCCGAGCCTGGACAAGCCGTGAGCGATGATTTTTCCGCCGTCGATCTCCGGTTGAGAAATCAGACAATCCACCGCGCGCAAGTATCCCCACGCCCAGGCGGAGATCGCACCGGGACAACGGCGGATATGAGCATCCCAGTCTTCGCGGGAGTAAAAGAGCGGCAGGATACTTTCATCAAAGCCGTCCGGATGGTCGGGGAAACAGTCAAAACAGCAGATGGTAGCCGTTGCAAAACCCGCTTTCAAAACCTTTTCAAAATCCCAGCGGTAAGCCTTACCGCCGTAAGCACCGGCTTCCACGCGGCGGTCGGCGTGCCAGACAAATTCAGCTTTGTAACGTTCAAAGGGATAAAAGGTCACACCCGTATCATTGGTGGTATCAATGTTGCCGAGAAAGTTGAGACCGAAAAAACAGGGAACTTTTCCCTGACGCTTGGCAGGGATATAAAGCAGCATATGCAAGGTGCGTTCGATGCCGTTATTGCGGAAGATGAGGTCGATCTCTTTTCTTATGCCGATGCCGCCGAAGACAACGGCTTCATTTTTGACCACCGTTTCAAATGGACACGCCGGCGGGATCTCGCCGTACACATTTGCGGCAAAGGTTTCAAGGATCTCCTGACGGTCACTTATAAGCGGCAGAACCTGATAGGGAGGAACTTCCGCTTCGCAGGTGTTCATCTTATCGGCAACGGTCTGGATATATTCCGGGAGGTTGCTTTCGGCAAAACGTTTTTCTTTCATTTCTGCACCATATTCATTTCAACCAATTTTTTCAATACTGTTTCAGCCATAAGCTGATGGCCCTTGAGAGAAAGATGTACACCGTCATCTTCCACATTCAAAACCTGCGGGTCGGCGGCATTGCGGAACACGGTTCCGGCATCAAGGAAGTCGATCTTATTCCTGACTGCGGTCAAACGGAGCTTTTCGGAATAGTCGGCGATGGGGCCGGGAAGACCGAAAAGATTGTGATCGACATTGCGTTCCGCCATAGCTTCGGTGAGAGACTTCTGGTAGGGCAGATAGCTGTCCAAGGGGGTAATGAGTATGATTTGCGCTTCGGGAGCGCGTTTTTTAAGCTCCTGCACAATATTTTCCATCAGTTTCCGCTGGGTGGATGTCGGAGTGAAGTTCTTTTTATAGCCGCTTTTGAAGGAGGCTTTGGTATCATTGCCGCCGCACAAAAAACAGATGATATCGGGCTTTTGGGTAAAAATATGTTCATACATTTCCGGGCGGTTTACCTCACCGCCGGTAAGGCGGGCGAAAACACGGGGCAGAGTATCGCCGCCGACTCCGGCATTGCGGAAACTCCAGGAGTCAGGGAGAAAAGTCCCGATGATGCTGGCGTAGTTTCGTCCGCGGTCGTAATCGGTCAGACTGTCACCGAGAAAAAGGATGTGCTTTTTACCGTCAAGCTGTTTGCCGAGAGCGGACAAGCGGGTCAGTTGAACTTCGGGGACGATGGTGGCAAAGAAGCTTTTTTTAACTCCGGTTGACGGATCGGAAACCGCCAGACGCATACCGTCACTGGCGGCATTGGAAACTTTGAAAGTGTAATCTGCGGCTCCGTCAGAATCGAGAGTGATCTCTTCGCGCAGCGGAGAAGAGTATCCGGCAAGGCGGGTCTGTCCGCAGTAAAGATCGCAAACGAGCTTCTGGTTGGGGATGCCGGTGACGATTTTCAGCTTGACCGTATCGCCGGGGCGGACGACGGCGGCTGCAGGGAAGAAAATGAGCGGATGATCGCTCTTTTCAAGATAGTTGAACGAGGTGAAGTTAACAGAAACTTTGCCGTCGCACTCGATGGAGAGTTTGTCGTGGAAGACAGTGAAACGGGAGGGGTCGGCGGCTTCAAAATCATATTCGGCAAATTCATTGGTCAAAGTGAAGTCATAACTGCTCAAAGTGGCAAACTCCACCGCATTTCCGGCCAGCATCTGACGGGCGCGGACGTGAAGCCGCATCGTGCCTTTGCCTTTGGCACGGACGCGGAAAAGGAAAGTGCGGTGAGCTGGCATAGCGCATTGGGGATTGGCGTGTTCGAGGTTCCCCAGATCGAGATAGTGGCTCAAAGTTCCGTTGCTGAAAAGGGCGGCTTTGCGGACGATGGCGGCACGATCGGAACCGGTATAGTGCCAGTGAAGCAGACCGCGGGCGAAGTTGCTGTTATTGATCAGGCTCGCGACTCTGGGCGGTGGAGCAGTTTTTTCGGCTTCGAGCAGAGCCTTGACGGTATTATTCATTTTGTTACCTCTATTATTATAAGCACCCGGAGCAGTAAAAAAGACAAACTGCCGGTACTTTTGTTATATATATAAGTCAGGCATAATGTACAACGGAAAAAACCGCTTGTCAAGGCAGAAGAAAAGATTTTTACCTAAAATAAGGAAACGCCACGCCTGTTGCGCGACAGCGCAACGATATGCGCAAAACCGCCGTCAGGCGGAAAAGACAAAAACTACCTCACGCATGTTGCGCGACAGCGCAACGATATGCGCCACTCCAGCGACGTGATTTCCGAACCACGCGGTCTCCTGTCGGCGGGATGAACGTCGCGCAAGGTCGCCGTCAAATCAAGGCGACACCGAGGGACCCGTCTCCGCTGAAGCTCCGCCGTGGCAAGGTGTATTTGTGCTTGCAGATGCTTGTCGCGGCGTAGTGGAACGAAGCCGGAAGTCCGCTGATTTGACAAGAGATTGCGAACGAGCGCCCGCCGCCCGCTATTCGCGATGAACAACTCCGTAAAAAAGACAAAAAAATGGTGCGTTCGCACGGGCTCGAACCGTGGACCCAGTGATTAAGAGTCACTTGCTCTACCGACTGAGCTACGAACGCACATTGTCTTGCGACGTTGCTTAATATATCCCCATTTTTGAAAAATGCAAGCAGATTTTGAAAAAATATCGCAAGGAAAATGATTTTTTCTTGATAAAACGGCGGTCAAGTGGTATATTGAACGCGAAACAGTGAAAAAATTTTAATGGAGCGACAGAAAAAGATGCATGGATTTTACCGGATAGCAGCGATAACCCCGGCAATCATCCCGGGAGATGTGGAATATAATTGTAATGAGATCATCCGGCTGTGCAAAGAGGCCGTTAACAATGGCGCGGCGGCGATGTTTCTGCCGCAGTTGGCGGTGACGGGAGCGAGCTGCGGAGAGTTGTTTTTCCATCCGGCACTGCAGAAAGCGGCAATGAGTGCGGTTGAAAAAATCGCGGCATCATTGCCGGAAGACCGTGTGGCAGTGATCGGTGCGCCGTACAGCCCTGACAAGTTGGACGATGTTTGGGATATGTTTGCAATTATAACAAACGGAGGAGATATCACCTGGACAAGCCACAGCCATTTTGACCGGAGATTTTTCGGTAATGACCGCAGTTATGATGGTGAATTCATTGGAGGTAAGGCGGCAAAGTTTTCATTCCCCGGAACGAGTTTCTCGCTGCCGTTTTCACCGTATCTGCCCAATCCGGCGGAAATCGACCTCTATTCATACAAGGTGAATGCGCTCCCCGGAACGCTGGAAGAGTTGAAGCAGATGGCGATCACCGCTTCGCGCAACGCTGGCAATGTGGTCGTACTCAATACCGGAAACGCCGGAGAGTCGAGCGCCGGAAATTTGATGCCCGGCGCGGTGGTCATCGCCGCAGACGGAGAGCTTCTGACATCGACTCCGCTGCTTGCCAATGAGTCGGCAATAACTTATGCCGATGTGGATCTGGAGAGTTTGAAATACCGCAGACAGCGGGCGGGCAAGGTGCTTGACACAGAAGATACAATGATTCTGGGCGGCAAACTTCCGGAGTCGCCGGATCTGCGTTATGCGAAAATAGGTCAGCGCCCCTATCTGCCGGAAAATGAAGTGAAACTTGCGGAATACTGCCGGGAAACGCTGGAACTGCAGAGCTTCGCGCTGGCGCACCGGATGAAAAAGGCGTATGCGAAAAAGATGGTGCTGGGAATTTCCGGCGGATTGGATTCAACGCTCGCTCTGGTGGTGCTTGCCCGCTGCTGTAAGGAGTTGAATATTGATTGCAGCAATATCGTTGCCGTCACTATGCCCGGTTTCGGAACCACAGGGCGGACGAAAAATAATGCGCTTGAACTGGCAAAGATCATCGGAGCCGGGATCCGGGAAATTTCCATTGCCGAAGCGTGTACACAGCATTTTAAAGACATCAGCCACGATCCGGCAGTTCATAACGCGGTGTATGAAAATACGCAGGCGCGCGAACGCACCCAGATATTGATGGATATTGCCAATGCTGAAAATGGCTTGGTCATCGGGACGGGGGATCTTTCAGAAATATCTATGGGCTGGTGCACCTACAACGGCGATCAGATGTCGATGTATTCGCTCAACAGTACGATTATGAAAACGGTCATTCCTGAACTGCTGAAGTATGAAGCATCCTGCCGTCCTGAAATGGCAAAGGTGCTGTATGATGTGATCGATACTCCGGTAAGTCCGGAACTGCTGCCGTCAGATGCCAATGCTCCCGGACACAAAACGGAAGAGATCCTCGGAGCGTATGAGATCCACGATCTGTTTATCTGGCACTTCTGCCATAACGGAGCGGAAAAAGAGAAGGTGCTTGATCTGGCGGAGATCGCGTTTGCCGGAAAATATGACCGCCGGGAGATCGAACGGTGCTGGAATATTTTCAGCCGGAGATTTTTCAGCCAGCAATTCAAGCGCAGCGCTTCACCGGAAGGTGTAAATGCCAATGCGATTTCCCTGAACCCGGACGAATGGCGTATGCCATCCGACATCTCCGGAGCATTGTTCAAATAAAAAAAATGCCGCCATCAGGCGGCAGAAAACAACCTTACGCCTGTCGGGCGAACAGCTCGACAAAAGGGACAAACTCCTGCGGCTCCGCTTCCGGTCGGCGGATGTATCGCGCGGCAAGGTCGATGTCAAATCAAGGCGACACCGAAGGATCCGTCTTCGCTAAAGCTACGCCGGGACAAGGTGTACTTACTCGACTGCTTGTCACGGCGTAATGTAATGAAGCCGGAAGGGGGCGTCCGCCGATTTGACAAGAGATTGCCCGCGAGACGCCGCCGCCCTCAATTCGCGATTAAAACACATTACCACTCAGCGACCACGCCGTCGGCAGTTCGCCATACCGGATTTTTCCAGGAATGGCCGACCGCAGCGGCTTTGCGCACCATAGCTTCATTGACGGTGATGCCGAGACCGGGCAGATCGTTGCGGTAGACAAAACCTTCCTGATACTCAAAGACGGTGGGATCTTCAAGATAGTCGAGCAGATCGGCGCCCTGATTGTAGTGGATGCCCAGAGATTGTTCCTGAATGACCGCGTTGGGGGTGCAGTAGTCAAGCTGCAAACTTGCGGCAAGGGCAATCGGACCAAGCGGGCAATGGGGTGCGACCGCGACATCAAAACATTCTGCCATAGCGGCGATCTTGCGGACTTCAAAAATACCGCCGGCGTGGCAAAGGTCAGGCTGAATGATATCAGCGATGCCGCGGGTGATGATATCTTTGAATCCCCAGCGCATAAAGTTGCGTTCACCGGTGGCGATGGGGGTGGTGGTATGGCGGCGCAGTTCGGCAAAGGCTTCGATATTTTCGATCAGCACCGGTTCTTCAATAAACATCAGATGATAGGGTTCAAGCTCTTTCATCAGCACCCGTGCCATAGCCTGATGGACACGGCCGTGGAAGTCAACGGCGATACCGAAGTTTTCGCCGCAGGCTTCGCGAATGGCGGCAACGCGCTGGACGGCGGCATCGATCTTGCTCCACGAATCAATGTAGTCAAGTTCGGCGGTACCGTTCATTTTTACGGCGTTGTAGCCCTGACTTGCCTTTTCGAGCGCGGCGGCGGCGGTATCATCGGGACGGTCGCCGCCGATCCAGCAGTAGACCTGGATCTTATCGCGCACAGCGCCGCCGAGAAGTTCGTAAACGGGAACATTGAGCGCTTTGCCTTTGATATCCCAGAGAGTTTGTTCAATACCGGAAATGGCGCTGGACAGGATTGGGCCGCCGCGATAGAAGCCGCCGCGGTAAAGGGTCTGGACGATGTCTTCGATCTGGAAGGGGTCGCGTCCGATAAGGTAGGAAGAAAGCTCTTTGACGGCGGCTTCAACCGTATCGGCACGGCCTTCGATAACCGGTTCACCCCAGCCGCAAATGCCTTCATCAGTCATAGTTTTGAGAAAGAGCCAGCGGGGAGCGACCTTGAAAAGTTCAAGCGAGGTGATTTTCATAACAGCTGTTCCTTAAATGATTACTTGAGCGCGGCAACGATCTTTCTGGCGGCGGCTTCGACTTCGGCAGCCGGACGGCCTGGTTTGTAGATAGCCGAACCGATACCGACACCGCAGCAGACTTTCATAAAATCAGCGGTGTTGGTTTCATTGACACCGCCGACCGCCATAATCGGCAGCTTGATGACCGCTTTGAGATCTTTGACATAGGTGGGGCCGAGGATGGCAGGAAAGAGCTTGAGGAAATCAGCGCCGGCACTCTGGGCGATGAAACCTTCGCTGGCGGTGAAAAAGCCGGGAATGGAGACCAGTCCGCACTTTTTGGTTTCTCTGATGACATCCGCATCGGTATTGGGGGAGATGATGAACTTACCACCGGCAGCGGCGACATCGCGGACATTCTGCGGAGTAAGGACGGTTCCGGCACCGACCATCTGACGGTCACCGCAATGTTTGACGGCGGCGGCGATGGTATTGAGCGGGTCGGGTGAGTTGAGCGGCACTTCCAGCAAAGTTATGCCTGCGGCGTACAAGGCATCGCAGACACCGGGAACTTCGGCGGTGGTAAGTCCCCGCAGAATGGCGACGGCGGGGCATTGTTTCATAAAGGCTTCAAATTGTGCTTTCATCGCTGGACCCTCCCTGAAGCAGAACCTTTCATCAAAGTTTCAACTTCGCTTAAAGATGAATAATTGTAATCACCGGAAATGGTGTGTTTCAACGCACTGCTTGCCACGGCGAAACGGATGGCATCGGCGGGATCGGAATATTTTTCGCTGTTGAGAGCGAAAATAAGTCCGGCACAGAAGGAGTCGCCGCCGCCGAAACGGTCGACGATGTCTTTGATCTGATACGGGGCATAGTCGCCGCTGCCGTCAAGCGGGGCGAAATTTGCGGTCTTGCTTTGGCAAGCATAGAGCATACCGCCCCAGTTATTGTGGTCGGCGGAGATGCTTTCACGCAGAGTGATGGCAACAAATTTTGCCTTGGGGAAACGCGCAGAGAGCGCGGCGGCGACCTCTTTGTAACCGGCGATATTGAGTTTGCCCGCATCGATAGCGGTGTCGGCGGCGTGGATACCGAAGACATCGGCGGCATCTTCTTCATTGCCGATGATGATGTCGGCAAACTTGACGATATTTTCCATACAGCGTCCGGCGAGAACGTTCTTGGCAGTACCGGCTTCCCAGTTCCACAATTTTTTACGGTAGTTGAGGTCAACAGAAACGGTGATACCGTTTTTTGAAGCAAATTCAACTGCGGCAAGGGTGGACAAGTAAGCGTTTTCGCTCAATGCCGGAGTGATTCCGGTAACATGCAGGTGGGTGACACCGTCAAACATCGCGGCAAAATCATAAGCTTCCGGAGCAAGCAGAGAGATCGTCGAATAATCGCGGTCGTAAACCACATTTGATCCGCGCATATTGGACCCGTGTTCGGCGTAATAAACGCCCATACGGCCGATATTGGCAAAATTGATCTTGCTGACATCACAGCCCATACCGCGCAGTTGAGCGGCAAACGCGCGGGCAACCGGATTGTCAGGAAGCGCAGTAAGGTAACGGCTGTTGCCGCCGAGCATAGCTATGGAAGCGCAGACATTGGCTTCTCCGCCGCCGAAGGTGGCTTCGATAGAACCGGGGAAACTCTGGGCAAAACGCTTTTTGCCCGGCGGACAGAGGCGCAGCATCACCTCACCGAAAGCTGCAATACAGCAATTTTTCATAAAGTCAATACTCCAATGTAAATGTATAGGACGCAATACACGGTGTTTAATGTAAACGCACTTATGATAAAAAGCAAGGCGAAGCCGAATTTTTCTTCTCAAATATCTGCCCGGTACAGAAAAGTTGAAAAAAAGTTCAAAAATTTTCCTTTCCGCTATTGTTTTTGACTTTTTTATCAGTATACTGGATTGAGTGCAATAATCACCTGCAATAAAAAAAGGGGACTTAATATGAGTATGTCAAGGAAGCAGAACAGCTTCACACTTATCGAACTGCTGGTCGTTATCGCTATCATCGCCATCCTTGCGGCAATATTGCTTCCGGCATTGCAGAGCGCCCGCGAACGCGCCCGCACCACCACGTGCCAGAACAATATAGGACAGATCGGTAAAGCCGCCGGAATGTATCAGAGCGATTACGATGATTATGTCTGTTCGCCGACCTACCCCAATGCTTCCGGAGACACGATCCGCGGATTTTCCTGGAAAACCGCCTACGACCACTACCTGTCGCAGGAGCGCCGTACCGCAAACGTATTGGCAGCAAAAATCTGGATGTGTCCGACCAATTTGATCCCTTACCGCAATATGGCATCAATTGAGAGCAGCGGTGGAGTGACAGCCACCGAATGCAGTATGGTTGGCAACTCCGGCTTGATGAATGGCGGTCAGACTAAAGTTAAAGATGTGAAAAAACCGACGATAAAAGTTCTGGCATTCGATGCCAGACGACTCAATCCCTTCTCCAATATTCAAGCTACCTCAACCACCTACTTTTATGGATATGCCAGTATCCGCTATGCCAAACACGGAAACGGCGCTCACTTTCTGACCGTAGCCGGAAATGTGGTCTGGGCAGACAACAACAGCGCCTATTGTCAGGCGGATAAAAATCCGCCAAACAATAATGCGACATTAGCCCAGAAAGTCTGGAACGCTTCAAAGTAATTACAATTTACGTCAATGTGTTATTATAGAAAGGTTAAAAAATGAAATTCAAATCAATTTCAACACTTGCGTTGTTGGCTGTTTATGCGTTTTCCGCATTTGCCGCACCGGCGAAAACGGCATTTTATTCCGGAAATTACACCGGGGTATTTGCCCGCGCATTCTCAAAACTTTACTCCCGCTCCGGCGATACCACCCATCTGGTACTCAATCAGAGTACCGATTTGACCGTGTTTTCACAGTTGGGCAAATACAAAGGCCCCCTCCCCGAAAAAGAAAAAATGCTCGCCTATCTGGAAAACGGCGGCATCGTCGTTATGTACAGTGCAGTGCCCTCCGTTATGTTCAGTAAAAAACGCAGTCTGGCATCTGCCGGCGATATTCTCGGCGCGGAATATTACGAATATGGTAAATTCATTGATAAACCGACCGGTATCGCGGAAGCGATACTCGGAGATGCTGCCGCCGGAGCCGCTGAATTTGTTGCGAAACAGAAATCAAACTATCCGGCGATGGGAAAAGTCACCAAAATGGTCCGGCTTCTCGGCAATAAAAAAGGTATCGTCCTCGGAGTCAACCGGGTCGGTAAAGGCGCGCTGGTCTACACCTCTTTTGCCCCCGGTGCGAGTCCGGCTTACGATGCGGCATTGGTCAAACTTATGGAAGCATTGAACGATCAAACTGTTCTGGACAAATATTTCCCCACCCCGAAAAAATTGACCAAAACCGCCTTCTATCTCGGTGACACCGGCGGCGCATTCCGCACTATTTTCTCCGACAGCGTCAAAAACGGCGGCAGTTCAGGAGACCTCGTCGTGCCGGACAAACCGGTCGATGTGCTTGTATTCTCCCACCGTATGAAATACAAAGGCAAAAAAATCGACGACGCCGAACGGGCTAAAATCCGCAAATTTGTTGAAGATGGCGGCATCGTTTTCTTTATGGGCGCCAGCCAGAATTTGCTTTACAGCGACGGCAAAACCCTCTCCAGCGGAGCTGATGTTCTCGGAGCGTCAGTTTACAGATATTCACGCACCAAAGAAACGCCCTCTGAACTTGCCCGGAAAATTTTCGGCGAAAAAACCGATATTTACAATGTCTACGCCCGCACCAAAGGCAACCACCCCGGTCTGGACAAAGCCACCACTATGGTGCGGCTTTTCGGCGGCAAAAACTTCATTGAACTCGGTGTAAACCGCATCGGCAAAGGCGCGGTGGTTTTCACAAGTTTTTTCCCGAATGACAAGGAATATTCCGAAGCTCTGGTGAAACTGCTGGAGATCCTCATCAATGCTGAAGAGATGGAAAAATATTTTCCATCTCCCGTCAATAATCAGGCAATAACCGTCAACGGCAAAAAATTTCATCTTGCCATCGCGCAGGGAGGTGATGCCGCTGCAGGCGCTTTTTTTCGCAATATAATGGAGCGCGTCACCGGACAGAAAAACTTTTACAGCATCCCCGGCAACAAGGATGAATATATCATCCACATCGGCGCAACACCTTATGTAAAATCCCTTAATCTCAACCTTTCCAAACTTCATCCCTACGGCTATCTCATCTTTTGCCGCGACGGAAAAAATCTGGTCATCACAGCTAAAAATCATTCTGCGGTTATGTTCGCAGTCAATGACTTTCTCAAACGCTTCGCCGGATACCGCCAATTCGGTGCCGGCAGTTATTTTGAAATCGTCCCCAAACGTGCCTCGCTGGTTCTGCCGGACAAACTCGACATAAAAGAAGAACCCGCTCTCAACAGCTACTATCTTGCCAAATCTCCCAACAGCTACTTCGGCCGCAACAACCGTCTGAACTGCATGGCTACCCACGCTTTGAGCAGTCTGGTTCCGGTCAAAAAATATTACAAGACCCATCCGGAATATTTCCCCGTCATCAACGGCAAACGTAAAGCAATGGATCCAGCCAAACGTTCCGGCCCGTGGAACCCCTGTATTTCCAATCCGGATATTCCCAAACTTGTCGCCGAATATGCTGACGAATACTTCAAAAAACACCCGGAACGCATCGGACTCCCCCTCGGCGTCAATGACGGCGGCGGCGACTGCCAATGCGAAAAGTGCCTTTATGAATTCAAAACCACCGGCAACCAGTATGCCCGGTTCTACAACACCGCCGCTAAAGTGCTGGCAAAAAAGTATCCGGATAAAGTCGCCGCATTCATCGCTTACAGCCGTTGCAGCTACGCAGTTCCCAAAGGCGTAAAGATGGAACCCAACGTCCTCGTCGAAGCCACCGGCATGGGCGTAAGTGCTTTCCGCGAAATGAAAAGATGGCAGGCTGTCGGAGCCAGACACTTCGGACTTTATGATTACATCTACTCCATCGGAAGCAGCTTCATCACCCCGCGCTACTATCCCAGATTGATGGGCAAACTCTGGAAAGATGCGATGAAAAACTACAATCTGGAAAGTATGTGGGTCGAATACTTCCCCGCGTCGCTCATCTTTTCCGCCCCCCGCCAGTATGTTCTGGACAATATCGTATGGAATCCCGATGTTGATGTGGAAGCGCTGCTCGATGACTACTTTACTTCCATGTATGCTGAAGCCGGTATGAAAGTAAAAGCTCTCTTTGATCTCTTTGAAACGGTTTGCGGTCGCGACCCGGATTTTGACATTCCCATCAAAAACCGGAAACGCTTCACCCAGTACCGGTACTACACCGCAGAGGATATCAAAAAATTTGATGCCGCCATGGATGCCGCTGTGAAAGCCGCCAAAAGCGATTATGCCAAGCGGAAAATCAATGCGGTCAAAAAAATCTACACCCTTATCCGCTTCAATCTTATCAATGCAGTCTGCGCACAGGATCTGGCGAAAATGACCACGATCAAATCGGATAAAGATGTACAAAAAGTTCTTGAACTCATTGAAAACGGTTACTCTGCCATCGCTGATTTGAAAGCCTACAAGGTCACCCCCGAAGAGGAAGCAGATATCTTCATCAATCCGGCGAAGTTCGGTGTCAAACAGTTCAAAAACATCTCCACGCTCAACCCCGTTTCCTATCTGGAACGCAGCGTCGATCCCGTCCTCAACCGCCTCACCGCCTATTTGAAGAAAAACAACCGCGACATCAGCAAATTCTACCGCGATGCCGCCGCCAAAACCGCCCACCAAGCCGCCAAAGCCGCGCTGCTCACACAGGTTTATATGATGGAACACACCCCCGTCAACCTCGTCCGCAATCCCGGTTTTGAAGATGTGAAAAATGTCCGCGACAAACATCTGGTCTCCGACCACAATGACTTCAAAGGCATAAGCTACTGGCACACCTGGAAGTTCCCCAACAGCAAAACCGAATTCTTCCTTCTCAAAAAGGGTGTTCACTCCGGTAAACAGGCCGCTGCCATCGGTGAACGCCAGATCGGAGGTTCCATCATCAGTTACGTCAAACTCACTCCCGGATGCCGCTACAAATGGTCGTTCTACGTCAAACGCAACCGCGGCGAAGAGGGCTTCGGTTTCGGAAGTGCCGGTATCCGTCTGCAAGGCAAAGGCGGCTGGCTTGACCGCGGCGGATCGGTTTCCATACCTTACCCGCCCGAATGTGAAAACAAATGGGTATATGTCAGCACCATGTTCAGTGCGCCGGATGTTCCGGCGACGGCGCTGCTTATCCACGGTGCCACCCGCCAGGGCGAAGGAGTTTACACCGCCTTTGACGATGTGAAGTTGGAAAAAGTTTACGACCCGGCAGCATTTGAAACTAAAAAAAAAAATAAAGTGAACTTTTCCGGCGACAAATCTGCGCTGCAAACCGGCGTGGCATTGAATACCGCAAACGAACTGCTTGCCAAGTGCGAGCAGTTCCTGCCGAAGCTTGATGTGACTCTCAAGCTCAAAAAAGTCGGCGATCACGGTGTGTTCAAAGTTGAATCCGCCGCCCCGGGAAAACTTACTATAATCGGCGATGATGAAGGTTTGCGCTGCGGTATCTACACTTTGCTCAATAAGCTCGGTATCCATTGGCTCAGCCCGACCGGAGAGCCGATAGTGCCCTCGGCGCAGGTTAAGTTCGATGCCAGGAGCTTCACCGGACTCCACAAGCCCGATTTCACCTACCGCAGTTTGCATATCTGCGCCGGGAAACACCACTTTGACGACCGCATCGCCCGCTGGATGAGCTTCAACCGTATGAACCGCAAGCTCACCCATCTGCCCGAAGATGATGTGGTCGGCTACCGGCTTCAGGAGCTCGGTCTGCGTCCCGACACCACAGTTCACGCCTACGATCTGCTCATTCCGGAAGAAAAATATTTCAAAACCAAACCGGAATATTTCGCTATTCTCGGCGGCAAACGCACCCATATCGGCGCTCAGCTCTGCCTTTCCAATATGGAAATGCGCGAAGTGTTTGCCAATGAACTGCTCGCACAAATCAAACAGCGCCCCCATATCGGCGTTTACGGCTTCCCCCCCAATGACGGCTACGGTCATTGCGAATGTGAAAAATGTCTCGCGCTCGACCGTCCGGAAGACCGCCCCAAAGGTCTGGTCAACGGCAGAATTGCCGATTTCGTCAAGGACATCTGCGCACGTATGGATAAAAAAGCTCCCGGCGTGATGCTCGGACACTACAGCTACAGCAACTTTGCCGACTTCATTGAACTCCTTCCGACGCCGCCGAAAAATCTGCTGGTTTCTGTTACTCAGTTCCACTGCCACAAGCACGGCATCGGCGACCCGGCGTGTCCGCAAAATGCAGACAACCACGCCCGTTTGAAGCACATCCGCAATAAAGTCGAACACGTTTACATCTACGACTACTTCTCATACAAGATCGGCAGAATGCCCGGCCCCTTTTTCCGCTCGATCGTGGAAGACTTCAAACTCTACAAAGAGTTGAAGCTTGACGGCTGGCTCTCCGAAGCCTCCAGCGTAACTTCCGTCACCTGGGAATCCCAATGGATGAACTTCTATCTGGCGGCAAAACTTCTCTGGAGTACCGATGTTACTCCTGACGGAGCGCTGAAAGAAATTTGCGATATCCGCTACGGCAGCGCTTCAAATGCGATGTTCCGCTACTGGAAAACTCTGGAAAAAGCGATGATGGATATGCCCGGCTGTATGATGAAAAATCCCGAAGAGTTCGCCGTGCTGTTCACCCCGGCTGTCCAGACTTCACTTGCCGGCATCCTTTCCGAAGCAGAAAAACTTTCTCCTGCCAACCCCGCTGTAAAAGCTGACCGCACTCTCTTTGACTACTGGAACAGCAATTTGAAAGAACGCGGCAAATACATCAGCCCGATGAAGTGGAAGCTTACCAAATATTCCCCTGATGCCCCCGCCCAGCCGTTCCACTTCGTCAACAGCACCGCCCAGCTTCCGGATAAAGAGAATCCAACCGCCGTAAAAGTTTTTGACGGCGGCGACCACGCCCGCTTCATCATCACCTGCTTTGAAAAGCGCATGGATGCTCTGCAGATCAGCCCCGGAGTTTACGGCGGCGACTGCATCGAACTCTTTATGGATGACGGCAAAAATCCGAAAAAATGTTACCATTACATCTTCGATCCCAATGGCAATATCCGCGTTTGCGAATGTGAAGGCCGCCGCTGGAACTGGTCCTGGCAGCAGAACGCCACCGTTAAAGCGACCAAAAAAGCCGACCGCTGGGAACTGGATATCAAGATCCCATACGCGGATGTCAATGCGAAAGACAGCTTCGGATTTTCCATCATCCGCAACCGTCATGCCGCAGGTTCGCGCGGCGGCGCCGGCATCCCCGCTGGCGGCTCCTACTTCAAACCGGAGAGATATATTCGTGCTGCCCGTTGAAGTACGGACGGAGCGCTCTTGCTCCGCAGTATAATTTATTTTTGCGCCTGTCGTCGGGCTGATGCCCGACAGGCGGGCCAAAGCCGCTGACGCGGCTTTTTTTTGCAGTACGTTACGCAAAAGCCGACAGACGGATTGCAGTTTACTTACACAATATATTTTTTATGCAGCAACTGTGATTTTGTTTTGCAAATTACACGGTCGTGTGCTATCTTATATAGTGGTAAATATTTTCAAAAGGAAACAGTTGTATTTATGAATATTATTGCAGGTCTTGCCAGAGGCGTTGAGTTGAGCGTTCCGCCGGGGATCCCCGTGCGTCCGACCGCCGGCAGAGTGCGCAAAGCTCTGTTTGACAGCTTGGGCGACCTGTCGGATCTCCATGTGCTTGACATCTTTTCCGGTTCCGGGGCGCTGGCGCTGGAAAGTTTGAGCAGGGATGCTGAATCTGTCGCTATGGTTGAGCTTGAAGCATCTCATATACACTGCATTGAAAGCAATCTCCGCGCCGTCCGTGCCGCCGGTGCCGATGCTCCGGCTTTGATAATCCAAGCCGACGCGACCCGCCCTGAAAGCTACCTTGCCCGGTTGAAAAATCTGCCGGATATCATCTTTGCCGACCCGCCCTACCCCATCAGCGCAGAGTGTTTCAATAAACTTTTGAACAACGCATATTTCTGCCGTACTTTGTCTGGCAAAACTCTTATCTGGGAGCTGCCCGACCATCCTGGCGCAGCGGGCGAATTTCTTGCCGGAGCAAAACTGCTCGATGACTTCAAGCTCCGCCGCTATGCCAACACTATGTTTGTAACCGGAAAGATAAAAAATGTTCAGTGATTTTGTCCATTTTTCCTCTCCGGAAATAAAAAAAGAACTTCCATCTGATTTGTCCGCATTCATCCACAGCGGCGAAGTGGTAAAACACAATCCGGTACGCGAAGTCTTTAAAAGTGCCGGATATTTCATCAAACTGGACTACCGTAAATTTCACACCTTCACCCATGAATTCAATATCGCCCAAGCCTTGAACCGCGCGGGGATCCCGGTGGTCGAGCACCTGGCTTACGGCAGACTCGGCAATGAAAATTTTCTTATCACCCGCGAGCTTGCCTACTCCGTTACAGTCGAAGAATTTTTGAGCACCGCGACTGATACAAAAGCATTTTTAAACGGCTTTACCGACCTGATGACCTTATGGCAGAATTCAAATTTTGTCCACACCGACCCCCATTTCGGCAATCTGCTCCGGACTCCCGCCTCATCTTTGCCGGTGCTGGTCGATGTCCATGATGTAAAACGCCGTATTTTTCCGTGGCGTAAACGCAGTGACATCAGCCGTTTTATCTTCAATCTGCGGGGCAGAATTGAACATTCCGCCATACTTGAACTCTTTGCAAAATTCAATATTGCCGAACCGGAAAAACTCTTCGATTCTCTGCTGACCGAAGAGATCATCCGGCTCAAATCGGAATGGGACAAACGACGTCGCCAACTTTTCAACGCCTACCCGAAATTTTCGGTGCAGCAGGGAAAATATCTGGTTGCTTCCGCATATATCCAAAATTTTGAAAGTTTGCCGGACGAGTACTCTTCCGATGCAGGAAAACTCTTTGCCGCCAGCTTTTTCCTCTCTTTGTTCCAGATCCCCCACCGCCGCTGTATCGCATTCAACCGCGAAAACAATACCGTCAAATTTGAAGCACCTCTCTCCGGGACTCCGGATGCCGCTGCGTGCAGTGTTTTGAAAAAACAGCTTGCTTTATGCGGTTTTGCCGTTGATGCGGCGACTTTCCGTCTGCGTAAAAATCTGGCGGCACTGAATGACATTTCGCAAATTGCCGTTTCGCCGTTGTTTGAACTTGAAGGATAGATCTATGCTTGCTAAAGTTTTTTCCGCCACCGTAATCGGCATCGATGCCTTCAAGATCGAGATAGAGGTCAATCCCACCGGAGTATCTTCCGTCAGCAATCGCGACAGTTCCATCTCCATCGTCGGCCTGCCCGATGCCGCAGTCAGAGAGAGCCGCGACCGCATCCACTCCGCCTTTATAAGTTCAAACTTTATGCCTCCGCAAGGTTTCACAGTAGTCAACCTCGCTCCGGCAGATTTGAAAAAAGAGGGCAGCTCCTTTGATATGGGTATCGCGCTGGGCATCCTGGGTGCCACCGGCGTGGTCAACCCCGAACGCCTTGCCAGAGTTGCCGTTCTCGGCGAACTCGGTCTGGACGGTTCCACCCGCCCGGTAAAAGGTGCGTTGCCTGCCGCCGCGATGTTTGCCAACTCTCCGCAGATAACTGCCCTTCTGGTTCCGGAAGCCAACGCTCGTGAAGCGGCGCTTGCCGCCGGAGACAAGCTCCCGGTGTTCCCGGTCAAGTCGCTCCGCGATGCCGTTGAATTGCTCAATCGCGGCAGCGGTAAACCGTGCCGCGCCCCGGTCGAAGAATATTCCCACAACCCCAATGGACCCGATTTTGCCGATGTCAAAGGCCAGATTGCCGCCCGCCGCGCACTGGAGATCGCCGCCGCAGGCGGACATCACGTTTTAATGAGCGGTTCACCCGGCACCGGAAAATCGATGCTTTCCATGCGTCTGCCTGGAATTCTGCCGCCGATGACACTCAATGAAATGCTGGAAACCAGCCGCATCCACAGCGTTCTCGGAATGCTTTCCAAAGATCAGCCGCTGGTCAACTGCCGTCCGTTCCGCGCCCCGCACCACACCATCTCCGATGCGGGACTTGTCGGCGGCGGACGCGATCCGCGCCCCGGAGAAATAAGCCTTGCCCACAACGGCGTACTGTTTCTCGACGAACTGCCGGAATTCAAACGCAACGTATTGGAAGTTCTGCGCCAGCCGTTGGAAACTGGAACCGTCACCGTTTCCCGTGCCGCCGGAAGTTTCACCTTCCCTGCCCGCTTCATCCTCTGCGCCGCGCTCAATCCCTGTCCCTGCGGCCGCGGCGAAGTTGAACTCGGCTGCAAATGTACCGCCGAAGAAAAACGGCGCTACCTGAAAAAACTCTCCGGCCCGCTGCTCGACCGTATCGATCTGCGCGTTGCCGTCCGTCAGCTTTCGCAGGATGAATTGCTCAAAGCTCCAAGCGGCGAATCAAGCGCAACTATCCGCGCCCGTGTCGTTGCCGCCCGCGAGCGCCAGACCCGCCGTTATGAACAATACGGCATTTATACCAACTCCCAGCTGGAAGGCGCTCTGCTTCAGAAGTTCTGTCAGCCCTCAAGCTCCGGAGAAACTCTGCTCCGTGAAGCAGTCTCCCGCTTGAAGCTCAGCCCGCGCGCCTACACCCGACTGATGAAAACCGCCCGCACCATTGCGGACTTGGCAAATTGTGAAAAAATCACCGATGACCATTTGCTCGAAGCAATAAGTTACCGGGAACAGAATATTTGAATCAACCCGAAACAAAAATATAAGGAAAGAAAAGAGCATGAAAAAATCAATCTTATGTGCCTTTTTCGCCGGAATGGCTGTTTTGACAGCAAGTGCATTGTCATTCTCCCGTGCTCCGGCAGAACGCGAAGTCGCACCAACCTTCGTCACCGTGGGGCTTGTGAAAGGACTTACGCTGGAGAACGCTATGACCTCTGATTTGTGGAACAAGGTTCCCAAATACAACTTTATGCTCTATGTGACGGAACTTTCGCACATCGGTAAGAAACCGAATGAGGGCGCAGCCGTCCGTTATTTGTGTACTGATACGACCTTCTTTGTCCGGGTCGACCTGACCGACAGCGACGTGATGACCATTGCCACTAAAAATCAGGATCACCACTATATTCTGGGCGATGTGCTTGAAGTCTTCATCAAGCCGAAAAAAGACCGCTACTACTGGGAGATCTACGGCGTGCCCAACAAGCTTTATACCCGCTTCTACTTCCCCTCCAAAGGCACGCTCGGCCTGCCCTCCGGCTTTGAACCGACGGATGTAAAAATCGGTGTTGATGCCAAAGTTTATGGAACTTTCAACAAACATGATGACCGCGATAAAGGCTGGACCGTCATCATCGCCATCCCGCGCAACGAATTGGAGAAAAACGGTTACAAATTCGCCCCCGGCAACGATTGGACCGTCCTTGCCGCCCGCTACAATTACAGCGTGTATCTGCCCACCCATGAGCTTTCTGCCTATCCGCAGATCCCCGGCAGCTATCACGCAACCGATTACTATGCCAATATCAAATTTGAAAATATCAATATGGAGGAAAATTGACCATGAAACATCTTATCACCACTCTTTGTGCCGCCGCCGCGCTGTTCAGCATCAATGCCGCTGAATATGTCCGTCCGGAGGTCCTCATCCGCCCCGCCGATCAGGTTTGCGGCGAAAACTGTACCCCGCTGTGCGGCAACATCCTGCGCGCCCAGGCATGGAAAATTGAAGACTTGAACCGTCTGCCCAGTGAAAAAGCCGCCCTCCGCTGCTATCTGGACAAAGAAAACTTCTATGTCGAAGTCTTTATGCAGGACCGCGATATCATCAGCGAAGCAAAGGACAACAAAAACCCCAAACTCCCCAGCATCGCCGATGGTATTCAAATTCTGCTCCACAGCGAAAAACGTACCAACATCTGGGAGATCAACGTCACCGCCAATGACCTGAGCAACTGCTTCTTTATGCCCGGCAGCGGCAACATCCTTGCCGCCTCTTCCGAAACCTTTGAAGTCAAGCGCGAAGTCAAACTGGAAGGCACCCTGAGCAACTCCAAAGATGTCGATAAATCCTGGAGTGTCAAAGTCACCATTCCGCTTTCCATCCTGCGCCGCAATGGTCTCTTCTTCACCAACAGTGAAAACTGGACCATTATGGTCTACCGCAGCAACTACGGTCGCTATCTGGCTGACCGCGAACAAAGTACCTTCCCGCAGACGCTCCGCAATGTTTACGAAACGACGCGTTTTGCCCGACTGGTTTTCCCCGAAGCAAAATAAGCGTTGCGGAATAAAACTCCACAGCGGCAGGATTTCTTCCTGCCGCTTTTTTTATCTCAAAAAAAATGCCCCTGCCGGATGACAGGGGCGGAAAGCTGAAACTGCTTATCCGTTGATGAGATGGACGGTCTGGGTATTGAATGCAAGCTCAAGTTTTTCTTCAGCGAGCTTTTCAAGGATCTGCAGCTGGATGATCTCCCTCTGGGCGCAGAATTCCGCCCAGTTGGTGGTCTGGAACCAGTTTACGGCGGTCAGACGCAGTGAAGACTCCGCGTACTCAGCGAACCACACCGCCGGAGCATTTTTTTCCGGATCGGTCAGGGGGCATGCCAGCAGGATCTCCATAACGATCTCTTTGGCGCGTTTGATCTGTTCCGGAGCGGTTTCATAAACGAGATCGACGGCAAACGACCACTTGATATTGGGGCGTTTGGAGATATTTTCGATACTGGCTTCGGCAACCTCTTTATTGGGAACGCTCCAAACGGTTCCGTCCAGGGTTCTCAATGTCGTGCTGCGCAGACCGATGGCAACGACCGAACCGCGTTTACCATTGAACGAAATCATATCGCCGATGGTGAAAGGACGATCGGAGATAAGCGCCAGCGCACCGAAAATATTGGCGATCGTATTCTGCGCGGCAAATGCGACCGCCATCGCCGCAACACCTGCACCTGCAACCAGCGTGGTAACTTTGAAGTTGAAGACATTCTCAGCAACGAACAGCACCGCAAATATCCACACGACCGCTTTCAGCACCGGATAGATCAGACTTACCAGCAGATCATCGTAGACATTTTCCGTCTTTTTGGCGATCTCCTGCAGCAGCAGCTTCATCACGCTGAGCACCCGCAGAAGCGCCCACGCCACCGTGCAGACCATCACCACATAATAGGCGCGGCTGATGAAGTTCATCGCACTTTCCGGCATTGCGATCATCCGCAAACCGTAAACAAAACCGCTGAATATACCGGCAAACAAGATCGGTTTATTGAGGGATGCCGAGATCTTATCTTCCTCTTTTTTGCTCTTTTTGAGCATAACTTTTATGGTTCCGCGGATGATCCATGAAATGATGATCGAAACCGGGATGGAAACCGCCACTGCGATCGCCAGCATCAACAAACCTACCTGATTGGCGATCACCCAATTGATAAAGCACTCCCACAATCCGGCAATCAAATTTTCATTTCCGCTTACCACGGCGGCTGACGAAGCAAAAATATTACCCCACATAGCAAAAAACCTTTCTCTTAATGTTTGATATTCAAACGGTAAAACTTATTGGCTTCCTGAGAGATCACCAATTTCAACTCAAGTTTGGTCAAAAGCGATGAGAGCATTCCTGCATCCAGATCCAATGCGGCATAGATCATATCGAAACTGGCTTCGCCCTCTTTGAGCAAACGGCAGACCGCCGCTTCATTTTCATTCAAATCAGAAAATTCAGCATAAGATGCGTGCTGTTCGTCCTGAACCGCCGCAAATCCCGGCAGCATACCGCAATTCCATGCGCTCAATACATCGTCAAAACTTTCGATAAGCGCCGCGCCCTCTTTGATAAGTTTATGACAGCCCCGCGCTTGCGGGTTATCCACCCTGCCCGGCACGGCGAACACATCACGCCCGCTCTCCAAGGCCAATCGCGCCGTTATCAATGCGCCGCTGTCAACACCTGCTTCAACGACGATCGTTCCCCGGCACAAACCGGCTGCGATACGGTTCCGCCGGGGGAAATTCTGCCGCGACACCGGCATATCAAAGGGAAATTCACTTACGACCGCGCCGCCATTCTGCACGATATCGCGGGCAAGCGGAATATTTTCTTTTGGATGCAAATGGAGCAATCCGGCGCCGATAACGCCGACCGTGACTCCGGAACTTTCCACCACCGCCCGGTGCGCGATGGAATCCACGCCGAGCGCCAGACCGGAAACCACAGTAAATCCTGCCGCCGCCGCTTCACGCGCCAGCATTGCGGTCATCTCTTCACCGCAACGGGACACACGGCGGGAACCTACGATCGCCACCGCATTATCGGGAAATTCAGGCAGGTTGCCCCGCACATAAAGCACCAGCGGCGGATCATAAATATGGCGGAGAACTTCCGGATAACCTTCATCAAAACGGGTCAATATCCGCACACCGCCGCGTTCAGCGACAGAAAGTTCACGGCCGACTTCGGCATCCCAATCAAAACTTACGATCTTTTCCGCCAGCATTGCCCCGAAACCGGGTATCTGCATAAGGTCAGAGCGGTCAAGCTCCGGGATCTCCGACGGGGTCGATACAACTTCGCACAGCTTGGCGAACCGCGCCGCACCGATGCCGGATATCAGATTACAACCGATACATACTTCGCGGTCAGTCATAGAGAGCTTCCCAAACTTGACGGAGTTCAGTATCGCTGAAATCACGCCGCACGGTCAAACTGCCCGGAGCTTCGGGCAGGATCAATGCGATGCGGCCGTCGCGGTTCTTTTTGTCGCGGCGCATAAGCTGTAAAATATCGTCGAACTTCATATTTTCCGGCGGCAATGTCGGCAATCCGGCCTTTTCAAGCATCGCAACCAGTCGCGCCTGCCACTCACAACTCCACATATTGCGCATAAGAGCCGCCTGTCCTGCGATGACCATACCGATCGCCACACACTCGCCGTGGGAAAGTTCAAAATTGCTCAAAGTTTCAATGGCGTGGCCGAAAGTATGACCGAAATTCAACAGCTCCCGCACTCCGGAAACCGACTCTTTTTCATCGCGGCGCACCACATCGGCCTTTAATTCACAGCAGCGGGCAATAACTTTATCCGCATTGGGGAGAAAAGTTGCGACCTGCGCCAGATCTTCCGCACAGGTTTCCAATGCGGCAAAAAATTCCGTATCGAATCCCGCCGCCATTTTTATCACTTCAGCCATACCGCAACGCAATTCATCATCCGGCAATGTGGACAGAAATCCGGTGTCGATCAATACCGCCTGCGGCTGATGAAACACGCCGACGAGATTTTTTCCTTCCGGCAGATCGACCGCCGTCTTGCCGCCGACACTGGAGTCGACCATCGCCAACAGCGAAGTCGGCATCTGAATAAAATTCACTCCGCGCAGCAAGATACCTGCGGCAAAACCTGTCATATCTCCGGTGACACCGCCGCCGACAGCGACCAGTACTCCGGAACGGTTCAAATTGGCATTGACGGCTGCGCGGCAGATGGAAACCATCTTTTCGACGGTCTTATCTTTTTCACCTCTGCCGAAAGAAAATTTAAATTCATCCGCAGCAGAAAATTTTTTGCCGTACAACTCCATCGTCCGGTCATCAAAAACCATCAGCGCCCGACGGGAGCCGACCACATTGTCCAGAAGTTCAGCCGCGCCGTTTCCGATAATGATATCGTAACTGCGGTCACCGAGTTCAACTCTTATCGTTTTCATCATCACTATCCCTGAAAAAATCACTTTTTCCGGCGTGCTTCCCGCATTTTCCGGTAGGAAACGACCAGCTTTTTCACGCCGAAATAAACCGCCGGAACCATAACTGCCGCCCATGCGATGCCGCCGGCAAAAAATGCCGCGACCAGATCGCCGCCCAAAGCGGCAAATGCCTGCCATTTTTCAATAAACGGATAGTCTCCGTTGAATATTTCCACCAGTTTCACGGCAGTATCAGTGGACAAATTGCCGTTGATGATCTTGTTGCCGACCCAAATCTGTATCGGATAGATGAATATTGCCGTCGGCGGCGTGGTGACAAAGGTTCCGGCGACGGCGCCGATTTTGGAACAGCGGAACACAAACGCCAGCGGGATTGCCACAACCAGCTGACAGAACACAGGCACGATACAGCCGACCGCTACGCCCAACGCCCAACCGCGGGCAACAAAATCCGGCGTTCCGGGGGTGCGGATGACTTTGATATAGTAATACTTCATCAAACGCAGCAGAAAGTTGCGCCGTTTATGGTTGACCACCGGACTGTCCGAAAGCACCGGATGGCGGGGATTTTCCGAACCGTCAGCACAGAATTCGACCGTTTCGACCGGCAGAAATTCACCATTCACACGGAAATAAAGCGCTCCGCTGTCATCCAGCGCGTAATCGCCTTTTACAAAATGTTCCAGCACCGCAGGGAAAACCACATGGTCGCCTTTGCGTTTCAATTTTTCCACATTTTTATCGGCAAGCTGACGCAGTTCATCGCGGTACGGCGCAACGGTACGGCGGTCGTTTATCTCCTGCAATTCAGCAATGGTGTGTCCGTCAAGTTCTATTTCAACCGGGGCGGAGATACCCAATATCGGCCCGGAATCGACCTCTTTTTTGCCGTTGCCCTGATAATTTTGCGCCACGATAACGCTGCTGCGCAAACCGTGATGCTTCATCAAAATCGCATTTTCCACCGGGCGGTAATGCAGTCCGGCAAGAACACGCACCCCGTTTTTGACCACAGTAAGGTCGCCGGGGTGGACATTGAGACAGAGCAGTTTGCCGACAATATTGGACAGCGGAATAAATCCTGCAAGCACTCCAGCATCTACCTGAAATGCAGAAACTTTTTCATACAGTTCCGCTGACCACAAATCCCGCAGCTCACAGCGGCGCGGCGTAGTCAATGCGATAGCTTCCTCGCCGTTCCGACGGTAAAATTCCCGGATATCATGCTCCACAAGCGGCAGAGAGAAACGCTCTGCCAACGCCCTGGCGGCACTTTTTTCCGGATTATCGGTCACCAGCACCGCAACTTCATAGGGACACTCCGGCATAGCGGCGCGCTCCATAATTTTCATAGCGTTGCTTCCGGCGCCGCTCATAAACAGCGCCAGTTTCGCCTTTCGTCCGGAAAGAACTTCAAATAATGGCTTCAACTTAATCATGATATCGTATTCAAAACAGAATCAAAAAAACGTAACTTATAATAAGATAATACTTTTCTGCGCGATTATCAAGCACATTTAAAAGTTTTATCCGATTTTTGCTTCAATTGCGAACTTTGTCCGCAACAACCGGGAACATTCCGCCCAACGCATTGCCGAGAGTCATCAACAGAATCAATCCCAGATTGCTCCAGCTCCAGATACCCGCCACGGAGAAATAGTACATATTGGCGATGCAGTGTTCAAAACCGCTCAAAATAAAGACCATCACACAGAGAAAAACATTGATGAGACGGATCACAGGCGGCAGTTCCCGACGGAAGGTGTCCACCGCCAGATACATCAATATTCCGCAGAAAAATGCCAGAATAAGCAAACTCAACGCTCCATCCGCCGTCTTGGCCGCGCAAATGGTCTGCGCTTTGGCAACGATGCCGGACAATCCCGCCACGCGGGTATAACGCACCGCCGTACCGACAGCGAAACATCCGACCAGATTTCCGCCCCAGATGAGCAGAAGAGTCCACAAATACGCAGGAGTATTGCGGCCTTGAGAAGCAAGATAGCCTACGGTTCCGGTAAAGAGTTTGAAGTTATTGCACAAAATAGTCAGGAGTCCGAAGCCGAAGAGAAACGCTCCCACGATCGGAATCGGCACCGCCAGAAAAACGGTTCCGGCAATGCCGATAAAGACACCTGCCATAATGCCGTTGACAAAGATCTTCCAATCTCCGCTGAATTTTGCTTTGATATCCATTTTTTATTTCCCCTCGTTTCAGTTTTCGATCACACGCATTCTGGTCCATTTGCCCTGCCGGTAGCGCACCGAGTAAATTATGCACAGCAGCAGGATTTCAAAGCAGAGCAGACTCCACAACACCCACCATGCCATCTTCAGATAAAATGCGATCAGACACGGTATGGCAAAAAACACTATCCCCACAACCGCCAGCGTCCACATGGTAAAGGAGGTGTCCCCTGCCCCGCGCAACACATTGCTGTAAGTGATATTGGTTCCGTCAAAAAGCAAATACAAGCTCAAAAAGTGAAGCATAACTTTGGCAAGGCGCATCGTTTCGATTTGCGACGTATCGCCCGGGCGGACAAATGCCGAGAGCATAAAGTCCTGAAAACCGCTGAAAAGCACCATCATCGCAACCGAATATATCAGCACTAAAAACCAGGTATTGCGCACCGATTTTTTCGCCAGCGGAATATCGTTGGCGCCGATGGATTGACCGACCAGGATCGCCGCCGTCTGCCCCATTCCCATAATCGGACAGAAGGCGATATTGTTGATGCCGAAGGTGATACTTGAAGCTTCATGCACCGTAACTCCGTAGCATCCGAGCAGAATACTGAACACATTGAATGCGATCAGATCCAGAGCCAACTGCGCTCCATTTGGCAGGCCGTAGACCAGCATCCGCTTGAGCAGCGGCCAGTCAAAACGGCAGCTCAAAGTGTAATAGCGTTCCCGCGCCCGCTTGCGCAGAAACAGCGCGAAACACAGCGCAACGCCGATGGCCTCTGCCAGCACCGTTCCCAATGCCGCACCGCAGGCACCGAGTTCGGGGGCGCCGAATTTACCGAAAATAAAAATGTAGTTCAGCGGGATATTGAACAATGTTATCACCGCTGAAATGATCAGCACCGTCATCGTTTTGCCGCGTCCCGACCAGAAGCTGGTCAATGCCGCCGTGAGCAGAAAGACGAATGCGCCCCCTGCAAGCACCTGAAAATAGATGATCTCCTGTTTCGTCACTTCCGGATCATGCTTGAATAAATTGAACATCCCCGGCGCCCACCAGATGCCGGTCGCCAGCAATGCTCCCCCGGCAAGCGAAAGAAAGATCCCCTGCCAGACTGTTCTGCCGATGCGGTGTATCCGGTTCGCTCCGGCATACTGCGCGACAAAGGTTCCGGTATAGCCGACGGTTCCGAAAAATATGCACGACAAGGTGAAGTTGGTCAACCCGCCGGTAAAACTTGCGGCGCTGGCTTCCGGGGAGAACCTCGTCAGCATCAGACGGTCGACAAACATATTCATCGCGTGGCACGAACTGGACAATATCAGCGGAAAAGCGACCGCAAGCACTTCGCGGAAATTTCCGGTACGTTTCAGTTCCTGATTATTTACATTCATAAATTTTATCCTTTAAAAATATGTATTCTGTTTAATATAGTACGCATAAGCAAAAATTCAAGGCAATTCAGCACTTTTCCTGAAGTTCAAATCAATGCCGCCGGAAGATCATACTCTGTTTCCCAAGGCGACCGCTGAACGAACCGGGAACCAAATACTCCGCTTTTCTTCAAAAGGGATGGGGGCGTGGGGGGAGGGAAAAAGCTCGTTTCCCGTGAAAAGAAGTTTTTCACTTCCCCCACATCACCGAACCTTATTGTGAACAGCACTTTTCCTGAAGCGCGGCATAAAGCGGACAATCCGGGAGCAGAGCTTCTCCACGGCGGTAACGGCGCAGAAGTTCTCTTGAACCGGAAGCCAGCTGCCGACGGACGGCGCGGCGTTCACCTTTCAGGTGGGCGATGACCATATGGTCATAAGCGGTGGTCTGGTGGCGCATCCAGGCGATGACGGCGGCTTCGGCGCGCTGTTCAATGGGTATCATCGAGGTACGCGCCACGGTGCCGCTGCCGACTGGCACGGCGTGGTCGGCAACCAGTTTTGCCATTCTTTCCGCCAATTCAGAGTAACAGGGAGCGAAATTGAGAAACTCCAGCACCGCAAGATAAAAATCATTTTCGTACTGAAGCTGTTTTTTCTCTCTGGAACGGCGTGAAGAGGCGAGCTGCTTCTGATATTCCGGGGTTTCGCGCTCGGCATCGAGATCAGCTTTCACCGCTTCAGCAGTATCTTTGTCGATAAAAAGCCCGATATTTTCAATGCGGTTGCGGCGCTTATGCACCAATACCCAGTACGGCGCACCGCAGGCTTTCAAACGGCGGGTCAATCCGGCATCGCCCGACTTTACCAATGTCCAGTTGTCGGGCAATGGAACGATCTTGCCGTTGTAAAGCAGTTCGCGGGGGCGGGCGGTGCGCCAGACGATGAATTCTTCAGAATTTGCCATTACAATTCGACAAGTTCGTAATCACAGCTGCCGAGCTTGATTTTTTCCGCATAGCGCAGCTGTTCTTTGCCCCGGAAACTCTTTCCTTTGGCGGCGACAGCTTCATAGCAGGCTTTGTCGATGGCGACCGGGTCGAGCGAAGCAAAAACGCCGATATCGGAAACGCATTTCCGCATAGGATGCGGTTCACAATCACAGCCGGCTGTGACGTTGATGACGAAATTGAGATAGATGTTGCGCTTGCCGCAGTGGGCGGCGGCGGCATATTCGACCAGCTTTTCACGGAAGATCCTGCCGCCGGTCAAAGCATTCCACAGACCGCCCAGAGAGAGGATGGAAACGGCGTGGTGCGGACAAATTGAGTAACACGCTCCGCAGCCGATGCATTTTTCCTGATCGATAATGAAACTCTTTTTGCCTTTTGCAATAGCGTTTTCGTTACAGCGTTTGGCGCACAAGCCGCAGCTTTTGCAGAAAAGCTTCATAATGCGGGGCTTGACACCGAGGTGCATCGCCATTTTGCCGCCTTTGGAAGCAAAGCCCATAGAGAGCTGTTTGACCGCTCCGCCGAAACCGGCAAGCATATGGCCCTTGAAGTGGGAAAGCACCACCGTCTGTTCAGCATCCGCGAGAAATCCTGCAATGGCGGCGGATTGGAAGTGATGACCGTTGGGAACAGGAACGAGCTTGGAGTCTTCTCCTGAATTTCCGTCGGCGATCACCACCGGCAGACGGTCAAAACCGTGGTCGGCGGCCAGTTTGCGATGCTTTTCGCCGTCGGCGCGGCTGCCGCCGTATAACACGGTGGTTTCGGCATAGCAGAGCTTACTGCCTTTGCTCTCCAGAAAATCGATCACGCCGGTATAGCAATCCTGCGGGATGTAGGTGCGGTTTCCGCGTTCGCCGAAGTGCAGTTTTACCGGGATCTCGGGAGCGAATTCAATTTTTTCAGCTTCCGCCAGATGTTCGATGAGCAAACGCGCGGCGGCGGCAATTTCCGTATTGCAGCCGTTTTCATTCAGTTTTTTAAAGTATACTTTTGATGCCATAGTACAGAATGTCCTTAAATTATAAAATACCTTTAAAATATACACCGGCAACCGGATTTTTTCAAGAGCAAAAAAACACTCAAAAACAACCACCTGACTTGACAAAACACAATATCGGGGATATATTTTAATGATTATTTATGCAAAATTAAGAAATATAACCAAGGGGAAAACACCAAATGAAAATCGCTGAACTTGCAGCTTTGCTGTGCTACTTCGTACTCGTATTGAGCATCGGTATCTACTTTTTCTGGAAATCCCGCAGTAACGGCGGCAACGAAAAAGAGTACTTCCTCGGCGGCCGCAATATGAACGGCTGGGTATCAGCACTCTCCGCCGGAGCTTCCGATATGAGCGCGTGGGTGCTTATGGGTCTGCCCGGTTCGATCTATCTTTACGGTGTGGGTCAGGTCTGGATCGCCATCGGTCTTCTGCTCGGCACCGTTACCGCATGGCTGGCGGTGGCGCCGACCTTGCGCAGATACTCCATCGTTGCCGGTGATGCCATTACCGTGCCGCAGTTTCTGACCAGCCGCTTCCGCACGAAGCGCAAAGGTATACTGGTCATTTCAGCGGTGGTGTTCGTTCTCACCTACTGCGTTTATACCGCATCGAGCCTGTACGCATGTGGAACGCTCTTCAACACCGTTCTGGGCATCGATCCCAAAACTGCGATGATCGTTGCCAGCGCCGTTATCGTCGTCTACACCTTCCTCGGCGGCTACAATGCCGTTTGCTGGACTGACTTCTTCCAAGGGATGCTGATGCTCGGAGCGCTGATGTTTGTGCCGATCATCACCGTTTGTATGATGAATTCCGCCTCCTATGTTGCTCACGGAACTCCGCTTCCGGCAAACTATTTCAATCTGCTTTCCAGCGGCAAACTTGACTGGGTCAGCATCTCCGATATCATCACCGGGCTGGGCTGGGGGCTGGGCTACTTCGGAATGCCCCACATCCTTATCCGTTACTTCTCGGTCAAAAATGAAAAAGAGATGCGCAAATCCCAGATCATCGGCTGCACCTGGTTCGTGCTGATTTTGATTGCCACAACTGCGGTCGGTTTGATCGGACGCCTTTTCCTCGGCGATGCTCTCGCCGGAAGCGATACCGAAAGCACGCTGGTCTTTATCGATATGGTCCGCAAGGTGTTCAACTGGATCGGCAGCAACGCCGGCATCATCGTTGTCACCACCTTCTGCGCAGGCATCCTGCTTTCAGCGATTCTGGCGGCGGCGATGAGTACGGCCGACTCCCAGCTGCTGGCTTCAGCTTCGGCGTTTGCTTCTGACTTGTACAAGCCGCTCTGCCGCAAAAATGCTTCCGACCGGGAAATGCTCTGGGCGGGACGTATCATCGTGCTGGTCATCGCGGCGGTCGCCTACTTCATCGCGGCAAACCCCGCCTGCAAAGGGTTGATGAGTCTGGTCTCCTGCGCCTGGGGTGCATTCGGAGCGGCATTCGGTCCGGTGGTGCTGGCGGCGCTCTTCTGGAAACGTCTCACCTATCAGGGGGCATTGGCTGGTATCATCGCCGGATTCGTTGCCGACATTCTCTGGTACATCTTCCTTGCAGAAACCCGCATCTATGAGATCGTCCCCGGATTCATCGCCGGATTTATTGTATTGGTCATCGTTTCAAAATTGACCAAAGCTCCCGAAGCGGACGTTATCGCCGATTTCGAAGCCGCCCGAAAACCGATCGATTGATTTTATCGATAAGCTCTGTTCCCGAAAAGGGGAGATGACTTGTGGGGAGGGGAAAGGCTCTTTTCACGGGAAAAGAGGGTTTCCCCTCCCCACACCCCACCCCTTCCGAGAAAAGCGGAGTATTTTTTGCTCCCGTTGGTCGCAAAAAGCTTATCAA
>JAZOMB010000032.1:0-93333 GCA_045653515.1 Victivallaceae bacterium | reverse complement strand
TGAAGCGGGCGGCGCGCAAACTTGCCGCATTGGGATTGGATGCCATTGAAGGATATTACAGTATGTTCAGCGCCGTGGAAACGGCTATGGTACACGAAACTGCCGAACCGCTGGGTCTGGCGATCTCGGGCGGAAGTGATTTTCATGGAGCCAACAGCCCCGATGTGGTGCTGGGCTTCGGTGCCGGAGGGTTGAGAGTTCCGGCGGAACTGCTCACCGCGCTGAAGGCGAAACGGCCCGGGCTATCCCCTGCGCCAGAGATTCTGCCATAATTTGCCTGAAAGTATTGGAAACGCAACGCTTCTCCTCATCCGGATTGGTGACGAATCCGGTTTCAAACAAAATTGCCGGACATTTTGCATCTTTAAGCACCCGAAACGAAGCGAACTTCACACCGCGTCCGTAATTTCCGCTGGCGCGGGATTGGGCTTTCTGAACTTCACAGGCTACTTGAAGCGAAGAGATTATTTTTTCATTGTCAGCAACATTATCGCTCAAAAGGCAATAGGTTTCCGCGCCGGAAGCTGAAACATTTTTAGAAGCATTGTGATGAATGGAAATGAATAAATCCGCTTCAAATTTTCCGCCGCGGCTGCTCAATGCGACTGTGCTGTCATCATCGCGGGTGTACAATACATTGAATCCGAGCTTTTGCAGTTCCATTCCGAGTTTCAACGCCAAATCCAGATTGAGATCTTTTTCTTTGGCCTTTTGCGTCACGCTGACCGCACCGGGATCTTTGCCGCCGTGACCGGGGTCAATGACAATGGTCTTAACGCCGATATTCTGCGGCTCAAACAGCACCCGCAGATATCCGGCACGCTTCGGCAGATGCCACACACCCTCATTACTGCGCAAAACCTCTTCCGGAAGAATGATCTGGATGCCACCGCTTTCAACGCGGCTGCTGTTTTGAAACAATATTGCTGAAGCAGTTTCGCCATACAGAAAAAGCTGTCCATCTTTTTCAGAAACCTCCGTCACCGGAATTTTTTCCAGTACATCGGAGTTTATTTTGACCTTTTTACAGGAAACTGCGGTCAGCATCAGCATTATTACAGCTGCGATGGACAAACTTCGGAAAATCATTTTTTCTCCAGCAAAAGTGCGATCTCATCGCAGCAGTGATATTTCGGACACTTGGAACAATCGCTCCAGATCTTTTCCGGAAAAATCTCTTTTTCCACCACTGAAAACCCGAGAGTCTGGAAAAACTTATCCTGCAAGGTCAAAGTAAACAGCCGCCAATTGTGAACTTCACGGTTCAAACGGTTGATGATGAAAGTCACCAGCAGTCTGCCGATGCCTCTGCCCTGACACTCAGGAGAAACGACCAGAGAACGAACTTCATAAAGATCGTTCCCGAAATGGCGGGCGGCACAGCAGCCGCACACCGAACCGTTATCCACAGCGACCACAAAGTTTTTCAGATAATCAGCAATATCATCTTTACTGCGTTTGAGCACTACGCCGCTTGCGGTATAAAGCTCCAGCAGTTCAAATATGGCATCAATATCTCCGATTTCAGCCGGACGGACCAGAATGGTATCTTTCACTTTTCCTCCGGAACGACAGCCGCCTTGGCAACAGTTTCGACTGAATCAAACGCGCCGAACGCCCGGAACTTCTCATAACGCTGAGCTTTGAGTTCCGCGGGGGAGAGCTTGCTCAATTCATCGAGCTGACGGGTGATCTCCGCCTTGAGATTTTCCGCCGCAACTTCGGGGTCGCGGTGGGCACCGCCGAGCGGTTCGGGGACGATGGCATCGGCGATACCGAGTTCAAAGAGTTTTCCGGCGGTGATTTTGAGCGCTTCCGCCGCCTGCGGAGCATATTTGCGGTCTTTCCACAAAATAGCGGCACAGCCTTCGGGGGTGATGACGGAGTAGTAGGCGTTTTCCATGATCAGCACCTTGTTGCCGACGCCCAGACCGATAGCACCGCCGGAACCGCCTTCACCAATGATGGTGACGATAACAGGAACCGTGAGATTGAACATTTCACGCAAGTTGACGGCAATAGCTTCAGCGATATGGCGCTCTTCACTGCCGACACCGGGATATGCTCCCGGAGTATCGACAAAGGTCATCACCGGGATCTGGGCCTGTTCCGCCAGACGCATCAATCGCAGCGCTTTGCGGTAACCTTCGGGCTGGGGCCAGCCGAAGTTGCGGAAGAGGTTGCTCTTCATATCGCGGCCCTTCTGGGTTCCGATGACCATGACCGGGCGGCCGTTGAACTTGGCAGGTCCGCCGACGATGGCTTTATCATCGCTGTGGCGGCGGTCGCCGGAAAGTTCAGTGAAGTTGGTGCAGAGCATATTGATATAGTCCAAAGCATAGGGACGGCGCGGATGACGGGAAAGCTGTACCCGCTGCCACGGAGTGAGCTGGGCATAGATACCCGCCATCATCTCCTGAAGACGGCAGGTCAGCGCCTGCACCTCTTTGGAAACATCAATATTGTTCAAACTGGAGAGCTTTTCCAGTTCATCGATCTTCTTCTGCAACTCGGCGATCGGGGCCTCAAAATCGAGATAGATATCGTTCATAAGTCAACCTTTCTTTCAATCAGTTATCTCCACCGGAGTCATAGCCGGGAGCAGATAATAGAGTATTTCTACATCACTGTTTTTCATTCTTATACATCCGTTGCTCAGCGACCGTCCCATAGAACTGTCGTCGGCTGAACCGTGAATACCGTAACCCTGATCCTTTTTTGCTCCGCGCGGAGAAACGCGGCGGAGTTTCAAAAAGTAGTCGCCGAGGGGATTTTCCTTATCGCCATAAGCGAAAATCCTGCCGTCCGGACCGTGCCATCTGGGATGGCGCAAGCGGATATTGATCACGAACTTGCCGTTGGGAGTGAGATTTTTTCTGCCGACACCGATCGGAAAAACGGCGAAAATCTGCCAGGAATCCTTTTCCTTTCTCCACAAGTTGAGCAGCCGCGCCTTTTTGGAAAGGGTGATCTTCCACGGCCCGGGGACGATGGAAAATCTGTCTCCGATGCGGACAATATCGTTCTTGCGTTTATTGAAAAGCTTTATGCCTTCAACGGTGGAGTGGTAGCGGCGGGCGATCTTTATAAGATTATCGCGGGGAACGACTTTATGCACCACGCTCTGCGCTTTCCAATCATTTTTCTCCGCCTTTTTGCGCACCGCAGAAGCAAGCTCTTTACCGACCGTGCTCCAGTTGGCGGAATATTCACCGCCAGCGGAATACTCTTTCATCAGAAATGCACGCAGACACGCCATGACCTCATCCGGGTCATTCAAAGTTGCCGCTTTTTCGAGTGCTTCGGCACCGCCGGGCGCCTGTCCCTGACGGTAGACGGGGCGATCTTCGCTATCCGCTAAATCTCCGGGAAGCTCTTTACCTTTTCCACCTGGGGGGATATCCTCTTTTTCTTTTCCGTCAACAGGAGGATTTTTTTCCGGAGCATCGATTTTGCCGTTGTCAACACTTTTTCCGGTATCGTCAGCATCATTGCCGCCGGAAGAAGTTTCGTTGGAACTGCCGCCTGGATCACCGTCATTATTTGCCTGGTTTTCCTTGCCTTCCAAGGTTTTATCATTGCTCCCGGTGGAATTTTCTCCGGAACTTTTTCCCACAGTATTATCTTTTTTTGCTTCAGAATGATCCTCTCGCGGCACAAGCAGCATAACTCCGCCGATGGTCACTGCGGCGACGATCAGGAGCAAACCGAAAAAGCGCAAACGTTTCCATCCGGAACCATTGCGCCGCGGGGTGTTGCGGGAAGCCTCTCTGAAATCATACTGTACTGGCATTGAAATTTATCCTCGTTCAAAAAAAACATCTATACAATCAATATAATATATCACAACCGGATAAATTTTTCAAGTTGACGATCAATCATATACAATCTGCAAAATTACCGGAGAAACAATTTGAATTTAGTGCAAAATTGTGATATATTGCCTTTTGAACAATTTAAATATTCAAGGATTTTTTAAATATGAGTCTCATTCTCGGTTTGGAAAGCAGCTGCGACGAAACCGCAGCCGCAGTCGTACAGGACGGCAATACCGTACTGGGCAGTGAAGTGGCATCCCAGATCGCCCGGCACGCCCCCCACGGCGGCGTGGTTCCGGAACTTGCCGCCCGCGAACATCTCAAAGCTCTGCTGCCCGTCACTCAAAACGCTTTGGACAAGGCGGGAGTCACGATGAAAGATATCGATGCCGTCGCCGTCACTCAGGGCCCCGGACTCATCCCCGCTCTGCTGGTGGGGCTCAACTATGCCAAAGGCTTGGCGCAGGCAAACGGTCTGCCGCTTATCGGCGTCAACCACTTCCTCGCCCACATCTATGGAGCGTTCCTTGACGGCGGAGCTGAAATGCTCAAAAAGAAAGAGACTTATCCCATTCTCGCTCTGGTCGTTTCCGGCGGTCACACCTCTTTGCTGCTGGTCGAAAGCGACGGTTCCGCCCGCCAGCTGGGCTGCACCATCGATGATGCCGCAGGCGAAGCTCTCGACAAAGGCGCCAAACTGCTCGGCTTGGGCTACCCCGGCGGCCCCATTATGCAGAAGACTGCTGAAAACGGCGACATTGACCGCTTTGACTTCCCCCGCCCGCTTACCGGCGGTGCAGGAAAACCGGTCTCGGAAGAGAACCGTTACAACTTCAGCTTCAGCGGCATCAAGACCGCCTTGCTCTATCACGTCCGCAAAGCGGGCGAAAATCCTTCCGCCGATGCCGGGTGGCTCGCCGATACCGCCGCCGGATATCAGAATGCCGTCGTCGATGTACTGGTGAAAAAAACTCTGCTGGCAGTAAAGGATTTTCCGGTGCGCACCGTGGTGGTTGCCGGCGGTGTCGCCTGCAATGCTGAACTGCGCCGATTGATGGCGGAGCGGTTGCCCAGGCACATCACGCTGAAACTTGCACCGCCCAAATACTGCACCGACAATGCGGCGATGGTTGGCGGTCTGGCTTATCACGCATTCAAACGCAAAGAATTTTCCGCGCTGTCGATCGATTCGTTTGCGCGGCTTCCGCGGATCGTTTCGGTTCCGTTTGTGGAAAAAGATCTTCAATAAGAAAAGGAATATATTATGGCAGAACTTCTTGCTTTCGACTTGGACGGAACTCTGATCGACTCCCGGCGCGACCTCGCAGGAGCGGTGAATTATATGCGCCAGAGTATGAATCTCGAACCGATGGACCACGAACGCATCATCCGTATGGTCGGCAACGGCATCAACAGTCTGGTGCGCCGTGCAGTCGCCGATGCGGATGTGGATTTTGATACCGCGCTCCGCCGTATGAAACGCTTTTATGCCGATCATCTGCTGGAGTCGACCACCCTTTATGACGATGTAAAAACCACGCTTGAGGAACTGCGTAAAAGCGTTCCCCATCTGGCTGTTGTCACCAATAAACCGGCGGCGGCGACGTTGAAGATCCTTGAAGGACTCAATGTGGCAAGATATTTTTCCGATATCATCGGCGGCGACAGCGAATTCCCGCTCAAACCGGCGCCGGATGCCCTGCTCGCTTTGCAGAAAAAATATAACCTTTCCGCCGACAAGTGCTGGATGATCGGCGACCATTACACCGATCTGGAAGCCGGACGTCTTGCCGGATTCCGCCGTATTCTGGTCACCTACGGCTTCGGCGAAGCCAAAGAGGAAACGCCGGATTACACCGTTGATTCATTCAGCGAGATCATCAATGTCATCCGCGGTTTCTGATATATCCTGATGACAAAATTATCTTCCAGCGCTCCCGGATTTCTTGCGGCGCAGACGGTTTCGCACCGCCTTGCGCAAGCGGGCTTCCGCAGTGCGCTGGTCGGCGGCGCGGTCCGCGATCTGCTTCTGGGCCGCACGCCGTCGGACTTTGATCTGGTGACGACCGCCCGCCCTGAAGAACTGCAGAAGATCTTCCCCGAAGCCAAGCTCGTCGGAGCCAGTTTCGGCGTGGTCATCGTGCAGCAGAACGGCATCGATATGGAAGTTGCCACGGCGAGAAGCGAACGCAGTTACCTCGACGGCCGTCATCCGGAAAACATCTCCTACACCACCGATTTTTCGCTCGATGCCCAACGAAGGGATTTCACCGTCAACGCTATGATGTACGATCTTGAGCGCGATGAACTCCTTGATTACACAAACGGCGTTGAAGATTTGAAGCGCGGCATACTCCGCACGGTCGGGGATCCTGCGGCGCGGTTCAAAGAGGATTATCTGCGGATACTGCGGGCGGTGCGCTTTGCCGCTAAACTTGGTTTTGCCTTGGATGCCGAACTTGAAGCGGCATTGAAAACCTATGCTGAACTGGTCAATGAATTATCCTGTGAACGGATATTTGCCGAACTGGATATGATGCTTACAGGCAAATGCCCCGCCCGTGCAGTAAAACTTATGGAAGATACCGGAATTTTAGCGCATATCCTGCCTGAAGTTGCAATTTTGAGAAATGTCACCCAGCCGCCGCAGTTCCATCCGGAGGGCGATGTGCTGGAACACACACTTTTGATGCTTTCAAAGATGCCGCTGTCCAGCCGCCGTCTGGCGTGGAGCGTACTGCTTCACGATGTCGGCAAAGCTGACACCCGCACAGTTGATGCCGATGGGCGCATCCGCTTCTTCGGTCACGAAGTGCGCGGTGCCGGGATCGCTGAAATCATCTGCCGCCGCCTGCGGATGCCCGTAAATGATATGGAAAGCTGTATCCACGCGATCGCCAACCATATGCGTTTTGCTTCAGTTACCGCGATGAAAACCGCCAAGCTCCGCAAACTTATCGGAGAAGCTGACTTTGCAATGGAACTGGAACTGCACCGACTGGACTGCATTTGCAGCAATGGTCTGATGGATGGCTTCAACTTTCTGCTGGATACGATGAACATCTATTCCGGAAGTGAAAAAGCTCTGCCGCCACCCTTTGTCCGCGGCAAAGAGCTTATCGCCAACGGTATCCCGCCGCAAGTAAAATTCAAAGCAGTTCTGGATGCCATCTACGAACGCCAGCTTGCCGGGGAATTCTCCGATGCCCAAACGGCAATCCAAGCCGCTCTGGAAATGTTTTAGGCGGCAGGCTCTTGGGAGAGGGGAAAAACTTTTTTTCACGGGAAAAAAAGTTTTTCCCCTCTCCCAAACCCTCTCCCCTTTTCAAAAAAAGCGGAGTATGTTTTGCTCCCGTTGGTCGCAAAACTATAAACTTATCACATCCTTACTCGCGTAAGCGAGCGTTTCACACGACAGCGGCTCCCTCACGCATGTTGCGCATTCTGCGCAACGATATGCGCAAACTCCAGCGACGTTGTTCCGTCAACCGCGCTGCTCCAATCGGCGGGATGATCGTGCGATGATAACAAGAAAGCGGCAGGCGACGTGAACTCACGTTCACGAGACCTGCCGCTGACGCAGTTAGCGCGCACGAGGGTCTGCCGCCCTCTTATTTACCGAGAGCCGCCGATTTTTCGTTGCTGTTGAAGTTGGTGAAGTCAGCAGCCTTGCCCTTTTCCTGTTTCAACAGCCACTGGACACCGGTACCGCCCAGAATAGCATGACCGGCATGGAAGATGTTGATGCGGACATTGCCGGAAACGCGGCGGACATAGATTTTGTATCTGCCGTATTTTTCAGTAACTTCCGGGAAACCTTCCGGAGTTTTTTTGGTGTTGGCGATATTTTTGATCGCTTCGATTTCAGCATCAGTAAAGCGGTCTTTGGGAGCCGCCACTTTGTTGAATGCCCAAATCGCGTGTTCCACGGGAACGACCTTATCAAAGACGCCGTGGGAGATATCCAGCGGATAACTGACACCCTCGAGGTGAGTTACCGGACTGCGGTGGATGGCTTCGGCTTTGGCTTTTTCATCGGTCTGGGGACTGCCGATATTTTTTTCGATATGGATGCCGTAGCCACGGGCAGTTCCGGGCTTGGGTGAATAATATTCATGCCACTTCACAATATCAGAGATCGGGCACCAGGAGGAGACCGCCGCCCAGATATCGCGGCTGCGGGAACTGGTCAGAAGCGACATAAAGCCGCCGCCGGAACCGCCGATAAGATAGATGCGATTGTTGTCGATATTGTAGTTCTTCTGCATATATTTCACGGCATCAAGGATGTCGGAAATCGCCGCATCGCTGCCCATAGACAACTTGTTGCCGACCGTATTCTGTCCCCGGAAATTGGGGGCGATCATATACGCATCGTGCTTGACAATATGTCCGGCATAGCTGCCGCGGCACTGTTTGTAATTTGAGCTCCAGGTGTGCAAAGTGACAAAGAGCGGACGCGGCTCTTTGGACTTGGCTTCCAGAATGAGCGCAGGCTGCTGCGTATTGTCAAAACTGCACAAATAGGTGATCTCTTTAGTCGGGACATTGACCGCCTTTTTAGCCTTTTTAGCTTTAGCTTTTTTGGCTTTCGGAGCCTTTTTGGCGGTCACAGTTGCAGCAGGTTTCTCCGCTTTTTCAGCATTGTCGGCAAACGCAAACAATGCAGAAAAAAGCATTCCGGCAAGCAGAAGTTTTTTCATAATTTTTCCTCAAGTTTGATTAACGGATGCGGCTGTCCTGCACCCGCTTGGCTTTGCCTTCACTGCGGGTGATGCTGTTGAACGGAACCACGGTGACTTTGATGCGCAAGCCGGTGATGGATTCAACGGAAGCGGTGACCATACGGCGGATCTGTTCAATGATCGCTTCGCCCTGCGGATAGACATCCCTGGCAAGTTCAATATCAAGAGCGATATTGTCCATATTGCCGGAGGTGCTGAGCTTGATCATATAGTTGGGGGTAGTGCCTTCAACCATCAGCAGCGCGGATTCGATCTGGGACGGGAAGACATTGACACCGCGGATGATGAACATATCGTCACTGCGCGAAGAGATGCGGTCGATACGGCGCAAGGTTCTGCCGCAGGAACATTTTTCGGGAATGATGCGGGTGATGTCGCGTGTGCGGTAACGGATCATCGGCATCGCATATTTGCTCAGCGTGGTCAGAACCAGTTCACCGGTCTCGCCGTCGGGCAGGACTTCGCAGGTATCAGGATCGATGATTTCGGGGTAGAAGTGATCTTCAAAGATGTGCATACCCTGATGCTGACCGCATTCGATAGCAACACCCGGTCCGATGATCTCGGAAAGTCCGTAGATGTCGAATGCTTCGATACCGGCGCCCTGCTCAAGGCGTTCACGCATTCCCTGCGTCCAGGGTTCGGCGCCGAAGACACCGGCACGGATGGGCAGATCGCGCAGATCGATGCCGAGTTCTTTGGCCTGTTCGATAAGGTGCAAAAAATAACTCGGAGTACAGCAGATGGCGTTGACACCGAAGTCACGGATAAGCATCACCTGACGCTTGGTATTGCCGCCGGAAGCGGGAACCACGGTTGCACCGAGAGCTTCGACACCGGCGTGGGCACCGAGACCGCCGGTAAAGAGTCCGTAACCGTAGGAGACCTGAACCACGTCGTTTTTGGACAAACCGCAGCAGCACAGCGCGCGGCGCATCACACTGCTCCAGACCTCAAGGTCTTTCTGAGTGTAGGCAACGACGATGGGTTTTCCGGTGGTGCCGCTGGAAGCGTGCAGACGAACGATTTCACTCATAGGAACCGCGCACAAACCGAACGGATAGGTGTCGCGCAGGTCGGTTTTAACGCAGAAAGGCAGCAGATTGATATCTTTGAGAGTCTTGATATCTTCGGGTTTGACCTGGCGTTCATCCATACGTTTGCGGAAGAGTTCCACATTGCTATAGGCATGGGCAACCATATTCTGCAACCGGGCAAGCTGCAGTTTTTTCAAAAAATCAGGTGCAATATAATCGTTTGCACTGTAATTGTCATTAACGTTCAAATTCATTTTCACTCCTTTATCTTTAAAATACTATTTCCTAATAATATATCACACAAGCCGCGATTTGTCAAAAAAAAGAGCGTTTTTTTCTACCGGAGAGTGCTGTGTGTGGTACTGATGCGTACCGGATCTTCAAAAAAATCGTTTTCCAATACACGAACCGCAACGCACCAGAACTTCCATATTCTGCGCAGATGCGGTCAAAATATCTTCATCAAAGCGGATCTTGTCATCCTCAAAAACCAGAATGACCGTTGAGCCGCCGAATTTGAAAAAGCCTTTTTCATCAAGCTTTTTAAACTCATTACCGCAGCAGGTCTGGATGATCGAACCGACACCGAAAGCGGCAACTTCGATCATCCGGAAGTTGCCCCACACCGGAGAATAGAGTTCAGCGACGTGCCGGGTATTTTCCACAAAGAGATCCGGGCGGCGCAAAAGGGCGACCGGATTTACCGAGTGGTATTTGCCGGGAATGACTCTGATATCCGAAGTCAAACGGCAATCGCAGGGATAGTGATAGCGGTGATAATCCACCGGCGCCAGACGGATGACCGCCACGGTGACCGGTTTTTCCGGAAGCGTTTCGCCGCAAAGTTCATTTATTGAACGTTTCGCCCCCTTTACAGGGATCGGAGTGGAGGGAAGCAGATTGCTGTGAACCAGAATCTTGCCGTCCGCCGGGGAAGCCAGATGATTTTCGTCATCATCGACCGGACGCGCACCAGCTTTCAAACGGCGGGCGAAAAAGTCGTTGAAAGAGTTATAATATTCCGCCGGATGTTCCGCTTCTTCGGGACGGCATCCCGGAATGGCGGTCAGCCTGGCGATATCTTTGCGTGAACGCGGCGAATCATAGTAACGCCCCATAAGCGATGAGATGAATTTGCCGCCGAAGAGCATCGGCCACAGCGTGCGCCCGAGCAGAGTATTGTAGGCAAAACGCAATGCTGCATCGCCCATAACGCTTTCAGTAATGACTTCTCCGGTTGCCCGGTCGAGATATTTGATTTCCCCGTTTTCCATATATAAATAAAAGCAAGTTATTTCATTATTGTCAGGGCTTCGCGTCCGGTCATACCGGGAACGACCCCCATTTCAGCGGCGCGCGCGGAAACGCCGACCACCTCTTTATTCAACATATCATCGTAGCACTGGACACCGGTCACGATCGCCATTGCCGAACCGAGTTTGTCAGCGACGGCGAGATTGAAGTATCCGCAGCCGAGCATACCGTTCTGCCCCTGAATAAGCAAAAGTTTGCCCTGAAGCATCTCAATGATATTTCCACGGAAAGTCATTCCGTTGATTTCAATACTGTCCATCTTCTGATACAGCTCCTTTTTTCTTGGCGATCTTGCTTCGGGCGACCGCGCTGGTCTCCTGATCGCTCATATAGATCCTGATCCGACGGATGTTTTCTTTGCATTCAGGTATCTTGACCTTGTCAAACAAATTCACCCGCTGGGTGGTGGAAACCAGTTCAGCCAGCAGTAAAGCGTACTGTTTTTCCAGAATTTCGCCTGCGGCGCGAAGGGAGATCATCTCTTTCAATGCGGCGATACATTCGTCGGTATGCCACGGCGTATTGAAGATATCCCATTCGTGCGGGACAAAGGCGACCTTTTCAAAAACGGGAATGGTGATACCGGCGATATTGGCACTGCCCGCGACCACGCTTTCGATCTCCACTTTGGAAGCAAAGAATTCCGCCTCTTCACGGTTGCCGAAAAAGTCGAACAATCCGGAAAGCTTCGCCGAAAGTTCCCGCATCGCCTCACGGTTGGCAGAAACCCGTTCCAGACTCTGGCGAACCTCCAATTGCAGCTGCTGTTTTTTCAGCTGCAAAGTCGGAAGAAAGCGGCAGAACTGCTTGAGATCGTCCTGCTGATTTTTCAGTTCGGTTTTGGTATATTTTATCTTTGCCATAATAAAAATCAGTTTTGTTTCGGCCAGTATTCTTCAATGAGGTCGGTCTTGATACCGACTTCGGTCTGATCGAAGCAGTCCGCCAGCATCTCCCAGCCCAGATCGAGAGCGCGTTCGATGGGGATGTTGACCGAAAGATCCATCATCTCGTTTTCAAAACGCTTGCCGTATTTGAGCAGTTTGTTATCCCAAGCCGACATACGGAAGCCCATGGACTGTTTTTCCAGAGTGCTGCGGTAATCGGAGTAGAGACGGATCATCGCATCCATAATGGCGCGGTGGTCGCTGCGGGTGCGGCTGTTAACGTTCTGTTTCAAGCGGGAGAGCGAACCGAAGGGTTCGATGCGGCCGCCTTTCAAATAGAACTGACCTTCGGTGATGTATCCGGTATTGTCCGGCACCGGGTGGGTGACGTCATCGCCGGGCATAGTGGTCACCGCCAGAATGGTGATACTTCCGGCGCTGTCAAAGTCGACCGCCTTTTCGTAACGGCTCGCCAGCTGGCTGTACAAGTCGCCGGGATAGCCGCGGGTGGCGGGGATCTGTTCCATAGTGATCGCGATCTCTTTGAGCGCATCGGCGAAGTTGGTCATATCGGTAAGCAGAACCAGTACCCGTTTGCCCTTGAGCGCATAGGCTTCGGCGACTGCCAGCGACATATCCGGAACCATCAAACACTCCACCACCGGGTCGGCGGCAGTATGGACGAACATCACCGTACGCGAAAGCGCACCGTGTTCATCCAGCGTGCGTTTGAAGGTGAGATAATCGTCATACTTCAATCCCATACCGCCGAGGACGATGACATCGACCTCCGCCTGAAGCGCGATACGGGAAAGCAGCTGGTTGTAGGGTTCACCGGCGGATGAGAAGATCGGCAGTTTCTGGGATTCGACCAGAGTGTTGAAAACGTCGATCATCGGGATATTGGTACGGATCATATTGCGCGGGATGATACGTTTTGCCGGATTTACGGACGGTGCGCCGATGGGAATGAGTTCATCGGTGATGTCGGGGCGGTTGTCACGCGCACCGCCGCGGCCGTTGAAAACGCGGCCCAGGAGCGCATCTGAACCGGAAACGGTCATCTCGCGGCCGAGAAAGCGCACCTGATCCCCGGTACCGATACCACGGCTGCCGGCAAAGACCTGCAGAGAAACTTTGCGGCCGTCCAGACGGATGACCTGTGCAAGTGAAGTGCCGCGGGCACTGGTGACTTCCGCCAATTCATTATAAGCCACACCGTCGGCTTCAACTGTGATAACGTTGCCGGAGATGCGGATGATTTGATGATATACCTTACGCATTGGTCTGTTTTCCTTCCGCGATTTTAGCAGTTATCTTATCAGAAAGAGTTTTGTAGTCATCGCTGTCGAGCGTTTCGTAGTTGCGGTCGATGAAGAGCTGGCGCAGTTCAAGGAAATATTTGCGTGCGCTCTCCTTGTCTTCAAACACAAATTCGTCGCGCAGAACCTCCGTAACCGCGGCAAACATAAGTTTCTGCCGATCGGCGTAGGTGGTTCCGTCAACCTCGTCAAAGGTGTTCTGCTGCAAATAGACGTAGTCGAGAAATTCACTCTTGAGGTAGATGACGAAATCTTCCAGACTGGTACCTTCTTCACCGATGACCTTCATCATCTGGTTGACTTCCGAACCGCGGCGCAGGATGCTGCGGGCATATTCGAGATCGGCTTTGTCGACCACGCTCGGATATTTGCTCCAGGAATCCAGCGGGTGGATCGCCGGGTAACGGCGGGCATCGGAGCGTTCACGGGAGAGTCCGAGGAAGGCGCCGACAACTTTGAGTGTCGCCTGCGTGACCGGCTCTTCAAAGTTACCACCGGCAGGGGAAACCGCTCCGCCGATGGTGACAGAACCGTATTCACCGGTGCGGAGCTTGACCATACCGGCACGTTCATAGAAGCTGGCGATAAGTGATTCAAGGTACGCGGGGAACGCTTCTTCGCCGGGAATTTCTTCCAGACGGCCTGACATTTCGCGCAGAGCCTGCGCCCAGCGGCTGGTCGAATCGGCAAGCAGAAGCGTATTCAAACCCATCTGCCGGTAATATTCGGCGAGGGTAACAGCGGTATACACACTTGCTTCACGGGCGGAAACCGGCATACTGCTGGTGTTGCAGATGATGATCGAACGGTCGATAAGCGAGTGTCCGGTGCGGGGGTCCTGAAGTTCCGGATATTCGCGGAGGATTTCCACGACTTCACCGGCACGTTCACCGCAGGCGGCGATGACCACCACATCAGCTTCAGCGTTCTGGCTGATGGCGTGCTGGAGAACCGTCTTACCCGCGCCGAAAGGTCCGGGGGTGCAGAAGGTCCCGCCGGTCGCCACCGGGAAAAAGGTGTCGATGGAACGCTGACAGGTGATAAGCGGTTTTTCCGGAAGAACTTTATCAATATAATCGGAAATGGGGATCTTCACCGGCCAGAACTGGGTCATAGTGACTTTGCGCTTTTCACCGGAAGCATTGACCACGGTCGCCATAGTGTCATCGATGGTGTAATCGCCTTCAGCGGCGACGCTTTCGATCGTCCACGTTCCCTTCCACGCAAAGGGCAGCATAATGTAGTGGGTGATATTCGCTTCGGGAACGGAACCGATACGGTCACCGGCAACGATCTGCGTTCCGGGAGTCAGGATCGGCGTAAAGTGCCATTTGACTTCACGGTCAAGCGCGCGCAGATATATGCCGCGCTGAAGGAAATATCCGGAGTGTTCCGCCAGAAGTTTAAGCGGGTTCTGCAAACCGTCGTAGACCTGTGCAAGCAAACCGGGACCGAGTTCAACACTCAGCAGCTCTCCTGTGAACTCCACCAGATCTCCGACCTTGAGTCCGTTGGTACTTTCAAACGCCTGCAAGTCAGCATATTTGCCGCGCACCCGGATAACTTCGCATTTGATTTTCGAGTCACCGACAGTGGCAAAAGCGACTTCGTTCTGAATCACCCGGCTGGTATATTCAACGGTGATCATATTGCCGTTGACGCCGACGATTTTTTCAAAGAATTTTTCCTGCTCCATTTTTATCCTGTTCTCCTGTAAGGAGTTTATTATTTCCTGATCTGCAAGGCAAGTTTATCGACCGCCTGTTCAAACACGGTACTGCCCGATCCGCCTTTACGTTTGCGGAACTTCTCAAGCAGCACCAGACGCATCCGGTAACAGCACAATGCGGTGAAATCCATCTGATGTTCGGATTCAAGTTCATCGATTTTGCGCCAGCGGATAAGATCGACCAGATGTTCCCGTTCAACGGGATTTGCAGCGGCAGCGGCAACCGGGAACGCATACTCCACATCGGAATCATATTCCGCTTCGGGAAGCGGATCGCTCAGCCCCAGTTTCTCCTGCCGTTTTTCAGCGATACGCAGTTTCAAAAAGGCATCAAACTCCCGCATCGCCCGGTAGACACGAACTTCCGGAGTCTGAGTTTCATCATCCCAAGAGATCAATGTCTGCAACTTTTTTTGAGACATCACCTCTGAAGCCAGAGCATCGAACTCCTCCAGCGTTATTTCGGGGATGACGCCGCACTCAAGTGTCGGCAGAGCTGCTGTAAAACTTCCGTAAAACATCGTTTTTATGCCTTGAAAACTTCTGCAAGCTTTTCACCGGCATAAGCAGCGAGCAGATCGGTCACTGCGGCTTCGGTGAAATCGAAAAAGCCGTCTTCATCGGAAAATTCCACCTGAACCCCGGCGGAAATTTCAGGCGAAGCGATCAGCACCGGACTGTTTTTAACGCTGTCAAACAGAGTTTTTTTCAGCGCTGCATCCAATGCTTCAACATCTTTGACTGCGGTACGGACGGTGATTTCAGCTTCCGGAGAAGCGGCAAACTTTCCTGCAAGTTCAGCAACGAGTCCGGCCATAAATTCCGGAGTCATCGCGGAAGAAGCGCTTTCCGAGATAGCCGCATTGAGGCGGTTTTTCAGCTCCGCACGAAGCTGAAGCACGATATCGCGGGCGGCCTGCTGCGCCGCGGAAAGTGCCCGGGCGCGGAGGGTGTCGGCGTTATCCTGAGCTTTGGCATTCACCGCATCGGCTTCGGCTTTGGCGGCGGAAATGATCTTTTCGGCTTCGGCTTTGGCGGCAGCGATGATTTTGGCGCTTTCGGCTTCAGCTTTCTGAATTCCGTCGGCATTTATTTTGTCGAGCAGACTTTGAAGTTCTTCACTCATTGTACAATAGCTCCTTATATTTATATTCTTAAAAATAATTATTATCTATAAAATATCCCCCTTTCGCAAAAATTCAAGTCTTGAAAGCTTATTATTTCGGTGCTACATTAAAAAAAATCAGAAATTTTTGTTTACAACCGCCGAATATCCGGTTTCACAACCAACACACAGGAATCTTACAATGATCATCGACAGTATGAGAGAATTCGACCGCTACTGCAAACTGGCTCCGGAAGTGTGGGAAAAATTGTCCGCATTTTTGAATTCGATTTCCGGAACCATCCCCGAACCGGGTTCCCATAAACTCGACGGCGACAAACTCAAAGTCAATATCGTTCACACCAACACCTCCCCCAGAGAAAAGGGTAAATACGAAGTCCACCGCCAGTATATCGACATCCACATCCCCATCCGCGGCACCGAAACCATCATCTGCCGCTGCAACAGCGACGGTCTCAAACAGATCGGCTCCTTTGATGTGGAAAATGATTATGTCCTCTTTGAACCGGAATGCGGTTTGGACTGCTATCTGGAACCGGGCTATTTCCTTATGGTCTACCCCGGAGAAGTCCATCACGTCCTCACCGGAGACGGCAGTCCCATCATCAAAGCCATCGTAAAAATCGACATCGCACTTTTGCAGGATTGATCTCCTATGCTTGACCAGCTGCTGAAAAACTTCAAAAATCCCGGCTCGACCTTCCGGGGTGCCCCATTCTGGGCTTGGAACGCCGAATTGAAACCGGAAAAACTGCGCGAAGAGATCCGCACTATGAAAGCTATGGGCTTCGGCGGATTTTATATGCACGCCCGCACCGGATTGGATACCGCTTATCTCTCCGATCGCTGGTTTGAATGTATTTCCAGCTGTATCGACGAAGCGGAAAAGCTGGACATGAAAGCGTGGCTCTACGATGAAGACCGCTGGCCCTCCGGCGCCGCAGGCGGTATCGTCACCGCCAATGACAACTTCAAAATGCGTAAACTCAAATACTGTCAGAACAACGCCCCGGAATCCGGTTTTCCTCTGGCAAGATTTGAATTGGAGTGCGACGGCAACAAGCTGTTCAACTTCCGCCGCCTTGCCGACGATGAAACTCCTCAAGGCGATTTTTACACCTTTTACTGGGAGTATATGGAGTGTTCCAGCTGGTACAACGGCGAAACCTATCTTGACACCCTCAACCCCGAGGCGGTGCAGGAGTTCGTCAACGTCACCCACGAAGAGTATCTCAAACGTTACGCCGATAAATTCGGCAATGTGGTTCCGGGAATTTTTTCCGATGAACCCTGCTACATCCACGGCGATGTGCTGTTGAGTCTGCCGTGGACGATGAAACTCCCTGAAGAGTTCAAAAAATCTTACGGCTATGATATTATGGATCATCTGCCGGAACTCTTCTTCTTTGGAGAATATGAAGTTTCCCGCGTCCGCCACAACTACTACGATGTCATCACCAGGCTCTTTACTGAAAGCTTCACCGGAGTCATCGGCAAGTGGTGCGGCAAACACAATCTTCCGATGACCGGACACACTCTGTCAGAAGATTATATTTCCGGTCAGACGCTCTACTGCGGAAGCGCTATGCGCTTTTATGAACATATGCAGATCCCGGGCATCGACGTGTTGACCGAACACTGGAACGTTTTCAACACCGTCAAACAATGCACCTCCGCCGCCCGCCAGTTCGGCAGGGAGCGGGTGATGACCGAAAGCTACGCCTGCACCGGCTGGGACTTCCCGATCTTCGGACACAAAGCCTTGTGCGACTGGCAGTTCGCCCTCGGAGTCAATCAGCGCTGTCTGCATCTGGCGTGGTATTCAATGGAGGCCGAAGCCAAGCGCGATTATCCGGCGAGCATCTCCAAACATTCACCGTGGTATGCCCAATACTCTGTGGTTGAAGATTATTTCGCCCGCTTGAGCGCCGCCGTCATTCCCGGCGATGAGATCCGCGATATTCTGGTCATCCACCCCATCGAATCGGTCTGGTCGGTGCTGGTAAAAGATATCCCCGCCACCGATGCCGAACGCGAACGCCGCCAGATCAAGCCCGGCACCAAAGCGATGGACGGCTTCTACTCGGAACAGGTGGCACCGCTTGACCGCGCCCACAGCGATTTGACCAATCTGCTTTTGAGTGAACATCTTGACTTCGACTTCGGCGATGAGGAACACATTTCCCGCTTCGGTTCGGTTGAGCAGGAGACTTTCACTCTCGGACAGGCAAAATACCGTTATCTCCTCGTGCCGCAGCTGCGAACCATCCGCAGCACCACGCTGGAGCTTCTGGAAAACTTCACAGGAAAAGTCTTCTATCTGGGCAATCCGCCGGAATTTGTCGATGCCCTGCCCTCAACGCGGGCGGTCGAAAGCTTTAAAAACTTTATCCCGGTAACGTGGGAAAACCTCGCTCAATTCATCCCGCACCGGGTCAATATCAGTTCAAACGGCAGAGAAGCGTCCGCCGTTTTGTACCGTCTGGCGGACATTGATGACGGTTACAGCTTTATGCTCTGCAACACCTCGATGCCCTACTCCACCACCATCAAGGAAGCGCCTATGGTGCGCGATCGCAATATCGCCTATGACCAAATTGAAGTCACGGTAAAAGTTCCGCAGAGAGGAAAACTTTACGAACTCGACTTGATGAATGGCGGCATTTCGGCGGTCGAAGCGGAATATATTGACGGCGCGTATCGTTTTACAACTTCGCTCGATGTGCTTGAGACCCGCTTCTACATCGTTTCAGAACGCGACATCGCCGATGCAGTTCCCGTTGAAAAGCTCCGCTTGGGCGCGGGAGAAAAACTGCCGGATATTCCGATGGATTACCAGCTCTCCGAACCCAATAAACTGGTGCTTGACCACGCCGCGTGGCGCATCAATAACGGAGAATGGAACCAGGAAAACTACATTCTGCTGGTGGACGATGACCTGCGCGCCGCGCTCGGTTCAGCTCCCCGCGGCGGCCTTATGGCGCAGCCGTGGCGGTGGGATAAAACCAGAAAATGGCAGACTGCCGAACTTGAACTGCTCTACACCTTCAACTGCGAAACGCTCCCGGCAGCCGATTGCACGCTCTATCTGGAACACCCGGAACTCTACCGCTTTGAACTCAACGGTCAAACTCTGGAAGTTCAAGCCGACGGCTTCTGGATGGAAGATGTTCTCAAAGGCATAAAAATCCCCGCTTCAATGTTCCGCTCAGACAGAAATGAACTCAAATTGTACGCAAGTTACAACTGCGGTCAGCGCGGCTTGGAAGCGATGTACATATCCGGATTTTTCGGCATAAAAGGGCGCGACACCATCACCGCACTTCCCGGCAAACTCTGTTTCGGTGACTGGTGCGAACAATTTTTGCCCAACTACGCCGGAAACATCACCTGCTTCACCGAAGTTGAAGCTGCGCAAAATTCCGTACTCAAATTCGGCAGCTGGCGCGGTTCGCTTCTCGGCGTGACGATTGATGACGGAGCTGTTACTCTGCTCCCGTGGCCGCCGTATCAGGTCAAGCTCACGGCAGGAAAACATAAAATTGCCATCACCGTTTACGGTCACCGCCGCAACGCGCTCGGCCCATTCTATCTCAACGAAAAGTGGCCCGTCCGCACCGGTCCCTATCAGCACAAAGTCTATGAGCATCCCGAACGCCAGCTCGTGCCGTTCGGCATTATGGAACTTCCGGAGCTTTGTCCCATAGAAAAATAATCAACCCTCAATCTTATGGAGAAATAAAATATCATGAAAAACTATCGTTTGAACCTCATCCCCGGCGACGGTATCGGCGTCGATGTCATCAATGAAGGCGTCCGCGTCCTCAATGCCCTTGCCGAAAAACACGGCGGCATAAAGTTTGAATACAACACCCTCCCCTGGAGCTGTGCCTACTATCTGGAACACGGCAGAATGATGCCTGTTGACGGTATGGATATCCTGCGCGACTGCGACTCCATCCTCCTCGGCGCGGTCGGCTTCCCCGGCGTGCCTGACCACGTTTCTCTGCGCGATTTGCTGCTGCCGATACGAACCGGTTTTGATCAGTATGTCAATATGCGCCCCATCAAACTTCTGCCTGGCTTGAATTCCCCGCTTAAAAATGACAAGATCGACTTTGTCGTTATCCGCGAAAACTCCGAAGGCGAATACTGCGGTCAGGGTGAAACTACCGAAGACAGATCCATTCAGAATGCCATCTTCACCCGAAAAGGCACCGAACGCATCATCCGTTACGCCTTTGAATATGCCAAAGCCAACAATATGACCAAGGTTTTGAGCGCGACCAAATCCAACGCTCTCAACCACTCTATGGTCTTCTGGGACAAGATCTTTGACGAAGTCCGCGCCCAGTACGGCGATATAGAATCCAGCCAGATGCACATCGATGCCCTGGCAGGATACTTCATTATGCACCCCGAACGGCTGGAAATGGTCGTTGCCAGCAACCTTTTCGGCGACATTCTGACCGACCTCGGCTCCGCGATGCTCGGCAGTATCGGCATTTCGCCTTCCGGAAACATCAACCCCGAAGGCAAATATCCCAGTATGTTTGAACCCATCCACGGTTCCGCCCCCGACATCGCCGGCAAAGGCATTGCCAATCCGGTCGGCACCTTCTGGGCGATCGCGATGATGCTCGAACAGCTCAAGGAAAAAGCCTCCGCTGATCTGCTTATGGATGCCATCTGCAATGTTTTGAAAGAGGGCAAATTCACCACCCCCGATATCGGCGGCAAAGCCACCACTACCGAAATGACCGATGCGGTCATCGCCTGCATCAAAGGTTGAATTTTATGAAAATATCCCTTGCCGCACTCTGGAAAAAGTTTTATTTCCGTATTCCGGTATATTTGTGTATCGCCCTTATGCTGTTATGCACGAGCGGGGTGCTGGCAATGGATAAACTGCTCTTTCCCTGCGCGGCTGAACCTGCGTCCCGCCCGCCAAAGAGCGGCAATATCACCCTGATATCCGGCGATGCCGAGCTGGATGCGTTGTATCATCATCCAGCTCCCGGCAAGCCGGTAGTGCTTTTCAGCCACGGCAACGGAGAAACGCTCAACAGCATCAAGCCGTTGTTGGATCAATTTGTCAAAATGGGTTACGGTGTTATGGCATATGATTATGCCGGGTACGGCAATTCGACCGGAGCAGCCGGCGAAAAACAATCCTATTCAGACATCGATGCCGCATACGCATATCTGGTTGAAAAGAAACAAATTGCTCCCGGAAACATAGTCATTATGGGCTTCTCGGTCGGCAGCGGGCCATCCTGTTATCTGGCAGAAAAAACAGCGGTCAAGGCATTGGTCATCGTTGCCGGCTTTGCTTCGGCGGCGCAGGTACTGCTACCCTTTTCTGTTCCGTTTGACAAATTTCCCAATGCCGTACGATTGAAAAACTGCAAGATCCCTCTGTTGATTATCCACGGCAGAAAAGACACCATCGTTCCATTTCGCAATGGGGAAAAACTGTTTTCCAGTTCCGCAGCTGCAGTAAAAAAAATGTATGTTGAAAATACCGGACACAATGACATATTTGACCGGACACCGGAATTTTTCAGCAAAATAAAAACTTTTCTTGATAAGTTGTAAGTATGAAAAATTTCCTTTTGATCGTCTGTGCGTTTTTTGCGTTCGCGCTCTGCGCCCGGATCGTATCCACCGAAGATGCTGACTTCAGGGGGCACGTTCAAGGCATTGCCGCCGATGAAACGGGGATATACTGTTCGTTTTCCCGCGAACTTCTGAAGGTCGATTTTGCAGGCAAAACTCTGCTCCGATGCCCCTCTCCGTTCCACTCCGGGGATGTCACCACCGACGGAGAAAAGATTTACGTTTCTGTAAGCATCAGCGATGAGACTCTGGTGCCGAAATACGGCGCCAGATGCTGTATATTCATCTATGACCGCAACTGCAAACTTCTGGAAGTAAAACCGTTCAAAAATCTGCGGGGCATCGACGGCATCGCCTTTATCAACGGCAGATTTTATATCGGGCTGAATTATCTCGGCGCCCGACTCCGTACCGAAAACAAGATCGCCATTATGGATCACAACTTCAATCTGCTCAAAATCGCCACCGTCACCATCGGCAAAAACACCAAATTCGGCCCGCAGACGCTGAATAACTTCCGCGGCAAACTTATCGCAGGCTTTTACGGCGGCGGCAATAACTCATTTATCTATGACCTTGAGGAGCTGAACAACTCCGATGCCGTGGTCAAACCCATCGGCGCATTTCCGGAAAACACCACCGTCGGCTTCAGTCTTGTGCCGGAAAAAATTGCAAAGGACGAAACCTTTATCATCGCCCGCAACCGTCGGCAATTCAATGAAAAAGCCAAGCGCTTCCGGTTCGGAATAAGATTCCATTTCCGCCCGGCTCCGCCGGATGAAAAAATATACCGATCGTTTTCAACTCCAACTCCGGGAAAATAAACCATGAGCAACAGCGCAATCGAAAAAGCGATGCACTTTATCGAAAATGAAACTCAGTTCCATCTGGGATTTCTGCCGACCGAACAATCTTCACCCCTGACCCGCAATATGGATAAGGAGTTCGCCTCGTCCGTCCCTGCGGGCGTCCGCAATCTCCAGAGCGTTGACCGCAATGTCCTGGCGATGGCAAAAAATATCTTCGCTTCACCCAATTTCAAAAAACTTGCCGCTCAAGGCGAAAAAGTCATCCGCAACGGCGGAAGGATCGTCTTTTCCGGCTGCGGAGCCACGGGCAGATTGAGCATCCTGCTGGAGTCGATGTGGCGCAAATGCTGTGATGAACTCCCCGAAGCCAAACCCTATGCAAATCAGGTATTCAGCATTATGACCGGCGGCGATTTCGCCTTGGTGAAGTCGGTGGAATTTTTTGAAGATTACCAGATTTTCGGCCGCCGTCAGGTGCAGGAACTTGATTTGAATTCCAATGATATGCTGGTCGCCATCACCGAAGGCGGCGAAACCTCCTCCGTTCTCGGCACGTTGTTTGAAGCTCTCGACCGCGATTGTCAAACCTTTCTGCTCTTCAACAACCCGGCAGATCTGCTGGTAAAGCACCTTGAACGCTCAAAAAAGGCGATCACCGATCCCCGCGTCTGCGTGCTGGATCTTTTCTGCGGCCCGATGGCGCTGGCTGGTTCCACCCGGATGCAGGCGACAACTTCGGAGCAGTTGGTTGCCGGAGCCGCGCTGGAAACGATCATATGCAGCCTTACCGGACGCGAAATTCCCTCTTACCTTGCCGAATTTGAACAGCTTTTAAATGAACTTGAATCCCCTGACAACGTTCAGGCGATGGCGGATTACATCGTTTTTGAAACCGGACTCTATAAGAAAAAGGCATATGTCACCTACTTTGCCGATGATTATATGCTCGATATCTTCACTGATACAACGGAGCGTTCTCCGACCTTTATGCTCCCGCCTTTCCGCAAAAACGATGATGCCGTTTCGCCGCGCCCGTGGGCGTTTGTCAAAAATCCCCGCTTCACGACCACTCAAACGTGGCAGAATGCGATGCACCGTGATTTGCGCTGTCTGGAATGGATCTCAGAAGATTATACTGCGATGGATGCCCCTGAAGCATTGCGCAAAAATCCTCCGGAAATCAACAGCAGTGAACTTCTGAAATTTGAAATCGGTCTGGAATCAACCGAAGACCGCACGCCCACCGGCAATGATGCCGCCGTTCTGATGACGATCGGCGATCAAACGCATTGCGAACTTGAAAAGGCGTTCAGTAAGGTTGCTGATAAATTTGCCGATATCCGCCGTTTCAATATCGGACAAAAACCTGATGGCAACTTCAATATCTCCTGCAATATCAATGAATCCCCCCTGCAGTTGATGTACCATATGGCGGTCAAACTTATCCTCAACACCATCTCCACCGGCAGTATGGCGGTCATGAGCCGCGTGACCGGGAACTGGATGAGCTGGGTGAACCTTTCCAACAAAAAACTTATGGACCGCGGCATCCGGCTGGTCAGCGAGATCGGCGGGATCGATTACAAGACCGCCTGCATAAAAATTTATGAAGCATTGGAAGAGTTGGAAAAAGTTCACGACCGCTCACAGGAGGCAACTTCTGTGGTGCAGTATGTACTCAAACGTCTGCAAAAGTGAAATTTTCTGAAAACAATTTGACTTTTCAGCAGAATAAGATTATATTTAGCTTTGGCAAAATTATTAACAAACTTGATTTGAGATATCATAATGGCACGTTTTCAGCAAACTTCCGGCAAACGCCGGGTATTTGTAAAACTGCGGCGGGCAGGAATCATCTCCCGCGCGGAACTGGCGCGGCAGTGTGCGCTGACCCGTCCGGCGGTTTCAGCCATTATTGACGAACTTATTTCCGAAGGCATGGTGCGCGAACTCGGACCCGGCCACTCCACCGGCGGCAAACCGCCCATTATGCTGGAGTTTCTGCCGCGTTCACGCTGCGCCATCGGCATCGACCTCGGCGGAGATTACCGCATTGAAGGGGTGCTGTGCGACCTCGGATGCAACATTATAGCCAGCGATTCTCTGGCTTACGAAAACAATCTGGACAGCATTCTTTCCACCGTTGTCCAGCTGGTCAAACGTTTGAGATCCGCTGCCAGCGGCAATGTTCCCTCCGGTATCGGTATCGCGGTATCAGCGGTAGTGGACGGAGCCAATGAGATCATCGGTTCAAGTACGCTTGATCTGTCGGGAAAAAACCTTGCCGGAAAGATCGAAGCATTGACCGGACTTCCGGTGCGGCTCGACCGCCGTCCCAATGCGGCGGCGCTGGCGGAAGCTCTTTTCGGAGCAGGTCACGATTGCGCACAGCAGCTTTATATAACCAGCGGGCGCGGAGTCGGCGCGGGGATCGTCATTGACGGAAAAGTTTTCCGCGGCAGAAACGGTTTTGCCGGTGAGATCGGCCATCTGCTCATCCCCGGCGGCAATGAACTTGAAGCGGCCGCCCGCCCCTCGGTACTTCCGGCAAAATATGCTGAACTCACCGGAGTTGAGGTCACTTTTGAAGAGTTTATGCAGCTTTATATATCTCAAAATGCCGATGCCGGAGCATTGGTGATGAAAAATGCGGAACTTCTCGCCTATGCCGCGATCGCTTCAGCAAATATGCTCGACCCCGAAGCGATCATCCTCGGAGGAGATGTGCTGGAGTTCGGTGATCGCTACTTTGAGCACTTCAAAGAGGAGTGCGCCCGCTGTTCCGAAGCGCGGAAACTGGGAAAACCGCCCCGTATATTACGTTCCAATTTCGGCAAAAAAGGTGTCGCTGTCGGCGGCGCCCAGCTGATTCTGGACGAATTGGTATTTTAGTTCATCCAACCCAATAAAAAGGAGAAAAACAAATGGATGTAAAAATCTACAACGACAAGTTTGAGCTCGGCAAGAACGCCGCCAAACTCGGCGCCGAAAAGATCCGCGCCGCCATCGCCGCCAAAGGCTATGCCAACGTCATTCTGGCGACCGGTGCCAGCCAGTTTGAAATGCTGGCCGCACTGCTCGAAGAAAAGAACATCGACTGGAGCGTCGTCAAGTTCTTCCACCTCGACGAATATGTCGGTCTGGACATCAACCACCCCGCCAGCTTCCGCAAATATCTGTGGGAACGCTTCATCGCCAAGCTTCCGGTTCCCCCGGCCGCCTTCTTCCCGGTCAACGGTACCGCCAAAGATCTGCCCGCAGCTCTCGCTGAGCTGGAAAAGAACATCACCGAAAACCCCATCGACGTTGCTTTCGTCGGTATCGGTGAAAACGGCCACCTCGCCTTCAACGATCCCCCGGCTGACTTCGAAACCGAACGCGCCTACATCGTGATCGACCTCGAACTGCGCTGCCGTCAGCAGCAGCTCGGCGAAGGCTGGTTCCCGACCATCGACGATGTGCCCAAACAGGCCGTCTCCATGACCGTCAAGCAGTGTATGAAAGCTGCCTGCATCATCAACTCTGTGCCCGATCTGCGCAAAGCTGAAGCTGTCAAAGCCGCTCTGGAAGGCCCCATCACCAATATGTGTGCCGCCTCCATTCTGCAGCAGCACCCCGACTGCACCACCTTCCTGGACAAGGATTCCGCAAGTCTCCTGACCAAGTAAGGTTTGCTGCATAAGCCGAACGCCGCCGGACTCCGGCGGCGTTTTTTATTGCGGTGAGCGGCAGATTTCTGCTGACAACGCCGCTGCAAGGGGATTTTTGTCAAAGAAGATGCAATTTTTTTATATCACCGCTTGCATTTTCGGCTAAATGGGTGTATATTTGCAAATTGACAACGATTATTTAATTTTTTATTAATCAATAAGGAGTTTGAAAATGAAAAAGGATATCCATCCCGCTTACGGCGATGCCATCGTTTCCTGCGCTTGCGGCGAAGTCTGGCACATCAAGTCCACCCGTCCCGAATACAAAGTCGGTATCTGCGCCAAGTGCCACCCCTTCTTTACCGGTAAACAGAAATTCGTCGATACCGCCGGTCGTATTGACAAATTCAACCGCCGCTACAAAAAGGCGTAATTCCCATCAATGGAAATTCAAGGCTTGCCCAAAAGGCAGGCCTTTTATTTATTAAAGCGCCGCCGCACATAAATACATAGTACACTATGACTCCTGAAGATATCAAAAACCACATCGAAAAACTCCACCTCAGGGCAAAAGAGCTGGAAACCGCTCTCTCCGCCCCGGATGTTTATGCCGATCTGGCAAATTTCAAACGTATGAGTCAGGAGTTGAGCAAACTTGATACGCTTTTCAACGATTTCACGCAATGGACCAATGCCCTGCAGAGTATGAAAGCCGATCAGGAGCTGCTCTCCAGCGAAACCGATGCGGAAATGCGCGAACTTCTGGAAACTGAGATCGCCGATTTTTCGGCATCGTGTGCAAATCTGGAAAAACGCATCCAGCTGGCGCTGCTCCCTCCCGACCCCAATGATGCAAAAAACATCATCGTCGGCATCAAACCGGCGGCGGGCGGCGATGAAGCGGCGCTCTTTGCAGGAGATCTCTTCCGCGCGTATTTGCACTTCGCCGAAAAACAGGGGTGGAAAATCGAGATCCTCGATGAAAGTCCCACCGACCTCGGCGGCATCAAAGATGTATCGTTTTCACTTTCCGGCTGTGAAGTTTTCAGCCGGATGAAATATGAATCCGGTGTCCACCGGGTCCAGCGCGTGCCTGCCACCGAAGCGGCGGGCCGCATCCACACCTCGACCATCACGGTTGCCGTTATGCCGGAAGCCGAAGAGGTCGAACTCAATATCAAACCCGAAGAACTGCGGTTTGATGTGTTCCGTTCCAGCGGCCCCGGCGGCCAGTGCGTCAACACCACCGACTCCGCCGTGCGTGTCACCCACATACCCAGCGGTCTATCCGTTGCCAGCCAGCAGGAAAAATCCCAGCACCGCAATAAAGAGATCGCATTGCGCATCCTTTACGCCCGCTTGCTGGAACTCAAGCAGACTGAAGAAGCCCGGAAACAGGCGGCAGACAAACGTTCCCAGGTCGGAACCGGCGACCGCAGTGAACGCATCCGCACCTACAATTATCCGCAGAACCGCGTCACCGATCACCGTTACAATGTCTCCACATTTGACCTTCCCAAACTTATGGAAGGCGACCTCGGTCTGATCATCGAACCGATCATCCAGATCAACTGCGAACGCCAGCTCGAAGAACTGCGCGGATAAATTACATCCCCCCTCCCTTTTCAAGAAAAGCGAACTCTTTTTGCCCCGGGATTGTTACTGCCATACCAGCGTATTTCCTGAGCAAGATCGCCCTGTATAAACAAAAACAGCGGGGAAGCCGATGGCTTCCCCGCTGTTTTTTTCAGTCAGTTCACTTCACATCAAAGGTGTTGAACCAGTTGCGCACACCAAGTTCCAAATTGGCGGCGTTGGCGGCCTGAATGGTGACATTCTTGCCGTCGACCGTGATCGCGTAGCTGCTTTCAGTGGGAGCAATCTTGAAGGTGACCCGCACTCCGGTTTTGCCCTTGCCGCAGATAACTTCGCTGTCGACCAGAGATTTGAACAAGTTGGCGGCGGCCTTTTCGTCGGCGGTTTCCGCAACGAGTTCGCTTCCGGCATCGGGAGCGGCGATGATCAAGTCATTCCAGGTGAGAGAAGCCAGACGGATACGGTCGCCGAGTTCAGCTTTCATATCGGCGATGAGCATAAGCAGCTCTTCGCGGCCGGCGGCATACTCTTCGGTGGTCACCGGAACGAGCTTGTCGTTGACAATACCCATAACCTTTTCCTGACAGATTTTGAAGCGGGATTCCGGAGTGCCGAAAAGCTTGGCAAAACGGGCTTCAAAGGAGAGCTTGCGGCTGTTTCCGGCGGGGAACATCTGGAGATAACGGCGGGCGAGCGCGGCGTAGTTGGCGACTTCCATACCGTCACGCAGACCTTCGAACGCCGGAGAATCCTGCGGGCAGTTGTTGTCGTCGATGCGGATGATGTTGGAACCCATTTTCCGGTTGCCGCCGCGCATATATTCGTGGTTGTGGAAGAGCGGGTGTTCCAGAACCGCCGCCTGCAATCCCCAGTAGAGCATATGGTTGTAGGTCTTGGTGACCGTACCGGTACCGGTGTAGCGGCCGTAGACGTCGGTCGGACGGATGGAGCCGTCTTTCAAGCGGGCGAGGTAGTCGGCACGGGTGGTATAACCGCCCTGGAACATTTCAAAATTGCCGCCGAGCTTGCGGATGGCATCGGCTTTATTGAAGAGGTTGGAGAAGGTGCTGAAGGGACGGAAGCCGGCGGCTTTGAGCCACTTTCCGGTTTCGCCCATAAGCGGGAACTTTTCAACGGGCTGTTCGTCAAGGATCTTGATGAACATATCTTTGTTCTGGAAGCCTTTGCTGCGCAGATAGGCGCCGAGCTTGTGCCAGTTTGCCTTTTCGGTATCGGAGGGCTTGCTGATATTGTAGCGGGCGGCTTTGAAGATGATCAGACCGGAAGCCAGCGCATTGTCGATGAAGTGGTCAAGAGTTTTGATGGCGATGAAGCGGCCACTCATACGGCCGACAAACTGGAAGTAGTCGATACCGTGGCTGCGCATATTGTAATACCAGGTGTTGAGAAGCGCCTTATTATCCGCAACTCCGGGGAAGAGCGTGGGATAGCCTTCAGCTTCGAGGTTGACGGCGTTGCGGCGCGGCAGAACGGCGTCGATGACCTTGACTTCGACGGGAACGGTCAGCTTTTTGCCGTTGTTGGCAGACAATTCGATGGCGAAGTTGTAGATACCCGGCTTAATGCCGTTTTTATCACCGGCGGTGAGCCAGATGGAGGTGTCTTCTTCCAGTTCGAAATGCTTATCATCAAAGAGGATCTTGCAAATGGTCGGACGGGAGCCGCTGCCTTTGCGGGTGATGAGACGTTCAACGCGGAGACGGGCGGGGAACTTGTCGGGGTTGACGAGTTTGAGTTTGATATCGCCGAGGTAGCCGGTGGTGAAAACTTTCAGCTCTTTGGATTCATATTCGTTGCTGCCGAGAAGCATGGAGATCTTCGGACAGGCGGTGTAACCGGAGCTGTTCAGAGCGTTGAGCAGAGCGAAACCGCGTTCATTGTCGGCGGCAACCGTTTCCTTCTTGGGAAGGAGCGGGGATTCCCAGCCGGGAATGGCGGCGCTTTCGGTGATCTTGCGGTATTTGATATCGAACACCGGCAATGTGGTGTATTTGCCGAAGGTGACAGCTTCATACCACGAAGCGAGAACCAGACGGCCGGAAATCAGCTTCTGTTCGACAACATAAAGACCGTTGCCGGGAACTTTGATATTGGCGTTAACGGTGTAATTTTTAAGAACGGCGGCATCTTTGACCGGGAACTTCTGGGTGCGGGCGCTCCACTTCCAGTTGATGGCGCGGCAGTCGATCTGCAGTTCAAGTTTTTTGGCAGACGGAGCTTCGAGGAACTTCAAATCGGTGGCAAGTTTGATATTGTGTTTTTCAGATTTGTCGAATTTGACACCGGCGAGCAGCTGGGGACTGGCGTAGGCAACGCTTTCCAGATCGTTGACCTGAATGATGTTCATTTCAGTATCGTGACGGTGGCCGGCGGGCAGGAAGCGGTAGGTCCATTCATAGGTGGGATACTTGATGCCGCCCTTCCAGATGTGATATCCGGCGTAGAAGTCATCTTCAAAACTGAACGCAAGACCGGAACGCTTGGGCAGGTTGATCAGCGAGTGATAGGGAGCGCCGAGCTGGGTGTCGAGCTTGGCAGCCATATCGGGCATATATTCGCCGCTTTCATCTTTGAGAGAGTAACCGAGCATACGGCGCAGGGTGTGGGTGGTGGGGAAGTAGTAGCGGTCATCGGCGCTGACACCGTCACCGGAGGGGTAGAAGGTGTTGCGGATACCGAGGGCGAAACCGGTGATGTTTTCTTTGGAATGGTTTTCGTAGCGGTAACGGACATTGATAACGGGGCTGCGGTCAAAGAAGGTGAGTTTTTTGCGGACTTTGACCTTGGTGGATTTTGACCAGCCGGTAAGGGTGATGCTGACCTGTCCGGGGTTGCCGGTGTTGATGGAGCAATCGTAGTTTGCCATCACCAGATCACTGCGGTCATCGAGGAGACCGACGTGGCCGATGGGCTGATCGGGGCGGGTCGGAAGCTCTTTGAGCTTGATCAGCTGGGTTTGGGAGAGCTTGTCAAAATACTGGATGATCTTACCGCCGATCTGCGGGGTGATGACCAGAGAGTAGAAGCTGTTTTCCACTTTTACACAGCGAACTTTACCGTTGTAAAATTCGCTTACTTTGACCTGCGCGAAGAGCGAGCCGGTCAAGCAAAGTGCGGCGAGAATGAGGAGTTTTTTCATATTGATACACTTTCTTTGTTTAGAAGTTGATTACCGGACGAGGAAGCGGCTCTTGAAACCGAGAGAGCCGGGGGAAACGACCAGCGGATCTTCAAGAGAGAGCTTCTGAATATATTCCTTCCACTCTTTCTGGATCGCGCGGTAGTTTTTGGCATTGGCTTTTTTGGCATCGTAGAGCCGGGTGGAGAAGCGGCCGAGTTCCAGACCTTTTTTGAGGAACTGGACACGCTGTTTGACCATAGCATCGGAAGAAGCGTTTTCAGCTTCATCGAGGATGGCTTTCAATTCATCGATTTTGGCGATGGTGAAAATATCGCAGTAGTCGCACTCTTTAGCGGCGGCCTGGTCGAAAACCTTTTCGAGTTCGTCAAAATATTTTCTGACCTGCGGGGCGGCTTCACCGAAACCGGTGCGGCAGTAGTCATCAACGATATCGTCAAAGCTCAAGCGGTCGGGGTTCCACATCGCCTTGCTCAAGGTGTAGTAGATCAAACCTTTGCCGCCCCAGAAACCTTCGTTGCAGTCGAAGTCCATACCTGGGCAGTTGTTGAATTTGAGCAGTTCGGTGTCGTCAAACATCCGGCGGGCGTAGTTCTGGGGGGCGGGGATATTGCCGAAACCGCGCAGGGCATTGGGGCGCCAGAAGACTTCGTTGCCGAAGCTGGACAGAGAAGCGAGAGTTTGCAAACTCTTTTTGCGGGAGGAATCTCTGGTGTAATTCATCGTGGTGGAGAACATTACGAGAGAGGGCGAAGGCTTGACCGCGACGGGGGGGGCTTCGTAACAGCTGTAAATATATACACAAACCTTTTTGTCGGGCAGAACTTTGTTGACTTCGGCAGCGATACGGTTGCTGAAGCTGACGACGCGGTCGGTGAGGTAGACATATTTGACCGAGATGGGAATACCGCGCACGTTGAACGACATATTGTTGGGAACGGCGTTGGGCGGGTCGAGCTTGCGGCAGCCTTCGCACATACAGAAGCGGGCGCGGCCGCCGTCATTCAAGCAGACGGAGAGAGCCTGACGGGAGGGGTTCTTTTTGAACGCCTTGATAAGGTTTTCAGCAACGAGTTTGACCAGTTTGGGGTTGCTCATACAGAGACGGGGACGGTCTGGAGAAGCCGCCTGACTGCGACTGCCGTCGGGCTGAAGCGCGAAAAAGTCGGGATGCTTTTTGCCGTAGGTTTTGTAATAACTGCCGAAAGCGTGGCCCCAGCTGTAAGCGAGCTTGCCGCCGTTGCCGTGCCAGGCAAAGAAGCTGCTGTTGCCCTTGGCGTCGCTGTTGGCGGCACTGCGGCGGCTGTGAGCGGCCTTGGGATCGGCAATGCCGCAGCGTTTCATTCCGAGGAGAGCTCGTTCACCCAAACCGCCGCCGGTACGGATCTTGCGCAAAGAAAGCATCGGTTTGGTATTGAGCTGGATATCGGGCATCCAGAGGGTGGGATTTTTGGGAATGATCTTACCGAGTTTGCCGGGCCAGAGGTAGCGGCAGCCGAGTTTTTCGAGGAGGTAGAAGAGGGCAAGCGAAGTATCTCCGCTCAAAGTAACCGTATTTTCAGTGGTCTTGATGGAAACAGTTTTGGCATCTTTGCCTTTTTCAAAGATGACCGCCGCAAGTTTGGCGTTGCGCTTGTTGGGATAAACCACGCTGAATTTCGCTCCGGTAATGGCATCGAGGTGATATTTCAGCTCGGCGGCCTGATAGCGGAAAGCGCGGTCGGTGATGACGATCTGGGCAAGAGCGTTGCCGTTTTCGCTGAGTTTGAACTTGTTCTTGAGCTGAACCGGTTTCAAATAGGTCGGTTTGTTTTTGAACTTACCGGTGTACTTGATAGTACCTTTTTTGCCGAGGGGGACGGTGCCCCAGGAGGATTTTTTGACCTCTTCAACGGCAAGATTTTTGGAGCGGCGGAAGATGGCGATGTAAAGTGATTTGAGAGCTTCAACATTTTTTCCGGATTCGGTGAGAATGAAGCGGCCCTCTTCATCGGCATAACCGGTGTTTTTCTGGGCAGCGGTAAAGCGGAAATACATCGGAGAGATGAGCCAGACTTCGCCTTTGCCGTAACGTTTGAAAGCGATAACAGGGAGACGCTTGGCACCGCTGACGATTTCAGCGACGACTTCCAGAGATTTCAGTTTGTTGGGAAATGAGTTGAAACCGTCTTTCCAAGTGAAACTTTTTCCGGCAAAACCGAGTTCCCTGGCAATGGGAGAATCTTTGAAAACGACCTTTTCGATCTTAACGCCCTGAAGATTGCCGTGATAACCGTAACCGAGGAAATCGAGGGCTTTGGAAAGAACGCGTTTCTGTCCGGTAAAACCGATCGGAGCGCTGCCGGAAAAAATAAGGATACCGCCGTTTTTGACGAACTCTGCCAAAGCCGGGGAGTATTCGGCAGCAACACCGCGGCGTTCACCGAAGTAGATGACCGAGTAGTTGTCAAGTTCATTGGCTTTAAGCCAGGCTTTGGGAGTTTCGGCTTTGATGCCGACCGGTTTGAGAACATCTTTGGAGATGCGGGAAACATCACTGGGATGCCCGAAAACAGCAACCGGCTTACCCGCCGCCAGAAGAGACAGCGCAAAAAATGACAAAATAAAAACAATTGATTTTTTCATAATATTCCTCGTTATAAGCAACTTATCATCACTTTAAAACATTGTAATGCAGCCAGTCAACATGATTGGTGGGATCTTTTTCGTTACGGTTTGAACTTTTATTACCTAATTTGATCGCATCTACGCCGAAGTTTGGAACCGTAAAGGTGACATTGGCAACGTGACCATCCCAGAATGCGACATTTGCCGCCTTGCCACCGGGGTGGGGGAATGCGTGTTTACGATTTTCATAACGCAAAGAACCGGCTGAAGAACCACTGAAACTCGTTTCAAGTCCATTGTATTTTATTGCAGGATTTTTGATCTGATTGATTTTAAAATGCTGCCCCGAAGAATACGCTTGCGGCAGCGAATAATAGACCCATCTGTTATATTTTGCGTCGATATAGGGATTGGCATAATATCCGGGACACCAATATCCTTTTACCGCATTCTGGCTGTAATAAGGAGTTTTTGCCGGCGAAGTTGTTTCACGCGAAGCACTCGGTAAATACTTGAGCAATCCGGCATATATACCATAGTCACTTTGCGGATAATAAATTTTCCAACCATCATAGTCATCAGCATACAGCAACAAAACCTTACCCCATTGACCGATATTATTGGCACAACTGCTTGCTCTTCCCCGTTCACGGGCGTTCTGCAATGCCGGAAGCAGAATTGCCGCCAGAATGGCGATGATCGCGATAACCACCAGCAATTCGATCAATGTAAAGCGGCATTTACTATCAGTTTTTTTCCAAGACATAGTTTTTCCCTTTATTTTGTTGACAAAAAAAACGCGTTATAAGATAAAGTAGCATCAAAAAATAAAGTATGCAAGCTGTTTTCACTTAAAAATCAAGTTTTTATCAAAAAATTGTATTCCCGATAAGGAAGATTGCATCGCGGGATGTGAAATCATTTTTTAACAAAAAAAATCCGCCGTCAGGCGGAATCATCCGCCGCGACAGCGGCTGCTACGCGCCTGTCGGGCTATTCAGCCCGACGATTGGCGCGCTCTCACAAAAACTACCTCACGCCTGTCGGGCGAACAGCCCGACGAGTGGCGCAAAACTCCAGTCCGGAAAGGAGCGATATCGCACAGCCGGGCGGGTTTTGTCAAGGCGGCGGCGAGGGCGTGGACTGGTGTCCTCAACCGAAGCCGACGTCCGCAGACAAGGCGCGCTCCGGCAAAGCGAGATCGCTCCGGGTCACAAGTACGCAGAGGCATCGACAGGGCGTATCTGGATTTTTTTCCAGATGCCGCAGGCGCCTTTGATATTGTGGATCTTAACTACGATAACGTTGTCTTTTCCCGGGCGGATATCTTCGGGTTTGACTTTGACGATAAATGGTTCGTTCCAGAGAACGCCGTAATCGACCTTTTCAGATTTTTCGGAGTGTTCACCGACGAGTTTGCCGTTGACATAGACCCACGCCTGTTCGTCGACCGCGTGGAAGAGGAAGTTGACTTCACGCGCCGCCCAGTCAGCGGGGATCTGGAACTTGGCGCCGTAGAAACCGTAACCGCAGTAAGGACCGATGGGGGTGGCATCCAGACGGGAGGGAACTTCGACTTTGGTCCATTTGGAAAGGTCGAAAGTTTCGGGCATCATATCAGCTTTGGGCAGACCTTTTTCAAAGACATCTTTGCGGAAGCCCCACTGCGGAGTGAACTCTCTCCAGTCGCCGGACATATCGACCTGCGGACGGGCTTTCTGCTCTTCGGGATTGGCGAGAGCGTAGTTCATACGGTAGCTCAAAAGCGCCATTTCGGTATCAGTGAGTTTGGAATTGGACTTTTTAGCGGCATCGAAACGGATGTAGAAGAGATTTTTACCTTTGACATATTTGGTCAGATTGATGCTCTTTTTGGCAACATTTTCCGCGATGGTGGTGTATTTTTTGTCATCAAAGGAGATGGAAACTTTGTTGGTGGTCTTGGTTATACGGCAATTGATATGAAGCGTGGCTTCAACAAAGCTGTTGTTGTTTCCGGCGGAATATTTCCGCACAGCAGAGCCGGTGGTCTTGTTTTTGAAGATGGAAAGAGCCCATTTGGAGGGACGCAATGTGAGTTTGTGGAAACTCTTTTTGTTGATCTTTTTAGAGGTGAGTCCGGGTTCGTCAAGGTGGAGGAATTTACCTTTGATGAAGCTGCCGAGGGTTTTGTAACCGCGCATTTCAGTTGAAGCGATATTGATCAGGTCAACAAAACCGGTTTTGCCGTATTTTTGACGGAAAGCGATGATTTCGTTGAGCTTTTCGCGGGCGGCGGTGAACTTATTGGCTTTGAAGAGGTGGCTGAATTCAACGCAGAGTTTGCCGTGAAGCAGACCGAGGCGGATGAATTTCACACGTTCGGCATAGATTTTGTCGGGGGATTTTTCAGCGGCTTTAAGAGCTGCTTCGAGAATTTTTGCGGGTTTGTCAAAGACCTGCGGAGTGTAGTAGTCTGCCGCAGTATGGGCAGCCATGAAACCGACACCGCCGCCTTTGATAACATTTTTGGTGTAGTCGATCCAGTAATTGAAATACTGTTCAACCAGCTTGGCGGCAGGGCCGAAAGCGCTGTAATACTCTTTCATGATCTGCGCAATGGTCATATCCGGATCGGTTCCCAAACGCAAATGCATATAGAGCATGGGGCCTTTGGTCGCCCAGTTGCCGCGCAGAGAGTCGTAGTCAAAACCGCACATACCGTTGGCGGCGGCGTGGCGGAGCATTTCGCCGCTCTGGCGGATATCAAGGGCGGGAATGGCGTAGCCGGTGAGCAGATAGTTGGGGCGGTAGTTCATTTTGATACCGGTTTTTCCCCAGTCGTTCCAGAGGTTGACAAGGAATTTGTGGTTGGCTTCCTTCATAGGATAGTTGCACTCTTCGATACCGGAACCGTAGGGAACGAATTTGCCATACATCCAGGAAAGATCTTTTTCATTGGTCGGCGGCATAACGTAATCCATATACATGAGTATGGCGATCTTCACATTCGGATTGCGCTTGAGAGCTTTGGCGCGGACACGTTTGGCGAGGTCGATGTAGCGGTTGGTGGTGGAGAAACCTTTGAAGTTCCCGGGCTGAACTTTATCGAGGGCCATGCAATCTTTGCAGCGGCAGAAACCGCGGGTGTCGCCTTCGCCGATACCGATCCAATCGCCGCCGTCCCAGGTGTCAAGATAATATTTTTCGACAGCGGGGGAACTCGGACACCAGCGGATGCGGCTCTGACCGTGATAGTAGGTGCGTTTGCCGTCTTCACGCATGGCGAACATAGAGGGATCTTTTTTCAGAAGTTTGCGGGAAACGCCGTCGATGTGAGCAGCGGGAGCGGGAACGGGACGGGAATCGCCTTCCTGATGAACAAGGAGGAAAGCGGTCACATTTTCATAATAGCTTTTGAGAGCATCGGGGGTGAAAGAGAGAATTTTCAAATCGTTGGGAAGCTTATAGCTGTTGCGCAGATAGCCATTGACTACGCCGCCGATTCGGTATTTGCGGTAGAGGAAGGCGGGCTTGCCGGAAAGCGAAAAGTTTTCCGGAACGGTGATGGTGGATTTTTTGGGATAAACTGTACCGAGTTCGCCGGGCCAGAGCCAGCGGACACCGAGATTTTTGTCAAGGAATTTGACGGCGGCATAGATGGGGCCGCGGCGGGTCAGGCGGTAGAAGCCGTTGTCGTTCCATGCATCGTGAGTTTTCTTTACCGGAAGATGGAAACGCTGCTGGTAGAAGATTTTTCCATTGTTTTCACCGCCTGCGAAGTAGAGGTTGCCGTTGAGAGCTTTGATCTGCCAGGCTTCTTCGACGAACTTTTCGACGCCGAGTCCGGCTTTGGCGGCGGCTTTGGTGGCGCCGACATAGATTTTGGTTCCGGCGGGAGCTTTGGATTCGCTGATGATGGGAAGTTTGGCGCCGGAAACGCGTTCAATGTGAGAAGAAAGCAGTTCGGCGGCGGTGCGGGCAACTTCGGAAGCGTTGTCCGCGATGACGATGGAGCTTGAAGCTTGGCCTTTGCTGACGAGAGTCAGCGGCTTTGCCGCCAACACAAGGGCAGATACCGCAAGCAGGAGGGTAAAGAAAATTTTACTCTTCATTTATTGTATCCTTAATTTTTGGTTGAAATATTGTTGTACGGATATAATATAGACAAGTTTTTCAAGATATACAATCTGAAGATGTACGTTATTTTATCAAAAATGTACGATATTTCGTCAGACCACATAAAAAAACTCTCCCGCATACTGCGCGACAGTGCAACACCATACGAAAAAAAACAAAACACTGCCTCTCGCCTGTCGGGCGAACAGCCCGACGATTGGCGCAAAAAAACCGCCGTCAGGCGGGACACCCGCCGCGGCAGCGGCTGCCATACGCATATTGCGCGCCACCGCAACGACATGCGCAACAGCCAGCGACACCGTTTTCAAACCACGCCGTTTCCGACCGGCGCGATGATCGTGCGATGATGACGAAAAAAGAGCGGGGCGACGTGAACTTCCGTTCACGAGTTTCCCCGCTCTTTTAATGTCAGCGCGCACGAGGGCGCGCCGCACTTCAGCTCGCGATTCCCGCTTACTTTTTCATCATCTCCTGCCAGCCGGCGATCAAAGCCTCGGCAGTGCATTTGGCGTAACCGGAGGAACGCGGGGTGTCTTCATAACCGCCGCGGCCATAGTTCCAGGGGTTGGGGATGTAACCGCCGTAGTAGCCTTCACCGCCGTTCATATTGCCGTGGGAGGTGAGGAAGCAGAACTTGCCTGCATTGACACCTTTACGAACCTGCAGACCGATTTCCACGAAGGGTTCGCTGGGCAGAGAACCGAGGATGGTCTTGTCACCGAACTGGAAGCAGTGCAGACGGAAGGAGGGTTTGAGCGGACGGTTGACGATCTTGAGCAGAGCGCTGGCGAAGTACTTGAGTGCGAAGGGGGTGCCTTTGGCGAGGTCTTCGCTGGTCAAGTCCTTGACAGATTCGGGGCTGTCGACGTCGATATCGGGATATTTGGCGATGGTCGCTTCGGCGGCGGCGATCTCTTCGGGATCGACTTCGCGGGTACCGGTGGTGACGACCTGAGTTTTGACGGAGAAGCCTTCGCCGGAGATGGGAGCAAGTTTGTCCAGAGCGGCGAGAACAGTTTCGGCATAGCCTTTACCGATGCGTTCGGGTTCGGCATAGCAGGTCTGATCCATATCGGTGGAGACGTCGAAGTGGTTGATGTTGCCGCTGGCGCCGACCATAGGAACCATCATCGCGCCGGGGGCGAGCTGCGGTTCAACGATGCGGCGCAGGAAACCGGGCCAGTCAGCGGAGACACCGCAGCCGCCGATGGTGTCGGTGTGGTTGACCATAGAGGTGAAAAGCAGTTTGATACCGGCGGCAGTACGGAAAGCGATGATGGGGATCTCGGGATCAATATCGCCTTCGGGGCGGGCGATCTGGGGATTGAGCTTGCCGGGGTTGGTGACGACGCGGCCGTCTTTCATCCAGTAACGGCGGTTGAACTGATAACGGGCATCTTTGGCGAGGGCGGTGTAAATTTCGCCTTCTTCCATATTGGCAAGGGCGTCTTTGAGAGCTTCAGCGGCCTTTTTGCCGGCGAATTCGTTGTAGACATCGCTGTTGGGATCACCGGCGGTCTGCGGCGCGGTGTGGGTGTGAGTGGCGCAGATGAGCATATTGTTTTCATCGAAACCGGTGATTCCGGCGGCGGTGATGGCGTTGCGGATGCAGCCGTAGAGTTTCCAGTTGATGGAGAGGATGTCAAGGTGGATGATCGCGGCGGCTTTGGAACCGTCATTGAAGACGACAGCGCGCACTTCGAGATCATCGCGGACGGTGTCCCAGGGGCGTTTGTTGAAGTAACCGGCAAGAGAGATGGGCACTTCGGGGTTGATGCACTTACGGCCGATACCGAATTGGATTTTCATAATAAAGTTCCTTTTTTTACACACTGCAACGGAACCGGAGTATACCCTGCCCCGATTCCGTGCAATAAATTTTTTGACGTCTATATAATTTACATCAACAGTTGAGATTTTTCAATCTTTATCTGCCTCAGGTTGATATTTTGCAATGATTTCATTGGCAACATTGCCCGGAACCTGTTCGTAACGGTCAAATGTCATCTGGAAAAATCCGCGTCCCTGAGTCATACTCCGCAGTTCGGTGGCGTATTTGAACATCTCCGCCATCGGCGCTTCAGCGTGAACGACCTGCAAACCTTCATCGACCGACATACCCAGCACGCGGCCGCGTTTGTGGTTGAGGTCGCCGGTGATATCGCCCATATAGGAGTCGGGAATGTGGATCTCGAGCTTCATAATGGGTTCGAGCAGAACCGGCTTGGCCTGCGCGATGGCTTCGCGGAACGCCATGCGTCCGGCGATCTTGAACGCCATTTCGTTGGAGTCGACGGGGTGGTATTTGCCGTCATAAACAGAAACTTTGATGCGTTCCATATTGCAGCCGACCAATGGTCCGCGGCTCATAACTTCCTGCACACCCTTTTCAATGGCGGGGATGAAGTTCTTGGGAACGGTACCGCCGACCACGTCGTTGGTGAATTCATATCCGGCATCGTTGTAAGCGATACGCAGATAGACTTCGGCGAACTGTCCGGCACCGCCGGTCTGCTTTTTGTGGCGGTAGTGACCTTCGCCGGAAGCGGTGATGGTTTCGCGGTAGGGAACTTTGGGAGTAGAGAGGATGGCCTCGACTTTGAACTGCTCTTTCAACCGTTTGGCAACGATGCCGAGATGCTGGTCGCCCATACCGGAGAGGAGGAATTCGTGAGTCTCATCCTGACGGGAAAGCCGGACGGTGGGATCGCATTCGGCGATCTTCTGCAAACCGGCGGCGATCTTTTCATCATCGCCATTCTTGGCAGCGGTGACGGCGTAGGACATAACCGCGCCGGGGAATTCAATACCGGGCAACGATTTGCAGTTTGCATTGGCGGCAACGGTGTCACCGATGTTGGTGTTTTTAAGCTTGGCAACAGCAAAGATGGTTCCGGGACCGGCATCGGCGGTCTGGGTCTGGGTTTTGCCGTTCATCGCCAGCAGATGGCCGAAGCGCTCTTTCTGGCCGGTGGTGATGTTGTATACTTCGGTATCAGCTTTAAAGGTTCCGGTAACGGTACGGATGAATGCCAATTGTCCGCTGAACTGGTCGTTGACACTGCGGAAGACCACACCGTATGCTTCGCCGTCGGCGGAAATCACTTCCGGCCCGCCCGGGAGCGGGACATATTCCAGCGGCGTGGGGAAAATTTCGATGATGGCATCCATAAGCTCGGTGATACCGATGCCTTTGCTGGAACTTCCGGCAAAGACGGGTATGGTGCTTCCGGCGCGGACGCTGGCACGCAAACCGGCACGCAATTCGTCAGCGGTGAGTTCTTCACCGGCGAGATAACGTTCCATCAACGCTTCATCGGTTTCGGCGATGGCATCGAGCCAGAGTGCTTTACATTCAGCGACATCATCGGCGATATCGGCGGGAATGTCGGTATCAAAGAGGACGTTCACCACTTTGGAAAACTCTGCAGATTTGCCGACCGGCCAATAGAGCGGGATGATGACGTTTTTTCCGTGATTTTTGCGCATCACTTCGAGCGTGGCTTTGAAGTCGGCGCGCTCTTTATCCAGACGGTTGACGAAACCGAAGCGGGGGATCTTGCGCGCTTTGGAGACCTTCCACGCACGGGCGGTACCTACCTGCGGACCGTCGATGGCATCGATCACCACCACAGCGGCATCAGCGGCACGGATGGCTCCGACCACCTGACCGACGAATTCACCATATCCGGGGGTGTCGACAAAAAAGAAGCGATGATCTTTCCATGAACAGTTCATCGCGCTTGCATAAATACTTGATTGTTTTTCCAACTCTTCCGCCATAAAATCGCTGACGGTGTTTTTGGCTTCCACTGAACCGGCCCTTGGGATTGCACCTGAAGTAAAGAGGAGCTGTTCACAAAGGGTGGTTTTTCCACTCCCGGAGTGACCTGCGACAACGAAGTTACGGCATTTTGCGGCATCGGACATCTTTGCATCTCCTTTCCGGAATTTCTCATTCCGTTGTTGTGTTTGGAAACCTTCCACGTTTTTACAATCGCACTGTTTTCATAAAAAGTCAAGGGCTGCTGCAAAAAAAATTTGAATATTTTTTCTTCCTGCCGCGTCTCCCCTTCCGCAAAACAAAATAATTCAACTTATTTGCAATTACGGGATTGACAATCATCTTTTGCGGGGTTAAAGTATAGCAAGTGCAATTTTTTTAACCGCTAAAGGAGAAATTTTTATGAAAAAACTGTCCAGACGTTTTACTTTGGTCGAAATGCTCACCGTTGTCGCGATCATCAGCATCCTTGCCGCGCTGGTCATTCCGACCGTCATCATCGCCCAGAACCGCGGCCGCGTCACTCAGGCGAAGTCCGACATTTCCAGCATTATGACCGCCATGAAGCAGCTCAACAGCGATTACAGCCGCATCCTTCTCAATGGCGGCGTTATCAACGGCTCTTCAAAAGCTTCTCTCTCCGACAGCAATAAGCTTGCCACCATCTCCGGCGACTCCTACGATGCCTTCATCGCGGAGATCTCCGTTCCCAAAAACGGCAAACTTTCCTCCACCGCCTCCACCCGCATCAACAAACGCAAAAAAGTTTACCTCGATCCCAAAAACGGCTTCGACCCGACCAAAAATTACAACGATGCCGCCAACGCGGAAAAACTCTGGCTCGATCCGTGGGGCAACCGTTACACCATATATGTCAAACTCGCTGAAACCAGCGAACTTGCGATTCCCGACACCAACAAAACCATCGCTTCAGAAATGGCGGTCTACTCCTTCGGTCCCAACGCCGAAGATGACAAAGGCTGCAATGTCGAACTCGATGCCTGCATCAAAAACGGCGACAGCGACAATCACAAAAACCACGACGATATCTCCTCCTGGAGTCTCTGACCGTAAACGCTCCGTCTCCCAAGCGCACACCTTTTCCGGTGTGCGCTTTTTTTTATCGCACCGCCTCTTGAGTTTCTTTCAAAAACTACTATAATTATTAGCGAGGAGTGATGGCACGGTGCCGTCACAAGCAAAAAGAGGAGATTTTGCTATGAAAAAAACTCTCATGTTGTCGGCATTGGCGTTGACCATTGCCGGAATCGTCACCGGATGCGCAAACTGCAATAAATGCGGCGGATGCGACGAAGTCATGGAGGTCGATGCGATGGAGATCATCACCTGCCCGACCTGTCAGCAGAAGCTCAAATGCAAACAACCGCACAAACACACCAAAGATTGTCAGCCTGCCGCCCAGTGCAAGACCCAAAGTGCCAACTGCACCGAATGTGACGACGACAAAAAAGACACCTCAGCCGTAAAAACTGAAACCGCTGACTGCGGTGAATGCGGCAAGGAGAAAAAAGACGGTCAGGCCGAACAGCCCCACACCACCGCTTCCCGCATCAACTGATTTCAATTCCCACGCTTGCGGCGGCGGTATATTTTTGTACTGCTGAACCGCCGCCGCGGTAAATTCCATCTGGAGAAACACCTATGCAATCTTTACGAGGCAGCTGTACTGAACGCAATCTTCTGCAAAGTTTTGCCGGAGAATCCCAAGCCCGCAACCGCTACACCTATTTTGCTTCCCGCGCCAGAAAAGACGGCTTTATGCAGATTTCCGCCATCTTTTCCGAAACCGCCGATCAGGAAAAAGAACACGCCGAACGCTTTTTCAAATTCCTTGAAGGCGGTATGCTCACCGTCAATGCAGAATTCCCCGCCGGTGTCATCGGCTCCACCGCCGCCAATCTCGCAGCCGCCGCCGAAGGCGAATATGATGAATGGCACCGCCTATACCCCGGCTTCGCCGAGATCGCCCGTCAGGAAGGCTTCTCCGCCATTGCCGAAGTCTTTGATGCCGTGTGCGTTTCCGAGCGCCACCACGAACAGCGTTACCGCGCCCTGCTCAAATCGGTCGAATCCAACACCGTTTTCACACGGCCTCAGCCGGTCATCTGGAAATGCCGCAACTGCGGTTATCTCCACTCTTCCACCGAAGCTCCCCGCATCTGTCCCGCCTGTGCACACGACCGCGCCTACTTCGAGGTGTTGAATAGCGCTTTAGTCGCGAATTGAGGGCGGCGCGTCCTCGTGCGCGCTGACTTGGGCTGTGCGGGGAAGCTCGTGAACGGAAGTCCACCTCGCCCCGCACATCCCGGCGTCATCATCGCACGATCATCGCGCCGGTCGGAAACGGCGCTGGGGGCGGAATGATCTCGCTGGAGTGTTGCGCATATCGTGGCGCTGACGCGCAAGATGCGTAAGGCAGCCGCTATCGCGGCGGATATTCCGCCTGACGGCGGTATTTTTTTATTTGGGAAAACTTGGGCGCTGGTGTTTGCGCCTGATGGCGGGCTGTCAGCCCGACAGGCGAGCGGTACCGTTTGTTTTTTTCCGCCTGACGGCGGTTTTGCGACAAACTGGAGCAAAACATCCTCGTCTGTTGTTGAAAAAGGATGGGGGCGGGGGGGAAGGGAAAAATTTCTTTTCCCGTGAAAAGAAGTTCTTCCCTTCCCCCACAGTACCGCAATGCTTTTTTCAATAGCGGCCGGTGTCGCGCATCACGCTGCGGTAGAGTTTGAACACCGCGTTGCGGCTGACAAAACCGATGAATTCACCGTTTTTATTCTTGACCGGCAGATGTTCCAGTTTGAAGCGTTCCATATATTTCATCGCTTCAGCCAGATCGGATTCCGGCGTAAGTTCGTGCCTCGGCTTTTCCATAAGGTCGAAAACCAGCAGCGTTTCAGCAAGTTTGGCATCCAGCATCACCGGAAGCAATTTTTCCAGATAGACAATACCCGCCAGCTTACGCTCTTCATCCAGCACCGGAAATACCTCCTGTGTGGAACCGAAACCGACGATATCTTTCATCTCGTGCAGACCTTTTGCCGCATCCAATGCCACAAATTCCCGATCCAGACACAACCGCACCGAGAAACGCTGAAGCATTGCACGATCGCGGTCAGAGGAGAGCAGTTTGCTCTCTTCCAATGCCTTGTTATAAATCGAATACGGTTCAAACAACCGGGCGATGAACCACGCCACCGCCGAAACTATCATCAACGGCACCAGCAATATGTAGCTTGATGTCACATCGGCAATCAAAAATATTCCGGTCAGCGGCGCCCGCAGAACTGCAGAAAATACTCCGCAAATACCGACCACCACAAAGTTGGATTCCTGCAGCTCGACCCAACCGGTCAAATTGCACAGCCGGGCAAAAGCAAATCCGACAAACGCACCGACAAACATCGTCGGCGCAAAGATTCCGCCGTCACCGCCGGATTCCACCGTCAGCACCGCCGTAACCGCTTTCAACAATATTGCAACCGCAATGATTATCACCAATTTAACTGCCAGCGGCAAGGCTCCGAGCCACTGCGAAGAGCTTCCGACTCCGGACAGATCGCCATCGTACAGCTGGGCGATAAATCCATATCCCTGTCCCCGCAGAACCGGAAACAATGCGAGCATTATGGTCAGCACCGCCCCGCCGATCAACATCTTGTGCCATTGGCTGTGCAGATGTTTTTTCATCAATCCGGTAAGTTTATACGCTGAGCGGATAATGATCACGCCCGCCAGCGCACACACGATACCGCACAGGAAATAGAACGGAACAGCATCCGTCCGCCACGGCGGATTTACAACGTGCAGCACCTGTTCATGAGGAAAGAGACTGCGGGAAACCACCATCGCCACCGCACTGGATATAAGCAGCGGCACCAGCGCCGCCACGCTGAATTCAGGCAATAAAACTTCCACGGCAAACAAGATACCGCCCACCGGACTCTGGAAGATAGCTGCGATCGCCGCCGATCCGCCGCAGCCGATAAGCAGCAATCGCCGCCGTCGGTCAATACCGAAAAAACTCGCCGTATTGGCACCCACAGCCGCACCGGTCAATACGCTGGGCGCTTCCAATCCTGTCGATCCGCCGCAGCCGACCGATATCGCACTGGAAATAACGTGAGTCACAACTTCACTCAAAGGTATGCGCGATTGTCCGCGATGCAATGCCAAGATAAGCGGACTCAAGCTTTTTGCGTAACGCGCACCTCCGCAAAAACGCTGAAAAAGACAGGAAATGATCACGCCTGCAAAGGGCATAAGCATAAAAAGAACAAACAGCCACGGAGAAGCGGATTGGCGCATCCAGATATTGAACTTTTCCAGATAAGATACAAGTGTATGCAGTGATGCCGCGACCAATGCCGCAAGCACTCCGACGATCATCGCCAGCGGCACATCCAGCGCACGCGCTCCGAAATGCCTGACCAGAAAACGTTCTGAACGCAAAACAAGTCCGCGTCTCAATCCAAGCAAAAATCCAATCATATCTGCTTCTCCAGCTGTAATTTTTCAAAAAAATAGACGGAACAGCAGGCTGTTCCGTCTATTCGCAATCATTTGCGTTCGATCCGGGTTACTCAGTCGAGTTTCAGACCGTCCATGGAGGCATCAAAGATGTCGCCCATGCTGACCATTTCTTCGCCCGGTTTGAGGGCAGCGGTGTATTCCGCTTCGGCAGCCTTGAGTTCGGCTTCGGAGAAGTTGTCGGTCACAGCCTTGATGGAAAGACCGATGCGGCGTTCGTCGGTATCGACTTTGATAACGCGGGCTTCGACTTCATCACCGACTTTGAGGACGTCTTTGACTTTGTCAACGCGGTCGTGGCTGAGCTGGGAGATGTGGATGAGACCGTCGATCTTGTTGCTCAGTTCGACGAAAGCACCGAAAGCGGTGATCTTGGTGACGTTACCCTTGACGATATCGCCGACTTTGTACTGTTCGGAGATGTTGCTCCAGGGATCGTTTTCAGCCTGCTTGAGGCCGAGGGAGATGCGCTGCTGTTCGGGGTTGATTTCGAGGATGACGACTTCAACTTCCTGACCGGGTTTGAGAACTTCGTTCGGGTTGTTGATCTTGCGGGTCCAGGACATATCGGAGACGTGGATCATACCGTCGATGTCGTTTTCGATTTCGACGAAGGCACCGTAGTTGGTCATATTGCGGACCTTACCGACGATGTGCTTGCCGGCGGGATATTTTTCAGCGAGGACTTCCCAGGGATTGCGTTCTTTCTGACGCAGACCGAGGGAGATCTTGCGGCTGTCGCGATCGATATCGAGGACAACAGCTTCAACTTCGTCGCCGACGTTGAGAACTTCGCTGGCCTTGTTGATGCGCTTGGTCCAGGACATTTCGGAGACGTGGATGAGACCTTCGACACCGGTTTCGATTTCGACGAAGGCACCGTAGGGCATCAGATTGACGACCTTACCGGAAACCATAGCGCCCTTGGGATATTTTTCAACGACATCGTCCCAGGGATTGCGGGTCTTCTGCTTGAGACCGAGGGAGACGCGTTCTTTATCTTTGTCGATGCCGATAACGGCAACTTCGAGTTCCTGACCGACGGTGAGGACTTCGCCCGGGTGATTGATGCGACCCCAGGAGATGTCGGTGATGTGGAGCAGACCGTCAACGCCGCCGAGATCGATGAAGGCACCGAAGTCGGTGATGTTTTTGACAGTACCCATACGGAGATCGCCGACAGCCATATCAGCCATCAGTTTGCTGCGCTGTTCGCGGAGGCTGTTTTCCAGCAGTTCGCGGCGGGAAACGACGATGTTGTGACGATCGAGGTTGATTTTGATGATTTTGACATCAAATTCCTGATTGAGGTAATCGTCCATATTGCGGACAGGGCTGACATCGAGCTGGGAACCGGGCAGGAAGGCGGGAAAACCTTCGACGTCGACCATAATACCGCCTTTAACGCGATGACGCATAAAGCCTTTGACGATGTGACCTTCGCCGTATTCGGTGGTGATGCGCTTCCAAGCCTTGATGGATTCGGCCTTTTCGAGGCTCAGAGAGGGCATATTCTGACGGTTTTCGATCTCTTCCAGATAGACGTCGATCTTGTCGCCGACCTTGACTTCATCATATTTGAGGAATTCGGAGGCGGGGATGAAGCCTTCAGCTTTGTAACCGATGTCGACCAAAGCTCCGTCCGGACGCTTGGCGGCGATGGTACCTTCGACGATTTTGCCTTTGGAGAAGGCGTCGGCGGCTTCCTGTTTCTGGAGCAGATCGCCCATGCTGGCGGGCATATCATCGAAACTCAGAAAGCTTTCTGCGAAATTGATTTCTTGCATTGTTGTTGGTTTCTTGTTGTTTTGTTTTTACTTTTACTACCGTTTCCGTCCGCACCGTGCGGAAATTTTATGCGGAAACACATCAATTCTCCTAATATACACCTTTTTTCATTGAATGTCAAATACTTTTAGCTTTTTTTCCTCAACTATTTTCCGCAACTTCCAAAATCTGCCTGCAATCCGCAATTTCAGGTACTATTATTTCAATATACGACTTGAAAACTCAGCTTCCCGGAGCTATTTTAAAAGCTGTTTGAAAATTTCAACCAACATCAGGAAAAACAAAAATGAAACTGTTGCGAAAAATGCTGCTCGTCCTGCTCTTTTTGAGTCTGGTACTGCCCGTTTCCGCCGCCCCGGAAACAGAAAAAGCCAAAGAAAATGCCCTCCCCGCTGAAATGCAATGCCCCGAATGCAAGAAAAAGATCAATCTGGAAAAAGAGCTTAAAAAGATCAAAAAGAATCTGAAGAACAAGAAAAAAAGCAAGAAAAAGAAGAAAAAAGACAAAAAGAAAAACAAAGATGCCGAAAAGGCCGCCGACTCCAAGGCACAGGAAGAAAATAAATCCGCCCTCCCCAAGAGCATAAAATGTCCCAAATGCAAAAAAGCGGTCAAACTCCCCCTGCCCGAAAATGAAAAAAATGCGGAAGCTGACAAAAAAGCGGGAAATCCCGCTGCTGAAGATGCCGGAAACGGCGGTGAAGAATAATCAAATAAAAGCATCAACTTAAATGTTGGTGCTTTTTTATTGAATTTTGAATGCGGTTATGAAAAAAGTTCTGCTTTTTATACTTCTGACGATTTGTACCGCGGTTTTTGCTGATCTGCCGACGGTGGCGGATGCGAACAAGAGCCGCGGCTGGATATCAGGAGTGCCGTTCACGCCGCTTCAGCTCGGCATCGGAATTCCCGACCGCACTCAAATATTTGACGGGAATGCAAACTCTTTGGCGGCATTCGCCTTGCTCACCCAGCGCCAGAAAAGTGCGGCAATATCCACCGCTCCCTTGAACGTGCTTCAACGCAACTACCTTCTGCAAAGTGCAGCATTGCTCAACCTCGGAGAGTACAATTTCTTTTTTGCACTTGCCCCCTGCAACATAATTTACAGCAATTACGGCATACAGACCGGGGTGGTCAATATCTCATTTGATTCGATCGGGATGCAAGCGGGGGCGGTCAATTTCAGCGGACTTGTGCAGATCGGATTATTCAACCATTCCGGAACTGTCCAGTTCGGCATTTTCAATAAGGAGGGAAAAGTGCAATTCGGTCTTATCAACCACAACCCCGATGCGCTGATACCGTGGTTTCCCTTCTTCAATTTCAGCAGATAACGCATTGACAAAAAAATCACTGATTTTTCACTATATATAGTAGATTTTTGCAAGACCGCGCGTTATATTAACCTTGCAATAAGCATCAACACTTTAATAAAGGACAAAGTATAATGAAAAAAACAATCATCGCTCTTTGTATTCTCTGCGCCGCGGGGCTGGCATTTTTCGCCTACCGCACCTACCAGAACAATCTCCGTAACAATATCCCCGGCATCGCCCACGGCAACGGCCGTCTCGAAGCCACGGAAATTGATATCGCAACCAAAATTTCCGAACGCATCGCCAAAATTCTGGTCGAAGACGGCGCCCTCGTCAAAAAAGGTCAGGTGCTGGCGGTAATGCAGACCACCGAACTTAAAGCAGAACTCGCACTTGCCAAAGCCAAAGAACTTCAGGCCGTCACCTCCGAAGCCAGCGCAAAAGCCAAAATCGAAATCAAAAAAGGTGAACTCGAAGCCGCCAAAGCAGTTGTCCAGCAGAAAGAAAGCTCCGCCGCCAATGCGAAAAAACGTTTTGAACGCGCCGAACAGATGATCAAAACTCAGGCGATCTCTTCGCAAACCTATGACAACGATAAAGCGGTCTATCTCTCCGCCGCCGCCGAACTTGCCGCCGCCCGCGCCGCCGTCAAGCAGGCCGAAGCTGAAATCAACTCCGCCATCGCCGATGCCAATGGCGCCGCCGCCAATATTCAGGCGATGAAAGCGGATGTCGCCCGCATTCAGGCGGATATCGATGACTGCGAACTTATCGCTCCTGTAAACGGCCGCATCCAGTACCGCATCGCCGAAGCAGGTGAAGTCCTCAGCTCCGGCGGCCGCGTGCTCAATCTCGTCGACCTCACCGATGCCTATATGACCTTCTTTCTCCCCTCCGGAGTCGCAGGAAAGGTTGCCATCGGCGCCGATGCCAGGATCCTGCTCGATGCGCTTCCCGATGTCGCCATCCCGGCAAAGATCTCTTTCGTTGCCAGCGTCGCCCAGTTTACCCCCAAGACTGTCGAAACCCAGCTTGAACGCGAAAAACTTATGTTCCGTGTCAAAGCAAAAATCGATCCTGCTTTGTTGAGCAAGTACATTGAATATGTCAAAACCGGCCTCCCCGGCGTTGCTTATGTCAAAATCAACCCCGAAGCGCAATGGCCCGACTTCCTCAAGACCAACGCCGAAAAAGCGGATAAGGCAAAATGAATCAAACGGTCAAAGACCACAGCGGAAACGAAGTGTTCGTATCTCTGCGCAACGTGACTTTCCGTTACGGAAAGGTTATGGCTCTGGATGATATCTCTCTGGATATCCCGGCGGGCGTCCTGACCGGTATGATCGGTCCGGACGGCGTCGGCAAATCCACCTTGCTCTCGCTCATCACCGGAGCACGGGCAGTTTATGAGGGTACCGTCACCGTTCTCGGCGGCGATATGAAAGATAAAAATCACCGCGACCGCACCTGTCCGCGCATCGCCTATATGCCGCAGGGGTTGGGAAAAAACCTTTACTTCACGTTGACGGTGGAGGAAAACCTCCAGTTCTTCGGCTCGCTCTTCGGACACAATGCCGCCGAGCGGCGCAAACGCATCGATCTGCTCACCCGCAGTACGGGGCTTTACCCCTTCCTCAACCGTCCGGCAGGGAAACTTTCCGGCGGTATGAAACAGAAACTCGGTCTGTGCTGTTCGCTTATCCACGATCCTGATCTGCTGGTTCTCGATGAACCGACGACCGGTGTTGACCCGCTGGCGCGGCGGCAGTTCTGGGATCTGATCGACTCCATCCGCCAAACCTCCCCGCATATGGGCATAGTCGTTGCGACCGCCTATATGGATGAAGCGCAGCGCTTTGACTCTCTGGTGGCGGTCAACGACGGAAAGATCCTTGCGACGGGAACTCCGGCGGAGCTTCTGGAACGCACCAACCGCCCGGACTTGGATTCCGCATTCATCCAGCTGCTCCCGGAAGAAAAACGTTCCGGCCACAAAGAGCTTACCGTACCGCCGTTTGATGAATCAGCGCCGCCGGAAATCGCCATTGAAGCCGAAGGCCTGACCAAAAAATTCGGTTCATTCACGGCGGTAGATCACGTCAGTTTCCGTATCCGGCAGGGTGAAATTTTCGGTTTTCTCGGTTCAAACGGCTGCGGTAAAACCACCACGATGCGGATGCTCACAGGATTACTGCCCTCTTCCGAAGGTACAGCGAAACTTTTCGGCAAACCCATTGATGCCGACAGTATGGAGACCCGTCTCCGCCTCGGCTATATGACCCAGCTCTTTTCGCTGTACAACGAACTTACTGTAAGACAGAACCTGATGCTTTACGCCCGTTTGTGCCGCATTCCGGAAGCGCAGGTGAATTCCCGTGTCGATGAGATGATGGAAAAATTCCAGCTCATACCGGTGGCGGACACTCTGCCCGCCGAACTGCCGCTGGGTATAAAACAGCGTATGTCGCTGGCGGCGGCAGTGATCCACCATCCGCAGATATTGATCCTTGACGAACCGACTTCCGGTGTAGACCCGGTGGCACGCGACCTCTTCTGGGAGATGATAATTGATCTGGCACGCAACGACAAAGTCACCATCTTTGTGACCACCCACTTTATGAATGAAGCCGCCAGATGCGACCGCATTTCGCTTATGCACGCCGGGAAATCGCTCGCCTGCGACACCCCCGACAACCTGATCGCCGCAAGAAATGCTGAAACTCTGGAAGCGGCGTTCATCGGTTATCTTGAAGATGCCGGCGGCGACACCGCTCCCGACACGGCGGCTATGACTGAAGCGGTTGAAGAGCTGGACGATAACACAGAAAAAGCCGCGCCCAAACAGAGCTTCCTTGCAAGATATTTCCATATCGACTTCAGCGTTTCAAGAATGATGTGCTGCTGCCGCCGGGAATGCCTGGAGCTTATGCGCGACCCCATCCGCGCCACGCTGGCGCTGTTCGGTGCGATGCTGATGATGCTGGTTATGGGCTTCGGTATCAATATGGATGTGGAAGATTTGAAGTTTGCGGTACTCGACCGCGACCGGAGTCTGACCAGCAACAGCTACATTCTGGATATCGCAGGTTCCCGCTACTTCAAAGAACAGCCGCCGCTTGAAAATGCCGCCGATATCGACCGCCGTTTAAAGAGCGGTGAGTTGAGTCTGGCGATCGAGATCCCGCCCAACTTCGGCAGAGATGTCGAAGCCGGAAGAAGTCCGGAAGTGGCATTTTATGTCGACGGCGCTATGCCCAACCGCGCCGAAACGGTCAATGGCTACATCACCTCTCTGCACAATAAGTGGCTGGAAAATTATCACCGCACCCGCAATGCCGGAAACGCCGCGACCGCCGCGGCAGATATGGAGGTGCGTTACCGCTACAACCCGGATGTCCGCAGTCTTCCTGCGATGGTTCCGGCGGTCATTCCCATCCTGCTGCTGATGATCCCGGCGATCCTCTCCGCGCTGGCGGTGGTAAGAGAAAAGGAGACCGGCTCCATCATCAACTTGTACGTTTCTCCGGTAAGCCGTACTGAATTTATGCTGGGCAAACAGATACCCTATCTGCTCTTTGCCTGCGGGAGCGCCCTGCTTCTGGTGACGATGTCGGTAACGATTTTCGATGTCCCGGTAAAGGGGAGTATTGTCACCCTGCTCATCGCGCTCTTTTTGTACTGCTTCATTGCGACCTCGATGGGCTTGCTGGCATCTTCGATCACCCGCAGTCAGATCGCGGTGATATTCCTCACAATGATCGGAACCGTGCTTCCGGCTTCGCAGATGTGCGGAATGATCACTCCGGTTTCGACGCAGACCGGAATGGCGCGCCTCATCGGTTCGATCTATCCCACGACCTATATGCTGCTCATCAGCCGGGGTATTTTCAACAAGGCGCTCAACTTTGTTGATCTCAATTTTGAAATGCTGATATTGGCAGTGACTGTACCGATAATCAGTGCCGCCGGTATAATGCTGCTCAAAAAACAGGACTCCTGACCAACTATGTATACATTGAAAAACATCTTCTATCTCGGCTTGAAAGAGCTTCAGGGCTTGTTCAGAGACCATCTGCTTATCGGATTGATCATCTACTCATTTTCCCTTGGGGTGTATGTCGCCTACCAGGCAACTCCCGATTCGCTCACCCGCGCGGCGATCGCGATCGTCGACGAAGACAATTCGCAGTTGTCCAAGCGCCTGACCGATGCCTTTTATCCGCCGATGTTTACTGTCCCCAAAGAGATCACGCTTCCGGAGATCGACCCGGCAATGGACAGAGGTGAATTCACCTTTGTACTGGTTATCCCCCCTGATTTCCAGAAAAATGTCATTGCCGGACGGACTCCGGAACTGCAGTTGAATGTCGATGCCACGCGTATGTCGCAGGCATTCACCGGGGCCGGCTACATCCAGCAGATCGTGAATAAAGAGATCAACACTTTTATGCGCGACGACTCCAGCAGCAAACAGCTCGCCGTACTCGTTCCGCGCAACCGCTTCAACCCCAATCTTACTCAAGGCTGGTTCGGTTCAGTTATGCAGCTGGTCAACAATATCACAATGCTGGCGATCATCCTCACCGGTGCCGCGCTCATCAGAGAGCGGGAAAGCGGAACTCTGGAACATCTGCTGGTGCTTCCGGTGCGGCCGTTTGAGATCATCGTTTCAAAGATCTGGTCGATGCTGGCGGCGGTGCTGGCGGCATCCATACTGTCGCTGATACTGATCATCAACGGGGCATTGAATGTGCCGCTGGAAGGTTCGATACTGCTGTTTGCCGTCGGGGTTGCGTTCCACTTGTTTGCGGTGACGTCTCTGGGTATTTTCCTTGCCTGCATAGCGCAGAATATGCCCCAGCTGGGAATGCTCCTCATCCTGGTCTATCTGCCGATGCAGATGCTTTCCGGAAGCAGTACGCCGCAGGAAAGTATGCCGATCTGGGTACAGCGCATTATGCTGGCGGCGCCGACAACACACTTTGTCAACTTCAGTCAGGCAATTCTGTTCCGCGGCGCCGGGATCGAAGTGGTCTGGAAACAGTTCCTCTTCCTGGCAGTTATCGGAACCATACTTTTCGTCTACTCGCTGGCACGCTTCCGCCGCTCGGTAGCATAAAAAAGCTGATATCAAAGTTGCCCGCTGTGACAAAAAAACATACATCTTTGACAAAATAGTATACAAAATTTATCAGAAAGTAATTGGCACTTTTTCTGCTTGCATACTATATTATACAGAGGTCAACAACCATATCCAAATGGAGAAAAAATAATGAAAAAACGTATTGCCATCGCCGGAGCCGGAACCCGCGCGCTCTGTTTCGGCCGCGCCATCCTCGGACGGGTCAAAGATTACTCTGAAATGGTCGCCCTTTATGACACCAACGATGCCCGTATGGACGGTTTCAACACCCTGCTCAAATCCAATGTGCCCAAGTTCACCGACTTTGATGAAATGGTGCGGGTCGCCAAGCCGGACACCCTGATCGTCTGCGTTCCCGACAGCGCCCACCCTGAAGTCATCGAAAAAGGTTTCGCCGCCGGTTTGAACATCATCACCGAAAAACCGATGGCTATGAACCGCGAAGGCATTGAACGCATCCGCGCCGCCGAAGTAAAATACGGCAAAGAGGTCACAGTCGCCTTCAATATGCGTTTTGCCCCCTACTCTGCCGCTATCAAAGAGGTAATGAAATCCAACCCCATCGGCAAAATCACCAACGTCAACGCCGAATGGATGATCGACCGCTATCACGGTCAACAGTATTTCCACCGCTGGCACTCCAATATGAAAACTTCCGGCGGCTTGCTCGTCCACAAAGCCACCCACCACTTCGATTTGCTGAACTGGTTCCTCGATGACGAACCCGAATCAGTCTATGCCATCGGCAGTCTGGAGCAGTTCGGCGAAAAAGGCACCATCCGCGGCGAACGCTGTTCCAAGTGCCCCCACGCAACCAAGTGCTGGGCGGTTCTGGAATCCACGCTGGCAGACGGCGACCTCAACCCCGGCAGCGACGGTGAGATCTTCAACGAACTCTACTTCAAAGCCGAACACCTTGACGGTTACTTCCGCGACCAGTGCTGTTTCAATCCGGATATCGACATCTATGATACTATGAATCTGATGATCAAATACAAAAGCGGTACCGTCGTCAACTATCAGGAGACCGCCTACGCCCCCGTCGCCGGTTACAAGATCGTTTTCAACGGCACCAACGGCCGTATCGAAGTCGGCACCTACAACCGCGGCGCCCGCCCGGACAATATGGGTGAAGAGGATTACATCCGCATCTTCCACGGTACCAACCGCCAGAATATCACTATGCAGGAACTCTCCTTCGTTGAAGAAGCTACCCCGCACGGCGGCGGCGACAACCGTCTCTACGATCTCCTGCTCGGTGCCGGCGGCGAAGACCCGCTCGGTCAGCAGGCAGGTTCCCGCGCCGGAGCTTTGAGCGCCCTGATCGGCATCACCGGAAATGAATCCATCGTTTCCGGTCAGGTAGAAAAGATCAACTTCTGATGATGGTGTGATGTGATGAAAAATCTGATCAAATCTCTGGCGGATAACGAAATTGACATTTTGGCATCCGGAATGCCGCTGATTTTCAATAAAAGAGTTTCTGCAAAAAATGCCGTCGGTGAAGTTGAACTCTTTTTCATCACTCAAGACACCCTTTCCGCCGCCGGATTTCCGGCGGCTGAAACCATTGCCAACTGCCAGAAACGGCAAAAGGGAGAGATCCCCGGTACCGAAATTTTAAGCGAAACTGCACCGGTGCTGATTGCCGATCCGGCAATAATCCTTTCCAGTAAAGATAGGTGTCTGCTCTGCGGTTTTCTGGAAACCACCCGCCACCTCGGCCGCGTTGAATGGAGCGCAGAGGGTTTGCGGGCAATCGCCGAATACCATCCGGCATACCGCCCGGCAAGCGAATCAGTCACCTGTCAGACAATGGTGATGCTTGCCGGTGACGATCCGGTAAAATTGCTCGACACTTATGCGGAATTGATGCAGAAATACAACCACATCCCTGACCGCAAAACCTTCCCCCGTTACGCCGTCGGTGCCAACTGGCACTACTACGGCCCGACGATGACCGAAAAACAGCTCGATGAAGAACTGGCGGTCATCGTTGACAAAAAAATCCCGCTGGATGTCTATCAGCTTGATGACGGCTGGCAGAAAGATTACGGCGATTGGCAGCCTAATGCGAAGTGGCCCTCCGGTATGGCGGCGGCGGCTGAAAAGATCCGCAAGGCGGGAATGATCCCCGGCATCTGGATAACACCGTTCCTCTGCGGCAAAATTGAGATCGCCGAAACTCACCCGGATTGGCTGCTGCGCGACTGCAACGGCACTCCTCTTACTATGAAAATCGGTCAGATACCGTTCCGCATCTTCGACCCCTCGCATCCGGAGTGCGCAAAATGGATAAAATCTTATTTGAAAGAGATTTACAGCTGGGGCTACCGTTATTATAAGATCGACTTCACGCGCTGTCTCTTTCTGGATCCGGCGGGCGTTCCCTTTGACCGCAGTATAACACTGCTCGAACTCTACCGCCAAGGCATTACATTGCTCCGGGAAACGCTGGGAGATGAGTGCTGTCTCAACCTCTGCGGCGGCCACGAAGGCGCAACGATCGGACTTGCCGATGTCACCCGCACCGGAAGCGACACCTACGGAAACTGGGCAAAGAGCAACGGCGCATGGACACGGATCCAGCAATGTGTTATGCGCGCGTGGATGAGCCGTTTCCGGATGGGCGACCCCGATGCCTCCATTATGCGGATAAACAGCGAACCGCTTTCAGATAAGCTGGACTTCACTCCGCACTATTATGTACCGTCATATTCTTCGCTGTCGCAGGGCAGTTTGACTGATGATGAAGCGTCGACCTTTGTTTTGAACCAGTTCCTCTGCGGCGGCATCGCCGAAATCGGTGAACGCCTGCCCGATCTCCAGCCGGAACGGCTGCGTTTACTGCACAAAATCATTCCCGTGTGCGGAACTCCTGCGGAAGCGCTGGACTTCTTTCAGCTGCCGCTGCCGCGCTTTTACAAAACGCGGATAAGCCCAGTCTGCTCCGACTTGCAGCCGTGGGAGATGATTTCTGTGCTTAACATCAGCGATAACGCGGAATCGTTTGTTTATCCCGGAAAAATCGGCAAGCCGACGATGGTTTTCAACGCAGATAAAATGGAGCTGATCGGCATTTTCCAAGCGGGAGATGAGATCAGAACTCCGATGATCCCGCCGCACGGCTCGGCGGTTTTGAAATTCATTGAACTGCCGAAAACGCCCAAACCGTTTTTTGTCGCCACAAATCTGCACTATTCCGCTGGCGGCGTGGAGGTGCAAAAAATTACCGCAAACGCAAGCAGCATTTGCGGTAAACTCATCTCTCCGTGGGAGAAACGTATTCAAGTTGCCGGAGCGTTCCCGCTCCCGGACGGCACCTGGCAGATCGTCACCGCCGCCTGTGACAGCAACGGTGACTTTGTGATAGCTCAAGCTTGAATCACGCCGTCAGGCAGAGTGATCTCATCTTTTACAGCCCCATCGCGGCGGTCAATGGAAACTTTGATTTCGCCGTGCGGGGTCGGAAACACACCTTCGACCAGTTTTCCGGGAACACCGAGCGGTTTGAAGGTGATCTCATCCCAGCGGACACCTTTCTGCCGGACACCGCAAATGATATCGCGGAAAAACACCATCGGGTGCGCGCTCCACGCGTGACAACGGCTGTTGCCGCTGGAGAAGTTTTCCGGCCAATGCTCGGGGGTGTTGGTCAAGCCCATATCAAGCATCTCGCCCCACCAGCGGGTGATGGCATCAATGATTTCCGCATCACAGCCGAGAATTTTCGCCGCTTCAAAGAGATAGTAGCTGAAGTAACAGCTCGGACGGCGGGGAATTTTGTGATCGGAAGCGAGGAACGGCAGGATGATCTCCTGTTTCCACTTTTCGTGAAACTGCGGGAAACGGCCGGTGATGACCGCCATCGCGGCGGCGTGCGGCGCAGGATCGGCAAACTTCAACGCACTGCAAATGCGTTCCGCGCAATCGGCACAAACTTTGGCGACCTCATCATCTCCGGTAAGCGTGGCGAGTTCAGCGATCTTATCCATACCGTAGACCGCCAGCAGATTGTAGGTTTCCTCTTTGTCCAGATCGCGGCACCAGTCGACAAAGAACCAGTAACGTTTATCGACCGGCATCAAGCCGTCTGCGCTCTCTCTGACAAAGAATTTGATGATGTTGAACGCGGTGTCGCGGTGCTTGGTGTAAAGCTCCGTACTGCCGGTCTGGAAGTAGTGCGCGTAAAGCGAAATCAGGAAAATCGCCGCATAATCGGGCAGAACCGCCGAGGGACTGACTGCCGGGGCCACGCCGTAAGTCAAGCCGTTGGGAAGCGTCCGGGCCGCCATTATCTCGTGGCCGCGCACAAGCAGACGGTCATCGGTGGACAGGGCAAAGGTGTTGACCGCCTGCACCAGCGCATCACCCCACCACTGGGCAAATTCGCGCCACGGGCCGTCCATATAGGCATCGTACATGCAATGGCGCTGGGTTTCAAAACAGATATTCCAGATGCTCATAAGCCGTTCATCATCGACCGAAAAACTGCCTTTGATATCCATTGGGTAAACGGTTTCGCGGATGGCGGGGGAGATTTTCAGTTTTCCGCCGGTACGGTCGAAGAACATAATCGCGCGCAAGCCCCACGGCATAGTCAATTCGTGATGATTCATACCTTTTTTAAAGTAAAGTCTGCCGCCGTAGGTAGTGCCGGTGGTATTGATCCACGGGTGGCCCTCGGCGGTGAATGCTTCAAAACAGAAGAAGTCCACCACCGCATCATCTTCGGGGGATTCGATTTCAAAAACAAGGTGTCCAACCACTTCGCCGTAAAAGTCGTAGACCGAAACGCCCTGAGCGCTGTTGTCCCAAATGATTTTATCCGCTTTGTAATATTCGCGGATGTGCTTGATGCTCTGCCAGTCATCTCCGGAAACCAGTTTGCCGCTTGCCCGGAGTTCCGGATAAAGCATCGTCATCGAAGGCATAGGGAAATAGCGCTTCATAAAGTCGGTCCACGGCGCACAGCCTGGCAGACGCAAGGCATCACCGGAAGGATGCGTCCAATCTTCTTTGCACTGATAATCGGGCATCATCCAATCATTTTCGCCTTTGCGGCAATCGTAAAATTCCAGATAAGCATACTGCGAAGCACAGCGGCCGACATCGCGGATGTAGCCGGGAGCTTCGCGCACCAGCCAATCGGTATTGGTTCCGAGGTTGATGCCGTTCACAGAACCTGCCAGCAGAAAGCCGTGGATGCCTTCATAAATGTAGGTGTAGTTGGATGAACCGTAGTGATAAAGCAGAGCGGCAATGACATTTTTTCCGTTTTTGAGATAAGGGGCAATGTCGATCTCATCATAGGGCCACTTCGCCTGAACCCCGCGCGCAGGGCCGTGGCCGACCCATTGACCGTTGACATAAAGGGTGTATCGGGCATCGGCGGTGACATTGATCAACACCTGTTGCGGTACAGAATCGAGTTCAAACTCCCGCCGGAAGTGGATGCGGCGGTCGTGTTCATAACTGGGCAGAGCCGCGTTGTTGTGGAGCCAACAGGCATCCGGAAAAATGTTACTGAAACCAAGATCAGCTGCCATAATATAAAACCTTTCTGTTATTTGGTAAAAAATTCATAAAGTTTCCCCGGGATGAAGTTCCGGAGTTATCAGTTTGCGGCAATCGGGCCAATCGGATTGCTCGGAAAGATGGATCAGATAGTCGACCAGCTCCGCAGCAACCGCCCGCGTGCCGTGACCGACACAGGTGATGGGGGGCTGGTGGCGGCGGGCTTCGCCGCAGCCGTCGACGGTTATAAGTTTGAGTTTGCCCGGAATCGCGCCGGATGCAAAATAATCCGCAGTTATCGCAGAAATATATTCATCGGAAACGAGAAAAATACCATCGCATCCGGCATTTACAGCATCGGAAAATTGCCGTGGGAAACTGCCGCTTTCACGGGGGAGCCAGACATCGACTCCGATGTTGGAAAAATAATTGCAGAAACCGTCAGCGCGCTTGCGGAAAATGACACTGGAATTATATCCGGACACACAACCGATCTTGCGGCATCCGGCGTGGTGCAGTTCTGATGCGGCAAGTTCTCCGACTTTAAAATTGTCCAGAGCAATAAAATTGTGAAAAAATTCCTGATACGGGTCGCTCAAAGCGATCACCCGCCGCTGTCTGCCGATCTCCCAGAAGAGCCGCTGACGGTCGGCATCGTGATTTTCCGTCACAAAAAGAGTGAATAAAATTATGTCGGCATCCATACAGCGCTCGCGGATAAAATCTTCGCTGGTGGCGGTGTTGGTGAGCAGGAGTTCAAGTCTGGCATTGTACTTTTTCAATTTATCGGAAACGGAGGTGTAGAGCTTGTTCAAAGCATTGAGATAGAAGCGGTCATCGCTTCCGGTGGCGACGAAGAGGATCTTGCCAAGATCAGACAAGTTATGCCCGGGCAGGTACAACTCCAGAAACCTGCCGCGGCGGCGGAGCATTTTCTGCTGGAGCGCCACGGTCAAAGCCTTACGCAAGGTCATCCGGCTGCAGTCAAGCAATGCGGCAAGTTCCCGTTCGTGGGGCAAAACAGCCGAACCGGAATCAGCCAGCTTGCTGCAGAAAGTGACCAGATCCCGGAAAACTTCGGTGAATTTTTTGTATCTTCGCGTATCCATAGAGTTAAGATACACCTCGGTCTATTTTTTTTCAATCAGATCACATGCTTTTTTGTAAAAAATCAAAGTACGGCGGCGCATTGCTCCTGCGCCGCTGCAGTTTTACTTATGATGAACTCGAAGTATTATTTTTGATCAAGCCAATCGGGTTCCCGGCGGCGGGTGTATTTCCAGCGGGCAATTTGAGTTTTTTTGAAGCAGTAGTATTCACGGAACGCAAGGACGATATCCGGCTCGGCGGTGGAAAAGTTTTTGAAACTGCGCGCCAAACCGGAGCAATCAGCAAATGAGTGCGGTGACCAGAGCTTTTCAAAAGCGCTGACACTCAGATCAAACCAAGCGTGGCGTTTATGGAAACGGAAGAGAAATTCGCATTGCAAGAGCCAGTTGTAAAGCAATATCCAGTTGAGCTTGGCGGGAGTGTCGATTGCGCGGATGACCGGATGCGCCGGATTGTACGGCCGCGGCATACCGTCCCAAAGCGAACCGCCTGAGTTGACAATGACTCCGGACAATATCTGAACCGTTTCCAGACACATTTTGATAACGTGAACATCCGCCAGAAACTGCACCGCTCTGGCAGGATCATAATCAAGCACATACAACTGCATATCACAAAAAAAAAGCGTTTACATCAACCAATGTAAACGCTTTTCCGGAAATATCAATGCACTGCAAAAAAAAACGCCGCCCGGGGCGAAGCAGCCGGCTGGATGATCGTGCGATAATAACAAAGAAGCGGCAGGCGACGTGAACTCACGTTCAGGTGACCTGCCGCACTCACTCTTTTTCAGAAACGATCTTACTTGATTTCAGAGGGTTTCCAGCCTGCGTGGCGCCAGTAGCTGATGTATTGGCTGCCGGCGATGCGGGGAAGGTTGAAAGCGAAGGGATGCTTTTTGTAGAGTTCCCACAAGTATTTGTGCTGTTCTTCAGAAAGTTTGCGCTTGGCGGCGCGGTTGGGCGCGGCGGCAAACTTTTTGTTGAATTCAATGCGGTTCTTGGTGAGCAAGTAGCCGGTGGCGATGAATTCGACACGCTTGCGTTCGATGGAGTCATCTCCGGTGAGCTTGCGGGCTTCGTCGAGGTATCCGGCAAGTTTTTTCATTTCGGCTTCGTTGAAGATCTTGGAAATGCGGGAGATCATGGATTCGCGCTTTTCAACGGTGATATCTTCAACAACTTCCATCGTGACGGAGCTGCCTTCGGCGAAGATGCCGGTGAGCTTTTCGCAATGGAGGAAGTATTTCTTCATAGCTTCAGCACCCTTGCCGAAACCGAGACGGCAGTATTCGTCGATGAGATCATCCACGGAACGGGAGGGATCCCAGAGCATTTCACCGAGGACGTAGTAGTTGAGACCGTTGACCGCCCACTGGTGGGTAAGGCTGTCGTAGTCGCTGCCGATCATACCGGTTTCAGCGCAGTAACGCAGGTCTTTGCCCATTTCGTGCATATAGAGCATGGGATAACCGCCGCCGCCGAGGAGGTGGTTGGGGCGCAGGATGAGTTCATCGCTGACGCGGGCCCAGAACTTCCAGTAGTTGCGGTCACGTTCCATAGCTTTGCGGTTGAGGTACTGCATACCGACAAAGGTGATGGTCAAGTTGTCGGGGAAGTCGCGGAAGTACTTCGGAGGTGAGAGGTAACCGGCATAGGCGAGATAACCGACTTTGACATTGGGATGGGATTTTTTCAGCTCCTTGGCAACTTCGCAGGTGAAGCGGAAGACGTAGTCCGTGGAGCCGGGGAAGCGGAACATCGGACGGTTGCGGCCGATATAGACACGGCCGACACCGGGAGGAACGTCGGTGGGATACCAGGCGCGGCAGTTTTCGCATTTGCAGAAGATATCGTAGCTGCCGTCACAGGGAGAAACGTTGTAAACGGTGACATCTTTGCGCTTGTCGAGAAGCTTGCGGGCATCGTCGATGGTCTGTTTGATAACGGCGGGATTGGATTTGCAGATACGGACGTGTTCAGTACGCTGTTTGCGGGTACCGTTGAACTGGAGAGCGAAATATTCCGGATGGGAAGCCATAAAGCGCTTCTTCCACGGGTAGAAGGTACCGCCGCCGGCACTTTTGCGTTCCTGAGTGCCGAGACGGGTAGCGGCATACCAGTTGCCGCCGCGTTCGCTGCGCAAGCGGTGAACTTCGCGGGGATCGTAACCGCAGACACCGGTTTTACCGATATCTTTGAAGGGAAGTTTGACAACTTTGCCGTCGGGAGCGGTCCAGGGCTGGGAACGGCGGATGAGGGAGTTGCGGATCTTGCGCTGTTTGAAGAAGGGGGCATCGGAAAGCTCAAACGGAGCGATCTTCATATCGGAAATTTTGGTGTAAACTTCGCCGCAGTCTCCGGGCCAGAGGACACGGTAACCGAAAGCTTCACGCAAGAGGGTCTGAAGTCCGATCGAAACGGTGGGAGCTTTGATGGTGATGGTGTTGCCGGAAGCGACGATATTGACGGTGTTTCCGGGCAGACAGATTATCTTGGTATCATAAAGCTGTTTGCGGTACTGCCATTTGCCGTTGACCTCTTTGACGAGGTTGGCGGGGGTGTAGGGAAGTTTGGCGCCGGTGATGAGTTCGACGGCGCGGTTGAAGCGGTTGAAACTTTCCTGATAGCCTTTGCCGACCATAAAGATGGCGCGGGGCTTGCCTTCGGAAGCGATGTACAGGGGTTCTCCGTCAAGTTTTTTGAACTTGCGGTTGGTTTTGACCACTTTCTGCTCGGGGAGAACGTGGCTGTCTTCGACCGGCTTGGGACCGGTGGGGACGTAGCACCAGAGTTCGCGTTTGTCTTTGACGAGTTCGCAGTTGGTGCCCATCAGGATGGAGTGGAACTTTTTGACGAAGGGATAGAGCTGATCCAGATCGGCGTTGATCTGACCGCTGCCGGGGCGGCGGTAGTTGACGGCGGAGTGGGTCAGGCGGACGTTGATGAAGTAGACCTTACCTTTGCCGATGGTGTTTTCGGCGATAAGGGCGCCGGAAGCGTTACCGGCGATCATTTTGGCGGTGGTCAGATTTTTGAGCGTGGTATATTTATCACCGCCGAGCATCTTTTTGAAGACGAGGGGGATCTCACCGCAGGATTTCCAGTCAGCGGCTTTGATTTCGGCCTTGCCGTCAAAGGAGCCGAAATCGGTGGCGCCGAGAAGTTTGGCATAGGCGCCGACTTTGGGAGACTTGGAGCCGATGGCACCATCAAAGATGAACATAATGACGCCGCCGTTTTTAACATAGTTTTCAGCGGCGATGATATCAGCTTTTGACCATTCGCGCATAAAGATGTGCTTGTTGAAACCGTAGAGGTAGACAACTGCGGAATAGCTGTTGAAATCGATCTTTTTGCCGATGACCTTGTAGGCGGGTTTGTCCATAGTCCACTGGGGATTGAAGAGGGTCGCTTTAAGCAGTTCGCCCACCCGCTGCCAGGAGTTTCCGTAGTACATACCGACCGGCTTTGCGGCGGACAAACTCAGTGCCGCCATCATTGCCGCAAACAGGAATTTTTTCATTTTGATCTCCTTAAATTTAAATATTGAAAACAGTACTGTAAAAGTAATAACAGTTATAAGATAGCACCATAAAAAAATAAATGCAACAGAGAATAAAATTTTTTTACAGAAAAATAGAGAGCAACAGGAAGAGCGAAATGCGTGATCGGCAGACTGGTATGCAGAGTATCCCGCTGAAAAAATACCGCCGCAGGCGGTCATAAGCCGCGCAAGCGGCGCTATCATAAAAAACTACCGCTCGCCTGTCGGGCGAACAGCCCGACGAAAGGCGCAAAAAACGACGTCAGGCGGTCATAAGCCGCGCAGGCGGCGCTATCATAAAAAAACAACCGCTCGCCTGTCGGGCGAACAGCCCGACGAAAGGCGCAAACTCCAGCGACATCATTTCGCCAGCCGGGTTGCTGCAGTCGGCGGGATGATCGTGCGATGATGACGAAAAAAGAGCGGGGCGAAGTGAACTCACGTGCAGGGGCTTCCCCGCTCTTTTAAAGTCAGCGCGCACGAGGGCCCGCCGCACACCGTCTTGTACAATCAACTCGGAATTTTGACAAAAAAAAATGGCAGACCTACAAGGATTCGAACCTCGACAAAGTGAACCAGAATCACTTGTGCTACCGTTACACCATAGGTCTGCGTACTGATACATAATATACCATAAAATTTGAAAAATACAAGCGTATTTTCAAAAAATTTTGCTATTTTTTCTCAACTCCTTCAAAAATCCGGCTTCCGATGCGGACGATCGTGGCTCCCTGAGCGACTGCGATGGGGAAATCGCCGCTCATTCCCATAGATAATTCGGGGAGAGAAACGGAGAACCGGGTCTCACATTCGGATTTGAGTTTGGCGAGAGTGGAAAAGATTTCTTCAAGGAAATCGTCATCGGCATCAATGGGCGCCATAGTCATAAGACCGCGCCAGCGGGCGTGGCGGCATTGAACTGCAGCGGCGGCGGCGGCATAGAGATCATCGCCGCGCAGGCCGCCCTTGGAAGCTTCGCCGGAGATGTTGACTTCGAGGAAAAAGTCGGGAGTTTTACCCTCTTCACCGGCGATGCGGTCAAGTTTAACGATCTGGTCGCTGGATTCAACGGAATGGATGACCTGCGCAAGCTTGACGATCTTGCGGATCTTATTCGACTGCATAGGGCCGATGAAGTGCCAGACGATATCGGATGGCAGAGCGGCAACCTTGCCGGTAAGTTCCGGCACACGGTTTTCGGCAAATTCGCGGATGTGGCACTGGTCGTAAAGCTCCTGAAGAACGGCTTCAGGCATAGTTTTGCTGACGACGAGCAATTTCACATCATCCTCACCACGGCCGCAGCGGGCAGAGATCTGGCGCAGGACATTGAGCGTATTGCGGTAGTTTTCCGGGGCGCGGCTCATTTTTATTTGTTCCCGTTGAGAGATTTGCGGCGGTGTTCGGGGGGAAGTGCCGTGATTTTGGTTCCGGGTGGCAGACTTTCGGTGAGCCAGACGTTGCCGCCGATAACGGAATCGTCACCAATGGTGATGTCGCCCAGAACGGAAGCACCGGAGTAGATGGTGACATTGCTGCCGATGGTGGGGTGACGGCGCAAACCTTTGATCAGCATACCGCAGGCGTTCTGCGGGAAGCTGACCGCGCCCAGAGTAACACCCTGATAGATGCGGACATTATCGCCGAGCACCGCAGTTTCACCGATAACGACACCGGTACCGTGGTCGATGAAAATACCGCGGCCGAGAGTGGCGCCGGGGTGGATATCAATACCGGTTTCGCTGTGAGCGTATTCGGTCATCATACGGGGGATGAGAGGAACTTCAGCACAGAAGAGAACGTGTGCGAGCCGCTGGATGGCGATGGCTTTCAGGCCGGGATAGCTCAAAATGATCTCATCATAGCATCTGGCGGCAGGGTCGCCGTTGTAGGCGGCTTCGACATCGGCGCGCAGAACATCACGCAAGGCGGGCAGAGCGTTGAGCAGTTCAAAGGTCAGATTGTCGCTGCGTTCGGAGCATTCCAAGTCACAGCCGTCGCACTCATCGCCTTTGATACGGCGCATAGCGCGGCCGATCTGGTCGGAGAGTTTACGCATAATATCGCCCAGCAGCACGCGGGTTCCCGGATAGGCACCGGCGCGGTCAAAACCGGGGAAAAGCACTTCGAGCAGCCGTTCGGTGACATCGATCACCTCTGCGCGGCTGGGCATAGCATCATCTTCGGCATCGTTGATACCGAAATCTCCGGCGTAGCTCTGATTGAGAGCGGCGGCGATTTTGTTGAGTTCTTCATTTTTTTTGCGTCGGGTCATATAAACAGCCTCCTGTAAGCTGATGATTATTCGATATTCTGGATCTGTTCGCGAAGTTTTTCGGCTTCGGCTTTGAATGCGACCACCTTGCGGGAAACGCCGCCTGCAAAGGCTTTGTTGCCGAGAGTGGTGATCTCGCGGAAGAGTTCCTGCATCAGGAAGTCCAGACTTCTGCCGACCGGGACATCCGCTTCAAGGAATTTGCGGAACTGTTCAAAGTGACTGCTCAAGCGGGTCAACTCTTCAGTGACATCGCCGCGGTCAATGTAGAACAATATCTCCCGCAGCAAGGTCGGGTCATCCGGTTCGATGGGGAACTTTTCATTGGCGAAGCGGGAAAGCAGCCGCTGTTTGACAAGATCAGGCTGAACCGAAGTCATCATATAAAGTTCGCCGTGCATCATTTCGAGCGATTTCAGACGGTTTTCCAGATCGAGCCGGAGAATTTCGCCTTCGGTGCGGCGCATATTCTGATAGTTATTTCCGGCGGCTTTCAAGGCGCGGTCAAAGACGGCGGCGGTCTCTTCGGAACTGCCGTCCAAAGCGGAACCGGTGATAACTCCCGGCAGAGCGAGGAGCGCTTCGACATTCACCGCGTTGTCAAGTCCGGCACGTTTTCTGGCTTCGGCGGCTTCAGAAACGAGCATATCAAGCATCGCGCGGTCAACGCTGCATCCGGTTTTTCCGGAGGTGTTGGCAATATTCACGCGCACCTGGATAGCACCGCGCGAAACGAGAGATGCGACATATTTTCTTCCGGAATTTTCCAGCGCCGCCAATTCCTGCGGCATAATAAAACGGGCTTCAAACTGTTTACGGTTGACGGAAGATATTTCGATCTGCATACTCCGTCCGTCGGAAAAGGCGGCTTCACCTTTGCCGAAACCGGTCATACTGTACAACATAGTTCACCTCCTCACTTTCCGTTTACCGGATGTTTGCAAGCGCCATCCTTCGAAGCTGAAGCGGCATCGGAGCAGTTGCTGCAAACACCGATCGGACTGCCGGTGGACAAATCGGGGAGCTGTGAATTGAACTGCTCCGGAGACAAAACAGTACGGGTAATGCGGCTTTCCATATCCTGATAAGGGATTATACCGACGCGCTCGATATTCCATTGGCTCATATCGGGCATACCGAAACCGCAGAAGTAGACTGCCGAAAGCGCAGAAACTTTCCAAACCAGAGTCAACTGGAGCTTCTTGCCGTGATTTTCGGCAAACGCGGTATATTTTTCCGGATCGTCCGGAAGTTTGACCGCGACATCGAAGTTGGTCACACAAAGAGACGGAGCCGTAAAGCGGATGATATTCAATTCTCTGACACTTAAATCTTTGCTCAAATTATTGATGGCATACTGCACCGCTTGAGCCGCCGCAGATTTCAGCGGAGCGACCGGTTTAACAAAGGTACGCCGCAGTACGCGTTCCGGTTTCCAATCCATCATTTTTCCAGTGGAAACTCCGTAGACCATATACACGCCATCCTGCCCGGGGAGCTGCCAGGTGACACAGATCTGCCGCAATTCATTGCTGAGCTGATCCGGTTTGCCGTATACCATTTCACCGAGGATGTGACTGTGCAAAATCACCGGATCATTATAACGGATATACTCCTGCTGGTGCAAATCCAATTCTTTTGCCTCGGCAAGCAAAAATTTACGCGCATCTTCGACCGCGCGGTTCTGATAGTAGACATCTGAACGGCATCCGCAAAACACCGCCAGCAAAAGCAACGCTGAAACCGCCGCCGCAATCGTTCTCTCCGGCAACATGGCTGTACTCCTTTCCTGTTTGAAAAATTTTTTATCCGGCAGGCAAAAAAACCTGCACAGTATTAAAAATACAGCAATCCGGCAAAAACTTCAATCCTTTTGTTTGAAATTTAGCAAAAAAACGCTATTTTATATCAAAGATGGAGGTGTTTTTTGAAAAAGCAGAGAGTTTTGACAGCATTTTTCGGCGGAAGCTTCGACCCGCCGCACGCAGGACATCTGGCAGTCGCCCGCGGGGCATTGAATTCCGGACGGTGCGATCATGTCATATGGGCTCCGGCGTTTGCGCCGCCGCACAAACTCGATCGGCGCCGCGCACCATTTGAACACCGCTTGAAGATGGTTGAACTGCTGATAAAAAATGAAAGCTCTATGAGCGTTTCAGATATTGAAGCAAAAATCGCCAGGCATCCATCTTACACCATCGACATCCTGCTGGAACTTGAAGCGCAAAGCGGCATCCGCCCCGCGCTGCTCATCGGCGCCGACAGTCTGCTGCAGCTGCACACCTGGCACCGGGCGGAAGAGCTGGCGGAAAATTGGCAGATATTGACCTATCCGCGCAAAGAATCCCCGGTCACGATGGAAGCATTGCAGCAGCATTGGCAGGAAAAAACCGCCGGAAAACTCTTTGACAGCGTCATTCCGGGAAAATTTTTTGAAATATCTTCCACTGAAATCAGAAATTCAATGGAAAAAAACGCATTTACAGGTAATATTAAGTGTATGACAGAAAATATTCCGGAAATCGGTGACTATATGACCCGTCACCGCCTTTACGGAGAAAACTCAACGAAAGAAACTGACTATGAACGAAACTGAAAGATTGAACAAGTCCCGCGAAATTGCTGAATTCTGCATCAAATGCGCCGAAGAAAAAATGGCGGAAAACCCCGCCCTTCTCGCTCTGGGCAGCGAATCCAGCATCGCCGACTTCTTTGTTGTTATCGGAGCAAACAACGAACCCCAGCTCCGCGCGCTGACCAGCTTTATCGAACGCCAGGTTCGCGAAGTCTATCAGCTCCGCCCGCTTTCTGAAGAAAATGACAGCACCGGCGGCTGGACTCTGCTCGATTTCGGCAACGTGATCGTCCACGTTATGACCGCCGAAATGCGCGAAAAATATGATCTCGAAACCCTTTGGGGCGAATACAGCAAACGTCACTGATATATTTCAATAACAGGACACTTTACTATGGGCAGATTCAACACCCGGCATCAGCATTGGGACGAGTTCCGCTGGGAAGAGGAGATCCGGCAGGATGAACGCCGGATATCCGGCTATTTCCGTGAACTTGCCGGATGTCTGGATCTCCCCGATGAAGAGGAACTTATCTACGGTCAGCTCGCCGGGCGCAACGACCTGGTCATTGCCGAAACTCCCGATTCCATACGCAATACATATTCTGATGACGATGAGGATATGGAAGAGGAAAACCGCGCGCCGCGCCGCTCTGTTGAAAGCGCAACTGTTGATGAACTGGATATGCTCTGCGCCGAATGGAACATATTGACCGCTGTGCCGCTCTCATTGCCGCAGCAGACTGCCGCGCTCGGCTGCAGCTGTGCGTTTTCCAAACTGCTTGCCCGCTGTGCCGACTTCCTCGAACCGGGAGAAAACTGCGCCGCGGCTCTGCTGATAAGTATGGGCAAACGGACCTTGCGCGACCTCAATGAAACCGTGCAGTTCCTGGATAAAACAACTGAAGTCATCCCCGAACTCGAACCTGAAACCGGACGCTTTATCTTACGACTCGGCGAGATACGGGAACGCCTGATTTCCCGTTTGAACTCTCTGCGTTGAACTCATCACCTCCCGCACTTGCGGGCGACATAACAATATGAAAGATCTGCAAAAATGAAGAAAACTACTGTCAGTGTCTTTGCCAAACGCAAAGCCGCCGGTGAAAAACTGGTTATGTGTACCGCTTATGATGCGCCGTTCGCCGCCGCTGTACTTGATGCCGGTATCGACATCATGCTGGTCGGAGACTCGGTAGGAACCACTTTGCTCGGATATTCCAGCACTCTTCCGGTGACGATGGATGATATGGTGCGCCACACGCAGGCGGTGCGCCGCGGTGCGCCGGAAGCTTTCCTTGTCGGCGACATGCCATTTATGAGCTATCAGGCAAGTCTGGAAGAGGGCATCCGCAACGCCGGAAGATTGATCAAAGAGGGCGGCGCCGATGCTGTTAAACTTGAGGGCGGTGCCGAATACGCTGAACTTACCGAAAAGCTGGTCAGAAGCGGTATCCCCGTTATGGGACACATCGGACTTATGCCGCAGAGCGTGAATGTCCTTGGCGGTTACAAAGTTCAGGGCCGCACCGATGAAGCGGCGGCGAAACTGGTCGCTGATGCCAAAGCGCTGGAAGCGGCGGGAGCTTTCTGTATCGTTCTGGAATGCGTTCCCGAAAACGCGGCGAAACTGGTCACGGAAAATCTGACCGTTCCCACTATCGGTATCGGTTCGGGAAAATATTGTTCGGGTCAGGTGCAGGTTCTCCACGATCTGCTCGGACTGTTGGAGTTCAAACCCAAACACGCCGGACGTTATGCGGAAGTCGGTCAAATCGTCCGCGAAGCGCTGCGCAGTTACTGCGAAGATGTCAAAGCCGGAACTTTTCCCAGAGAAGAAAATATCTTCACCAAGTGAGGACAGCTTATGAAAACTGTATTTGGGGGAAAAGTGTAAAATGAGCCTATCCCGAAGTGAACGCGCCCGCGGACTTTTTGAACAGGGCGCAAACTGCGCCCAGGCGGTCGCAGGAGCCTTCGCCGATGAGGTCGGAATGAAAGAAGAGGAACTTTTCAAACTTGCTTCCGGATTCGGAGGCGGGGTCGGCAGGATGCGCGAAGTCTGCGGCGCCGTAAGCGGTATGGTTCTGATAATGAATATGCTCTACGGCAACGATGATATCACCGACAAAAGTGCCAAAGATGCCCACTATGAACGGGTGCAGAAACTCATAAAACGTTTTGAAACTGAAACCGGCTCCATCATCTGCCGCACCTTGCTTCAACTTGCTGAAGATGCCGACACTCCGCCGGTATCTGAAGCCAGAACTAAAGAATATTATCAGAAACGCCCCTGCGCCGCGCTGGTGGAACTTGCGGCACAAATACTTGAAGCTGACTTGTAATTTTATATTGTACCGGCTTGAATTTATCTCTTTCCAGTGTTATATTCACAACAGTCACAAATTAAAAAGGGGTTGATTATGAAAAAAAAGAGTTCATTTTTCGTCAGGAACCGCCATTTTACATTGATTGAACTGCTGGTAGTTATCGCCATCATCGCTATATTGGCAGCTATCCTGCTGCCCGCTCTGCAGAGCGCCCGTGACCGCGGAACAACCGCCAACTGCCTATCCAATCAGCGGGAAGCCGGTAAATATTTTCAGCAGTACTACAATGACTACACGACTGCCGTGCCCAACATCGTTCCCGTAAATCAGGATGTCCGCAACTGGGGCAACCACCTGACACTGCTTTACGGCAGCCCGAAATACAGCAGCGACTGGAATAAACACAGCTCCCGCAAGATCCCGATGCTGACGAATACGCCGTTCCAATGTCCGTCGCAGGTATCAACCAATCCGGCGACCAAGGGTGTAAACTCCAACAGCTACGGCTTGAACCCTTATATCTGCAACTTTTACGACAACTCTTCCGGCAATCATAAGTATAAATATAACGCCCCCCGGATCTTGATGCATAAAGACAAACATCCTGCCAAACGTTTGTGCGCCTACGAATGGGGTTCAAGCGCCATCGTCACCAACAACTCCAACACCTACAATCTGCTCTCTTCCAGCTGCCGTTTGAGCAAAAATCATACCCAGCGCAAGAGTGTCAACTATCTCTTTATGGATGGTCATTCTGAAAACCGCCGCGGCAAAGCATCCACCAATGTCTACATTTATCAAAAATATGATTTGTAAAATATAAAGGAATTATATGAAAAAAGCATTGTTTTTTATCTGTTCGCTGTTCTGTGCCGCACTACTTCACGGCGGAGTGTTGTTTGAAAACGGCAAAAGTGATTGGCAGATCGTCATTCCGGTCAAACCGGATGCCGCCGAAAAGTATGCCGCAACCGAATTGCAGACCTTTTTGAAAAAAATCTCCGGCGCGGAATTGCCCATCGTCAACTCTGATGAAGCAAAATCCAGACAGATCATCATCGGTTCACTTGATACCTCAAGTGCCGTGCGAAAAAATGCCGCCGCACTCAATCTGGAAAAAGGCAACACCGAAACCGTCGCCGTGAAAAAACTTGACGGCGCCCTTTATCTTGCCGGAAATATGCCGCGCGGCGCCCTCTATGCGGTTTACTCATTTTTGCAGAATCAGCTCGGCTGCCGCTGGTTCTGGCCGGGTGAAGACGGCGAATTCATCATCAAAAAGAATTCATATACTATCCCTGCGCTCAATTACAATATCGCTCCGACATTCCGTTTCCGTGAAATGACCCCCTGCGGTATGCACAACCACGTCCCGACTGAAATCTGGCTGGCGCGCAACTTTATGAATGGCGGTTCCCGCACTCCGAAAGTCCGCGATGTGGCAGGCTTCTACCGTTTGGACGGTCAGCATTGGGTCGCTGTTGACCGCAAACTCTTTGACACCAAACCGGAACTCTTTTCGCTCATCAACGGCGAACGTTCCGCCGCCGGATATGCCGGCTGCTGGAGCAATCCGGAATTTTTTGATTACATTGTCAAAAAGCATCTCAATATCATCAAAACCAAAGGCTTCAATATGCTCAACACCTTCCCGGCGGATATCATCCCCCGCTGTGAATGTGACAAATGCACCGTCATCAAAGACAAATCCTCCCGCTGGTACACCTTCTACGCCAAGTTGATCGAAGCCATCCGCAAACATCATCCGGAGATCCTCTTCGGCGGTATCGCCTATCAGGAGTACCGCGCCGTCCCCGACACTCCGGTAAAATATCTTGAATATGTCGAATACTGCCAGTACAACCGCTGCTACATCCACAAACTCGACAACAAAAAATGTTCCATCAACCAGAAATCGATGGCTGGCTTGCGCGCCTGGCAGACCCGCGCGCCGATGGGTATTTACGGTTATGAATATGATGTTTTCAAAGGCCCGATGTATCTGCCCTTCTGGAATATGATCGCCGATGAGATGAAGGTTTTCAAAGAGATGAAGCTCGTCCGTATGAAAACTGAACTCGGCGTCAATATGAAGCCTTCCGTTCCGCGCATTCAGCAGAAACAGCTCGCCCACCGCCTCTCCAATTACATCTACGCCCGTCTGATCTGGAACGCCGACGAAAAAGTCGACGATATCCTCAATGACTTCTGCAGCTATCTTTACGGCAAAGGCGCTCCGATGATGAAGTCTTATCACGATGCGATGGCAAAATCATGGGATTCCATGCCCCACCATCTCACCTACTTCGGAGCTTCCCCCGCCGGTACCGCCGGATACTTCATCAATCCCAAGCTGATAAAGTTTGCCAAAGCGCAGTTCAAAGCCGCGCTGGATGCCGTCAAATCCGAACCCGATGCCGCGTTGCGCAAACGGCAGGAAACTGAGATCAATTTTGAAGCCGCCCTCTTCGCCCGCTGGGAAAGCGAATACAACCTTGCCAAAGCCAATGCCGCCGTCATCAATCTGCCGCTGCTCAAAAACAGCAACGACTTCTCCAAACTCGGCAGCTTCAAATTCGTCCCCAAAAACGGGGTCAAAAAACAGCCGCAGACCGCTGAAATGCGCGTATTCTACACCAAAGACGCCCTCCACATCCAAGTCACCGCTTTTGAAAAAGATATGGCAAAGGTGGTCAAAGGTAAAGTCGGTAAAGACATCTCCCCGTGGAATGATGATATGGTCGAAATGTTCATCGACTTCAATGACGGCACTATGCACCGCCAGATGTGCGTCAACCTCGCCGGCGGAACCTATGATGCCATCGGAATGGACGGCAGCTGGAACGCCAATTGGAGCGGCAAGACCATCTACGGCCGCGACCGCTGGACGATGCACATCACTCTGCCGTTCAAATCTTTCAATGTCAAACCCAAAGCCGGTGACCAGTGGAAACTGCTCATCATCCGCAACAGCAAATCCGGCGCGGTCGGCTTCCCCTACCCCGCCCATCAGGATATCGGCAGAGCGGCGACGATCGTTTTCTCCGGCAAATCTTTTCCGGAACGCCGCCTGAGCTGGGTCGCTTCCAGCAAACTTTCCGGCGGAAAAAGCTTTGATAAAGCTCAATCCTCCTACATCAAAAACGGCTGGCAGTTCCGCAAATATACCGGTTTTGACGGTGCCTCCAAGGCAGATTTTTCCGACAGCAAAATGATCGTGGTCGAAACCTATCAGAATAAATTTCCGGTTGAATTTTTCCGCGATAAGATCGTGCCGCTGGTCAAAAACGGTGCGGTGCTGGTCTTTGACAGCTACTTCTGGATCGATCAGCTGCCCAAATATTTTGACGATCCGACATTCAATGTGAAGTTTGCCGAAAATGCCACCCGCCTCCGCCGCGCATCTTACATCATTCCGGACAGTTTTGCCACTACTCCCAACGATCTCAAAAAATGGATCAGAACCACCCCCAGCGGCAACTTCATCCCGGCATCTCCGGATAAGTGGATCGTCCTTGCCAGACAGAAAACCAAAAAAGACGGCGAAATGCCCTTTATCCTCGTCCGCCCCTGCGGCAAAGGTATGGTCGCATTGATCGGCGATGTCCGTCCTAAAATCACCGTTCTGGAAAATCTGCTGGAATACAATAAAGTGATCAAACGCTGATTTTACTTGAATAAACAAAAAAAATCAGGGGGTACTGCGATGCAGCTGCCCCCTGAAATTTTTTTTACCAATTGTACCCGCCGGAAAAGACGAACTCCGGCTCTTCAATATCGATACCCTTGGCGCGCAATCTTTCCGCCTCTTCGGGAGTGATTTTTTTATTGGCACGGAAATATTTGGCGGTGAGCCAGGTGATTTTTTCGGTGGTCACCACGTTTTCATCGTAGATACCGTCCAGAGCGATATTGGTGAATTCCGGGCGGTCGCCGCACATAGATACCCATGTAATGTGGTCAAATTCGCCCCAATTCACCCCGCGCTTACCTTGAGCGACGATGGTATCACCGCCGCCGGAGGTGCCGAGCATAAAATATTTTCTGCCGTTACGCACATATTTGGTATAGGCGTGTTTATCGCCGGAAATCACCGTGTAATTGCGTTCATAAAGTGACTCTTCGATTTGAGCAAACTCCTCCTCCAGCCAGCGGGCGGGCTGATGGAGAAAGACAAATGTCCACCGGACATCAACATTTTTCTTTATGACATCCAGCGCCCAGGCGACCTGCTCTTCGCCGAAGCCGCTCCTGGCATAGTTGCTGTTCAAACAGATGAACAAAGTTTCCTTGTAGATAAAATAGTAGTATGACACGCCGAACATACTGTTCCAGAGGTCACAGCTATGCGCCATTGCCCCCGGGGGCGCGTAGTCGTGATTTCCGGCAACGTAGAAAAACGGCTGAACCGATTTCTCTATTTCCGGTTTGATATAATCCCATTGCTTCTGCAAAAATGAAGCGGAAAAATCTTCCATACAGCCGCCTTCAATAAAATCTCCGACGCTGATGACAAAATCCGGACGCATCCGGTTGAATTTTTCGATCGCCCCCTCAAAGACTCCAGGAGTCGGGCGGCCCGTCCGGTCGGAGATTATCCCGAAAGAAAAATCTTTTCCATTTCGGTCGCCGAAATTCAAATGTGTCCACGGCTTCTTCTCCGTAGTCACGCTGTGGGTGAAAATATCGCTCATATTAAGATCCTTTCAAAAATTTATAATTGTCATCCGTTTAAGATAGCCCTGAATTCAGGTTTTGCAAGCAGAGATTCCTGCTTTCACTCTTGATTTTTCCGCAAAAAGCATTAGACTGTTTATATGTCATATGACACTTGATGCGCACCGGGCAAACTGTATGAGGAGAGCAGCTGTCCGGCGCCGCATCGCCATACTTCACTCAAAAAAAAATTCATAAAAATTTTTTCAGATGCTTGAAAATCTGATAATGAGTATTATATTTATATTGGAACTTAAAAAAGAAAGGAGAATGGCTTATGAAGAATGAATACCTCTGGATAGCAGCATTTTTTTGTGTGACGATGTTTTCTGCCCTCCATGCCGGGGATGATTTGCTGATCAACGGCGATTTCACCAATCCCGGCGGCAGTTCCCTGCCGGTTCCCGGTTGGACCATTGAGCGCGGAAAAGCTGCCCGCGTCAAAGTGGACAAAGATGATTTCGGAGCGGAACTGGGAGCAAATGCCAAAATCGTTTCTCAACTCTGCGCAGTTAAAGGCGATAATGTGAAACTGGAAGCAGATGTCCGCGGCAGCGGTATGGGCAGAGTATCCTTTGCGGCGTTCGACAAAGACGGCAAGGTGATAGACTTCCGTCAGGACGGCATCCGTTTCAGCGCCAATGTACGCGAAAGCAAAGTCAGAGCCCGTCTGCCGATCCCCCCGCAGGCGCACTTCATCGCGGTTACATTGGAAACTGCCGCCGATGCTGAAATCATCTTTGATGATGTCGAAGCTGAATTTGAACGCCCCTGGCGCAAAACGGTTCAGAGCAACGGTACAGTCGCCCTGGTCAATGAGCGTTATTACCGGTTTGCGGATTTGACCGCGCTGCCCTTTGCAGTAACGCTCAAACCGGGCAGGGATATCGATTTTGAACTGGAGAACACCCGCGACGGCAGATGGTCGATCAATGCCGCTGATGCCGCGCTCTTCCGATGCAAATCGGAACCGGATGCCGATGGCGTCTGGCCGTTCCGCCGCTACAAGACTGAATTTGAACTTGAAGCGATCCGCCGCGGTCAAACCGATATCGTGTTCACCCATACCAACGGTACGCGATTTGTCGTGAAATTGACCGTGGAATAAGTTTGCAAACCAGTGGGGAAATATGCCGGATATCCAGTTTTTGACCGGGACACGAGTCACCGGAGAGGTGATGCGGATACGCTTTCAGAATCCGGATACCGGCTTCGTCGTCGCAGATATACTCTGTGACGACGAAACCCGTTTGACCCTTTGCGGCGTGATCCCCGGCTGTGCCGAAGGTCAATGCGTTGAAGCGGACGGCAAGTTTGAAAAACACGAAAACTTCGGCTTGCGCTTCAAAGTGGAAGAGGCGCGCATCGTCCCCCCCTCCACCGTTGCCGGGATCGAACGTTTCCTCCGCTACCAAATCACCGGCATCGGCCCCAAAACCGCCCAATCCATCGTCAAACACTTCGGCAAAGATACCATCCGTATTCTGGATATGTACCCAGGCCGCTTGTGCGATGTGCCAAAGATCGGCAAACAGAAAGCGGCGGCGATCGCCAAAGCGTGGAAAAACGCCCGCAGTCACCGCGACGATATGATTTTCCTGCAGGGATTGGGGCTCACTCCCGCCTACTGCCAGAAACTTATGCGCTGTTACGGCGAAAAGACCGCCGACACCGTCCGCGCCAATCCATACAAACTTGCCGAAGATATCAACGGCATCGGTTTTCTCAAAGCGGATGCGGTCGCCCGTGAACTCGGATTTGCCGCCGATTCAGTTGAGCGGATGAGCGCCGCTGTGGTCTTCACTTTAAACACGATGGTCGGCGACGGTCATATCTGCTCTCCGCGCGATGAACTGCTCCGCCGCACCGCAGAATTGACCGGACAACCTGTAAATGTGGTCGCCAAAGGTTTGGATGCGGTACTGGAACGGCATCTCTTGTTCTGTGAAGATGACTGCTGTTACACCCCCTATCTGCTCTCCGCCGAAAAACGGCTGCCCGGCATCATTGCCAGGTTGGCAAGCAATCGGAACTTTGCCGGAAAACGGCTGGAAAAAATCGCTTCCCGCGGCGATCTCGTGCTGGATGAGCTTCAACATCAGGCGATCAATGCCGTATTTTCCCATCCCTTGACCATTATCACCGGCGGCCCGGGTGTCGGTAAAACCACCGTCATCGGAGAGATCGTCCGCCGCGCCAAAGCCGCCAGGGTGAAGATGGCGCTGGCCGCTCCCACCGGACGCGCCGCCAAAAGAATGAGTGAAAGCTCCGGAATGGAAGCAAAAACCTTGCACCGATTGCTGATCTTTGATCCAGCGACCGGGAAATTCAACTATGACCGCTCCAATCAGCTCAAGTGCGATCTGCTTATCGTCGACGAAGTATCTATGCTGGATATCATTCTTGCCTATCAGCTCTTCCAAGCCATTCCGGAAGGGTGTTCGGTGATTCTGGTCGGTGATGCCGATCAGCTCCCGTCGGTCGGCCCCGGGCGGGTGCTGCACGACTTTATTGACAGCGGCTTTTTCCACGTCACGCGGCTGACCAAGATCTTCCGTCAATCCTCCGGCAGCCGCATCATCGTCAACGCCCACCGGGTCAACCGCGGCGTACTGCCGGAAAAAGTTTCCGCTTCCGGAAACGAACTGTTGGACTTCTACTGGATCGAACAGGATGACCCGGAACGCTGTGCCGGGATGATAGCAAAACTTGTTTCAGAGCGTATTCCGGAACGTTTCGGCTTTGATCCGATGAACGACATCCAGATCCTCTGCCCGATGAACCGGGGCAACTGCGGCACGGCGGTATTGAATGAGCAGCTTTCGACTCTGCTCAATAAGGATGCCGCCAAAGAGTTTCAATTCGGCAGCCGTACATTCAAACTCGGCGACCGCGTGATGCAGACCAGCAACAATTATGATAAAAATGTTTTCAACGGCGATATGGGGCGGATCGTGGAGATCGATCCCGCAAGAAAAATGTTTATCGTCAGTTTTGAAAACTCCAGACGGGTCGATTATCCATTCGACGATGCCGACCAGCTCACATTAGCCTATGCGATAACCGTCCACAAGTCGCAGGGCAGTGAATTTCCCGCCGTGGTGATCCCCCTGCTCTCCCAGCACTATATGATGCTGCAGCGCAATCTCCTTTATACCGGAATGACCCGCGCACGGAAACTGCTTATATTGATCGGCAACACCAAGGCGGTGGAGATGGCGGTGAAAAATATCCGTCTGCGCCCCCGCTTCTCCAGATTGCCGCAACTCTTTAAAGCTGCGGCAATGAACGGGAAAACTCATTGAGTCTGCGGCGCAAGTCCAGATAGTCAGGACAGAATGAGCTGACGATTTTCCAGAACTTTGCCGAATGGTTCAGCTCTTTCAAATGGGCAAGCTCATGTATGATCACATAATCAATAGTCCCGGGCGGACATTGGATAAGTTTCCAGCTCAAAGCGATCACCCGTCTGCTGTTGCACGACCCCCAGCGGCGGTCCGCCGAAGATATGCGGTACCGTTCTGCATGCAATCCGGTGAGATTTTCCATCGCACAAGCGCGTTTCATCAGATATTTTTCAGCGATCTCACAATAGAGCGAGATCAAATCATTCTGCATCGCCAGATGACTGCCGCGGGGAATGATGAAACGTTCACCGTCAAAAATCTTCAATCTTGAACTCAAGTGGAGCGGATAAAATTTGCCGAGCAGCGCAAATTTATTTCCTTCGGCAAAAACCGCCTGCGGCCGCATAACTCCTGCATTCCGCGCCCGCAAACGGGCAATGACTCCGGCTTCTTTTTCCGGTATCTCACAAAGGAATGTCTCCGAAACACTCTCCGGAGCTAAAATTTCCAATACACCATCATCGGCAATGCGCAATGCGATCCTTTTGCGGCGCGGATTCCGGATTATCCGGAAGGTGGATGTGTCAGCCAAGATACTTCTCCGCATCCAAGGCGGCGCGCGCCCCGTTTCCGGCGGCGATTATCGCCTGACGGTAACGCGGATCCATACAGTCTCCGGCGGCGAAAACTCCGGGGATATTGGTTTCAGAGGTTTTGCCGTCAGTAACAATATAGCCGTGGTCATCGAGGGTGATGCCGGATTTGCCGAACAATTCCGTTGCGGGGACGTGGCCGAGCGCGGCGAAAAATCCTTTGACCTGGATGATCTCAGTTTCTCCGCTGGAGTTGTCTTTGATCCGCACCGCTTCGACCTCTTTTTCGCCCATAATCTCTTCGACCACGCTGTTGAGGTGAAATTCAATTTTTTCATTACTCATCGCCCGATCGACCATGATCGCCGAAGCACGGAAGCTGTCCCGACGGTGGACGAGGTGGACTTTGGAAGCAAAACGGGTGAGAAAGATCGCCTCTTCCATTGCGGAATCGCCGCCGCCGGCAACCATAACAGGGACATCTTTGAAAAACGCTCCGTCACAGGTGGCGCAGGCGGAAACACCGCGGCCCCACAAACGCTCCTCCCCCGGAACGTCAAGCTTGCGCGGCGTGGCTCCGGTGGCAATAATCATCGCGCGGGCGCGAAACTCTCTGCCGTCAGCGGTAGTGAAGCGGTGTCCATTCACCGCATCAAAATCGAGAGAAACGATGGTGTCATAATCGGTTTCAGCACCGAACTTTTCGGCTTGCTCCTGCATTGCCATAACCAGATCGAAACCTGAAATTCCGTTGGGGAAACCGGGGAAGTTCTCCACTTCGCTGGTAAGTGCGAGCAGACCGCAGGGATGATCACCGGCGAAGATACGGGGTTTGAGACCGGCGCGGGCGGCATAGACTCCGGCGGTACATCCGGCAGGGCCGTTGCCGACAATAACGAGCTTTTCTTCAATCATGAGATCGTTCTCCTAAAAAAAATACATATCTTGCTATTAAAGATACACCGCCGGAGCGATTTTGTCTATAGTGCTGATCGAAAAAACTCAATAGTTTTCAAAATATTCCTTTTCCGTCGCCTTCAAAAACTCTCCGGTCCTGCCGTTTCCGGCTCCGAGATTGACGGCATCAAGCGCCTTGAACTGCCAGAAATAAAGCTGATCGACCGGCAAATGGATAAAGGAGAGTTTTATAAAGGTACTGAACTGGAGCTTTTCCCACTCCAATTGTCCGGTCAACTGCTTGAAAACGGCGTCAAACTCCGCTGCCACTTCCGGCGCACTGCCGATCTGTCCGGCAATATCGCGCAGTTTCAACGCCAGTTCCCGCACCTTCAATGACCGCAGATAGCTGAATGCCAGCCACTCACGCTTGTAATATTTTCTCACCTCTTCAAGGTCGGGCCGTGTCCCGGTCAAAAAAAGTTTATTGGCTTCGGAAAAACTCAATTCCAGCATCTTGCCGTCCGGAATGCCGTCCTTATCCAGCGCGGGAATAACGATGGTCTGTAATTTTTTCAACGCTTCATCATCCAGCGGTTCGGGAACCGAAGCCCGCCTGCCCCACAAAAATTTCCGCGCATTGTCGGTCAACTGCAGTTGTGCTTCCCGGGGGGTGGCAAAAAGCCTCAGCCAGCGGTCTTCGGGATAGCCGCCTGCGTGATCCTGAAGCATACCGACAAAGAGTTTCATCCCCGTCGCAATCTCCATAAGCAGCCGCGATTGCTGGCGGAATACGATCACCGTTGCCGGATCCTCCGGAACACTGTTGAAGCGGCACAACGCAGCAAAATCCGGCAGCTGCCGACACTGTTTGAAAATCATCCGCACCGCAGAATAATCTTTGTTCGACAGCGACAACTGCTCCGCTTTCCTGCGGCCTGCCATGATCTCATCCATAGCGGCGCTCATCCATACCGGAAAGGGAAATTTATCCGGCTCTTCCGGCAGATCCAGATCAAAGCACACCCGGAACACGATCCCGTACAAAATCCGCCGCTGCTCAAACGACTGCTGCCAATCAGCAGACGTTCCAGGCACCGACACCACATTTTTTCCTGCGGTCGAAAGGACATTCCAAGCTTTGGCATTGATCTGAAATTCGGTGCGTTTTTTCGGGCGCTTCAATTCCGATTTCCGTGCGCTCTGATGCGCCTGCCGAACGATGCGGAAGAGAAATTCGCCATCTTTGCCGCCGGAATATTCAGTCTTCAAATAACAGCGGCTGCCCAGCGAAGTTTCTCCGCGCAGGGCAGTAAATACTCCGGCAAACAATGCCGTAACCAAAAATATTTTAAATATTCTCATCAATACCGCTGATATTCGTTTGTTTTTTTGCAATTTTGGATGTAATTTAGTACATTGTACAATATAACCCTAAAAGTGCCTTTAGGCAAGTCCATGGAAAAGAAAAGAAAAAAACAACAGGAAAAATCTTATCCGGCGGCATTGACCGTCGCGATCAGCGACTCTACCGGCAGCGGCGGAGTTCAGGCTGACTTGCGCACTTTCAATGCGTTCGGCGTCTACGGCTGCAGCGCCATTACTGCCGTCGCGGGCCGCACTCCGGGCAAAGTCACCCTGTTCAACCGCCTTTCCGCCGACACGATAAGCGCCCAGATCGATACGGTGCTTTCCACGGTCAATGTCCGATTTGCCAAAAACGGTGTTTTGTCCAATGCGGGGATCATTGAAGCGCTTGCTGAAGCGGTGAAAAAACATCAGCTCAAACTGATTTGCGATCCCGCTTTCATTATGCCGCTTGACCGCAATCTCCCCGAAGCGGCAGTTGTGGAACTTTTTAAAACCAAACTTATGAAGCTTGCCGCCTGGCTCACCCCCAACATCCCCGAAGCAGAACTTTTGCTCGGTGAAAAGATCACCACCTTTGCCGAACAGGTCAATGCCGCAAAAAAACTGCACCACCTTTCCGGAGCATCCATTCTGCTCAAAGGCGGACACGCGGAAAAAGATCCAGCTCAAATCCTGCCCAAAGTCACCGATATCGTCTGCACCGACGGCAGAGTTTGCAAAGTTTCTTCACTTAAAGTCGATCTCCCGCAAACCGTAACCTACGGTGTCGGCGACACGCTGTCGGCGGCGTTGACTGCGACGTTGGCATTGGAGCTGCCGTGGGATGAAGCGATTTGCGAAAGCAAAGCTTTTGTTATGGGTTCACTCGTGGAAAATGTCCGCATTGGCAATACTCTCAGCGCGATGTATCCCCCTGCCAATGACTATATGAGCAGTATATCTATCGAAGAAATGGATGTGTAAAGAGATGAAACTTTTTCACTGTTTACTGCTTTGTATATTTTTGCTTTCCCTGCCCCGCGTTCACGCGGCGGCGGTGCGTGTCCCGCAATCAAACATAAAAGGCAGACAGGCTTTTCACTTTTCACGGCTGCTGCAATTCAACGGAGCCAAAGTACGCCAGCGCGGCAAAACTGTCGATTTCACTTCGCGCTATTTCAACGGTCAAGTCACCAAAGATGACCGCCGCTGTGTGATAAACGGCGTCAAAGTAACATTGAATTTCCCGGTGGCGTTCATCGGCGGAGTCCCCTATGTCACCGGCTTTGACTGGCACAAAAGTTTCCGCCCGCTCTTCTACCCCGCGACTCTGAAAAAACACTCCATTTACACGATCACTGTAGATATGGGTCACGGCGGCAATGATCCCGGCGCCATCGGTGCATTTTCAAAAGAGAAAAATATCACGCTGAAAATCGGCAGACGCTTGGGACAAATTTTAAAAAGCTACGGTTTTTATGTGCGTTTCGTCCGCAATTCCGATATCAAAATCCCGCTGGAAAATATTTGCGCCATCCAGCGCCGCCATAAAAGCGACCTCTTTGTCTCTATCCATGTCAATTCCGCCAAAGACCGCTCCGTTTCAGGTATTGAAACCTACTGCCTCACTCCGGCATATGCGCCATCAAGCAGCTCCACCAAACAGCAGCGTACCGTCCAACCGGGCAACAACTTTGATGAAAACAACCTCGCTCTGGCATACAATATCCAGAAGCGGATGCTTCAACGCACCGGCGCCGCCGACCGTGGTGTAAAACGGGCAAACTTCGTGGTTCTGCGCGATCTGACCGCCCCGGGAGTGCTGATCGAAGTCGGCTTCATCAGCAACCGCATTGAAGAAAAACGTCTTAATAATTCAGTCTATATCGATGCCCTCGCCCGCGGAATAGCCGAAGGCATCATCAACTACAGAAAATCTATCAAATAACACAGAAAGGTAAAAATCTATGAAACTCGGTACAGCTTTGACTGACAGCGCCTGCAAGGTTTTGCTCTGCGGCTCCGGAGAACTCGGTAAAGAGGTCGCCATCGCGATGATGCGCCTCGGTGTGGAAGTAATTGCCATCGACCGCTATCCCAACGCCCCCGCCATGCACGTTGCCCACCGCTCCTACGTTGTCAATATGCTCGATGCCGCCGAACTGCGCCGCATCGCCGAACTTGAAAAACCCGACTACATCGTTCCCGAAGTCGAAGCTATCGCCACTCCGGAACTGATCAAGCTCGAAGAAGAGGGCTTCAACGTCATCCCGACCGCCCGCGCCACCTGGCTCACTATGAACCGCGAAGGCATCCGCCGTCTGGCCGCTGAAGAGCTGGGGCTGCCCACCTCCAGCTACCGTTTTGCTTCCACCTATGAAGAATTCACCGCTGCGGTCAAAGAGATCGGTCTGCCCTGCGTCGTCAAACCGGTTATGAGCAGCTCCGGCCACGGTCAGAGCACCATCAAAACTGAAGCGGACATTGATGCCGCGTGGAACGAATCCCAGTCCGGCGGCCGTGCCGGTGCGGGCCGTGTCATCGTTGAAGGTTTCGTCAACTTCGACTTTGAAATCACCCTGCTCACCGTCCGCCACATCAACGGCACCAGCTTCGTCGAACCGGTCGGCCACCATCAGGTCGACGGCGACTATCAGGAATCCTGGCAGCCCCAGCCGATGAGCCCCGTTGCCCGCAAGAAAGCTGAAGAGATCGCCGAAAAGATCACCACCGCTCTCGGCGGCCGCGGCATCTTCGGGGTGGAACTCTTTGTCTGCGGCGACGATGTCATCTTCAGCGAAGTCAGCCCCCGTCCGCACGATACCGGTATGGTCACGATGATCTCGCAGGACTTGTCCGAATTTGATCTCCACGCCCGCGCCATTCTCGGTCTGCCCATCCCCAACATCGCGTTCCACGGTCCTTCCGCCAGCAAAGCTATCAAGGTCTACGGAAACTCCAATGCGGTCAGCTTCGGCAATCTGGAAGCGGTTCTGGCTGAACCTGATACCGACTTGCGCATCTTCGGTAAAGGCGAACTCAAAGGCAAACGCCGTCTGGGTGTTGTCCTTGCCCGTGCCGCCACCGTCGAAGAGGCTCTGGAAAAGGTCAAACGCATCCATTCCAAACTGGAAATCGAACTCTGATTTTCCAATATACGAATAAAAAAACGGCAGTTTGCAAAATTTGCAAACTGCCGTTTTATTTTTGCCGGATTTATCCCCAGAACTCTTTTTCCAACGCGGCAAATGCGTTGCTGACAGCGGCGAATGCAGCGCGGTCGGGAGAGAAGGTGTTGCGTTTGAAATCGGTGATGATACCGATGCGCTGTGCGTACGGCATATTCACCACGCGGTCATACTCCATATCCGGCGCTCCGGTGGCAAAAGCATCGTACATCAAATCCGCCTCTTTACGGCAGAGAGCATCGTGGCGCGGATAATAGTTTTCACGCAGGAAGTGATAGAAGCTCACCCATTCCGAACCGCCGGAAACCCGCGGGAACTGCCCCGGCATCTGGCGGACAACCACATTGTTATTGGACAAAATGGCATCGCGCAAAGAAGCAAAATCATTGGCTTTGGCAAAGACAACCGAAGAGTTCAGCCCCAATTCCGTATGCTTGTGAGCATCCGTATTCCCGACCGCCGGGATCTGTCCGCCGTAAGCGCGGCATTGCTCCTGATAAACAGCAGAAGTTTCATCGCAATTCTGCGAACCTGCGCCAAAGAGTTCAATGCAGTCAAACAAACGCTTTTCAAAAACGTAATCCCGCACACAGCGCGGCAGAAACAACCGGTCAAACGGCCGCCAGAAGGGGTGACAGAAGACATTCACGCCGCCTGCTTCGTGAACCAGATCGTGAACCGCATGGAATGCCGCCGCCAGATAACGGACAAAGTCATCTTTAAAATCCGGCACGACCTTCATATACTTTGCAAGAAGTTTGTCAAACACCGGATCACCGCGATGCAGCTGTGCAGAAACCGGTTTATTGCCGCCGAAATTCAAATTGTGTATCGTGTGCAGATCCGGCAGATGCACCTCTTCCGACGGATAAACTTTGAACGTGCCGCCGCACTGATCGGCAAAATCCGCCGCCTTGAGCGAAGGATAATGCTGTTTATGGTCAGATATCGCAATAAAATCCAAACCGAGCGAATGATTCAGCGCCGCATAATATTCCGGACTGAGCAGATCCTTTTCCCCGCAGCAGCCGGAATATCCGCTGTGCAAGTGCAAATCCCCCCGGAACGGCCGCAAAGCAAGCCATTCACGCCGCAAAGAATAAACAAAAAACGTCCCGATTATCCGCTCGCCGATCCGCAACCTGAAAGAGGTCTGTCCTTCGCCTTTGAAATCATATTTGAAGCGCAACACACCATCACTTCCCAATTCTGACGTCAGCGGTTCAAAAGGCGGTCTGCCCAGACTGAAGCCGTTTCCGCAAGTATATCCGGGCAGATCATCATTCTGAAACAATCCTTCAGGGCCCACAGAATCGACCGTGAATTCACTCTGAAACGTCCGCAGGTCAGAGTGAGGAAAATTTCCTCTGATTGAAATTTCACTGATGGCACCAGCGGCAACCACCCGCGGCGTTATCGTATATAATTCAGGCAGCATAATATTCCCTTTCTCTTTTTTACTTTACTGGAAATATATCACCGTTTTGCACATTTGCAATAAAGATGAATAAAATATGTTGCGATATTTTCATTTCCACTCTCCAAAACAAAAAAAATCCTCTTCCCGCGAACGGGAAGAGGATTTGACGTTTTCTGATGGTCTGCCGGAGAAATCTCCGGCAGGTAAGACCACGTCTGATCTTACATAATTTCGCCCATCTTCTTGTAGAAGGCCATGCGACGTTTGGCGTCGGCTTCGGCTTCGGCGAAGATGTTTTCAGCTTCGGCAGGAGCCTTCTTCAGGAGCTGACGATAACGGTTTTCACCTTTGAGGAATTCCTGGAAGTCACCGGTGGGTTCCTTGGTTTCCCAGGTGAAGGGTTTTTCCGCCATCGGGTTGTAGCGGTAGAGCGGCCAGTAACCGGCTTCCACCGCGCGTTTGGCTTCTTCCTGGCTCTTGGTCATATTGATACCGTGGAGCATACAGGGAGCGTAAGCGAAGATGATGGACGGACCGTTGTAGGCTTCCGCTTCCTTGATGGCGGCGAGAGTCTGCTGACGGTTGGCACCCATAGCGATGCTGGCGACGTAGACGTTGCCGTAGCTCATGCACATGAAACCGATGTTCTTCTTGGTCAGACGCATACCGGCCGCCGCGAAGAGCGCGATAGCACCGATCGGGGTGGACTTGGAAGCCTGACCGCCGGTGTTGGAGTAGATTTCGGTGTCGAGAACGAGGATATTGACGTTGCGGTTCTGGGAAACAACGTGGTCCAGACCGCCGTAACCGATATCGTAGGCCCAGCCGTCACCGCCGAGGATCCAGACGGACTTATCGACGAAGTAGTCTTTAAGTTCGAGCATCTTGGCGTAGTTTTCTTTGGCTTCGCCGGTGGCCTTTTCAGCCGCGATGGCAAGCAGTTCGCCGAGCTTGGTCTGGTTGTCGATAGCGGCGGCATCGGTCTTGTCCCAGTTGGCAACAGCGTAATCGAGAGCGGACTTCATCTGATCGCAGCAGATGCCGAGGGCATAAGCTTTGTCGATGCAGTTCTTCAGCATCTTACGGTTGTTGTCGACAGCGATGCGCATACCGAAGCCGTATTCGGCGTTGTCTTCGAAGAGGCTGTTGGCCCAGGCCGGACCGTGGCCTTTTTTGTCCTGGCAGTAGGGAAGGCTCGGGAAAGAACCGCCGTAGATACTGCTGCAGCCGGTGGCGTTGGCAACGATCATGCGGTTACCGAAGAGCTGGGAGACCAGACGGACATACGGAGCTTCGCCGCAACCGGCGCAGGCACCGCTGAATTCGAAGTACGGCTGCTTGAAGCCGACGCCCTTGACGTTGGCATCGGTCAGACCGCCCATTTCGTCATCGGGAAGCGCGGTGAAGAAGTCGAGGTTGGTCTGCTGACCGGCGGCACGTTCGGCAGCGGCGCTGACCATGGTGATGGCTTTGTCCTTGACCGGGCAGGTTTCGACGCAGACGGCGCAGCCGAGGCAGTCGTCAACATAGACCTGCAGACGGAACTTGAGGCCGAGTTCTTTCTTGACCGGCGGTTTGGCATCGACGGTTTCGAAGGAAGCGGGAGCGGCGGTGAGTTCAGCCGGCTGGATCAGTTTGGCGCGGATGGCAGCGTGCGGGCAAGCCATAACGCACTGGTTACACTGGATACATTTGGCAGCATCCCAGCGGGGGACTTTGGGAGCGACACCGCGCTTTTCGAAGCGGGAGGTACCGATGGGCATAGAGCCGTCGTAGCTCATAGCGGAGACCGGAACATCATCACCCTTCTGAGCGAGAACCGGCTTCATCAGTTTGACAGCAAATTCGCCCATATCGGCGGTGAAGGCTTCTTTCGGGGTGTAGCAGGCGCCGGGGGCGGCGGGGACGTCGACCAGGGTCAGACCGTCCAGAGCTTTGTCAACGCAGAGTTTGTTTTCGTCGACAACAGCCTGTCCTTTTTTGGAGAACTTCTTTTCGATACCTTTCTTGATGTAGGCGATCGCGTCAGCTTCGGGGATGATTCCGGCGAGCTTGAAGAAGCAGGTCTGCATAATGGTGGAGATGTATTTCGGGCTGCCGACTTCGACGGCGACCTTGAGAGCGTCAACGACGTAGAATTTGACCTTGCGGTCAATGATGGTCTTCTGCATATCGGCGGTCAGGGTTTCGAAAGCCTTGTCAGCCGGAGCAGAGGTGTTGAGCAGGAAGGTACCGTTTTCTTTGATGCCGGAGATCATATCGTACATGCCGATATAAGCCGGGTTGTGGCAGGCGACGAAGTCGGGAGCGGTGATGAGATATTCACTGCGGATGGGGTTGTCACCGAAGCGCAGGTGGCTGATGGTGATACCGCCGGACTTCTTTGAGTCGTAGCTGAAGTAAGCCTGAACGTACTTGTCGGTGTTGTCACCGATGATGGCAACGGAGTTCTTGTTGGAACCGACAGTACCGTCGGAACCCAGACCCCAGAACATGCAGCTGGTGGTACCGGCAGGTTCAGTGACGATGGTTTCTTCGATCGGCAGAGAGAGGTTGGTGACGTCGTCGTTGATACCGACGGTGAAGTTGTGGAAGCACTTGCCGTCGAGGTGCTTGTAGACAGCGTAAACCATAGACGGAGTGAATTCCTTACTGGCAAGACCGTAGCGGCCGCCGACGATGGTGAGATCAGCGCGGTCAGCGAAAGCGGCTTTAACGTCGAGGTAAAGCGGTTCACCGAGACAGCCGGGTTCTTTGGTACGGTCGAGAACGGCGATCTTCTTGCAAGTGGCAGGGAGAGCGGCCTTGAGGTGTTCGACGGAGAACGGACGGTACAGACGGACTTTGATCATACCGACCTTTTCGCCCTTGGCGACGAGGTAGTCGAGAGCTTCTTCGATGGTTTCGCAGCCGGAACCCATAGCGATGATGACTTTGTCAGCATCGGGGGCACCGACGTAGTCGAAGAGGTGCATCGGACGACCGGTCAGACCGGCGACTTTGTCCATATACTTCTGGACGATGGCGGGGAGATCGAAGTAGATCTGGTTGGTGGTTTCGCGGCCCTGGAAGTAGACGTCCGGGTTCTGGGCGGCCATCTTGGCGTAGGGAGCTTCCGGACGGAGAGCGCGCTGACGGAAACGTTCGATATATTTCATATCGACGAGGGTCTTCATATCAGCATAGTCGAGCAGTTCGATCTTCTGGAATTCGTGAGAGGTACGGAAACCGTCGAAGAAGCTGAGGAAGGGGACTTCGCTTTCGAGGGTCGCGAGGTGGGCGACGATGGCGAGGTCGTGGGTTTCCTGAATGCTGTTGGCGCTGGTCATAGCGAAACCGGTAGCACGGCAGGCCATAACGTCGGAGTGGTCACCGAAGATGGAGAGTGACTGCGCGGCAAGAGCACGGGCGGACACGTGGAAGACGGTCGGGAGCATTTCACCGGCGATCTTGTACATATTCGGGATCATCAGGAGCAAGCCCTGGCTGGCGGTGTAGGTGGTGGTCAGAGCACCAGCGCTCAAGCTGCCGTGGACGGCACCGGCGGCACCGGCTTCGGACTGCATTTCGACGACCTGCATCGGTTCACCGAACATATTCTTCATGTCACGGCTGGCCCATTCATCGGCGTATTCACCCATCGGTGAGGACGGGGTGATCGGGAAGATCGCCGCCACTTCGCTGAAGGCATACGCAACGTAACTGGCTGCGTAGTTACCATCAATTGTCTGCATCTTTTTTCCCATGATGTCTCCTTTCATTTCACAGGTTGATAAAAAAGAATTTAACTTTTTGTATTAATAAACAAATGCAGGGAGGAATTTCTTCTCCCCTGCAATTTTCCTTTACATTTACTTGACTGCTTCGCGCCAGGCGTTTGAGTTGACCGCATCCGCCAAAGTTGAAGAGAGGTTATTGCCCTGAACGGGATAGAATTTACCGGGGGCGAAGCTGTTTTTATCAACGTTTTCAGAGTGTCCGTCAAAGAAGAAAACGTTGGCAGTGTCGTTGTGGTGGATACCGGTGAGATTGCCGCCGCCGGAGCTGGCGAAGTTGATCGAAGCGCTGGCACTCTTGCCGTCGGCGGTGGAACAGCCGCCAAGCGCGAGAGCGGAAGGAGCGACCTGTTCTTTGGCAGAGGTGGTGAAAAGGCGGGTACCGCGGAAATCGAACTTACCGTCATTTCCGCCGGCAACTGCCAGACCGTAGGCTTCTTTAATGCTGTTGGCATCAAACTTTTTGCCGTCAGTTTCGTAGTTGCGGATCTCCGGACAGCGGATAGCCTCCATATTCTTTATGAAACCTTTTTCGGCAAGGTAAACGGTCCAACCGGCATTACTGGTAACAGTACCGTCGGTTTTGGGATTGCTGAAAACGGTTCCGGAATAGATACGGTTGTTATTGCTCGCCATAGCATCGATCAAAATTTTCATAGTCTGGCCCTGATTGCTGGTGCAAGTGGCAGTACGGGCGCGTCTGCGGGCGTATCCGACCGACGGGACGGCGATAGCGGCGAGAATGGTAATAATTGCTATAACGACAAGAAGCTCAGTAATCGTGTAATTGTGCCGTCTCATATCCAAGAATCCTTTTTTTAAAATTTATTTACTGAATTCCTAAAAACAGTTCTATCCATTTTGTCACTTAAATACTATACCATCAACCAACCGAAAAGTCAAGTCAAAACCGCCCAATACGATAAAAAATTATTGATTAAAAATATCACGCGATGACAAGAGCATAGAGCGATTTGCTGACAAGACAGCGCTGAGGTGCAGGCGGACTCTTTGGGTCGAACGCATCAGACCTGTCGGGCGTCCAGCCCGACGACAGGCGAAAACGCCGGCAGTTCCGTTCCGCCACCCGCTCCGCCGCGACCACAGGATGATCGTGCGATGATGACGGAAAAAGAGCGGGGCGACGTAAACTCACGTGCAGGAGTTTCCCCGCTCTTTTAAAGTCAGCGCGTACGAGGGCCCGCCGAACTCACTTCTTTTTAGCCCAGGAGTCTTTCAAAGTAACAGTGCGGTTGAAGACCTTGCGTTCGGCGGTGGAGTCCTGATCGCAGGCGAAGTAGCCGACACGTTCAAACTGGACAACCTCGCCGGGCTTCAAAGCATCGAGAGATTTTTCCATGACCGCGGTGATGCTCTTGACTGAATCAGGGTTGAGCTGGGTAAGGAAATCGATGCCGTCGGTTCCGGGCTGTTCAACGGTGAACAAGCGATCATAGAGACGGACTTCAGCTTCGATGCAGTCATCGGCATTGACCCAGTGGATGGTGCCTTTGACCTTGCGGCCGTCGGGGGCGTTGCCGCCGCGGGTTTCGGGATCGAAGGTACATTTGACTTCGATCACTTCGCCGTTGGCATCTTTGACCACATCGACGCAGCGGATGAAGTAACCGTAACGCAGACGGACTTCAGCTCCCGGGGCCAGACGGAAGTAGCCTTTGGGCGGTTCGAGCATAAAGTCTGCTTTGTCGATCCACAAAGTTTTGCCGAAGGAAATTTTGCGGCTTCCGGCGGCGGGATCTTCGGGATTGTTGACCGCATCGAGCGGTTCGACGCCATCTTCGGGGTAGTTGGTGATGGTGACCTTCAGGGAATCGAGCACCGCCATATAACGGGAAGCGGTGGAGTTCAGCTCTTCACGGATGCAATGTTCAAGCAGAGCCATAGAAGTGATACCGTCAAACTTGGTGACACCGACCGCTTTGCACATCTTGCGGATGGCGGCGGCGGGCACACCGCGGCGGCGCAGACCGCAGATGGTCGGCATACGGGGATCATCCCAGCCGGAAACGTGGTTTTCTTTGACCAGCTGCAGAAGTTTGCGCTTGCTCATCACGGTATTGGTGAGATTGAGGCGGGAGAATTCGATCTGGCGGGGGCGATGGGGGTAATCCAGCGCTTCCAAAACCCAATCGTACAGCGGGCGGTGGATCTCAAATTCCAACGTACAGAAGCTGTGGGTAACGCCTTCGAAAGCATCTTCGAGCGGATGGGCGAAATCATACATCGGGTAGATGCAATATTTGTCGCCGTGGCGGAAGTGTTCCACGCGGCGGATACGGTAGATAACGGGGTCGCGCATATTGATATTGGGGCTTGCCATATCGATTTTGGCACGCAGGACCATAGCGCCGTCTTCAAATTCACCGGCACGCATCCTGGTGAAGAGGTCGAGGTTCTCTTCGATGGAACGCTGACGTCCGGGGGATTCCTTGCCGGGCTTGCTCAAATCGCCGCGGTATTCGTCCCATTCCTCGTTGGAAAGGGTACAGATGTAGGCTTTGCCGCGCTTGATGAGTTCAACGGCGCAGTCATACATCTTGTCGAAGTAG
>JAZOMB010000031.1:0-4411 GCA_045653515.1 Victivallaceae bacterium | reverse complement strand
AATCGGCTGAACGCAGGCGCTGTAATCAGCAGGAAAATACCAGCGGCATTGCGCGCGGGTGGGAACTGGAAAAGGTGGGGGTTCCGGCGGGAGGAAAGCCGTTTACGGCTGTCCTCCTCCGGCAAGGCTGATTTTATTCACCAAGTCGCGTTATTTATCATAATAAAACGCACTCCAACCAGCCCTGCAAACCTGATAATATTGTTTTTTTGCAATTACCATGCATACCAATTTACCCGTCCGCCCCAGGTACTCCAATACTCCAAAGCCGCATCTACCCATATCCTCTGACAAAATTTGCATTTTTTTGCCGCCGGGGTGAAAAAATCTCTTGACTTTATAAAAAATAGCTTTATAGTTGACAGATGTAAAAATCAGTTAATATTTACGGAGGATGAAATTATGGATCAGAATGATATTCAGCTTTTGCAGGAGGAAGTTCGCCGGATCGCGGCGCCGCTTCAAAGTGTCCGTGGTGAAATGGGCAGGATCATTGCCGGTCAGCAGGCGTTGGTCGAACGTCTGCTTCTGGCGCTGATCTCCGACGGCCACGTTTTGCTCGAAGGTGTGCCTGGATTGGCGAAGACTCTGGCGGTGAAAACTCTGGCAAAAACGCTTTCCGGAAGTTTCTCCCGTTTGCAGTTCACCCCTGACTTGCTGCCTGCCGACGTTATCGGTACGCGCATTTACAATGCTCCGACCGGAGAATTTTCCACCCGCATCGGACCCGTGAGCGCCAATATCGTCCTCGCTGACGAAATCAACCGCGCTCCCGCCAAGGTTCAAAGTGCGCTCCTTGAAGCTATGCAGGAAAAGCAGATCACTATCGGCGGCGAAAGATTTCAGCTCCCCGAACCGTTTCTGGTTATGGCGACCCAGAACCCGATCGAACAGGAGGGAACCTATCCCTTGCCCGAAGCGCAGCTCGACCGTTTTATGTTCAAACTCCGCATCGGCTACCCCTCCCGCAGTGAAGAAATGAGTGTCGTCGACCGTATGGCGCACCCCGTCCCGCCGCCCGAAGCGTTGTCGGTCGCGCGGATGGATGATATCATTGAAGCGCGCAAAATGGTCGACCGTATATATATGGATGAAAAGATCGTCGAATACATCCTTGATCTGGTCATTGCCACCCGACCTGGCCAGCAGAATGCGCTTTCCGACCGTCAGCGCGGTGTGAAGCTCGCCGAAATCGACCGTCTGGTGACCTTCGGAGCTTCGCCGCGGGCTTCGATCGCGCTGGCGCTTGCCGCCAAAGGTTTGGCATTGCTGCGGGAGCGGGCATTCGTTCTGCCGCAGGATGTGAAAGACCTTGCGCCGGATATCCTGCGCCATCGTCTGGTGCTTTCCTATGAAGCCGAAGCGGAAAACATTGATGCCGATGCGATCATCGCCCGCTTGCTCTCTGAACTGCGTACCCCCTGAGATAAGGCGTTATTATGCTTCCACAAGAATTGGCATCCCGGATAAGATTGCTGGAAATTCGCACCGACCGCGTGGTTGAAGAGATCACCGGCGGCGCGTACCGCAGTATTTTCAAAGGGCGCGGCATCGAGTTTGACGAAGTGCGCGAGTACACCTTTGAAGATGATGTCCGGATGATCGACTGGAACGTTTCCGCCCGTATGGGGAGCGCCTACATCAAAAAATTTGTTGAAGAGCGCGAACTCAATGTTATGTTTCTGGTCGATGTTTCGGCGTCCGGCAGTTTCGGCTCGACCGCGCGGAGCAAACGGCAGACCGCCGCCGAGCTTGCGGCATTGCTGGCGTTCAGCGCCGGAAAAAACGGCGACAAGGCCGGATTGATGATGTTCAGCGACCATATTGAAATGTTTCTGCCGCCGAGGGCAGGGCGCAAGCACGCTTTGCGGATGATCCGCGAGATGTTCGCCTTTCAGCCGCAGAGCAGAGGAACCAATATCGCCCTGGCGCTGACCGAATGCGCCCGCGTGTTGAAAAAGCGTTCAATAATCTTCCTTTTGAGCGATCTCGTTTCAAGTGAAGATTACTCCGCTGAATTGAAACTGCTCAACCGCCGTCACGATGTGGTCGCGTTGAAGATTTTTGACCCGATCGAATGCAAGTGGCCGGAGAATATGCCGCCGGTCGAACTTCAGGACGCTGAAACCGGCGAATTGGTCACCTTCGGCGGAGCTCCCGCCGAATTGACGGCCGGTTTGTCGGCGTTTCAGCAGGATCTGGAAGCGATATGCCGCAACGCCAGAGTCGACTTGGTAAATGTTGAAAACGGCGGTGATGTACTCAAACCCGTGATTGAATTTTTCAGCCGCCGCCGCAGACGGCTCAAGAGGATGTAAATGAAAAAAACGGTGAAAACTATTATTTTCGCGCTGCTGATCGCGGCGGTCATCGCTTCGGTGTTCTGGGGAAGCGGAATAATTTTTGCTATGGTACGGCCGGGCGAAGCTGTTATTCCGCAGGCAGTTCAAATCGAACCGGCAGAGCAGGCGGCGGTCGGCAACGATGTTAAAATAGATTTTGACATCACGCTTCCGGAGAACCGTTCGATAATCTCCGCCGCGCTTGAAGCTCCCGCCGGGACTGTGGCGGCAATGCCGCTTGGATTTAAACGGAAAAAATGGCAATGGAACCGCAGTATATGGCAATTTTCCGCCTTGATCCGGGCATTGAGCCCCGGTGAGATCCCTGAAGGAAAAGTGAAACTTCTGCTTTCGCCAAAGAAACGCGGCGGCAAAAATGAGGCCATTGACATTGCCATCCCGCAATTTTCGGCAATCATTCCCGCATCCGAAAAACCGGGCGGGACGCTGGAACTTTCCGCCGCGATGCCCGGCATCCGTCCGGGGTATGCAAAATTGCGCACTCATCTTGCCAGATATAAGTATATATATATGATATCGGCACTTGTGCTTATCGCGCTGGCGATAATTCTCATCCGCAAATTGAAAAATACCCGCCGTGAAATTGAAATGAGCTGCTGGGATGCCGCGCTTGCCGCGCTTGATGCTCTGCACAGCGAGATCCGCCACGGCGAAATTTTACCGATGGCGGGATACAATGCCTTGATGGATATTCTGCGCAACTATCTTGAACTGCGTTTTGAACTCCCCGCTTCCCGTCAGACCACCGCCGAATTCATTCCTGAACTCCTCCGCACCGATTCGCCATTGCCGGAAAAATACCGCGGTTTGCTCAGCACCTTTTTAAACAGCGTAGATCTCATCCGCTTTGCCAAAGCCCCCGCTGATCTGGAAAAACTTGACGATGCTGTGCGCCAATTGTGCGGATTGGTCAGTGCGACTGTCCCTGCGGAAAGTCTTCAAACTCAGAAAGGAGCAGTACGATGATTGATTTGCAATACCCGTGGATGCTGTTGACGTTGCTCTGCGTGCCGCTGATAGCGTGGCGTTTCCTTACCCGGCGCCGTCCGAGCGTGGTGGTGTCAAGTGTGATCCCCGCGCGCCGCCTGTCTGCCGGTAAACGCAAATTGACCTTTCCGGAAATCTGTGTGCTTATCGCAATGCTGCTGCTGTCGGTCGCTTCAGCACGGCCGCGGCAGGCGCTCGGAACCGAAGTTCAGCGCGCCAAAGGTTTGGATATCGTGCTTGCGATCGACCTTTCCGGAAGTATGCAGGCGATTGACCGTCCGGCAGATATGAATGAAGAACGTTTTGTTTCGGCGATAAATTCCGGTAAGATGCCCAATCGTTTGGCGGCGGCAAAAGAGGAGATACGCAGGTTCGTTGAAGCCCGCCCCAATGACCGCATCGGCTTGATCGGTTTTGCAGATCTGGCATACAGCTTTGTCCCGCCGACTTTGGATCACGCGTTGCTGCTCGACCGCCTCGAATCACTCGAAATCGGCGAAGTCGGCGAACAGACCGGCATCGCGTCACCCATTGGAACCGCAGTAAAAAGATTGAAAAACTCCGCCGCACCACGCCGGGTGATGGTTTTGTTTACCGATGGTGCCAATACCGCACAAAATCAGCTTACCCCGCAGCAGGCAGCTGAGTTGGCAAAGCAATTCAATGTCATTATCCATACCGTCGGCATCGGCGGCAATGAAGCCTATGCCATCGCAACTACGCCGTTTGGTTCCAGGCTGGTTCCGGTCAATGGCAGTTACGATGCACAATTACTGCACGATCTGGCGAAAATTACCGGCGGAAGTGCATTCCACGCCGCAGACCGCGAAGGTTTGAAGCAGGTTATGCGCGAGATCAACGCCTTGGAAAAGACCAATATTGCCCAGCCCAGTCCGGTGAATTACCGTGAATTTGCCCCCGTTATCGCCCTGATCGCTCTCGCCGCATTATTACTCGGCATCATTGCTCAGCATACATGGAAAATGAGATTACCGTAGCGGTAATCGCGATTGATGAGCGGCGGGCCCTCGTGCGCGCTGACTTTAAAAGAGCGGGGAAGC
>JAZOMB010000030.1:0-13099 GCA_045653515.1 Victivallaceae bacterium | reverse complement strand
AAACCTCTTTTCACGTGAAAAGAGGTTTCTCCCTCCCCGCGAACAGCCATTATTGAAAAACTATGATATATCCGGAAAATATATTGCTTTTAGCACCGCTGTCGGGCTTTACCGATCTGCCCTACCGCCAAAGCGCGTATTGCGGCGGCTGCCGCTATGCGTTTACGGAGATGGTCGATGCCGCAAGTCTGGCATACGCCAATGCCGGGGGCGAAAAACTGCTCCAATGCAGTGAATTTGAACGCGAAAACTTTATTGCCACCCAGCTGGTCGGCAGTGACCCGGAGCTGTTGAAGCGGGCGTGCGACAAGCTCAATAATTACGAATATTTTTCTCTTTTGGACTTCAATCTCGGTTGTCCGGTTCCCAAAGTGGTGAAAAAAGGCGCCGGCGCTGCGCTCGGAAGAAAGATCGATCTTGCGCTGGAATGTTTTGAAGTACTGACGAAATACAGCCGTTTTCCCCTGACCGCAAAAATGCGGATTCTGCATTATGAGAATCCCGAACCGACACTGGAACTGTGCCGCGGGCTGGTCGAGCTCGGTGCGCAGGCATTGACCATTCACGGCCGCACGATGGAACACTTCTACACCGGAACGGTGAATTTTTCCATTATCAAAGCGGTCAAAGATGCTTTTCCGCAGATTCCTGTCATCGCCAACGGCGGTGTCTGCTCCAGAGAAACTTACGATGAAATGCGCCGCGAAAGCGGCTGTTCGCGGGTGATGCTGGCGCAGGGCGCGATGGGCAATCCGTGGCTCTTCAGAGAATTGGCGGGCGGCACGCCGCCGACTCTTGAGGAGTGGAGAGAAATGGTTTCGACCCACATCTCAGGTATGGTCAAACTTTATGGCGAAGAATCCGCTATGCGCCGCGCCCGGAAAATCGTCCACGATTATCTCCGCGGCCGGGGGTTCCCCTCATCCTTGCGCAATATCGCTTCCGCGCTCTGCACCGAAGCGGAACTTGCTGAACTGCTCGCCATTGCTGTTCCCGCCGCCGAAGTAGCCAATCGCAAGATCATTGTTTGACAGCCGGAATTTTTATCGGTTCATCATCTTCACTCATGGTGAATTTTGCCGCCTGTACCGCGGTGATGCCGCGCAGATGGCAGATTTCCAGAAAACGTTTTTGGGCAGCGGTGATCTCATCTGCCGGACGGCGGAGCATTTGCAGCAGCATCAGATGCAATCGTGCATTAAGCACGCTGAATGGATAAAATTTTGCATCTTTTTCAATAAACGGCAATGCCGCCTCTTTTTCGCCGAGGTTGACCAGGGCTACCGCCTTTATTCTGTTGGTGTGCAGGAAGTTGTCGTAACCGAGTACGGTGTGGAGTTTTTCCAGCTCCTTCAAGGCGGCGGTGTGATCGTTTGCGGCGTGGAGATAGATCTCCGCCTTGCCGTAAACAGCCTCTTTTGTGGGTTTTATTTTCTCTGAAGCCTGATAAAATTTCAACGCATCGGCGGCATTATTTTTCAGCGCTTCCAATCTTCCATCACGCAGAAGCGCTGTCGCACGGAAGTTTTCAACTGCCGTATATAGAGATGTCAAAATCAGCAATGCCGCGATGACTTTGCTCCATACCTGAATATCTTTTTCAGTGCAGTTTTCCTGCGGAGCAAACACCATTCCTGCACAGCTGAGCATCCAGAACGCTCCGGATAAAATGGCGCCGGTGAGGTCGGTTTGGGCGCAGAGGAAGATGAAGAAAAATATCCAGAACGGCAGCAGTTTTTCCGGAGTGATGCGGCGTTTGGGAAATTTGTACAGCATTCCGCAGAAAAGTATTCCGATATAAACTATTCCGGCGATGCCGAATGCGCTCCAGAGATTTAACAGTTCATTATGCGGGTGCGGGTGGTGCAGTGCCGAAAACGGCGCCAGGAAATATTCCGGAGCCAGATATTCCGGGATAAAATCAAAGAATCTTTCCATTCCGACCCCGATGATGCCGTGTTCTTTAAGCAATTCGGTGCCGGCCTGATAAAGATAGATGCGGCTGTCGGAAAAGGGAACGAGCGTACCAAGAGTCAGCGGCACAGCAAGCATAAACAGAAACAATACCGCTATCAGCCATTTGCGCTGAAGCTGCGGCAGTTTCAGCCAGACGAATATACCGCAACTCAACAGCACCAGCGCGACAAGCACGCTTCTTGAGAGTATTTCAGAATAGAAAACACCTCCCAACCCCACGGTCAGCAGAAAGATTATCAATGTATGGCAAAAGAATTTTTTCTGATCAAAAAAGAGCAACACCGCGGGGAGCAATGCAAAGAGCAGGCCCTGTGTCCAGTTCCAGTTGCCGGGGAGTCCGGTGAAGTTTTCTGAAGCCAATCCGCTCCAAAGAAGAAGGATTTCCCCGATCGAAGCGGCGATGGGCAATGTTTTGCGCAGTTCCTGAGCGATGGCGGAAGCCGCCAGCGGTGTTGCCGCATAAAACAGCGCGATGCCGAGGTGTTCGTATGTTCCGCCGTAAAGATATTGCTGAAGCAGTGTTGCCAGTATGATGATTCCGCCGCCCAATGCAGTGAAACGCAGTAATTTATTGCTTTGCAAATTATTGTACAAACTTTTCGCACGCAGGATGATCACCGCAAGCGCAATGAGTCCGAGCGTGGTGAAGTCGAAAAATTTCACCAATCCGAACTGCGGCACTCTGCTTCCGGTCAGGCGGGCAAACGCCAGCGGCATCCCGGCAAATGGCAGCAGCCAGAACAGTAACGGTGCAATGAAACTGCGTTCAAGGCGGAATCTGATTTTCATTGCCGTCTGGCTCCCGGATGGAATTTGCCGAAACGCGCCATTACCTGCTGAAGATCGTTCCAGGTATCCCGCTTCGCCGACTCCTGACGGAGCAGAAATGCCGGGTGGAAGGTCGCCATCACGGGGATATTTTCATAAGAGAGCCAGCGGCCGCGCATTCTGGATATGCCGTTGGTGATATTGAGCAGATATTTGACGGCGGTCGCACCGAGCAGGACGATGACTTCAGGGCGGACAAGTTCGATCTGACGTTTGAGGTAATTGATACAGCATTGTGCCTCTTCGGGAGTCGGTACGCGGTTGTCAGGCGGACGGCACTTGACGATATTGGCGATGTAGACCTCTTCGCGGGTGAACTGCATGGCGGTGATCATCTTGTCCAGAAGTGCGCCCGCTTTGCCGACAAAGGGGCGGCCCTGCATATCTTCGTCAAAACCGGGGCCTTCGCCGATGAACATCAGCCTGGCATCGGGATTGCCTTCGCCGGGAACAGGATTGGTGCGGCTTGCGCCCAGCGGACACAATGAACAACCTCTTACTGCCGCCGCGATCTCTTCCAGAGTGGAAAAGTTTCCGGAATGGGAAACTGCCGCAGCCGCCGGCGGCGGGGGAACGCTCCGTACCGGTGCGTGGACTTGAGGAACGATCGGCGGCGGAGCAGCTTTCACTGGAGTTGTTTTCGGAGGTTCGGGCGCTTTGGGAATATTGGAAAAAAATTGCTTTATTTCCGGGGACGAAGGTGCCAGACCGGAGCGCTGATGCTCCGATTCGGCGACAACTTTGCATAATTGTTCAAAAAATCCGGCCATATTTTTGTAAAACACTTTAAATTTGACACTTTCTGTATTATATTAATATAACGCCAAAGTGGCAAAATAAAAGCAGTAAGGGCAAAAAAGCCATAAAAACAACATAATTCGGAGAAGAAAAATGAAAGTAGTAGTCGCTTATTCAGGCGGTCTGGACACCTCTGTCATCGTCAAGTGGGTAAAAGAAACCTACAATGCCGAAGTCATCTGCTATTGCGCTGACGTCGGTCAGGAAGAAGAACTCGACGGTCTCGAGGCCAAAGCTATCGCCACCGGTGCCAGCAAATGTATCATCGACGATCTCAATGAAGAGTTCGCCCGCGATTTCATCTTCCCGATGCTCCAGGGCGGCGCCATCTATGAAAACAACTACCTCCTCGGTACCTCCATCGCCCGTCCGCTCATCGCCAAACGTCTGGTCGAAGTCGCCAAGGCCGAAGGCGCCGATGCCATCTGCCACGGTGCCACCGGTAAAGGTAACGATCAGGTCCGTTTCGAACTCAACGCCGCCGCGATCGACCCCAAAATCAAAGTCATCGCCGCTTGGCGCGATCCCAACTGGAAGTTCACCGGCCGTATGGATATGATCGAATACGCCAAGGCCAACAACATCCCCGTCAGCGTTTCCGCCAAGAAACCCTACAGTATGGACCGCAATTTGCTCCACATCAGCTTTGAAGGCGGCATCCTCGAAGATCCCTGGCAGGAATTCCCCGAAGATATCGCTGTTATGACTGAACCGCTTTCCAAGGCCGCCGACACCGCCGAAGATGTCGTCCTGCACTTCGAAAAAGGTATTTGTACCGAAGTCAACGGCGAAAAGCTCACCCCCGCAAACATTATGCGCAAACTCAACGCCATCGGTAAAAAACACGCTGTCGGCCGTATCGACATCGTCGAAAACCGTTTCGTCGGTATGAAGTCCCGCGGCGTCTATGGAACCCCCGCCGGCACTATCCTCACCGCCGCCCATCGCGGTCTGGAACAGATCACCCTCGACCGTGAAGTTATGCACTTGCGCGACACCCTCATTCCCCGCTATGCCGATATGATCTACAACGGCTTCTGGTTCGCTCCGGAACGCGAAATGATCCAGGCCATGATCACCGAAAGCCAGAAGTTTGTCACCGGCGATGTTCGTGTCAAACTCTACAAAGGTGCCTGCCACGTCACCGGCCGCCGCAGTGAATTCAGCTTGTACGATGACGAGATCGCCAGCTTTGAAGGTGCCGAAGCCTACGACCACAAGGATGCTTCCGGCTTCATCAATCTGAACGCCCTCCGTCTCAAAGTTCTCGCCCGCAGCAAACAGAACCGCTACTGATCACCTACCGGAGAAAACACAAATGAAAAAATACAATATCGCTGTTATCCCCGGTGACGGTACCGGTCCGGAAGTCGTCAATGAAGCTTTGAAGGTGCTTGATGCCGCCGGTAAAAAGTTCGGTTTCGAACTGGATAAGACCTCCTTCTGCTGGGGTGCCGACCACTATCTCGCTACCGGCGAGATCCTGCCGGACGATGCCTCCGACCAGCTCCGCAAATATGACGCCTGTCTGCTCGGCGCCATCGGCAGCAACAAGGTCAAACCCGGCATCCTGGAAAAAGGTATCCTGCTCCGTCTGCGTTTCGAACTTGACCAGTACATCAACCTCCGTCCGGTCAAGCTCTTCCCCGGCGTGGAAACTCCGCTTGCCAACAAGACCACCGAAGATATCGACTATGTCGTTGTCCGTGAAAACTCCGGCGGTGTCTACACCGGTATGGGCGGCTGCGTTCAGCAGAACACCCCCGATGAAGTCGCCTGCCAGAACTGGGTCTACACCCGCAAGCAGGTCGACCGCTGCTTGAAGTACGCCTTTGAACTGGCTCTCAAGCGCCACACCAAAGAAAATCCGTGGAAAGGTCTTTCCGAAGAGGATAAAGCCGCCGGTTACACCGCCCAGCTCACTCTCGTCGGCAAAACCAACGTTCTGACCTACGTCTGCGGCCTGTGGGAACGCGCTTTCAACGAAATGGCGAAAGATTATCCCACCGTCAAAACCGCCTACTGCCACGTTGATGCCACCACCATGTGGATGGTCAAAAACCCGGAATGGTTCGACGTCATCGTTACCGAAAACCTTATGGGCGATATCGTTACCGACCTCGCGGCAATGACTGCAGGCGGTATGGGTGTCTCCTCCGGCGGCAACATCAACCCCGAAGGTGTCAGTATGTTTGAACCCATCGGCGGTTCCGCTCCCAAATACACCGGTCTCAATGTCATCAACCCGATGGCGGCGATCGGCGCGGGCGCGATGATGCTGGACTATCTCGGTGAAAAAGAGGCCGCCGCCGCAGTCGAAAAGGCGATGGCTTTCGTCACTGGAAACAAACTCAAATCCATGGCTGCCGGCAAGATGGGATATTCCACCAGCGAAGTCGGTGATCTGGTTGCCGCAGCGCTGTGAAGTTCTGCTGTCATAAATTGCCGCCGGAGTTCCAATCCTTTGAGCATCGTGAAAACGGTGCTTTATGGAGCGGAGTTGTCCGCTGCGGCAATGCGCTCCCGTCCGAAGCCGGGCGGGAGATGATAAATTTGTGCCGCGATCTTGTGGATGGTAATATGGATATCATCAAAGACCGTCCCAAGATCAAAGCCGGAGTTGACGGAAAACATTTCGTCAAACTCTATAAATTACATGGAATGGCGGCACAGTTCCGCCGCCGTTTCCGCAAAGGCAGAGCTTATCACTGCCTTTTTGCCGCCGAAGCATTGCACAAATACGATGTTCTGACTCCAAAAGTGCTGGCGGCAGTTGAATTGCGGTGCGGATGGCACATCTGCGATTTTCTGATAACCGAAGCCTTGCCCGCCGGAGTGCGTACGTTGAATTTCTGTTCCATAGATGAGAGGTGTTCCCGAAGCTCAATGCGGGATTTTGTCATCGGTCAGGTTTTGCTTCAGACTGTAAAGATGCACAATGGCGGAGTTGCTCACGGCGATTTGAATTTGCGCAACATCTATGCCGTGGAAGATCGCGTCGGATTTATTGATTTGGACGGCACAACCTTCTCTTCCGAACCATTGAAAATTACGGCGAGGGAAAAAGAATTGGCGCGTTTGTTGAGCGGTTTTCTGCGGTTTGACCGCTTTAAAGATATGAATATTGATGAATTGGCATCCGGATTGGTTGAAGCTTACGGCAGATCAAGCGGCGTGCAATGTGATAAAAACAGAATTGTCCGGCGGGCAGAGTATCTGCTCGGCCGTTTGTAAATAAGGAGCGTTACCGTGAAACGGATTTCTGATCTTTCCGCAAAACTCGGTTTGCCGGAGCAGTCGCATGACCGTCTCAAAGAGGCGTTGACCCACCGTACCTATGCGGTCGAACACGGTATAACATACGATAATCAGCGGTTGGAATTTCTGGGTGATGCGGTCTTGGAAATAATTCATACTGATTACCTTTTTCACCTTTATCCGGATCTGCCTGAGGGGGATCTGACCAAGATCCGCTCGGCTCTTGCCTGCGAAAGTATGCTCGCAACGCTCGCCCGCAAGCTCAATCTCGGCAGTTTCCTGCTTATCGGCAAAGGCGAGCAGGGCGCCGGAGGCAATGACCGTGACTCCACCTTGGCTGACCTTTTTGAAGCGGTTCTCGGCGCGGTCTATCTCGAAGCGGGGTTTGAATTTGCCCGCAACTTTGTATTGGAGCTGTTCAATAAATATTGTCCCGACCCCAGAGAACAGCTGCTTTCCCTCAATCCCAAAGGACGGCTTCAGGAAATTTCCCAGCACCGCTGGGGCTGTGTGCCGTCATACAAACTTTTCCGGCAGACCGGCTTGCAGCATCTGCCCGTGTTTGAAGTCGAACTGCGGGTTGCCAACTTTGTGGCGATCGGCTCCGGCGGCAGCCGTAAACTTGCGGAGATCGCCGCAGCAAAAATTATGTGCGATTACTTGAAAAAACGTTGAAGGAGTTCCACCGATGCTGTATCAGGGAAATTTACCGGAGACGATAGATTTCGGCAGGGGAGTCCGGTTCAAACTTAAAGATAAATTACTGCCGGGGAAAACACTCTTTATCTGCGGCCGCCATTCGCAGAGCAGGATAGTCGAAGAGTTCGGCAACTGCGGCTTGGATTTCGAGGTCGCCGTGGTTTCCGGCGAACTGCCGCTGGATGAATTGGAAAATATTTTGAGCTTTGCCCGCGAAATAAAGTGTGTCAACTTTATCGGCTGGGGCGGCGGCAGTGCATTGGATTGTGCCAAGGCGGTCGCCGCATTGGCAGATGCGCCGCTTGCGGCGGCGGACTACTTTTACAACCGGGCGCAGCTCCCGGGACGGAGCAACCGTATGATTTTGATCCCGACCACCGCCGGAACCGGAGCGGAGATCACCTCCAATTCAGTTATCTGCGACCGCCTGACCAAAATAAAACAATCGCTCCGCGGTGCCGGGATGACCGCCGATGCGGCGCTCTGCGACCCCGATTTACTGGAAAACACTCCCGCTTCCATCCTTGCCGCCTCCGGATTTGATGCGTTGACGCAGGCGTTGGAAAGTTTCACTTCGCTCAAAGCCAATGTGCTTACACGGCAAATTTCTCTGAGTGCGGCAAAATTACTGCTCAACTCTCTGGAAAAAGCCTTTGATGGAGCTTCGGAGGCTTTGGACGATCTTGCCCGCGGCAGTATGCTCACCGGTATTGCGTTTGCTTCCAGCGGTCTGGGGGCGGTGCACGGTTTGGCGCATCCATTGGGCAGTTTGCTGAATATCCCCCACGGTGAATGTTGTGCCATTCTGCTTCTTTCTGTTCTGGAGCGCAACTGTCGGGAGTTCCCTGAAATGTTTGCTGAACTTGCCTGCGGTCTGGGATATGCTTCAAGTGAAGCGCTCTTTTCTGAACTGCGGCGGATGCGGAATAAATTCGGAATAAGCTCCGATTTTAAAAAATATGGTCTTGATGCCGGACACTACGATTTTGTGGTGAAAAATTGCCGCTCCGGCAGTATGAAGTGCAATCCGAAAGAGTTTTCTGATGCGGAAATAATCCAACTGCTTGAGGAACTGTCATGAAAAAAATCATTGTGATGGGGGCGAATGCCGCCCGGCAAAAAATTTTACGTTTCGATTCTCTGCGCTATGGCGAAGTCAACCGCGCATTGGAGATGATCGAAGTTTCCGCCGGAAAGGGAATCAATTTCTGCCGCGCGGTCAAAATCTGGGGCAAAGCTGAACCGGAAGTCATCCAGTTCGCCGGCGGTGAAAACGGCGCTTATCTGGCCAATGCTCTGGAAAAAGAGGGGATCGCCTCCCGTACCGTCCGTTGTCAATCCCCATTGCGTATGTGTATGACCTGCATCGATGAAAGCGCCGGTAATGCTACGGAACTTATTGAACCCTCCGGCAGTGCAGATGCTTCTGAATGTGCTGAATTTATCCGGCTTTTTGATTCTGCGCTTGAAGGCGCCGACGGTGCCGCTCTCTGCGGAACGCTTCCCGGGAATACCGCATTGGAGCTGTATTATCAGGTTGCGGAGCTTGCCGTAAAGCGTGAACTGCCGATACTGCTGGATTTTTACAAAGGTGTGGAACCGCTGCTCGATCTTCCCGGTGCGATTTTGAAAATCAACCGCGAAGAGCTGGGAAAGATCACCGGCATCGGTGAGATCGTTCCTGCATTGGCAAAACTTTTTAAATTGTACAAAATATCGCTTGCCGCCATAACCGACGGCCCCGGAAATGCGTATGCTTCCGATGGGAAGAACCTCGCTTCCTATAATATCCCGGAATTGACCGATATCGTAAGTCCCATCGGTTGCGGTGATACTGCAAGCGCATTGTTTTTGAGTGAACTTTTGTGCGGAAGCGATTTTGTTTCCGCTTTCCGAACCGCATTGGGCGGCGCCAGTGCCAATACTGAAAGCCGGATTCCGGCAGAGTTCTGCCCAGACCGCGCCCGTGAACTTGCCGCTCTGGTAAAGGTCGAATGCGGTACATTGAATTTCTAATCAACCACGGAAAATAATTTATGAATAACAACCGTACTCAATATGCCGCCAATGATATTCCGGTATTGAGCGGCGTCAACTTTTACAGCACCTTCAACCCGGTGCTGTGGTGCGGAATGACCGCGATCGAACTTGAACGCAATTTTCCCGCACTCTTCAACCGCCCCGCAGGATTTGTGCTTCTGGTCGCCGCATTTTTTATGCTGCCGACATTGTTCAATACGCGCGTATCCTCTTATTTGATGGCGCGTTTCCCGTGCCGCAATATCCTTTCCTGTGCCAAAGTCGCTGAAGTGCTTACGGCATTGGTTCTGCTGTTCATCCATCTGGTGCAGCCGGAATTTATGCTGCCGCTGACCTTGTCTATGATGACGATGCTGCTCGGTATCGAATATGCTATGTACCGCCCGGCGTTGCGGGTGTTTATGGCTTCTACATTGCCGAAGAGCAAGCTCAGCGAAGCCGTAGGCAAAGTTCAGGGCGGAGCATTGCTCGGTGCCGCATTTGGTGTGGTCGTTGTGGTGGTCGGCAGAGTGTTCAGGGTCGATCCGCTCTGGGGCGGGTTGGTCTTTGCATTGTTTTCCATCCGCTCACTGATACTGGCAACCCGGATCCGTACCGCCGATGCGCTTCAACCGTGGGCGCGTTTCACTCTGCTCCGCCGTCTGCGGCAGGTGCGCTGGGAAAATCAGAACCTCCGTCAGGAGTTGCGCATATCTCTGCTCGGTGAGATCTATATCATAACCTTGCTCATCTTCATTTTGTCGCTTACCGCCCAGTACGGCAACGATATTTTGAACAACATCTGCCGCCGTCCGGGATATGGGGAACTTTCTCTGATGCTGTTGCTGGTTCTGCCGCTTATCGGCGGTGCGATCGGCTGTTTCATCGCCGGAAAAATTTCCCGGAACCGTGTGGAACTCGGCCTCATCCCCGGTGCCGGGGTGTTGCTGGTCGCTCTGCTTGCCGCACTCGGTATAATCGCTTCCGGCAAGGGCGGCGTCTATCAATACGCTCTGCTTGGCAGCGGATTGTTTGTTCTCGGCGCGGTGCTCGGGATTTTGATGGTGCCGTTCCAGAGTTTTCAGGAATTTTTTGTCCGCCGCGATCTGCTGCCGGTGTTTTTTGTCGGTTATTACCGCAAATTCGGTTTGGGTATCATCACCGCCGTGATCGTCACCGGTATCGCCTATTACTACAAACAGCAGGTGCCGATGGCATTTTATGCTCTGGCGCTGCTGACAATCGGTCTGCTCGGGCTGGCATTCCGGATGATGCCCCACATTTTACTGCGTGCCGGAGCGTTTATATTGCTGCGGACACTTTATCGGCTCGAAGTTGATAATCAGGAAAAGATCCCCGAAGAGGGCGGCGCTCTGCTGGTTGCCAACCGTTCCAGCTTTGTCGATATGCTTTTCATTACCGGCGCGACCAGCCGCCCGGTGCGCTTTATGATGTATGAACACTTCAACCGCGCCACCTGGCTGCGGACTCTCTGCCGCGCGGCTGGTTTTCTGGAAGTGCCATCCAACAAGCCGAAAAAACTTCAGCAGCTCTTTGCCAAGACCCGCGAAATGCTCCGCAGCGGAGAGATCATCTGCGTTTTCCCCGAAGGCAATGTCACCCGCAACGGCGTGATGTCCGGTTTCCGCGACGGTGTGAAAGAGATGATCCCCGACGATGTCAATGTTCCGGTGATCCCCGTCCATATCGGTATGACCTGGGGCAGTATATTTTCCTGTTACTACGGAAAATTCAAACTCCAATGGCCCGAAGAACTTCCGCATCCTGCCACCGTCACCGTAGGCGAACCGGTCGCGCCGGAAACTTCCGCTTATGAGATGCGGATAATCCTCTCCGGACTCGGCGCCGAGACCAAGTGCCGCATAATCCCCGGCGAGCGCCCATTCCATTCGCAGTTTGCGTGGCTGGCGCGCCGTCACCCCAAAGCAAGTTTCATCAAAGAGCTGCGCGACGGAAAAATTGTCCGTTCCAGGCACATAAATCTGCTTTGCCGCTGTATACTTTTCAGCCGTTATCTGCGCAGAAAACGGCGCGGCGGTGAATACATCGGCATTATGCTTCCCAACTCCATCGCTTTCTTTCAGGCGCTGACCGCCGTGCTGATGGCTGACCGCATCCCCGCCATTCTCAACTATACTTCCAGCGAAGAGGCGCGGCGCTGTGCCATAGAAAAAGCCAAATTGCGGACGATCATCACCAGCCGCGAGCTGTTGGCAAAATTGAAAATACCTGCAGCTCCCGGTATGATCTTCATCGAAGATATCAACCGCATCACCCGCACCAAATTCACCGCCATCTGGTGGAAGTTCCTCATTATGATCCTGCCGCACGCCGAATTGATGAAACTCATCTCTCCGGGCAGCTGGGATGATCCCACCCGCACCGCCGTGGTGCTCTTTTCCAGCGGTTCGACCGGAATTCCCAAAGGCATTATGTTGAGTCACCACAACATCTTCTCCAATGTCCAATCCGTCTCCCGCAGTATCACTTGGAGCAAGCGCGACCGCATCCCCGGCAATCTGCCCTTGTTCCACTCCTTCGGTATGGCGGCGTGTCTCTGGATGCCGCTTTATTTCGGCAGTGAAGTCACCATGCTCCCCAATCCGCTGGATGCTACCGGTGTCGGCCAACTGCTCCGCGAACGCAAATGCACCGTCTTGTTTGCCACTCCGAGCTTCCTCCAGCTGTATATGCGCCGCTGTGCCGGAGAGGATTTCAAAACTCTCCGTCTGGTCATCGCCGGTGCCGAAAAACTCCGCGACGATATCGCCGATAAATTCCACGCTATGACCGGTCTGGTCATCGCCGAAGCCTACGGCTGTACCGAGTTGTCCCCCGTGGTCTCCATCAACCTCGCCCACTCCGTGCTGGATCTCGGCGTGAAGGTTGCCTGCCGCGGCAGCGTCGGCCCCGCTCTGCCCGGTATCTGCACCAAGATCGTCGACCCTTCGACCTTTGAACTGCTTCCCGAAGAGACTGACGGCCTCCTTATCGTCAAAGGCGCTCTCGTTATGAAAGGTTATCTCGACGATCCCGAAAAGACCAACGAAGTCATCCGCGACAACTGGTATGTCACCGGTGACATCGGCCGTATGGACCGTAACGGCTTCATCACCCTTACCGGACGCCTTTCACGCTTCAGCAAAATTGCCGGAGAAATGGTTCCGCACGAACTCGTTGAGCGCGAAATCAACAACATCATCCTCCCCGATACCCGCATCCTTGCCGTCACCGGCGCCCCCGATGCCGACAAAGGCGAACATCTCGTCGTCTTCTACACCGACAGCGAACTCCTCGCTCCGGAACAGGTCATCCGCTCGCTCCGTGAACGCAAAATTCCCAACTTGTGGATCCCGCGCAGCGAAAACTTTATCAAAGTTGACGAACTCCCGATGTTGGGCAGCGGCAAACTCGATCTGGCGAAGTTGGCGGAAATGGCGAGATCGTAGTGCGGCGGCGTCTCGCGGGCAATCTCTTGTCAAATCGGCGGTCGCCGGCT
>JAZOMB010000029.1:0-11694 GCA_045653515.1 Victivallaceae bacterium | reverse complement strand
CCCCACGCCCCCATCCTTTTTCAAGAAAAGCGAAGTATTTTTTGCTCCCGTTGGTCGCAAAGCATATTTACATAAAATTATCATATCCTTACTCGCAAAGCGAGCACTTCATGTTTGCCGTCAGGCAAACGCTTCACATTGCGAAAGCAATTCTTCACGACGGATGAAATCCGTCGCTTCACATCCACAAATAATTTATCATATCCTTACTCGCAAAGCGAGCGCTTCACGTTTGCCGTCAGGCAAACTCTTCACATTGCGAAAGCAATTCTTCACGACGGATGAAATCCGTCGCTTCACATCAACAAGCGCCGCTCATTTTTTTTACAATTTTTTTCTGTTTGTTCTTGACAAATACATTTTTGTGTGTTAGTATTGGTTGGAGGGTATGGTAAAATAACCGCTTTATAATACCAGATAAACAATGCTGCGAAAAGATTTTGCTTACAATCAATTAAAACAGATGATAACTTCCGGGGAATACCCTACCGGGAGCAAACTTCCGTCTGAACAGCACCTCGCAGAAAAATTGCAGATTTCCCGGGTAACTCTCCGTTTGGCGCTGGCAAAGCTCAAAGAAGAACACCTCATTGAAAAAATCGGCAGGAGCGGCAACTATGTTTCCGGCAACATCAACAGCAAACGCTTTATCTATCTGACCTTTGCGCCCAACTTTGAAAATCTCGGCGTAGTAAACAGTTACAGAGTCAGCGAATTGCAGAACGTTTTCAGCAAATACAACCACTCGCTTATTCTCTACTCGGCATTAAATCTCCTGGAACACACTTCCCAAAGTTTCAGCAAACTTTTGAAAGACAACTCTATTAGCGGAATATTTCTCAGTTCGCTCGATTTCAACCACTACCCTGCACTGCTTGATCTGGCAATTTCCTGCAATATTCCGGTGGTAAACTTCGGCAATCAGTTGAGTGCCGACGGCTCTTTTGCCTCGGTGTGCGCCGATATCCGTCAGGCATTCGCCGATGGTGTGCGCTATCTTGCCATGCTGGGATACCGGAAGATCGCCACGATTTTCAAAAAGGACAGTATGCGCGGCTTCACCCGCAACACCTATGAAGATTTTCTCAACTCACTTGGATTAGCTGAATCGATCCCGCTGATTTTTGACACTTCGATCATCAAAGAAAACAAACTGCAGGATCTGGTCAATTCGCCGGAACGTCCCGAAGCATTTATGTGCTTCTGCGACTGTACCGCTATGAAAGTGATAAACGTTCTTCACCAATGCAAAATAAATGTCCCGGATGATATCGCAGTAATGGGTATTTCCGGCTACCTGGAACGTCTCTTTATCACTCCGCCGCTGTCGATCGTCCACTTTCACTATGACCGCATAGCACAACAAGCGGTAAAATTGATGCTTGACAGTTCCCGCTGGTTCAAAAAAGAACCGGCAGTAATAAGTTATATTTCCCATGAAATCGTTGCCAGAGGTACCACTCCGGCTCTGATAAAAAATAATCCATAAACTCGAAACAAGGAGATTTTATGAAACTGTTAAAGGATATTTCCCATTCTGTGAATGGGAAGCGGTACCGCTTCACGTTGATTGAGCTGCTGGTCGTAATAGCGATAATTGCCATTCTGGCGGCGATCCTGCTTCCGGCACTACAAAGTGCGCGGGAACGCGGACGCAGCAGCAGCTGTATCAACAATCTCAAGCAGTTCAGTCTCTGCATGACTCAGTACTCCAATGACTATGATTCCTACTGCATGGTTCCCAGATATGAAAAATATTTCGGAAGAAGTGTCCGTCTGACCTGGCCGGGTATGCTTCAAGAGTTGAAATACATCTCCCGAAAATCAAAATCTTCCGTATTCTCCTGTCCCTCCAACCGCTCCAGGTGCAACGGTTCTTATCCTGACGACGGCGGTGCGCTTTATTATGCCGCGACCTACGGAATCCCCATCGGAACTTTTGGCATAACCAACGATAAAGCTGTCAAACAAACGCAAATTCTTAAAGACAAAAGAGCTCCGCAAACTGTTATCCTCGGTGACACCGCCAATGTTCAGAAAAACAAGCCGGAAGACTCCTCTTTCGCCTTTACCAAAGATATCGAAGGCTACCGTATGCGCAATGACAAAGACTGGAGCTCGGAGATGATTTTCAATGCAGCCGGCCTCACTGACGGCAAAGCACACGGTTTGTATATGGTGCATAACCGCAAAGGCAACGTCGCCACCTTCGGCGGCGCGGTCAAATCGTTGGAATATGCCGCAGGTCCAATAAAAAATATGGATTGTTTCAAGCCGCGTTACTATTGAGCAAGGAGCCAACATGTTGAAAAAACTTTTCATTTCACTTTTTATGCTGCCGCTTGTGATTTTCGGCAAAGAGTTATCTATTGATCCTGAAAAGGCAGTTATCCGCATTGCCGGAAAAGAGTTTAAAGATGAAGCCGCTGAACTTCAGCTTAACTTGTTCAAACTCACCGGAAAGAAGCTGGCAATCGTCGAAACATCCGCCGTACCGGAGGGATTTTTCTCTTTTGAAATCGGTAAAATTCCTGCCGGAACCGCCGTTGATTTCAAACCGGAAGAGGCTCGTTGGCAAAAGGTCGATAACTCAATTTACTTTTACGGCGACCCCAAAAACGGCGTAAGCCATGCCGTTGCGATTTTTCTTCAGGATGAACTCGGTATCCGCTGGCCGGCGGAGGGCGTTATCCTGGTCACTCCTGCTAAAGATATCATAGTCAAGAACGATTCCAATTCCTGGAACCCCAAACTTGGGATGCGGGTGCTGCGCCGTTTTTCCACCATAAGCAAAGATTCTGCGATGTGGAAAAAACGGATGCGAATGGGCAGTCACGCCGGTATTCCCGGCACGCACAGCTTCACCGGATATTGGAAACGCTTCGGCAAAAGCAATCCGGAATTTTTTGCCCTCAACTCCGCAGGCGTTCGCGCTCCGGTCAGAAAAAAACAGCAGAAAAGTGATAATCAGATCGCTTCATACGGAGCCAATGACAAGCGGATAAAAATGTGTGTTTCTTCTCCGGGACTGCATCAGCAGATCGTCAAAGATTGGCTGCAAAAAGGCGGCAAATATATCTGTATGAGCGAAAATGATTTCTCTCCATACGAATACTGTTCCTGCGAAAACTGCCGCAAGCTGGATACGATCCCGGTGAAACTTGGCAGCTATCCCAAAGATATTCTCTCTGACCGTTATGTCTATTTTGCCAATGCGGTGAATGCCATTGCCAAAGCCAAAGACCCGAATGTAAAAATCACCTTCTACGCTTACGGCCCATACATCACCGCTCCCCGCCGGGAAAAGCTTGCCGAAAACTTCGTCATCGGCATTGCGCCGACCGATGTCACGCGCGAAACGGTTACAGAGCTTATCACCTCCTGGCGCAACGCCGGAATGAAAGAGTTCTACTGGCGGCCCAACCAGCACCACTGCTACAATACCGGACTCTTTTTCTGCGGCTTTGAAAAACACTTCTTTGAACTGCAGAAAATGGTGATCGACCGCGGTTCGGTCGGTTTCAAGTATGACAATCCGGAAGCCGGACACCTTGCGCTGGCGTTTGCCGATTATGTATTGATGCGCGGCATGACCAACCCGGAAGAGAGCTATGACGATATCCTCAAACACTACTGTGCCGGTTTCGGTCCCGCCGCAAAAGAAATCGAACTATTTTACGAATATTGGCGCAAAAACTGGGAAGAGTGCATTATGCCGCAATTGTCCAAGATCCAGGAGCGCGGCCGCTTCAAAAACTTTGCCCGGGGGCTGATGTGGGGCGAAGCGGTCAATTGTTTCAAAGATTCCGACTTCGACACCACCGATAAAATGCTCGATTCAGCCCTTGCAAAAGAGCTTCCCGCTGATACCAGAGAGTTTATCAACCGTTTGAAAGTCGCCAATCAGGAGGCGCGCCTTGTCGTGCAAACGCTTCGCAACACAACAGCGGAAAATTCCAAAAAGCTCTATGATTTGCGCAAAAAGCACAATCTGCCGCTCCTTTCCTACGGAGATAAAAAATGGGGAGACCCCTGCGGCATCAAACAGCTCGAACTTCTCGGAAATTTTGATTTACCGTATCGGAAAATGCGCACGATGTGGAGTTTCAAACTCGATCCGGCAGATGTCGGTTTAAAGGAAAAATGGTACACCCTGCCGCCGTCAAAATTCAGCAAATGGGGCGCGATGCTCAAAATCGGCATAAATTGGGAACACGCCAAACCCCGCAAAGAAACGCCCAAAGAACTCTGCGATAAGCTCGCCAATTATAATGGTATTGCCTGGTATGCCACGGTGTTCAAGGTCCCGTCCGACTGGAAAGAGCGGGAGGTTTATCTGCTCTTTGAAGCTGTTGATGAAAGCTGTCAGGTCTTCGTCAACGGCAAAAAAGCAGGCGAACACCTGTTCATCAAACGGAACGACTGGCAGACACCGTTTTCCATACGCGTTGACCAATGCATAAAATACTGGAATCCCGGACATTATCAATATGTTTCGGTGCGTGTCGAAGACAAAGACGGTAACGGCGGCATCTGGAAAAAGGTGCATCTGGTATCGCGTAAAAAGAAATAACAGATTTGGAAAAATGAAAAAAGTATTGATGAGTGTTTGTGCAGCTCTGCTGTGTTTGGCGGCAATGGCAAAAAATATGGAGAAAAACATGGTAAATGTCAAAGATTTCGGTGCTATCGGTGACGGACTTTTTCTGGACACCAGATATATTCAAAATGCGGTCGACACCGGAAAAATCGTCTATTTCCCGGCTGGAGTATACCGCACCGGAACCATCTTTCTGAAAAGCGGCGGCGGACTTCACCTCTCCCCCAATGCCGTCATCATCGGCAGTAAATATCCGGAAGATTACAATAAAGATGATTTCGATCCCCGCAACCCGGTTCCATCCGGCGAATTTGCTTCCGGAGCGCACCTGATCATCGCTAAAGATTGCACCGACATCACCATTTCCGGTTCCGGAACCATCAGCGGCAACCGCAACGGCATTTTTGGAACAGACATCGTCCACACCCCCAACGGCAACCGCCCCCGCTATGTCCTGCCCCGCTGGCGGCCGGGAGCCATGCTCTATTTTATCGGCTGCAAAAACATCAAACTGGAGGGAATAAGACTCAACGATCCGACCTACTGGACCGCCTTTTTCCACGATTGCGAAAACCTCACCATTGACAGCATTATGGTCACCTCCGACCGTTTCACCAACAATTCAGACGGCTTGGACATCGACTGCTGCCGCAATGTAAAAGTTACCAACTGCACCATTTTCAGCGGTGATGATGCCATCGCCATCCGTGGCGCAAACAAACGCTTGAAAAAGGATGTCGAATGCAATAACGTGATCGTTGACAACTGCATTTTAAGCTCCGCCGCCTGTGCGGTGCGGATCGGTGTCGGTTCCGGCTTCATCCGCAACTGTAAACTGACCAATTTGAGAATAGTCAACTCCAATATGGGCATCGGCATCTGCCCGAGTTACCGCATAGGGGATTGCACCGGGATCGACAATGTGACTTTTGAAAATATTTCCATAAATGCGGTTCAGGCTCTGCGTATGGCTCCCACCTGGGGCATCGACATCGACGACCCGGCAATAAAGAAAGTTTCCAATATAACTTTCCGCAATATTGATGCCGTTTCCAGCCAGGCGAGCCTGATCGTTTTCCCGTTCAAAAAAGGAATGTTTGAAAATATCTCCATCCAGAATTCAAACTTCACTTTCCTTGCCAACAGTACCGCACCAATGACCAAACACTGGAAAAGTCCCGAATACGGCATAATCAACGTCCTTGGAACCAGCGAAAATATCCTGACCAACTGCAAGGGATATTCTCCCGACAACAAGCAGTTGATTATGTATAAAAACCGCTGATGGCTCTTTCGGGGGAGGGAAAAACCTCTCTTTTCACGAGAAAAGAGAGGTTTTTCCCTCCCCCAAGCCCCCACCCTTTTCCAGAGAAAAGCGGAGTATTTTTGCTCCCGTTGGTCGCAAACATTTTTTTATTCAAATAAATTATCATATCCCTTTTCCAGAGAAAAGCGGAGTGTTTTGCCGCTCCGCTTGTCCCGCCATAGCTCGCAGAGCGACGGCGGATTGTCGCGGCTGCCTGAATAGCCGTATTTTTGATGAAATCTCACTTGAAAAATCAATTCCTTTGTGGTATATTCCTTTTGAAATAAAATATGGTAATCCAAGGATATTTTTGATTTTTTATGACCCGCAAAGAAATACTCGATTCACTCAACCCCGCGCAGGCTTCCGCCGCCGGAACTCATCAGGGGCCGGTTCTGGTTCTCGCCGGAGCCGGTACCGGCAAGACCCGCGTTATCACCTTCCGTATCGCCTGTATGCTCGCTGACGGTATCCTGCCCCAGCAGATCCTCGGGCTTACATTCACCAACAAAGCGGCAAGAGAAATGCGCGAACGTCTTGCCCAGCTGGTCGATGAAAAAACTGCTAAAGCGGTCACTTTGGGAACATTTCACAGCTTTTGCATAACCATCTTGCGCAAATACTTCAATAAACTCGGCTTTATCGGCGGCTTCACGGTCGCAGATGAATCCGACCAGCAAGGTATTTTCAAACAGGCTCTTGGCGAATGCGGCTGCAACTACGAGGGCTTCCCCGCCTCCAAGGCATTTGCCGTTATCAGCAACTGGAAAAACCATCTGCTCACTCCCGAAGCGGCATTGAGCAACGCCGGAAACGATTTTGATGCCACTGTCGCCCACATTTACGAAAAATACCGCGACCTGATGGAGACCCAGAACCTGATCGACTTCGACGATATGCTGCTGCTGGTCTGGCGGCTTTTCACCGAACACCCCGATGTGTTGGAAAAATACAAAGAACGGTTCCAGTATCTGCTCGTTGACGAATATCAGGACACCAATGCCGCCCAGTTCACCCTTGTAAAAATGCTCGCCGGAGAGCGCTGCAACCTCTGCGTGGTCGGTGACGATGACCAGAGCATCTACTCCTGGCGCGGCGCGGATGTCGGCAACATTCTCGACTTTCCGAAAATTTTTCCGGGAACCAAGGTGGTCAAACTGGAACAGAATTACCGTTCACAGCCCGCCATCCTCAATGCCGCCAACGCCATCATCGGCACCGGAAGCCGCCGTCACGACAAGAAATTATGGAGCGCTTTTGATGAAGGTCGCAAACCGCAGATGACCATTCTTGACCGCGATGACACCGAAGCATCCTTTATTGCCGACCTGATCTGTGCGCGTATGGGTGAACGTCCTGAACTGCAATACAAGGATTTTGCGATCCTCTACCGCTCGAATCAGCTTTCGCGCCAGTTGGAACAATCCCTCCGTCAGGCGGGTATTCCCTACCGTCTGGTCGGCGGTCAGCAATTCTATGCACGGCGTGAAATCAAAGATGCCGTAGCCTACTTGAAACTGCTCTGCAACCCCAGAGACGACCAGAGTCTGCTCCGCATTCTCGCCGCCCCGCCCCGCGGCATCGGCCCCAAGGCGGTGACGGAACTCAAACGCCGCCGCGCGGAAGAGCATATTCCGATGTTCACTTCACTCAAAGATGAAGCATTTATTTCCACGCTGACCGCCAAAGCTAAAAATGAACTGCGCACTATGCTCAGCGCATTCAGCGCAGCAGAAAAAGAGTTTTCAACTCCGGGAAATCTGACCGCAAAAGTCATAAAATTTCTGGATGAAGTCGGCTATTCCGGCGGTTTGCAGAAGATCTACAAAGATATAAAAGATTCCGAAAAACGCCGGGACAATGTCAACGAATTTATCAACGCCATTGCCCAGTTTGAAAACAAACAGGATACGCCGCCGACTCTGGACAACTATCTGGAATCTTTCGCATTGCTCGAAGAGAACGATAAAGTCGACGAAAAAGAGGAAAACGATAATGCAGTGACCCTTTCCACCATCCACGCCTCCAAAGGCTTGGAGTACCCGGTCGTTTTTCTCGTTGCGATGGAACGCAACATCTTTCCCCATGAACGCGCACTCGAGGAAAACGGTTATGAAGAGGAGCTGCGTTTGTTCTACGTTGCTGTCACCCGCGCCAAACAGGAGTTGTATATGACCCGTTCACGCTCCCGTATGAGCCGCGGTCTGGTGCGCCCCGCCCTGCCCTCGCCGTTTCTGGAACTTTTGAACAGCGAAGTTGCGGAAAAGGCGGAAGCGGATGAATTGGTAAAACCGGCTGATGATGATGCGGTCCGCCGCGCATTTGAAGCGTGTATAAAGTTTTTGGAAGATTAACCGTAATCATTATGAAAGGATGACTTATGAAGAAAAATCTTTTGACTTTCGGTGCCGTACTGGTTGCCGCCAATATGGCAGTTGCAGCGCCTGCCAAACCCGCTCCCAAACCGATGCCCAAGCCCGCTCCGGCCAAACCCGCTCCCAAACCGATGCCCAAGCCCGCTCCCGCCAAACCCGCTCCCAAACCGATGCCCAAGCCAGCTCCCGCCAAACCGATCCTGCCTCCGCCGCCTGCGATGGTCGAATATCGTCCGGTGCGCAACACCTACACCATCCAGCTCAATGCAGACAAGGTCATCATCTTTGAACAGCGCATTGTCGGTATGCAGGAACTGCGCGATAAAATCCGTATGGTCAAGTTTGACCGCCCCCGTCCCGAAATCATCGTCCGCACCGAAGTCGGTGTGGATAAAGCGCGCCTTGACTTCACGATCAGAGAACTCAAAGCGGCGGGATTTGATGACATCAAAATCATCAGCATCCCCGCGCGGCGCAAATTCGCTCCGACTCCGCGCATCCCGGCAAAGCGTGTGAAACGCTGAAGCTCGCGCAAACTCTCAAACACCGCCAGACGGCGGTGTTTTTTTATTTCGGAAATCAGTTTTGAGTTTGCAACTTTACACTATCTGTAGTATATTATATGAAACTATAACAAACTTATCTCCAGAGAATAAAAATGAGTACATCAGCATCCGTTCCCGCTGTTCCCGATAACAAAAAGCCGTCGGTTTCGCCTAATTACTGGATCGTTAATCTGGTCTGTCTGTGGTTTTCGCAGATATTGGTACTGGCTGGCTTTGCCGCATTGATCCCTTTCATCCCGCTGTACATCACTCAGGAGCTCGGCATCTCGGCAAAATCCGAAGTCGGACGCGCAGTCGCACTTTTCAGCTTTTTCGGCAGTATGGCATACGCGATATTCTGCCCGATCTGGGGAAAACTTTCCGACCGCTTCGGTGTGAAACCGATGCTGCTGCGCGGAACGTTCCTCACCTGTTTCATTTTCATTCCGATGGGATATGTCAAATATATGGCCGGATGGCTTTCCAACTACTTCCCCTGGGTAACTGCAGTAGGTCTCCTTATCGCCCTGCGTTTCCTTACAGCGGCGTGCGCCGGAACCACCGCCGCTTCTCAGGTGATGATCGTCCGTACCGTTCCGGATGACAAACAGGGATTTGCGCTTGGCTCACTTACCACAAGTTACTGGGGCGGAATGGTACTCGGCAACTTTATCGGCGGTGTGATCATCGATAAATACGGCTTCCTCGCTTCATTCTGGCTCTGCGGCATACTTTACTTCATTGCCGGTATATCGATCCTCTTTACCAAAGACAACCCCATCCGCCTCAAAGCGGCTCCGGTCAAAATCAAACCCAAAGGCATCCGGCACATTCTGCCCAACTTCACCACCGCAGTCTGGATTATGATGGGACTCTTTTTGCTTATGGGAACCGTCCGGAGTTTGGAAGCGCCCTATATCGCGCTCAAAATTGAAGAAATTGCCGGTGCGGAAAAAGCCGCCTACTGGACCGGTATCGTCAGCGCATTTGTCGGTGTGGCGTCAGTCATTTCCGGTGTGGTTTCAGGTTGGTTGAGCGACCGTTATCCGCCGAAAAAACTCCTGATCCCCGCACTGACCATTTCGGCATTGGCTCTGATCGTGCAGGGCGCGGCAAGCAATCTGTTCACCTTTGCCTTCGGCCGTTCGCTGCTCTACATTGCCGCCGGCGGTTTCCACCCGGTATTGCAGAAGGTGCTGTCCACCGTCACCCCGAAACGCAAACGCGGAGTTGTCTTCGGCTTTTCGAGCTGCATGAACTCCAGCGGCGTGATGCTGTCAGCTCTTCTGGGCGGTTTCATCTATATGTGTACGACCATCAACGGTGTCTTCTATGTGACTGCCGCCGCCCAGCTGTTGTCATTGCCGGTGCTGATGATACTGCTCAATATTGCCACCCGCCGCCCGCGCTTCCGACGCCGCAGGAGATGATTGTTTTGCACTAAGGGACGGGAAAATATTCTTTCCGTCCTTTTTTTGTGGAAAAAACTCAAAAAGCCTTGCTTTTTTTATCTCAAGGGTGTATATTTTCAGGAAAAGTTTTATATGGAGGATAAACAATGGATTTCTCACGTTATTTTCGCGATTACCCGACCCCGGACGGTCACTTCGGTCCGTACGGCGGCGCTCACCTCACCCCGGAATTGAAAGCCGCTTTTGACGAGATCAATGCCGCTTATCAGTCCATCTGCCAGTCCGCGTACTTCATCAATGAATTGCGCCGCATCCGCAGGGAATTTCAGGGCCGCCCGACCCCGGTCTACCATTGCGACCGCCTTTCCCGCAAACTCGGCAACTGCCAAATCTACCTCAAACGCGAAGACCTCAACCATACCGGTGCGCACAAGCTCAACCACTGTATGGGCGAAGGTCTGCTTGCCAAATATATGGGTAAAAAACGCATCATTGCCGAAACCGGTGCCGGTCAGCACGGTGTGGCGCTTGCCACCGCCGCCGCCTACTTCGGTCTGGAATGCGAGATCCATATGGGCGAAGTCGATATTGCCAAACAGGCTCCCAACGTTACCCGTATGAAGATCCTCGGCGCGAAGGTCATCCCCGTCAGCCACGGTCAGAAAGCTTTGAAAGAAGCGGTCGACTCCGCGTTTGAATCTTATGCAAAAAATTATAAAGACTCCATCTACTGCATCGGTACCGCCGCGGGCCCCCATCCCTTCCCGCTTATGGTGCGTGACTTCCAGTTCTGCATCGGCGAAGAGTCCCGTCAGCAGTTCTTTGATATGACCGGCCATCTGCCCGATGCCGTCTGCGCCTGCGTCGGCGGCGGCTCCAATGCTGCCGGTTCCTTTGCCGCTTACCTCAATGATCCGGTCGACCTTTACGGCGTCGAACCGCTTGGCAAAGGCAGCGATATGGGCGACCATGCAGCTTCGATCAATTACGGTAAACCAGGTACGCTTCACGGCTTTGACAGCTATGTATTGGCGGACGAAAACGGTGAAGCCGCTCCTGTCTACTCCATTGCCAGCGGCTTGGACTATCAGGCGGTCGGCCCCGAACACGCTTTCTGGCACGATCTGGGCCGCGTGAACTACGTTACCGCCTCCGATAAAGAAGCGGTCGATGCGTTCTTTATGCTCTCCCGCTATGAAGGTATCATCCCGGCTCTGGAAAGCTCCCACGCGATCGCTTACGCCATCCGCTGGGCAAAAGAACACCCCTACGGCTCGATCCTTGCCACCTGCTCCGGCCGCGGCGATAAAGACGTCGACTACGTCGTCGAACACTACGGCTACGGCGACGACCGCGAATACTGATGGATCTTGGGAGAGGGGAAAAAACTTCTTTTCCCCTCTCCCAAACCCTCACCCCTTTTTCAAGAAAAGCGAAGTATTTTGCCGCGCCATTG
>JAZOMB010000028.1:0-16700 GCA_045653515.1 Victivallaceae bacterium | reverse complement strand
CAGAATGTTGTTGGCTTTGGTATCGTTGTGGGTGATACGTTCAGGGATATCGCCGCTTGCGTGGAGTTTGAGCAGCTTGTCGACTTCGTCTTTTCTGGAGAGGACAAATTCGATTTCGCGTTCAACATCTTTTGCGCGGTTGCAGCAGTCAGCTTTGATGGCGGCCTCCAGCTGTGCCACGCGCTTGGGTGTGTTGTGAAAATCGGGAATGGTCTCATACAGACGACCGGGCAAGTCAGCCAGCTGGGCCTGAAATTCACCGAATCCCTGCGCGACACAGAACGCCTGTTCGGGGGTTTCCAGAACCTCGTAGGCGCGGGCGTGTTCGACAAAGATATATGCGCGCCAGCAGTTGCCGACATCATCAATGGCAAAGGGGCGGCCGTCATGGGCATTGAGCAGACGGATGGTGCGTTTTCTGGTCTCGGCGTGAGCGGCACGGATTTTTTTCAAAATATGTCCGGTAACGCGGGCAACATTTTCCATAACCTTGACCGGCTGTTTGAAGATATTGGAGTTGATGCGCTGCAGAATGTAGTGCAGACGGACACCACCCTGATCGAAAGTCAGCTGAAAAGTATCGTTTACGTTGCCGTTGCCGAATGGAGTACCCACAAGAAAATCGCCGTAAACATCAAACATCCCGATCAGCCGCCGGATCTCCTGCTGCGTGTATGGAGTTGCCATAAGATCCACCCTCGTCTGGAATTAAAAAAGTTTTTCCGGATAGGCGCCGGAATCGACCAGATTTTTCAACGCAGCCTGAACCATCGGACGGTCTTCTTTGTAAGTAACGCCGAACCAGCTGTCCTTGCTGTAACGCATAGCGATCTCCGCTTTGCCGTTATTGATAAGGGTATCGACCACGCCGGGGAGGTAGAATTCGCTCTTCAATTCGGTGCCGTGTTTGCTCAAAAAGTCGATGAACAATGTTTCGATTTCGGCGACCATCTCCGGCATAAAGCCCCACGAGTTCATAGAAGCAGGTTCATCTCCGGTAAGTTCAATTTCCTGACCATCGTCCATCAAGCTGACAACTTTTCCGTCATTGCGGCGGTAGATTTTGGTATTTTCCACGACTTTGCTGAGCAGACCGTTGGCATCGGCAGAGCAGATACCGCGGGAAACAGAACCGTTTTCGCTCAAAGTGTTGCTCAGAATGAAGCTGGCGATACAGCCGCGGACTTTGCCCGCAGCGGGGGGATTGGAAAGATAATCTGCCAGCTGCGTGTAGCTGTCGCGGCCGTAGAAATCGTCAGCGTTGATAACGGCAAAGGGTTCATTGAGCAGATGGCGCGCGGCGTAAACGGCGTGGGCGGTACCCCAGGGTTTCACGCGGCCTTCGGGGCATTTAAAATCGCCGGGCAGATCGTTGATATCCTGAAAAGCGTATTCGACCTTGACTTTACCCTCGTAGCGTTTGCCGATAACGTTTTTGAACTCCTCTTCAAAATCGCGGCGGATAACAAAAACCACCCGGTCAAAACCGGAGCGCAAAGCATCGAAAACGGAATAATCCATAACCGTTTCTCCGGATGGGCCCATCTGGTCAAGCTGTTTCAAACTTCCATAACGGCTGCCCATTCCGGCAGCAAGAATCAAAAGCGACAAACTCATAATAATCTTTCCTTTGATTTATTGGTAACACATCGTCAACGGTTTAATATAGTGCTGTTTCCCCGCGAAATCAAATATTTCAGCCGTGCAATATGCATTTTTGCATTATTGTCCATATAGAATGCATTTTTGTACATTTAATTTTGTCATATTCCGTCTATATTATATAAAAACATCATTTATACAACACTGAAGGATCATACTATGTTTACTGTAATCAAAAATGCACATATCGTCTCTCCTGATATGGAAATTTCCTGCGGTTCACTGCTGATCGAAAATGATAAGATCGCTGCCGTTTCCGCGACGGAAATTGCCGCTCCCGCCGGGGCGAAAGTCATCGATGCCGAAGGCAAAATGGCGGTGCCGGGATTTATTGACGTCCATTGCCACGGCAGAAACAATTACGACTTCTGCGACGGTGATGCCGCAGGAGTTCAGCTTATCGCCGAAAGCAAACTGGCTGAAGGCGTGACCACGCTGCTGCCGACCACGCTCACCGTTTCCGAAGAACAGCTCACTTCCGCTTTGAGCGCCATCGCCAGGTGCGACCAGAGCCGCAGCTGCCGGATGCCGGGCGTCCACCTCGAAGGTCCCTACATCAACCCCAAGTGCGCCGGCGCCCAGAACCCCGCATTCGTGCGTCTTCCCGATGCGGCGGAAGTTGACCGCCTCAATGCGGTCTATCCCGTGAAAAAGATCACCTACGCCGTTGAAATGGCAGGCGGTATCGAGTTCACCTCAGCGATGCTGAACCGCGGCATCACCCCCTCCTGCACCCACAGCGGAGCGAAATACAGCGACTTTTCTCTGGCGCATCAGGCGGGTTTGCGCAACTTGTCCCATTTCTGCAACCAGATGACGCCGCTGCACCACCGGGATATCGGTCTGGTCGGAGCGGGATTGCTCCATCTGGATGTCTTTGCTGAACTTATCTGCGACAAACTGCACATCGATCCTGCGATGATCAAACTGGTTTTCCAGACCAAGGGCGCCGAACACGTCATCCTCATCACTGATGCGATGCGGGCCGCCGGAATGCCCAACGGCGAATATGATCTCGGCGGTCTGCCGGTGGTGGTTGCCGATGGCGCGGCGCGGCTCAAAGAGGGCGGTGCGCTCGCCGGAAGCACCTTGCAGCTGGCGACGGCGTTCAAGAATGTGGTCGAAGTCACCGGATTGCCGCTCAAAGAAGCGGTGAAAGCAAGTTCACTTTCGGCGGCGATGTCGCTCAAGCTCTTTGACCGCGGCCGATTGGAACCCGGATTCCTCGCGGATATCGTCCTTCTGGACAAGGAATTCAATGTCTGCAGCACCTTTGTCGGCGGCGTTGAACTTTACACCAGGTGCTGACCGCAATCAACCGGGATAACTGCTCCGGTAACAGAATCAGCTTCACAGAGAAACTTTACTGCCTGCGCAAAATCTCCGACCGCCACCGGTCGGGGAAGCGGCAAGGTCGGTAAAGTTTTTTCCATTTTGGATTCCGGTTTCCAATAGGGCGGAAGCATCGGCCCGGGAGCGACAGCGTTGACCCGGAGATTGCGTTTACCCAGCGTGCGGGCAAGTTCATAAGTGAGCTGCCACAAATCATAACGGGATTGCCAATAGCTGCCCGAACCGGGTTTGAGTATCGCCTGATCGAGAATGTTTACGGCGCACCCGTCAGAAAGCTCCTGTGCCGCCCACGCGGCAAGCAATTTTTTGGGAGCAATGAAGTTCACCTGATGATAGAGTGCGGTGCTGTTCAAATCTTCGGGCGAACCGGGACGGAAAAATATTGATGCGTTGTTGATAAGGATATCAAACTTGCCTACCGCCGCGATCAAAGCATCGACTTCGGCATCAATGGCAAAATCCGCCCTGATGATCCGGTGAGCTGAACCGTGCAGAGCAGTCAAAAGCTTTTCAGCATCGGCGACCGATGTATTGCAATGTAAAATCACCTTTGCGCCGAGTTGAGCAAAGAGTCTGGCAAGTTCAGCGCCGCCTCTTTTGGCACTTCCGGTAATTAAAACACATTTTCCTTCAATTTTCATCTTGCATTTTTCTCCTTTATATATTATATTCCCATATAGACACAAAATCAAGGAGCTTTTTATGAAACGGAACACTTTTACATTGATTGAGATCCTCGGCGTGGTCGCCATCATCGGTCTGCTCGCCGCGCTGGGATTTGCCGGATACAGCTATGCCAACGGTAAAGCGCGGGAATCTGCCACGCAGGGATTGATCACCCGCCTCAATGCCGCCTTTGAATTCGCCAAACAAAAAAGCGGTTTTCTGCCGCCTGCCAAAGACGGTTTCGTCAAAATCCAAATCGATACCGATAACAAAAAAATTACCATTGGCAGTAATGCCCCGTACACCTACAATGCCAGTGCCACCGGCAAAAACAAGATGTACTCTGAATTTTACCGCCATTTTATAAAATCTATGGAAATGGATTCGATGAACCGCTTCCTGAACGGAACCGAAGTTATCGACTCCTGGGGCAACGCGGTTTACTACCGTTATCCGGGCGTATTGAACAAAGGCGGATTTGACCTGATCTCCGCCGGAAGCGACGGCGCTTTCGGAACCGATGCCCAAGACGCTCCCGTTGATTCGCTTGACAAGTACCGCGACGGCGCGGAATGGATTTGTGACGACATTGCTAACTTTTAAGGAGAAAAGATTATGAGCTTGGGTTGGCCTGAAATTGTATTGATTTTACTTGTGGTACTGCTGCTCTTCGGGGCAAACCGGATCCCTGAGATCGCCCGCAGTCTGGGCAAAGCGACAAAAGAGTTCAAACGCGCCCGCGATGAGTTCGCCGATGAATTGAAAAACGCTGACAGCGAACAGGATAAACAGATCGCAGACAAGTCTGAAGCGCAGGACGATAAAAAAGTATGAGCGGTGTTCTGGAACACCTTGAAGCGTTGCGGCGAATGTTTTTTAAAATATTCGCCGTATTCGCTTTATTATGCATACCCGGCTGGATATACTCAGGTAAGATGGTTGACCGTCTGCTGAAATTCGCCGCACCCGAAGGCTTCCAACTGCACTATTTTTCTTTGATGGAGCCGTTCTTTGTCCGTTTGGAAGTTACCATGCTGGCGGCGGCGGCGGTCTCATTCCCCTTTACGGTGAAATTCGTCTGGGACTTCGTGCGCCCCGCCCTGCACCGCGAAGAGGTCGGCAAACTGGCTGTCCCTATGTTTTTCATCATTATTCTGGCATTTCTGGGGGGCGGCATGGCACTTTTCGGTATGGTTCCGGCGGTGATGAAGTTTTCCATTTCGCTGGCAGGCAATGAATTCACCCCCGTCATCGGCATCGGCAACTTTGTTTCGCTGGTACTGGGTCTGGTGATCGCCGGGATGCTGGTATTTCAATTTCCGCTTATCGTCTACGCATTATTGAGTCTGGGGGTACTGACTCTCGAACAGCTCAAAAAGATGCGGCGCTGGGTAATCATTGTGATACTTATCGTGGCAGGATTTCTCACTCCGCCGGATGTGGCAAGTCAGGTGCTTATGGCGCTGCCGTGCTATCTCCTTTTTGAAGCCGCGCTCTGGATCTATACCATACGGAACGCAAAGGCGATGAAAAATGAAGGATAAATTGCAAACCCTCTGCCAGATGGCGTTGACCTCCGGCGAAAGCGGCGGTATGTTCCACTTGAACCACGATCTGCCAAAAATCGTCATTGAACGCTACAGCAATACGCTGGTCATCTCCGACCACACGCCTGACGGCGCATATCGCGATGCGGCAGAAGAGATCAGCCGCGAGGCAAATTTTTCACTGCTCTACAAGTGGAAAAACAGCCGCAACTTCCGTGAACGCAACGGCATCATCCTTGCCGGAACTCCGGATAACGTCATCGTTGAACACAATGTGCAGTATGCCGTCGACCTGACCTTGAATCAGGATTGCAGTTTCTACGGCGACACTCGGAATCTGCGGAAGTATCTGATTGAAAATTCCGCAAATAAAACCGTATTGAACACCTTTGCCTACACTGGAAGTCTGGGCATCGCCGCGCTGGCGGGCAACGCTGCGCAGGTCGTCCAGAGCGACCTCTCAGGCAAATTTCTCACGCTTGCGGGAAAATCGGTGGAACTCAATGGATTTGATGCCGGAAAAATGGAGATCGTCGAAGGCAACTTTTTCCCCGTGATGTCCGCATTCAAAAAAGCGGGAAAATTGTTTGATACCGTCATCCTTGACCCGCCGTTTTTCAGCCAGAGCTCCAAGGGGACGGTCGATCTTTTGAATAATCCGGTCGGCCCGGTCAATAAGGTGCGCCCGCTGGTGCGCGACGGCGGTGAGATCATTATGGTCAACAATGCGCTCTATCTGTCCGGCAGAGATTTTCTTGCCGCCGCCGATGCGCTCTGCGATGGTAAATACCTCACACGCGGAAGCCTGATCGACATTCCTGAAGAGTATTGCAATGCGACAATGCAAGTGGCAGATCCGGCTCCATTCAATCACTCCACAAAAATCATCATTTTTAAAGTCGCCAGAAAAGGGTGAAAAAATTCCGGCATTCTGAAATGCCGTGTCCCGCCCTGTTATAAAAAAAATCCGCCGTCGAACCGGAATCATCCGCTGCGACAGCGGCTACCACTGGTCTGTTGCGCTTTCAGCCCAACGACAGGCGTAAACTCCAGCGGCGAGCTATCCGAACCACACAGGTTTCAATCGCGTAATGATCGTGAGATGATGACAAAAAAAAGAACGGGGAGACGTGAACTCAGGTTCACGAGCTTCCCCGCTCTTTTTCCAGTCAGCGCGCCCGAGGGGGCGCGCCGCGCATCATTCGCGAATAACGCTCACTTACTTCGGCAATCCGGGGAGCAAGTGGGTGTAGTCGAGCTTGTGGTCAAACTTCACATAGTGCGAAGCGGTGATGACCGCACCGGCGATGGCGAAAAGCAAAGTCGCAACTGCCAGAACCGTATAGACCGGAGAAGCTTTGGCAACGCCGGTATCAACAGCTTTAAATTTCTTCGCAGGTTCTTCCTGAGCAACAGGAGCAACAGGAGCGGCTGCCGGAGCGGCAGGTTTGACCGGGGGAACTGCCGGAGCGGCAGGAACCGCAGGGGCGGCGGGAGCCGGAGCGGGAACCGCAGGTTTGGCGGCAGCAGGAGCGGCGGGAGCCGGAGCCGGAGCGGCAGGACGTTTGGGACGCTGGATACGCACCGTCTGATCGCCTTCGACGGGAGCCGCAGCATCAACAGACGGCTGGGCAGAAGCAGCCGGCTTCAGAATGGGAGCTTTACGGGTGCTGGTATCGTCGACGGAGGGAGCAGCCGCCATCGGAGCGGCGGGAGCGATGCCCGGAAGCTTGGAAGCGGCAGGTTTCAGCACCGGAGCTTTGCGGGTGCTGGTATCATCAACGGAAGGAGCCGCGGACATCGGAGCAGCAGGGGTGATGCCGGGGAGCTTGGAAGCGGCAGGTCTCAGCACCGGAGCTTTGCGGGTGCTGGTATCATCGACAGAGGGGGCCGCAGACATCGGGGCAGCAGGGGTGATGCTCGGAAGCTTGCTCATCGGCATAGTCGGTTTCAGCACCGGAGCTTTGCGGGTACTGGTATCGTCGATGGATGGAGCCGCAGACATCGGAGCGCCGGGGGTGATGCTCGGAAGCTTGCTCATCGGAGCGGCCGGTTTCAGCACAGGGGATTTGCGGGTGCTGGTATCATCAACAGAGGGGGTTGCCGCCATCGGGGCGGCGGGCGTGATGGGGACAGGAACCGCAGTGGTAAGCGGCTTGAGCTTGACGGTACGGCGAGTCTGAGTATCGCTGATCATATCCATGCGGCCGGAATTGGTATTTTCTGCGTCTGCCTGGATTGCACTGAGACGAACCGTTTTACGGGCATTGATCGCCTCGGGATTGGATGAGATGTTGTTTTGATCTGACATATTGTTATCCTTTCCTCAAAAAGTATATATTACTCACTGACATTGGAATTAGCGTTTTCAGACAAAGCGGCGATGCGCTCCTGAATATCGCGGTAGTTTTTCATATTTGCACTGATTTTACGATAAGCATCAAGCGCCTTGGCGGTATCGCCGACAGCTTCACTGGCAATACCGAGATAGTAAAGAGCTTCACGCTTCTGAATATCCATACGGAACATTTCATTGATGGCAGTTTCGATATATTCGACAGCTTTGGCGGGATTATTTTTCGCCAGAGCACAACGGCCGAGATAAACCAGACTGGCGCGGCGCTTCTGCGGGTTGTCGGAGACGCGGACGAAGGTCTGTTCGGCTTCATCGTACATACCATGCTCAAACTGCAAAACGCCGAGATCATACTGCAGCTGCATATCACCGGCGAACTTTTCGGCGCGGCGGACGGTGTGGCGCCAGCGGTAATTGATGATCTCCTGTTCAAATTCAGCGATCTGCGCGGCAGGATCTTCGCTGATCTCCGGATGCTGCTGCAAGACAACGATATTCTGTTTAAGCTGAGAAATATACGCCTTTTCGATATGTTTGTCAAGCACCGGGTCCATAACACCGATCTTATCGGCAACGTTGCGGTATTCCTGCAAAGCATCGTCGAAACGTTCGGCAACCATATAGGCATCAGCCAGTTTGCGGCGCATATCCAGCGAATCATTTTTCTTGAGCTCTGCCGTAAATCGGTCGATAAGCACCTGCGCCTGTTCGGCATCGTGGATGGTACCTTCGAGCAGCTGGGCGATACGGGCATCATCGGCATCGGCGGCATTGGCGTGAGCGTTGCGGCGGTCGTTGAAGTTACCGCGTTCGATACTTGCCAGAGCCATTGCCGAACGCAGTTCCGCCTGCTGTTCCATAGTGGTATTGGAATCTTTCATCAACGCCTGATGGATCTTCAACGCATCGAGCGCCTGATTATTCTGCTGCATAGCATCGGCAAGTTTACGCATTCTCACCTGATTACCGGGATGAAGTTTATCCAGAGTCTTGAGTGCGCTGACCACACCCCAGGGGGCATCGGCGCTGTCGGAGATCGCTGCAAGTGCGTTGAGGATCATCGGATTATCGACATAGTTCGCCAGATGTGCTTCACACATAGCCATAGCTTTCAGGGGGTCGACCAAACCGATTATCCGGATGATGGGCAACTGGAAAAACGCTGCCAGCAGCGCAAAAAACTTATCTCCTCCGCCCTGCATTTTCAGCTTGTTGATTTCGTATTCACGGATCTTCTCAAAGAGGATTGGAATATCCGGATTACGCTTGATGGCGGGCAGAAGAGTCTTCACAGCACCTTCAAAATCCCGTACCGAAGCCCTCTGATTGGCGCGGTTGAGAGCATCACGCACATAAATCTGGGCCTGACTGATTGTTTTCCGTTCCATAAATTACTGCCATTTATCCTTTTATTTATACACTATACCATACATTTATATAAACTACACGCTCAAAATCAATTTTGCAAGCTTTTTTATAAAAAAGGCGTAATTTTTTTCTTTTTCCGCTTCTATCTGCGGCGACAGGCTTGATTTTTGTCCATTTGTGATTATATTCTTTTGGATGAAAGAAGAGGAGGACTTTTTACGATGAGATACCTTGCGCCCTATGTACTTTTACTGATTCCGGCGGCAGTCATCCTGATACTGCTGTTGTGTCTGAATGCCGCCAGACGGCGGAAACGGCTGTTGAAACAGCTGCTCGGCGTCAACGCCGCAACTCCGGAAGCGCTGCAGATATCCTATCCCGCACGCCGCTGGAAATATCTGCTTTATACTGCGGCAGCTGTTTTGATCATCTGCGGCGCCGCCCGCCCCGGCTGGAAAAATATTCCGCTTCCACTGCGCAATTCCGGACGGGATGTTATGGTGCTGTTCGACGTGTCAAAAAGTATGCGTGCGACCGACCTGCCGCCGTCGCGGATGGAGCAGGCGAAATTTCTCCTGCGTGAAGTCATTGCCGCCAATCCCGGCGACCGCTTCGGTTTGATCGCCTTTGCAGGAAACGCCTTTCTGAGTTGTCCTCTGACCTCCGACCGCACCGCGCTTGCTGAGTATATAAAGGAATTGGATACCGACACCGTGCCGCTTGGCGGAACCAATATCGAACGCGCCCTGCGGACTGCCGACCGGGCATTCAGCGCGGCGGAAGGAAACAATTGCGCGGTGCTTATCCTCACCGACGGTGATGAATTGAGCGGCAGTGCCGAACGTCTGGTCGAAACATTCAAAAAGCGCCGCATCCCGCTGATCGTCGCCGGTTTCGGCGATCCGGCAGTTGCCGCGCCCGTTCCGGACGGCAAAGGCGGTTTTATGCGCCAGAAAGACGGCACGCCCGCCGCCAGCAAACTCAATGAAACATCTTTAAGCAAACTCGCATCCGAAACAGGCGGCGTCTATGTCCGCAGTACGGTCGGCGATATCGGCAGTACAGTTATCGACAATGCGCTCCGCCGCCTCGGCACACAGGAGCGGCAGATGAATAAACGTCTGCAGCTGCGCGAAGAGTTTCCGTGGTTCTTCGCCGCAGGATTTATATTGATCCTGATCGCCGCCGTCATCTCCGAAGCTCCGGGAAAAAATTCCCGCAAAGCAAACTCAATGCTTTTGATGATTTTCGCCCTGCTCACCGCGTTCTCCGCCGCCGGAGCCGGAGAAAACAGCAACGCAGAAGCGCCATTGCCGCAGGATGCCTTGCAGTTGTACAATCTCGCACTTCAAAAGCAACAGCAGAACGATCCGGAAGCGTTGAAACTTTACGAAGAGGTCATCCGCAAAAGCTCCGGCAATTATGAACTTCAGAGCCGCGCCCTGCACAATTCCGGAGTGGCTTTTCACACCCGCGGACGTTCGGTCATATCCGGAGCGCAGCAGCAGGTTTCCCGCCAGCAGCTCGATGCGGCATTGCAGGAGCTGGACAAAGCCAAAAAGGAACTCGATGCAGGCAAAGAGTTTTACTCGCAAGTGCTGACCTTGAACTCCGGCGAAAACCGCCGCGCCGCCTCCAATATGCGCCAGTTGGAACTTGACCGGCAGGAACTGGAAAAGCTCAAAAAACAGATCGAAGAGCTTAAAAAACAGCAGCAGAAAGCTCAACAGCAAGCTCAGAATGCCGCACAGCAGAATCAGAAAAATCAACAGCAGAATAAACAGAATAAACAACAAAATCAGCAACAAAATCAGCAGATCAAAGATGCCGCTCAAGCCGCCAGAGATCTGGCTGACAAAGCCGGTGAAATGAAACAGGACAAACTTCAGCAGAATGCGGAAAATGCCCGCAGAGAATTGGAAGAAGCCGCCCGCAAACAAGCTTCAGGTGCCGATAAAAAAGATGTTCAGAAACATCTGGATAAGGCGGTAGAAGCTTTGGGCAAACCGGAAAAAGAGCAAAAGCAGAATTCCGGCTCCCAAAATCAGCAGCAAGAGAAAAAACAAGACAGTTCAGCTGAAAAACAGGCCGCTGAACGCGCCGAAGCTGAACGCAAAGCCGAAGAGAAAAAACGTTCCGGCGAACAGCAGTTGAAAATGCTCGATGATGAAGCCGCTAAAATGCGCCAACAGCTCCGCAACCGCAACAATCCGGGCAGAACTCCGGCTCAAGTAGAAAAAGATTGGTAAAAAATATGTCGAAAACTAAAAACATTCTTATACAATTGTTGTTGTGCTGTCAGGCAATATTATTTGCCGCATCTCCGGTGCAGATTTCCTTCCGCCCCGCCCAGCCGGAAGCAGGCGAAGCGGTGCGCGTGACCATCACCGCAAACACTGCCGAACGCGGCGGCGCCGAAGTGATTTTACCCGAACTCCCCTCCACCGCACGCTGGAACTACAATATGCGCTCCGACAGTACCAGAATGACCATGAGCAATTCGGGTCAGCCGCAGATAAGTTACAGCTTTGTCCGTCAGCTCACCGTTTCAACAGCAGGCAAACTGGAAATTCCGCCCGTCACCGTACGCTGCGGAAAAAAAGAGCTTAAAAGCGAACCATATTCTCTGGAAGTTCTCCCCGCAGGCAGCCGCCCCAAAACCGAACCGGAAACGCTCAAACCATTCGGCAAACTTTTCAGCACTCCGGAGCGTCCGTTGCGCCCCGGCGAAAAAATCGCCCTGCATCTGGAACTTTACATCCCGGAAAATTTTGAACTGCTGAATATCTCTATGCCCGCCATTACGGGTCTTGGCAATGCCGTTTTGCAGAAAGATCCCGCCACCGGGAAACTTGTCCGGCAGTACAACCCCATCGTAAAAAATGAAAACGGCAGTGAATATGTCGTCTATCCCTTTACCATTTCGGCATTGACCGCCGTCAGCGGCGACTTTTTCCCGCAGGCGGAACTTAACATCACCGTCCGGGAGCGCCGCAATGTCTCCCGTGATGACTTCGGCGATGATATATTCAACAGCTTTTTCGGCAGAAGTTCCAGCTTCGGACGGCCGGAAACAATACCGCTTACGCTGAAAGATCAAGCCGGGTTCAAGGTCGTTCCCCTGCCGCCGCTCCCTGCCGGAGCCATTGACCTCGGCCTGACCGGGCTTTGGAAATGCAGTGCCAAATTCAGCACCGCGAGCTGCCGGAGCGGTGAGGTGGCTGAACTGGAAATTTCGCTGATACCTGAAAACTTCTCCGGAAATCTGGAAGAGATCCCTCTCAAAGTACCCGAACTCAAACTCGACGGCTTCCGCGTCTATCCTCCGGAGACCATCCGCAAAAACGGCCGCATCTCCATCCGTTACGCCTTGGTGCCGCTGTCCACCGGAGAAAAAAGCTTCCAGTTGAAACTTGCCTACTTTGACACGATCAAAAACGCCTGGCAAGTGAGCGTACAAACTCCATCGCTTGCCGTCACCCCGGGCTCGGTAAATCAACCGTCAGCTCCAGCCGCACCCGCACCGGCACCGGAAGCTCCGCAAGCGCAGAAAGCCCCCGCAAAAATCGTTGAACCGGAAACTCCGGTGGCTCTGCCCGACGGTTTGAGCTATCTGAAAGCCGATCGTGCTTCAACGGTCAAAATCCCCCTTATCGCCAATCAGAAAATCCTGCTTTTGGTCACCTTCGGCGGCGGCATACTGCTCTTGATTTTTGATCTGCTGGCAAGAAAGATATTGAAAAACCGCCCAACCGGTAACCGCAAACACCGCCGCGAAAGCCAGAAGCGGATAAAGATGCTCTGCAATGAATTGGAAAAATCCTCCGACCTCGCGGCAACGGTGGAAAAATTCGGCGTAGCAGAGATCGCGGAGCTTTCCGGTTTGGATGCCGGAGCCACGGCGCAGGATATCGCCGACCACATCGCCGATGCGGACTTGAAAGAATTCTTCTCCAATGCCGCCCGCAGCAGCTTCGCCCCGGGAGCCGTCCGACAGAGCGATGATCCCGCGTTGCGCAAAAAACTGCTGAAATTCCTCAAACGTCTGACCGTTCTGCTTCTGCTCTGTTCCGCAGTCAGTTTGCACGGCAGCAGTTTTGCCGCCGCCAATGCCGCATTCGACCGCGGCGATTATACAAAAGCCGCTGAAGAGTACCGCCGCGCATTGCAGAGCGATCAGCTCTCTGTACCTCTGCTCTACAATCTCGGCTGTACCGAGTTCAAACTCGGCAACTACCCCGAAGCGCGGGTCTGGTTCAGCCGCGCCAAACTGCTCGCTCCCGGCGATTTGGAGGTGCGTGCCAATTTGAAGCTCACTGAAGAAAAATTACAGCTCTCCCCCGCTGACGATGCAGGCAGTTTCACCAGTCACCTGACCACCCTGCGCGATTCGCTCTTCCGCCCCGACCAATATCTTGCCGCGGCCGGGATCGGATTTTTCATACTTTGCCTGATCATCATTCTGCGCGGCTGCGGCAGCAGCGCTCTGCGCTGGAGCGGTGCCGGAGTGCTGCTGTTTATGATCGTGCTGGCATTGCTCGCCGCGCTGGGTCAAGCTGACAGCAGCTACTCACCATCTCAACTCATTTTGACCGGAAAAACCATCGAACTCCGTTCACTTCCGGTGGAAAATTCCGGAACTGTACTCAAGAAAATCACCTCCGGAGTCAGCGCCGTGATGATCGAAAAACGCGGCTCCTGGCTGCGCATCGTCTGCGATGACACCGGGGGCTGGATCCACGAAACTCAAGCAATGCAGGTCTTCCCCTATGGAATATTGTGATTATCCCGTTCACGCCTGGTCGCGTTCGCGCCATCAGATGCGCCGCATCTGTCCGCGCAAGGCGGCACTATGCTATCGGGAAGCCCGCCTCGGTGCCGACAAAGAGAGCGATAAAATGCATCGTCTTATCCACGATTTGCGGCGGCGGATACCTTTGGAACAATATTTGAACAGGATATTTGATGAGACGGTACGACGGATGTTCTACCTTCAGGAGCTGCCGTTTACCACGCCAGAAAAACTGGCATCGATCCTCACTTGCCGCTTCGACCGCGACTTGGAACAAATGCTCTGCGGCAATGCCGCTGCCGACCACAAAAAGCTCTTTATCAGAGAGCTTGAAAATTCCCATTGCCACTTGTCAAATCTGGTCGATCTCGCGCAAAAAGGCATCCGCATCCGCTGTGATGCGGTCAAAAAAGAGCTTTGGCAGCTGTTGAGTTCAACTCCTCCGCTTCAGCACCGTGAGATCGCCAATCCGCTTCAGGTGCAGATCAACGATCTGTGCTGTTACTGCGCACCGCTGGCGGCGCTGGAAAACAACGGCATCCTCTGGATAATTGAGTGCAGCTGTGACAACTTCATTGCGTTACTGCACAAGTTTTATGCGGTAAACGCTCTGGGCAGAGAGCCGCATCTGGTGCGCTCATTCGGCTACCGCCGGGAGACAGGAGAATTTTATGAAGCCGGTATCGAACTCAAAGTAACTGAAACGCTCCGCCGGATCTCCGAAGACGGCGCATACTGGCAGGAACTCATCGCACAACCATTGGAGAATATTCCGGTCAATCCGGAACATTGTCCATTTTGTGAATATAATTTTTTCTGTAACAAATTTTTTCAAAACAAACCAATTCAGGAGGTCTTACTATGAAAAAAATCATTGCATCCGCACTCATCGTCTTTACCGCATCCATTTCACTTTTCGCCGCGCCTAAAAACTGGCTAACTGATTATGATGCCGCAGTCAAACAGGCGCAGAAAGAGAAAAAAGCTATTCTGGTGCTTTTCACCGGTTCCGACTGGTGCCCCGGCTGTATTGCCTTGAATGAACACGCTTTGAGCAAGCCGGAATTTATGGATTTCGCACAGAAAAAACTGGTTCTGGTCTATATGGATTCGCCGCGCCGTACCCAGCAGAGTGCCGAAGAACGGGCCATGGTTGCCAAGCTCCGCCGCAAACTCAACCCCGGCCCCTACGTCCCGACGGCGGTCATCGTTTCCAGCGATGGCAGAATTCTTGAACGCATCGTCGGCGCCTATCCCGCCGCTGAATACATCAAGCAGATCGAAAAGGCTATAAAATGAAACGTTTCATTTTATCACTTTTCACCCTTTTACTGCCGGTATTGCTTTGGGCAAAATCGGTCACTCCATTTTCGTGGACGCACAGCAGTAAAGCTGATATCACCACGATAACCTTGACCGTTGCCGACGGACATTATATCGATCTGGAAGCGATAACCTTCGATCTGAAAGATGCTTCGGGTAAACCGGCAACGCCAAAGTTCACCGGAGAAAAAACTGCGAAACTCACCCCCGGCAAATGGCATTGGCTCGTGCCGGGGAGCAGCATTACCGGCAGCGTATCGTTTCAGGGCTGCAGTGCCGCGGGGATGTGTTTTATGCCCGAAGATGTTGAATTCAATTCCGCCAATCAGGCAGCTGCCGCACCGGAAATATCTGACGCGGAAAAATATGATGTCATCCGCAAAGCCGAAGGGTTGATGAATAAACAAGAGTTTATCGACTTTCTCAAAGGCGAAAGCGATAAAGGCTTTTTCGGCGATGCGGGAATCATCGGCATATTGCTGCTCACTCTTCTCGGCGGGCTCGGACTCAATTTCACTCCGTGCATACTGCCGATGGTTCCGGTAACATTGATCATCATCGGCGCCAAGGGGGGCGGAGCGGCGGGCTTCCGTCGCGGCCTTGCTTACGGAAGCGGTATGGCGATCGCCTACGGCCTGCTCGGACTTGGTGCGGCATTGCTCGGCATCGGTTTCGGAACGCTCAACAGTATGCCCATATTCAACTTCATCATCGGCGGAGTTTTTGTGCTTCTGGCATTGTGTATGGTGGGAGTGATCAACTTCAACTTCGCCAGCTCATTGCGCATTTCGCCGCAAAAACTCAAAGGTTCTGCGCTCTTTATCGCCTTTGTGCTGGGGGCGATGTCGGCATTGCTGGCGGGCGCGTGCGTGGCGCCGGTGGTGATAAGCGTATTGATTTTTGTGGCAAGGGAGTACAATGCGGGCAACAGCTGGGCATTGTTTCTGCCCTTTCTGCTGGGGATCGGTATGGCATTGCCGTGGCCGTTTGCGGGAATGGGGTTGTCGGTATTGCCGAAACCGGGCAAATTTATGCTGGCAGTGAAGTATATTCTGGCATTTGCGGTACTGGCGATGGGAATTTATTACTTTGCGCTGGGGTGGAAACTCTTCCGGAACAGCAGCCGTGCCAATGCTGAAACGGTCACCAGCTCCGAGCCGTTCACAGCGCTGGAAAACGCCGCCGCCCTTGCCCGCAAAGAAAACAAGCCGCTCCTGATAAAGTTCGGCGCTTCGTGGTGCAAAAATTGCCTTGAAATGGAACGGACGACCTTGAAAGCCCCGGAAGTTGCCGTCATTATAAATGACAACTTTATCGCCGTATCATTCCCCGCCGAAGACCCGACACAGCCGCGGATAAAAGAGTTGCTTTCCAAGTGGCAGATCCCCGGCTTCCCCGCCTTCGTCATCGCCGAAGCAAAACCCGCCCGTTAAGCGTTTCCGCCTGATTTGACAACGTTTGTCCGGCGATGTATATTTTATTACGGACTATTCCCGATAAAGGTCGGTGATGTGGGGGAAAGGAAAAACTTTTTTTCACGGGAAAAAGCCGAACGTCGGCACCGAAGTATCCCTTCCCCCACGCCCCCCATCCTTTTTCAAAAAAAGCGAGGTATGGCTGCTCCAGACTTGTC